>CAYPCQ010000010.1:0-99168 GCA_964409245.1 uncultured Verrucomicrobiota bacterium
TGAATTCAGGATCCTTGGTGGGATCGGTATCCAGGTTGTAAAACGCGTCGCCCGCGTTGGCCGCCGTGGTGGCCGCCAACAATCCAAGCATGGCAACCAGCAGGTTCCTTGAGCTTCGGCGCTGTCGGGAACCGGCCGGTTGTTCGACTTTATTCAACATAACTTAATCCTCTCTGTCCTTTCTGTTGTGGCAAACTGCCCGCAATGAACAGTTTGAACCACGCCCAAAAATCCTCCGGAAGCATGGGAAAAGGGCGAAGGCCAGCCAACCGGATGGGTTAAACCGGGTGTAAGGGCCTCCGATATTTCCAAGCCATTGCTGGCTCGTTCATGATTCTGATGACATATTTACTAGTTTCCGGGGCCGGTGGCAACAGCAATTTACGGGCCAGTGCAGAGCGCAAAGCTCAGCTTGAAAATGAAGGCCGGACTGGTCTCCATGGTTTATTCTGGCAAGCCAATCCGCGACATCCAATCGACAGCGGCCGAACTTGATGTTAAACGGTCGAACCAGGCGTTTGACAGTCAACCATAGGCCGGTGGTCTGAATGGTGAAGACTGAGCCTGCGCCGTCACCGTAACGTGCCATGAGCCGCCCAGAAGATCAGTTTGATAATCCGTGGAAGGAAGCCTTGGAGAAACACCTCCAGCCATGGCTGGAGTTTTTGTTTTCCGGCGGAGGCGGCCGCCATCGATTGGCCCAGCACCCCATATGGCGCAGCAGACGCAACGGAAAATGGCGGAGCGCTTTGATCGGAAGTGGAATTTGACGCGGCGGCTTTAAGACACGGGTTTGGAGAAGAAAGAATCAGGGCGCGGGCAACCGGGCTGCCACACATTGCCAGATAGCTTCGTGGACCGCCGCCACGGCCCGGGTGGCGTCGATGACCTGAATTCGCCTGGGATCGGCGGCGGCCATCTGGCGGTAGCCCCGCTCGATCCGTTCAAAAAAACTCCGTTCGGCCTCTTCGAACCGATCCCTGACGGCGGGCTGGTTCCCCTGGCGGCTGATGCGGCGCAACTCGCTGGTGGCCAGTGGAATATCGAGAAAGAGGGTCAGGCTGGGGCGCGTTTCACCCACGGCGGCTTCAATGATGGAGAGGACCAGGTTCATGGGCAAGCCACGGCCGTAACCTTGGTAAACCACGGTGGAATCGTAAAAACGGTCGCAGAGCACCACGTGGCCCCCGGCCAGGGCGGGCCGGATGACTTCCCGGACGAGCTGGGCACGGCTGGCGTTCATCAAGAGCAGCTCCGTCTCCGGGGTCATGGCATGGTTGGCGGGGCTATGCTTCAACGTGTGGCGGATCTCCTCGCCGATGGGGGTGCCTCCGGGTTCCCGGAGCTGGGCCACCGGCCGGCCGGCCTGCCGGAGCCGTTCCGCCAGCAGGCCGATCTGGGTGGATTTGCCGCTGCCCTCGTTGCCTTCAAAAGATATGAAAAAGCCGCTCATCGCCTGGGAATGGAAGGGGTGGGCAAGCCCGGGGGCGCAAAACGCCGGAGCAGGTAATCCTCGAGGGAGGTGATCTGCTCCAAGCTCAACGGGCCGCCTTCGGCCCGGCCAAAAGCGGGCATGAGGGAGCCGACTTTCCCGCGGGTGATCCATTTTTGCCAATAGGAGCGGTTGCGGAGGCCGTTGATGCCGCACAAATCCGGCACCATGGAGGCCCGCTTGGGCGCCTCATGGCAGATGGCGCACACTTCCTGGTAAAGGCCTTCCCCTTCCTGGGCTTGGGCGGGCAAGGCATGGCACCGGGCGCAATCGCCCCGGAAAACCGCCTGGCGATCAGCCAGGGCGGCCACCAGGTTGCGCTCCCGGCCGGCCAGTTTGGGATCGGCCCCGGCAGCTTCGGGGATATCAATCTTAAAGTGCAAAACCTGGTAGCCAGCCGAGGAATCCACGGCCAGGTATTTGTTCAGGATTCCGCGCTTGCCCCGCAAGTCGGTGCGGGCCTCCAGCACACCCTGGCGGCCAGGCTCCAAAATCCAGGGCTGGGCAGGCGTTTTGGCGACAGTGCATCCGCAGGAGGCCTGGATCGTGCGGATTTCCACGCGGGCCTGGGAAAGGTTCGTGACGCTGAAAGTCACCACGGCCTGGGCAGCGTTGGTTTTGGGCCGGATTTCCTTGCTCATGGAATCCCAAGCCAGCGCATCCAGCGTTTGGCCGGAGGCCAGGGCAGGCCAGCACAGCCCGGCTGCCAAAACCGCCAATAACCGCCTGGCACAGGCGGGTTTGGGTGGGCGAGGAGCGGCGGCCAAGGGGGAGCTCTCCGGATCAGGCGGGTTTAAGTTTCGGGCCTTTGGGGGTGTCCTCGATGATCCAGCCCCGGGCCTTGATTTCGTCCCGCAAGGTGTCAGAACGCTTGAAATCGCGGGCCTTGCGAGCCGCCTGGCGCTGTTCCAGGAGGGCCACAATTTCGGCCGGCGCCTCGCTTGCGGCCTGGGCGCCAATCCCCAGCACCGCATCCAGCCGTTCCCAGGCCGCCAGCGCGGCCGCCGCCAGCGCGGGGGTGAGCTGGTTTTCCGCCAGGGCTTTATTTTTCTGGCGGACCCATTCGAAAATGGCGGCCCAGCCGGCGGAAATATTGAAATCGTCGTCCAGGGCGGCGGTGAAAGATGCGATCAATTGCGGCTCGGCATCAGCCGCAGCGGCTCCGGCGGCGGCTTCCCGCAATTTGGCCAGGCACTCATCCAGGCGGGCCAGGGCGGTGCGGGCGCCCTGCAAACCCTCCAGCGTGAAGTTGAAGGACTCCCGGTAATGGGCGGTGAGCAGCAGGTAACGGATTTCCCGGCCGGTATGGCCCTTGCCCAACAAATCCCTCAGGGTGAAGAAGTTGCCGAGGGATTTGGCCATTTTTTTGCCTTCCACCAGCAGGTGGGCCACATGGAGCCAGTATTTGACGAACCGCTCGCCCGGGGCATGCAGCCCGGCGCCTTCGCTTTGGGCGATCTCGTCCTCGTGGTGCGGGAAGGCCAGATCCTCGCCGCCCAGGTGCAAGTCGAAGCTGCGGCCCAGGACTTTCATGCTCATGGCGCTGCACTCGATGTGCCAGCCCGGCCGGCCTTCGCCCCAGGGGCTGGGCCAAAAGACCGCGCCATCCTCGGGCACCCGGGCCTTCCACAGGGCGAAATCCGCGAGGGATTCCTTGGCGTATTCGTCGTTGCGGACCCGTTCGCCCACGCGCAGGTTCTCGAAATTCAGGTTCACCAGCTGGCCGTATTGGTGGCCGCGCTCGCGGTATTTCTGGATGCTGAAATAAACCGAGCCGTCCGGAGTGGAGTAGGCCACGCCCCGCTCGAGCAGCTGGCCGATGAGCGTGATCATTTCCGCCAGGTGGGCGGTGGCATGCGGCATCTGGTGCGGGAGGCGGCAGCCGAGGGTGCGCAGGTCCGCCAGGAATTCCTCCTCATATTTCCGGGTATAATCCGTGATGGCCACTTGCGCGGAGCGGACCCGGGCGATGATTTTGTCCTCCACGTCGGTGATGTTCATGACGTGCTGGACGGCATAGCCCTTGAACTCCAGCCAGCGGCGGACGAGGTCCGCGCTGACGAAGGTGCGGAAATTGCCCACGTGGGCGAGGTCGTAAACCGTAGGGCCGCAGCAATACATGCCCACTTTCCTGCCTTGAGGGTCCAGCGGGACAAAATCCTCCACGGCGCGCGATAAGGTATTTAAAAAACGCAATCCCATAATCCAATAAGGCCCCAAAGTAGTGTTCTGGCGAGGAAATAAAAAGGGAAATCTGGACGATCCAGGGGCTGGGGCGGGAATGGGCGGCGGCGAATTTGCTTGTGCCGGGGGGCGGGCTTTGGCCTTATGGTGCCAACTGAAACATGAGGGATTTTCGACCGAAGCAAGTGGTTTTGAGCCGTTCCCCCCACCGCCAACCAAGCCTGGCCGGTGATCCGGCCCGGAGCCAGCACCACCCAGCAAGAGTGTTTCTGCCATGAACGTCAACGATACCGGAAGCTATTTTGAACACTCCCCGGATGTGATGCTGGCCTTGGATCTCCGGGGCCGGATCAGCAACCTCAATCCCATGGGGATCCTGGTGACCGGCTTCCCCCGGGAGGAGGCCATCGGCAGCCACCTGGCGGAGCTGCTGGTGGTGGAGCAGCAGCAGCATTTCCTCTCCTGGTTCGCCCGCCGGTTGAGCGGGGAGGCCTTGCCGCTGATGGAGCTGGAGCTGATCACCAAGGCGGGCGACCGGCTCAGCCTGGAGATCAACACCACCCTGCTCTCGAGCCAGGGCAAAACGACCGGCTTGCTGGCGGTGGGCCGGGACATCACGCGGCGGCGGCACCAGGAGCAATCCATGGCGGAGGAATTGGGCCTGCTGCGCACGCTCATGGACCACCTGCCCGAATCGATCTACATCAAGGACGAGGAGGGCAACTTCATCCTCGGCAACCTGGCGCTGGCCAGACAGGTGGGGCTGCCTGATCCCGCCGCGCTGGAGGGGAAAACCGACTTTGAAATCTGGCCCGCGGAACTGGCCGAAAAGCTGCGGCTGGAGGAGCAATGGCTGAAGAACTCCGGGCAGCCCATGCTGGAAAAGGAGCATTCGGTAACCGAGGCCGGCGGCGCCCGCCACTGGTTTGCCAATACCACGGCTTCCTTGCGCAATACGGCTGGCCGGCTGGTGGGCTTCGCGGGCATCAGCCGCAACGTGACGGAGCGCAAAAACCTGGAGCTGGAGCGGGAAAAACTGATCCATCAGCTGCAGGATGCGCTGGGCAGCGTGAAGACGCTCACCGGCCTGCTGCCCATCTGCGCCTACTGCAAGAAGATCCGCGACGACCAGGGTTATTGGAGCCAATTGGAGGCCTACGTGGCGCAGCATTCGGGGGCTAATTTCTCGCACGGCATCTGCCCGGATTGCGCCGTCAGGCTCCGCCAGGAGATCAACGATTACCAAAATTCCGGGCCGCCCGAATCATGAGCGGCGGGGTGCGATCAGCTCCGAAAACCTGGCGGATGGGCTTGTGCCTGCTGGTGTCGGCGGTTTTCCTGCTGCTGGTTTTCCGGCGGGTGGACTGGCCCCTGCTGGGCCGCCAGCTGACGCACCTGCGCCCGGGCTGGTGGCTGGTTGGGCTGCTCTGTTTCGGGGTGGCCTACCTGCTGGGGGCCTGCCGCTGGCACCTCATGCTGCGGCTCAAAGGGCTGGCCATCAGCCGCACCGTGACCTTCCGCTCCACGCTGATCGGCCATTTTTTCAACACGCTGCTGCTGGGGCCGGCGGCGGGGGATGTGGCCAAATCCGCCTTTTATGGCCGGTGGCACCGCCAGCCGGTGCCGGAAATCCTGGCGGCCTCCTGGATGGACCGCCTGGCCGCGGCGGGCGGCAGCGTGGTGGTGGCCCTCCTGCTGCTGGGGGCGCTGGCGGTGGAGGAGATCGAAAAGCTGCGCGGGAAAATCCACTTCTCCTACCCGGCCGCCGGCTTGCTGCTGGCCGGGCTGGCCGGCCTTTTGGCGGCCGCCTGGCTGCTGCTCCGCTTCCGCCGGGCGGGTTTCCTGGCGCGGACGGTTGAAGCGCTGATCGCCGGCGTGGCCCGCCTGGCCCAAAATCCCCGCGTGGCCTTGCGCAGCGTGGCCCTGGGCGCGCTGGTGCAGCTCATGTTCAGCAGCGTCCTGGCCCTGAGCCTGCAGGCGGTGGCCCACGAGCCGGTTCCCTGGCTCCGGCTGTTCTGGATTTTCCCCCTGATCTCGGCCATCACCGCCCTGCCGGTCTCCATGGCCGGCCTGGGGGTGCGGGAGGGTGCGGCCCTGGTCATGCTGGGCTGGTTCGGCATCCCCGCCGCGCAGGCGGTGGCGGCCGCCTTGCTGACCCTGGTCATCAACCTGCTTTGGGCCGCCACCGGCGGGCTCCTGTTTTGGTGGGAGGAACGGCGCCTGGCGGTTTGATGCTGTTATTGCCAGCCGGGCCACAGGCAATCTGATAAAAGCGGTCAACCTTCGCACCCCCCAGCTCCAGGCACTACTTTGCCGCGGAGAGGTGTTTGCGCAGGGTTCCGGCCATTTGTTCGCCGGGCAGGTTGGCCTCGAGCAGGAGGCCGTCCGGCCCCACCAGGAAAGCAGCCGGGATGAATTCGGCGGCGTACCGGGCCGGCAAACCGGTTCGGGCCCAGGATCCGGCCCAGCCTTGGATCCCGGGCAAATGCCGCAGTTCCGCCAGGCGCTTGGCGGAAGCGGGATCTTCGTCCAGGCTGAGGCTGAGGATGGCAACCCGGGCGTCCTTGCCGAACGCATCGCAAGCGGCCCGCAGGTGCGGGAAGGAGGAGAGCGTGGGATTGCACCAGCCGGCCCAGAATTCCAGCAGCACCCAGCGGCCCCGGAAATCCGCCAGCTGGAGCGGTTGGCCCGCCAGGGTGGCCACCGTGAAATCCGGCGCCGGCTCGCCGGGCCGGGCAGGCTTGACCACCTCCAGGTCCACGGTTTGGACATCCAGCATCGATTGGGGCGTAAGGCTCAATTTGCGGTAACGGTCCAGCCGGACCACGCCCGTCATGATCGGCGGCTGGAACAGGGCCAGCTCCATGCGGTCCACCTCCAGCGGAAGGCCAGCCAGCCGGAAATGGCCATCCAGGCCAAAGGTGAAAGAGAATTCCAGCTCCGGGCCGCCCGTGGTCTGGAGGCGCAGGAATCCCATTTGGCGGGACCAGTCCAGCTTGCCCGGGGCGGCGATCCGGCCTTTCATTTGGAAGCCCGTGGCGCCCAGCGCCACCTGGCGCGTCTCCCCGGCCTTCAAGTCCAGGGGTTGCCCGGTGAAACAGAGGTTGCCCTCCTCGGCGGGCAGGCGGTCGTCGATGCAGACCGAATGCCACAGCAGGCGGCGGCCAGGCAGGACGGCTTTGAATTCAAAACGCTCCTGGCCGGCCGCCAGCTCCCGGGCGAAGCTTTGGAAATCAAAGCCAACCCGGCCCTGGCAGGGCCCTTTGAACAGCGCCGGCAGGAATGGCTCCGCGGTGAGGACCACCAAGCCCTGGCCCCCGGCCGCCTTGGCCCCCGGCAGGGTGCCCTCCACCTTCGCCCAGGGCTGCATCAGCAATTTTGGTTCGGCGGCCACCTCCGCCACCGTCTGGCGGATGAATCCCTGGGGAACGGCGGCCACGATCTCCAGGGCTTCAGGATCGCGAACGAAGGAAAAACGCCCCTGGATATCGGTGCGCGCCAGGGCCATGCCGGGGGTTTGCAGCAGGCGGTCCTCCGCCAGGTCCACGCCCATGGATTCCGTGACCAGGGCCACCTGTGCCCCATAGAGGGTGGTGTCGTTGGTGGCCAGCAGCGTGCCTTTGAACCGCTCCGCTTTTTTCAGGGCGAAAGCCAGCTCGACGGCCCCCTCCTCCTGGCGGATGTGCCGGGACACCTCGGGCTGGCAGCCATCGGCGAGGATCTTCAGGTAATTCGGCCGCTCCGCCAGGGGCAGATCCAGCTTGCCCCCCCGGCCCACATAAACCCTTTTGCGGTCCCAGCTCACCGCCCGGCAGAAATCGTAGCCGAACAGGACGGTGAAACGCTGGACCGGCTGCCGTGTGGCGGCGTCCAGGATCTCGGCGCGCACGGTGCGTTCCTGCTCCTGGCCGGGGCTGGCCACCAAGCCAGCCAGCAGCACCAGCAGGCCGGCCGGCCGGCCGGGCAAACTGCGCTTCCGGCCGGAACGGCCGCCGCGCAGGCATTGAGTTTTCATGGTTTCGGTATGGTGGGCAGGCCCGGCGGGATTTGTCAAGCGGGGGATGCTTCCGCCGCGATCAAAAAGCCGCGGTGGAAATCACTTGGGATTGGGCGGGGCAGCCGGGCGTTGTTTCTCCCGCGCCAGCACCTGGTTGAGGTAAATCCATTGCCGGGCCTGGGTTTCCTCCGGCCGGCCGAGGGCCATGACCCCGGCGGCACGATCGAGGTGGCCGGCCGCGAAGTGGGCTTGCGCGGCCAAAACGATGTAGGCGGTGGGCGACCAGGAGTTGGTTTTGGCGCCGGGCGCGGCAAGGAATTGGCGGAGGATGGTTTCGATCTCGTCGAGGGCGGCACTTTTTTGAGCGGTGTTCTGCTGGACCGCCAGCCCGGCCAGCGCCAGGCGGTTTTCCAATTCGTCCTCCGGCAGGGCCGGCTGCCAGGCCAAAGCGGCGTGGCTGTCAGGCCGGAACACGCACGGGAGCAGCACCGGGCCGTAAAAGACGTCGGTGTGATCCGGGGGGGCGTTGGTTTTGAAACGGAGCTGGAGGTGCCGGTTCAAATCCACATTGCAGCTGGCAAAATTCCCCTGGAAGATCCGCCCCAGGGTGTCGCCGGGCAGGGCGGCCAGGGCGCGGTTTTTCCCCTCCGGGGCGAGGCTGGATTGCCAGGTGCGCTCGTCAAAGGCCTCCAGCAAAAGGGATCTGGCGCCGATGAAAAAGGCGAGCGGAGCCGCGTATTCCAAAATGGGGAATTCGTCCGTCTGCAGCGGCCCGTCGCCGGCGATGGCGAAAGCGGTGCGCTGGGAAGCCAGCTGGCGGGCCCACAAGGCCTCTGGGGTGGCAATCCCGATCGCTTCGAGATCCTGGCGCGAAGCTTCCCGGGCGAACAAGCGGGCGTAATCCGCGGGGCGGCTGGGCCACGGTTTTTGGGAGCCGAGCAGGACGATGTCGCCGACGCTGGTGTCCCAGATTTCGACGGACGGGAAAACGCTGGCAAAGGTGCGCAGCACGAGGCCCACAATCTGGTCGTTCATTTCATACACATGGAACCACTGGGCCATGATCCCCCCGGGCTTCAGCCGGCTGGCGGCCAGCTCGAAAAACTCCCGGCTGAAAACGCTGCCAATGCCGGCCGTCCAGGGGTTGGAAGGCTCACAGATGATGACGTCGTAAGCCTGGGGGCTGAGCTTGAGCACGGTGCGCGCGTCTTCGCGGACCAGGCGGGTCAGCTGGTTGGTGAGCACGCCGCGGTTCCAGGGGGCGAAAAAATGGCCCGCCCGCAGGACGGCGGCGCAGTTTTCAGCCACCACCAACTGGCGGATGGGATGGCCCAGCAGGGCGCCGGCGGTGATGCCGCTGCCAAAGCCCAGCACAAAAATGTCCTGGCTGTCCGGGCGGGCCGCGATGGGTAGATGCGCCAGGAGGTATTGGGTGGAAAGATCCCCGAGGCTGGAGGCGTCCGGCTTGCCGTTGATGCGCAGGCACAGGTCATCGGGACGGGATTTTTTATCCACGCTTTGCTCCACGGAAACGGTGGCATCGGTCGCGTCCTCATAAAACAAAAGCTTCTGGACTTGCTTGCGCAGCTCCAGGGTCCGGGGATCGACCTCCTTCTCCCGGGCGCGGAAGACCCCGGAGCTGAGCACGATCTTCCAGCCCTCGCCCCCGGTGGCGGCCACCCAGGCCAGGAACAGGCCGGCCGCGGCCGCGGCCGCGGCCATTTTCCGCCTGGCGGTGGCCCAGGCCAGCAGCCCGGAGCCCAGCACCAGCAACATTGCCAGGACCGTCAAGGCGGCCCGCAAACCGAGGGCCGGCATCAAAATAAATCCGGCCGCCAGGGTGCCCAGCACGGCGCCCAAGGTGTTCCAGGTGAGCAGCCGGCCAACGCTATCCCCCAGGCCGGACCGGCCGGGATCCCCTTCCCGGATCCAAAGCGGGAGGGTGGCGCCGATCAGGGCCGCCGGCAGGCCCAGCAGGCCCAGCGCGAGCAGGCTGTTCATCGCCAGGTGGCAAACATAACCGGCGTAATTGCGGGCGAGGCCCACTTGAAAATAGCGGTAAACGGTGACCCACTGCTCGAGCCCGGCCACATAACCCCCCACCAGGGTTCCGGCGAGCAGCAGCAGGCAGCAGGTGGTGGTTTCACGCGGCCAGTGGCGGACCCGCGGCGAGGCCACCACCGAACTGCCCAGGCCGATGCCCAGGATGAAGGCCATCAACACGATCGCGAAAGCCTGCAGCGAGGTGCCGAAAATCATCAGCAAGGCCCGGGCCGACAGCACCTCGAGCCCCATGGAAATGCCGCCGGTGGCGGCGACCAGCACGCAGCCCAGCCAGGGGTGGCTGGCCGGAGCGGTTCCGCCAGCGCCAGCCGGCTGGGCCTCCGGTTGGGCGCCCGGCGGCGCCGGCCGCGGGGCGGTTTCCGGGCTGGGCGCCGGGCAGGGGGTTCGGGAAAGGCCCAAGGCGGCGAAACCGATCATCACATTGACCAGGGCGGCCGCCTGCAGGCTGGCGACCATGCCCAGCCAGCGGACCAGGAAAAACCCCGCCAAGCCGGCCCCCAGCACGGCGCCCAGGCTGTTCACCGCATAAAACCGCGCCGACCAGCGGCTGGCATCCGGGTAACGCCGCTGGAGCCAGGCCGCCAGCACCGGCAGGGTGCCGCCCATCAGGATGGTGGGCACCGATAAAAGCACGAGGCTTAACACCGCCTTAAGCAGAAGCAGGGATGGTCCTTGGCTGGCCAGTTTGGAGCCGATGGCGAGGAAGGCCCCCTCGGCCAGCTGATGCAGCCACGCAAAAACAAAGGCATACAACCCGATGCCCAGCTCGAGGCGGCCGTAAACCGCCAGGGGTTGGGGAGCCCGGTCCGCCAGCCGGCCGAAGATGCGGTTGCCCGCCGCCAGGCCGCCCATGAACACCGCCAGGACCACGGTTTGCGCATGCGTGGTGCTGCCGAACATCAGGGTCAGGTACTTGGACCAAAGAACCTCATAGATGAGCGCCGTGGCTCCGGAGCAGAAAAACAAAAGGATCACCATATATTTGACCAGTATATGAGCAGCCGCCGCTTCGCAAACGCCATGCAGTTTGCCCCCATATCCTGACCGATTCAAACCGTTCCGTCGATCAATAACTGCCGCCGGCAATCCGTTTTTTCCACTGGGGGGAGCCGGAATCCGCCTGCCGCAGGCTACGGCTGCCGCAAGCGGTAGAATTTCGTCTTCCCGTCCGCGGGGACTGGATAACGCCAGGTTCCCTGGCTCAGGACTGGGCTGCCGGAGGCGGGTGCCCAGGCGGCGCCATTCCCAAGGCTCGCGGTTTGTTCCAGGTGGAGATTGGGTGCGTCTGACCACTCCAAGCGGAACTGTGCGCCGTCCCGGACCGCGCTCAACCGGAGGCGCGAAACCACCGTAACGATGCTGGTGGCAATATTGTCCAAGGGTTCGGCTTCGGCTTCGGCCGAGGCCACACCGGCCAGAGAAAACAAGGGACCGGCTTGGCTGGGACGCACGCGGAACTCCACCTGGGCATTCGTGCCGGCTGGAATGGCGCCAAACTCAACCATCAATTCAGGACCGTTGGTCTGCCAGGCGCCTTGGGAGACGGCGGCGGAGAGCAGGGGCGCGTTGAGGGGGAGGCTGTTGGTCAGCCGGACCTGGGTGGCTGGCCCGGTGCCCTGGTTGGCCACGGAGATCAGGTAGTTCACGCTCTCGCCCGGTCCCGGGTTAGCCGGCTCAACCGAACTCACCACGACCAGGTCGGGCAGCGCCGGCCTCGGTTCGACGAGGCAGAATACCTCCATGGAGGCGTTGTTGACGGGGTCGGGATCCAGTTCCGCCGCGCTGACGAGGCAGCGGTTGGTGTACCAGCCGCCGGGGCTGTTGGTGAACTGGAGGATGACGCTGGCGCTCTGCCCGGGCGGGAGAACCCCCAGATTCGCGATGACCTGTCTGGCCAGGTTCGTCACCGAGCCGGCGGAGGCGCTGACGGAAGCGACGGACAGGCCGGGTGGGAGATCGTTGGTCAAGAATGCCTTGGTGGCAGCGAGGGCGCCGGTATTGCGGACGATGAGGGTCAGCGTGAAATTCGTGCCGGAGTACGGCACGGCGGGTGAAAGCACCGTCTCCAGGGCGAGATCGGCCCATTGGGTCAGGGCTTCCGCCTGGACTTGGATGCTGACGGCCGCCGTGGCGACCCCGCCGGCGCTGTTGGTGGCCGTGACGCGGATCTCGTGCAGTCCGGGCCGGAGGGTGGCGGCCTCGCGCACAAACTGCGGCCCGCGTCCGATTACGCCATCCAGGCTCGACTCCCACACGAGGTTGGTGCCGTTGCCCAGGCTTTCCGGATTTTCACCCCGGGCCTCGATCAGGGCCTCGAAATGGATGGGGTCCAGGCGGCTCAAGATCCGGCCCGGGGTGGGGGCGACGATATAAACGCGGGGGGGCAACCGGGCGAGGGTGAACGGTGACGATGAATCCGCGACGGTGGTATGGAAGCCGTCGCTCGCGACCACGCGCACCATCCCCTGCGTGTTGCCCGGCAGGTTCGAGCGATCCAGATCGAAGTGGGTGTCCGGCCAGTCCACCTGGACCGGCGTCCAGGATTTCCCGCCGTCCAGGCTGTATTGAATGTCATAACTCAGGCGGTCGTGATCGGCGTCCTGAGCGCTCCATACCAGGGGGATCGTGCTGGAGCTGATGTTCTCCCCTGCGATGGGGGATTCAAGGCGGATCGTGGGCGCATTGGGGGAGGCTTTCAGGCTGGCCAGGGTCAGGCCTTGGCGGAGAACCCGGGCTTCCCGGTAAGCCGGGCTGGCCGGAACGGGTATCACAAACCCACCCACGCGCGCGGGCAGTGGTGGCGCATCGTACCGGGCCGGTGCGAAACTGGTTTGGTAGAGGATCTTCCCGGCGCCATCCAACAGCTGAAGTTGATAGTCTCCGAACTCGATCTCCGCGGGGGTCGCGGATCCTGCCCCCTGGCCAAATGCGGTAAACTGCACGGTGCCCGCCCAGAGATTGACGTCGCCGCGCACCAGCAGGTAATCGGGTTTCGTCCCGGAGCGTGGCGCTTGCGCGCGTTTGGCCGCATACCCGTACTTTATGCCCAGTATGGCGGCGAGGAATTCGTAATTCTGCTTCGAGATCCAGACGCCTAAATCGTGGTGGTTGGCGTAACACATCAGCTCAAATATTTGAGTGGGATCGATCACCAGGGGTCCGGCATCCGAAACCCTGCTTGTGTCCAGGCCGTAGACCATGGTTCTGGGTCCGTTGGCCATGTCTCCCAGAGTCGGTGCTTCCAGCGGAGCGCCGGGGGGGATCTGGTGATACGCGAAAAACGGATCTGTCAGTTCATTCAATTCGCCGAAGAAACCCACCCGCATCTCGACTGAACCGCCTCCGGGCTTGCTGACGGTTTTTTTAGCAGCGTACTTCTCGATAATTGAGTGAGGCAGGCCAAGCGCGTGCCCCAACTCATGGAGCGGCATCGCGCGCGCTTCGGCCTTCGGGAATCTGTAATACGAAGTGGAAATATGATTGGCCAGGGTCTTCGGTGTCAGGCCCACGAGCCCACTGAGAGTGTTGGCGGGGCCGCGAACCAGCCCGAGCAGCTTCTCGTTGCCCAAGGATGCGAACCAGCCAATCTTACGGTATAGCTCACGATTGATTTGGCTGCACTCGGGCGTGTTTCCGATGAAGAAGCCGGTCTTCTCGTCTAATATGAGCAGGGGAACCGAGGCGACCTCAATCTGTGCCTTGGCAATAGGGTACATGGCGTTGAGCAGATTCGTAAAATAGCCAAGAGCGGTCGGGGTGACATCCCGCGTGTCTGTCACCGCGCCTGGCGCAGGCTTGAAGTAATATTTGATAGGCTGGATGACCAGGTCGAACTTCGGCGCCGGGTTGAACCGCACGGTCACGCTGCAAGCCGGACAGGCCGGGCAGGTGTCGCACTCGGCGCAGTTCAGGTTTTCCGCCTCGAGCCAGAGCGTCAGATCCCCCCTGCACCAGGTCGATGGGAGCTGGAAGTTGAGGGTTTTCCCGAAGTCTGCCCGCGCGGGAGCCGCATCTCCCGGCAAGGTGAAGTTACCTGCCTGGGCCGGAGGCCGGGGAGAGTCGACCCATTCGATCCCGGAGCCATCCACCCCATGCAGCCGGGGCTTGAGCTTGGCGAGATCCACCACGGCGTCGGCGCCATCCTGGGTTTGCAGGTGCGCGCGCACCCAGGTCTCCTTGCCGATGAAGAGCGGCACGCTGTTATTCCAATCCTGCACGGACTGGATGACCTCCAGCGCCAAGAGATCCCATTTGGGCGGGGAGGAGAGCCCGGAGGTGGAGCCAGCCAGCGAGGTGGCCGTCGCGGTCACCCGCGTTTGGGGGGTGCCGGGTGGGGCGCCGGGTATGAAACCCATCTTCCCCGAATAAGTCACACAAAAACGGCCACTGGTATCGGGCCGGATGCTGTCCAGGTAGGTTTTGGCTTCGCCAAAATTCATGGTGCTGCTGGCCGGCATGAGGTAAAGGTCGATCAGGAGATCCTTCGGGGACGCGCTCTGGACGCGCCCGCTGATCGCCGTCTGCAGCTTCGCTGCATCGTAGCGGGTGGAGACCACGAGGGGTGGCTGCTGCCACTCGTTGGGCCCGGCGGTGGGATGCGCCGGATCGGTGGGGCCGGCGCCCACGCGGTCGCCGAGCAGGATCGAAACGCCCCCGTTCTCACGGATCTGGTTGCCGCGGATGCAATTCCCCTTGGCGGTGTCGCCGGTCACTTGGACTCCGAAAGCACCGTTATCGATGATGATGTTCGCCTGGGCGTCGGTGGGCGGGGTGGTGAGGCCCACTCCGACCACCGTCCCGAGCGAGTTTGAAATCAGGATGCCGCTGCCGGTGTTCCCCAGCTTGATGCGGGCGGCGGAAAGGTCGCCGTTGGCGGCCAGGCCGATGTAGTTCCCGACGATGCTATTACCGGTGGGCGAAAGGCCCCCCAGCCGCGGAACCACCTTCACCCCGGCTTCCAGGTTCCCGCTGATGACATTCCGGCCGGCCGCCGTGCCGTCCCCGATGTGGTTGTGGTCGCAGCCTTGGATCAATATCCCCCCCCGCCCGTTGGGAAGTGGCGCCAAGCCTGAGTAATCCGTGCCGATGTAATTGCCCAGGACCAGGTTTTCTTCGGCCGGGATGCCGGGGCTGCCAGACGGCATGGGGCCGGCGATGACGAGCCCCACATCCCAGTTGCCGGAAAGCAGGTTCCGGTCCCCAGGCAAAGGCCCTCCGATCTGGTTTCGTGAGCTGCGGGTGACCCAGATGCCGGCCTTGTTTTTCCGGCCGGCCGAGGGGGTGGTTCCATCGGCCTGCGTGCCCAGCCAGTTGCCGGCGATCACATTCTCGTAGGAGGTGGACATGATGATGCCAGCCTCCAGGCAATTATTGATGATCAGTCCGCGCACTTCGCAATAGGGCGCCAGGATCATCAGGCCGCGGGAATAGCTGGCGACGGTATTGCCCGCGTCGATCTCGACCTTCAGCAGGGCGTTGTTGCCGACGGCGAGCGTATTGGGCATGGCGCCCGGCTGGGTGTAGCCGTTGATCATGACCGATTCGAGGATGTCCGGCAAATTGACATAACCCGTGCCGGGTTGAGGTTTCAACACGATGCGCGCCACTCCGCCTCCGGCGGGGATGTTGAACTCGATGTAGTCGTACCCCGCGGTGGTATTGGCCAGGCGGATCGCGGTGCGCAACGACATCAACGGCTTGGTGGGCGGGGCGTAGTCGTCGTTGTCCTCGGCCGTCGTGACCGTGAACACCGCAGCGGAGGAGGTCATGCCCATCACGGCGAACCACCAGAAAAGGAACAGCTTCGATTTCATAAATTGAACTCACCCGGGGTTGTTGCCCGGTCCCGGCGCGCCAGCCTGGCGCCAGGGGACCGCCATCGTGGGCACTTCAAAAGCTCCATTTCACGCCGGCGCTCCCAAAAATGGTGGCGCCGAGATCCAGTTTGGCTTCCTTGCCAGACGCCTGTTGCGTGAAGCTATTGAGGTACTGGAATTGCGCGCCGACGAAAACGCCCACTTTGGCGCTGATCTGCCAGATGACCTGCCCTGCAACATTGGCTCCGCCGAGAAAATCCACGTCCTGAGCCTCCCCCTGGCTTTGCCCAACCGCTCCGCCCGCCAGGGTGACGGTTTCGCTGAATTGGAATTCGCTGTTGATCACCGCCAGGGCCGGGCCGGCGCCGAGGTGCAAGGCAAAGTCTTTGCCCAGGGGAACGCCGAGATAAGGCCCGAACCGGAGCGTGTAAAGCTGGCCCTCCATCCGTCTCGTCCCGCTCACCGAGGCGCCATTGGCCAGCGGCCCTTCCGTCCGCATCGGCGTATCGGTGAGCACCGGGCCGGGGCCATTGAAGCTGCCGCTATAAGGCGCCAGCGGCGGCACGACGCCATTCAATGCATAACTGTCGGTCAGCATGGTTGCGGGCGCGGCCAGGGTCTGGTCATTCCGGAAATCGAAGAGGTTGAATCCCCAGCCAGCCTCCAGCCCCCAATCCAGGGCGGAGGAGCGCCGCAGCGAGTGCTCGTAAGTCAACTCGGCGCCCCACAGCGGGTTTTCCCGCTGCGTGGCCGCGCCACTGGCCAGGGCGGTGACCGAATGATACTGGACGGCGCCCCCGGCGATTTGAGAATCGTGCTCGTATCCCCAGTTCCAGGTTTGCCCGCCGGCGTTGCCGCTGGCATCTTTCCTGACGAAGCCATCATCGTAAGTCCGGTCCAGCCCGCCGCCCGCACCCGGGCTGGGCTGGGACGGGGATGGGTATCCCCTCAGGCTGGTGAAATTAACTTTGGTGTTGAAGGCCGCATGCAGGCTGAGGCCGAACCGATCGGGGGTTTCCTCGCCCGCCAGGGCGCTGAAGGAGAATATCCCGGAAGCCGCGGCACTTAAGAACCGGGCTGGGAAGCTGGCCCGCTTCCCTGCGTTCGTGGTGGGGGTCATAAGTCAAGGATTCGTTGGGTTAGGCTCATGGAGATAACTCGATTACGCGGTATATCCGGCTGCCCACGGCCACCGGTTTGGCGGATGTTTTGGGTGGGCCATCGTCAAACCATTGCACGCGCGTGCCGCCGGCGACGACCGGGGGCACGGCATCGGTCCAGGTGCTCGCGTCCGCGCGGTACTGGATGAGATAGGCGCGGCCGGGAACCGCCGCAAACTCGATCAGGAATCGATCGCCGATCATCTGCGGCTCGCGGTCCAACTGAATCGCCTTCCCCGTGGACGGTTGCGGTGGACTGGGACTGGCGGCTTCCAGGGTGAGTGCGGGAGGGGCAAAACCCTGCCGGCTGGGGCGGTAGAACTCAAGGATCAAGTCCAGCGATCCACCGGCCGGAATCGTCTGGTCCACAGCCACAAAGGGCATGCCGTTGGTGGTTCCGGTGCCGTTGTACACCGAAACGTCCGCGGGCAGGCTCAGGAGCAAAAGGCGCGCACCGACCGCATCCGCAGCTCCCGGATTCGCCAGCCGGATCCCTTGCTCGAAGAGACCGGTTTGAGGATTGAAAATCAGCGGGCCAATCAGAGTCCAGGCCAGGTTGGTTGGAGCTGATGGGGCTTGAACCTGCACGCTGGCACTGGCGGTATTATCAGCCGGATTCGGGTCCGATTGGGCGCTGCTGGCAGTGGCCTGGTTGGTCAGTGAGCCCGCGGAGACCGCCCGCACTACCACGACCACATTCAAAGCGGCTCCCGCCGCCAAATCCCCAAGCGACAGCAGCAGCAGACCGTTGACGGGCACGCTGCCCGGCGTGCTGGATATAAATGTTGCGCCAGGCGGCAGTTGATTGCTTACGACCACCGAGGAGGCATCAGCAGGGCCGGCATTGCTGACCCGCATGGAAATCGTCCAGAGATTGCTGACCAGAACCACCGCCGGGCTGCCGCTGAGGCTGATCGCCAGGCCGGCTCCCACCAAGCCGGGCGGGTTTACCCGGGTGACCGCCGAAGCGGAGTTGTTCCCGGCCACCGTATCGGGAGAATCGGTTGTGACGGTTGCCGTATTCGTCAGCCAGCCGGCCACCGAGGGTTGCACGGTGATTTGCAGCATGGCGGCAGCACCGCCCGGAAAATTGGAGATGGTGGTGCTGACGGCTCCGGCGTGGAACACCGGAGTGGTGAAACCTGGTGCCGAGCTATTGGTGATGGCCGCACCGGCGAACTGCACCCCCGGCGGGAGCGAGTTGGTAATCCGGACGTTGGCGGCGGCGCCGCCGTTGTTATGGATCGTCACGGTATAGGTCAAATTGCTGCCTGCAGTCACCGGGTCGGGCGTGTCCTGGAGCAGGACTTCCAGGTCGGTCAAGGCGGCTCCAAAGTCGAAATCCAGGCGGGCGACCGCGTTGGAGGTCACCACCACGGGCTTGGTCTGCGCGGAAAAGCCCGTGGGCATGGCCGTAATCCTCCAGGTCCGGTCCGCGCCGTTGACGCTGAGCGGCGCCTGGGACAGGGTGTAATGCCCCTGGGGGTCGGTCGTGGTGGCGCCCCCAAATTCACTGCCGATGAAAACGCTGGCCAGGGGCTGCCCCGTGAGGCTGTTCGTCACCCAGCCCTCCAGCGAGCCGAATTGGGTGGGTGGCTGGCCGAACTCAGAAACGATCGTCGCGCCGCAAAAAATCGTGACGGTGCGGGTCTGGCTGTTAAATCCCGGGGCCGAAGCGATCACGGTCGTTTGGATGGGGGAATTCGAGGTGCCGACCGTGAGGTTGGTCAGCACGAAGTTCCCATTTGCATCCGTGAGCGTGGAACGCTGGTCGGTTCGGACGGTGGCTCCGGAGATCGGTTGCTGGTTCAGGGCATTCACCACGCTGCCCACAATGGTGGCCCCGGTGCAAACCCGTAAAAGTTCCAGATCCACCAGGTTCGTCTGGCCGGCGGCGATCACGGACGTCAATTGCCCGTCCCAATAGCCGGCGGCTGTGACCCCGGGCGAAAACCGGGCGCTTTCTTGACCATAATTCAAAAGCAAGGGCCTGGTGGCATAGCGGCCATCCGGGCCGGTGCTGCTGACGAAATAGCCGCTCGCGCCGTTAATCGGCAGGTGAGTTTCCGAATCCCTGATGGTGCCGATCAGGTAGCCGTAATTGTTGTGCGGCATCAGTATATCCTGGGCGATGGTTTGCCCCGCGAAGACCTGCACGTTCGTGCTGCTGTCATAGTAATCGGTGGCGCGGATGTTGATATTGAAATAACCGTTGGTGGAGATCCCCAGATAAAGGTTGGTGAAGGCGAAGGCCCCGGAGCCGTCCGGGTAGGCATTGATGTCGTCGGAACTCCAGCCGCTATGGCCGGGAATCCAGACCCGGGCGTTGGTGATGGTTGCCCCGGACACATCGTCGAGCAAATGCAGGGCAATGCCACCGTAATACTCCCGCGGCTCCCGCAGTATTTTAACCACGGGCGCCTCGATGGTGGCTGCGCAATTAGGCGCCACCCAGTTGGTGCCACCGGCGTTCTTGAAGGATTTCTCGGCGTAAACCGTTATGGAGCAATCGGCGGAACCTTTCCTAAGGTCAAGCGACACTCCCGGGATTGAATAGTAACCCTCCAAGTCGGTTCGCGCCGAACCGCCGGAACCAACCCAGGCGACCAGGCGGTTGGTGACTGCCTCGCCGGTGTCAGCATACACCACGCGGCCCGTCACGGTCCCAATGCACACCGGCACGAGCACGAAGTGGACAACGGCGTTGCTGGAAGCGGTCAGCGTCACCGCACGAACCTCCAGCCAGAACCCATTCTTTTCCGCGGAGAGTGTTATCGGTTGCGGCGCGTTGCTATAACCCAATCCCAGCGGGGTCGTCCGGAATAAGCCGTTTGTGTCCGAGGTGGCGACCTGGTAGCTGTTATAAGAGCTGTCCGCATATTTTATTTTGGCGCCGGGGACGGGGTTATGATCCGGGTCCATGACGTCTCCCTCAACAACGCCGGTCTTCTGGCGCAGCAACTGAAAGTTCACTTCGGTTGGGGAGTCGGCCACCGCATAGCTCGTAGTGGTGGAATACCAGTATGCGGAGCCGACTAAGACTTGCACAGAGTAAACTTGTGGCGAGTTGTCGGCCCCCAGCGGCACCTTCGGGATGCTGAAGTGCCCCATGGCATCGGTGAACGAGTTGCCGGCCCCCAGCGCTGTGACCTTGGCCTCGCGAATAGGGAGTCCCGTTTCAATATCGGTAACCACTCCGGCAAAGGATCCATAGGCCTTGGGAATCAGGCCAAAATTGACCGTCACCGGCCCCGAAACCGTCTGGTTGGTAAGGCCGCCGCCCACCCCGGTCAGGTTGAGCTGAAAGGTCCCCAACACTGCATCGTTGGCGGCTGTCAAAGTCAGAACGGACGTGCCCGGCGGCAGAACTGAGGCCGGATTAAACGTGGCGGTGATGCCGGCGGGCAAGCCTCCCGCCGAAAGAACCACCGCCGAAGCGAAACCGTTCAACGGCGTGAGCGAAACGACAAAGGAAGCCGACTTTCCGGGTGTTAAGGTGAGGGTGCCGGGCCGGATGTTCATCGCAAAGCCGGCGCCGGCCCCCGTTTCGGCCCGCGCTGGAGCAATGCACGTGGCCATTAGGAACGCAGCCAAAAACCGTGACGGATTACACATAATAGGATTGGGGTCTTATCCAAACAGTTTATGTAGCAAATGAGATATATTACATCTCCCGCCGTGCCCGCGGCCGACCAATAATCGGAAAGCTCAGTCGTTCATTGGTTCATTTAAATTACCGTGGAAGCATGGCCGGGATGGGCGATCAAATCAAGTAAAAATGGATTTTGCGACAGAATTTCTTTTCCGGTAATGCAAATCACTGAAAGACAACACGATGCGATTCCGGCCAGCGGCGGGTGGTGGTTTTGGCCGGAACGCAGGCGCCCTTTTGCACCCCGCGCCGCGAGCAGCTAGCGGCGGATGGGTTCCGGTCCCAGGGGTTCGGACCAGCCATCCGGCTGCGCGGTGGCCGGCCCCGAGCCGCCCGGCTCGTAGCGAAGGCCCAGGATCTGCCCCAGGGATTCGTATAAAGCGAAGGCCTGAATGGGCTTGAAAAGGATAAGATCGAAGCCGGCGTCCAAAAAAACCGCTTTCTCTTCAGTCAGCACCGAGGCGGTCACCGCGAGGAGTTTCGGGCGGGCATCCCCCCACTCGGCCACCACCCGCCGCGCCAGTTCCTGGCCATCCATGCGGGGCATGCGGATATCCGATAAAACCACATCCGGCGGTTCCGCACGCAGCTTTTCCAGTGCGTCCAGGCCGTCAATGGCGGTGCGCACGGACATCCCGGCGGCGGTCAACAGGCCGGCCAGAACCTCCCGGTTTTCCTGCATATCATCCACCACCAAGGCGGTTAACGGCCGGCCGGCCGCCAGTTTCGGCACCAGCTCCCGGGATTGGCTCAGGACCGGGGGCGTGCTCAAGGAGGTCGGGGCCAGGCGCAGCTCGAAATGGAAGCGGGATCCCCGGCCCGCTTCGGTCGCCAATCCCAGCCGGCCACCGAGGAGTTCAATCTGGCGGCGGGCGATCGCCAGCCCCAGCCCGCTGCCCCCCTTTTTCCGGCCTTGCTCGCCTTGGGAAAAGGCCTCAAAGATCAAGACCTGGTCCGGGGCCGAGATGCCCTGGCCGGTATCGGCCACTTCAAACTGGTAACGATCACCGTCCAAGGCAACGATCCGCAGGCAGACTTCGCCGGAGTCGGTGAATTTCACGGCGTTGCCGAGCAGGTTGATCAATACCTGCCGCAGCTTGCCTTCGTCCCCCAGCACCATCAGCGGGCCGGGGTGGTTGAAGCCCAGTTTCCAGGCGAGGCCTTTCTGCTCACAGCGCAGGCTGAACATGGCCACGAGGTGCCGGACGAGGAGGCTCAGATCGAAGGGGGCCTCCTGCAGCTCCATGCGCCCCGCTTCGATCTTCGACAAATCCAGGATGTCATTCACCAGGCCCAGCAAATGGTTGCCGCTGCGGGCAATCGTGTGGATGGCCTCCCGGTTCCCGGCGGCCAGATCCTGCTGGAATTGAAGGAGCTGCGCGTAGCCCAGGATGACATTGAGCGGGGTCCGGATTTCATGGCTCATGGTGGCGAGGAAAACGCTTTTGGCGAGGCTGGCCGACTCGGCTTGTTGCTTGGCGCTGAGCAATTGCTGCTGCGACTCGGCCAATTCCTGGTTTTTTTGCCGGAATTCGCGGAGCGCCTGGCGCTCTTGCTCGCGCATCTGGTCCTCCAACTGCCGGGCCTGCCGCCGATGGTGGCGAACGCGGTAACCGAGGAACAGCAAAGATCCCACCAGGCCCGCGAAACCGGTGCTCCCCAGCAGGATCACCCGTTGCTGGAGATGCCACGGCGTGAAGACTGTGAAAGCCAGCCGGACCGGCTCGGAATAACTCAAATCCCGGCCCACCGATTGGATCTCCAGCACATATTTCCCCTCCCGCTGCGGCTCCCAGTCATAGCGCGTGCCAGGCCAGAAGAAAGGTTCCGCCGGGCTGCCGGATGCGGCTGGATTAGATAACCGCAGCCGATACTGCTGCTTTGGCTCCAGGGTGACGAGATCCACCGCGTGATACTTCACGGTCACGTGGCCGAATACGGGCACCGGCGGCAGGCTGGCCAGCGAGCCGCCGGGCTGGTTGCCCACCAGGACCGAATCGACCAGGATCCGGGGCTGGCTGGCCCGGGCCCGGTAAACTGACACCCCTCCCCCGATGGTCCCCATCCACATCCGCCCATCGGCTCCTTCGCTGAAGGAAATCACCGAGTTGTCCACCAAGCCATCCCGGGTATCGACCGAGGCGCAGGCCTGCCCGTCATAGATGCAGGCCCCGGAGTTGGCGGTGCCGATCCACAGCCGCCCATCGCTGGCCTGGCACACCGTCCAAATATGGTCGTTGAGCGGCCCCTGGGTGGCGCACTTTTGGAACTCCCGGCCGTTGAAACGGACCAGGCCGTTGTCCGTGCCGATCCAAAGGGTGCCACTGCGATCCTCCAGCAGGCTCCAGACCCGGCGTTCGTTGAGCGGCGGATGATTGGTTCCGGTGAAACTCGTCCATTGGGATTCCCGCAGCCGGGACAAACCGTTCGCCGTGCCAAACCACTTGGAACCATCCCGGGCGCATAAGATGGAATATACCTGGTCGCTCACCAATCCATGTTGGGTGGTATAATTGGTTCGCTGCCAGCCGCCGGCATTTTTCCAAAACACATCCACCCCCGACCCTCCCCAGCCATGGCCGATCCAGAGCGACTTATCCTGGTCTTCCCGCAGGGCCAGGGTCCATTGCGAAGGGCAAAGGATGTCGGTATCCGTCTGGAATCCGGTGCCATTGTACCCCGTCACGCCGCGGTCGGTGCCCAGGTAGAGGAGCCCGTCCCGCGCCTGGCAAAAAGTCCGGACATAGGCGGCGGGATACAGGGTCTTGAAACCCCAGCCATCGAACCGGGCCGCCCCGCCTTCACTGGTGCCGGCCCAAAGCCCATATTGGGGGGAGCTGTGGACGCTGAGCACGCGCAGGTTCGCCAGGCCGGCCTGGGCGGTGTAGCGCTGGAAATTCGGATCGAACCGTGAAACACCCTTGGACGTGGCCAGCCAGATCTGGCCGCCGGGGCTTTCCCAGATGCCCGCGATTTCCCGGCCGGCAATCCCTTCCGCCACGGTGTATTGCACGAGGTTGGCCCCGTCATAAGCCGCCAGCGAATCCGAGAGGCCCATCCAAAGCAGGTTCGACGCCGAGGCATGCAGCGAAAGGCACGATTTTTCCGGCAGCAGGTTCAATTCCTCCACGGGCGCATAGTTCCGGCCGTCAAAATGGAAGGTTCCGTTCAGGGTGCCCACCCACAGGCCGCCCCGCCCATCGTCCACCATGGCGGAGACGTCCGGCTCGTTTTTCATTTCCAAGGCGGGGAAGCTCAGGAAATTCGTGCCTTCCCAGCGGGCCAGCCCGGCCGCCGTCCCGATCCAGATCCGCTGGTTCGCGTCCCGGTGAATGCAGCGCACGCTGTTGTCGGCCAGGCCGTCCCGGATGGAATAAGTGCGGAAGCTCTGGCCATCATAACTGGAGATCCCGGAGTCCGTCCCGATCCAGACCGTGCCGTTGGGGAACGCGTGGATGGCGTTGATGGTGTTGCCCGCCAGGCCTTCCTTCATGGTGTAGAATTTCGTCTGGCCATTCCGGGCGTGCCGAAGCCCACCCAGGGTTCCATACCAGACCGACCCATCCGGGGCCAACTCCAGGGCCTGCACATAAAAGCCCTCGGAGCCGGGCAGGGTGGTGAAGCGCTGGCCGTCAAAGCGGGAAACCCCGCCTTCCGTGCCCAGCCACAATGTCCCATCCGGAGCGGATTTCAGGCAGAAAACCGAGTCGTGGGCCAGGCCATCGAAGACCCCGTATTTACGCCAGGCGCCGATCTTGTATGGCGGGCAGCGGATCTCCAGATCCCGGGCCACCAGCCCGGGCCGCACCTCGATCTCCCCCGGCTCCGCAACCGCGCTCCCCAGGGGGGTGACGCAGCGCACCTGGTATTTGCCCGGCGGCAAATACCGGAATTGGAAATTGCCCCGCTCCCCGGTGCGGACCGCCGCGGCCACCTGGCCATTCCGGACGGCCTGAACCACCGCGCTGATCTGCGGGCTTTGCTCCGGGTCGAGCATCGTCACCCGGCCCGCCACGCTGACCATGTTGGACAGCACCAGGTCCAGGCTGATCCTCTGGCCGGGCTGGAATTGCATTTCCACCGGCTGCACCCCATCGGCGGCGGACCGGGCCACGAGCTGGCAGCGGTTGGTTGGGACGGGATAAACCACGCAGCGGTAGGAGGCCGGCTGGTCCATCCGGACCTCGGCCAGCTCCCGGGCCTGGTCCAGCACCGTCACCGTCACCGGCTGGGTGGCAGGTTTGCCTTCCAGCATGGCGAGCCGGCCCGAGATGACCGCGCGGTCCCCGGGATAGGCCTTCACGGAGAGCTTGTAATTCTGCTCCAGCCCCAGCACGCGCAAAAGCAGGCTGTTGGTCCCGGGCGCCAGGGTGGCCTCATAAACGCTGTAGGGGACGACATACCGCGCATCGGTCCGGTAACTGAAAATCCGCGGCTGCTTGGTCCCGTTGACATAAACGTCGATGGGGGAGTGCGAGCAGATCTCCAGCTCCACATTCCCGCCCCCCGGGTGGACCAGGTAGGTGAGGAGCATGGCGCTGCGGTCCTGCAAGGTCTGATCCATCCGGTCCCGGAAGACGATGGAACGTGAATCGGCATGGCGCCGGGTCCAGCCCAGGCGCTGGCCCCCGGGCGCCAGCCAGGCCTCCCCTTCCTGGACGGGCGGGGCGGAATCCGCCTGCCATTGGCTGATGAAATGGGTGGCCCACTCAGCGGATAAAAAATCGTCCAGCACCAGCCAGTCCCGAAGGTATTGCCCCGCCACGGGCAAGGCAGGAGTTCCGGCCTTCAAGGTGGGTGCCAGCACGATCGCCAGCAGGGCCGCGATGGCCTTGATCCAATGCCCCGGGCCCGGCGGCCGCTGATTAATCAATAAAAACCGCGTCGCGGTAATCATATTGCCTGATCCTGCCTGCAAATCCAGGGGAATTACAATCCCGGCTTTGACGCGGCGCCCGCGCCGGCATGGCCCCGCTGGCCCGCCGCCCGCCGCCCGGCTGGCGAACAAAGATCTTGCTTCACGGGGTGAAGCGGGCATTTTCAGGTTGCTTGAAGGCCTGCTGGTGCGGGCCTGTCCGCCAGGTGGGTGAGTAACGCAAACAGCGGTTGCCACCGATTCCCTAAAGACTTAATGACTATGAGTGAAGCGCTCCGCAATTTTGAACAAGAGGTGCTCGTCCGCAGCCGGGAAATCCCGGTGCTGGTGGATTTCTGGGCGCCGTGGTGCGGCCCCTGCAAGGTGCTGGGTCCGGTGCTCGAGAAACTGGCGGCCGCCGCGCAAGGCCGCTGGGAGCTGGTGAAGATCAACACCGAGGAACAGCCGGACCTGGCGCAGGTGTTCGGCATCAGCAGCATACCCAGCGTCAAGCTATTCCACCACGGGGAGGTGATCCACGAATTCACCGGCGCCCTGCCGGCGGCGCAAATCCGGCGCTGGCTGGAAAAGGCCCTGCCTTCGGCGGCGCCGGGGATCGTGGAGCAGGCCCGCACCTTGCTGGCCCAGGCCCAGTGGGACGAAGCCGTCCGGTTGCTGGAGCCGGCCGTCGCCGCCGAGCCGGGGCAGGAGGAGGCCCGGGTGACCCTGGCGGAAGCCTGGCTGCACCTGGAACCCAGCCGCCTGGAAGAGCTGCTGCGCCCGGTGCCGGCCGATTCCGATTCCGCTGGAAAGGCCGCCGCGCTGCGCCGGCTCGGCCAGCTGGCCGCGCTGGTGAACCAGCCCGCTCCAGCGCCACCCGGGAAAATGCGCGACACTTTCCTGGCCGGAGCAGCCAGCGTTTTCCAGGGCGGATATGAGCCGGCACTGGAGGCCTTCATCAACGTGATCGAGCGGGACCGTGGCTATTGGGATGGCGCCGCCCAGGCGGCGTGCAAGGCCATTTTCCAGCTCCTGGGCCACCGGCACCCTATTGCGGAAAAGAAATTCCGCGCCTTTTCCAGCGCGCTCCACTCCTAAAAGCCTGAATTACGTGAGGCGGGGAATAACCGCCAGCAGGCGAGCCAGGAAGCGGTTCAAGGCCCTTGGAGGTTGGTGATTGGCAGGGATGACCACCCGGCGGAAACCATGCGGCCTCGTGCCGGGGGAGGCCAGGTGATTCTAATATGTCCTATTATAATATTTAATAGCATATTATTCAATTGCTAAAATTACTTTTCCCGGTAAAATTCGACGATGAGACGGCTGACTTACACTGCCGCATGGCTCGCGAGCCTCGGCCTTTTTCTATGCCTCACGCCGAAGGCCCCAGCCGGGGAGTTCGCTATCGAACGCACCGCACCCGGCCAGGTAATGGTCACCTGGCCCGCCCAAATGGGAGCGGCCTATATTCTGGAAAGTGCCCCCCAGCTGCCTTTCAGCGGAAACGCAACCCCGGAGGCCCGGCGGTATTTTTTGCCAGCCAAAAGCCGGTATATGGCTTGGACGGATGCCGCCAAGGACACCAACCGGTTTTACCGGGTGTCCAAGGTGGACACTGCCGCTCCGGAAATCGTGCGTTTGGAGCCGGTGGCCGATTCCATCGCCGTCCCCAGCCAAAGCCCAATCAGTATCTGGCTGGCGGATGAGACGGGCATTGACCCGGCCACGATAGTCATGCTGGTGGGGAGCAACCGGCCCGCAAGCCCGCCCGATCGGCGATTGGTTTTTACCAATAGTGTCCTCACCTACACCCCCCAGACTAATGAAGTGCTCGGCAATTTTGGGCAATCGGTCACCATCCAATTGGCGGTTTCTGATCCGGCGGGAAACCGCCACACCAACCGATGGCTTTATCAACTGGAGAAACCCGTCCAGCTTGGCAGCCAGATTGTGCTGGTTGGCGGCAGCGCCAGCCCCACCTCGAATTTGAGCCTGTTATCCCGGTCAGGCAATGTCTGGACGTATCAATTTACCGGCCTCTCCTCTGGATTGGCGGTGGGCATGCATCTGGTCGATGGCACCCCGGAACAGAGCTACGCGCGAACCATTCTGGATCTGCATGAGGACCGGCTCAACCGGACCGTGACCGTGGGGACTGAGCCGGCCGCGCTATCCCGCCTGATTAAGGAGGGCACCCTCTCCTCGCGCCAATTCATCCTTCAGGGCAGAAGATCGCCATACTTATCACCCCCTGGCGCCATTCGGGATTTCGACTTTTCCTGCCCGTTGGAGCTGAACCGGGTCGTCTATGATAAAAGTATTTTCGGAAGCCGGGCGCGGGTGGAGCTGTTGCGAGGCAGTCAATTGAACTTGGATGCCGGTCTGGGATTCGAGGCGAATTTCCGGAATTTCGCCCTGCAGGAGTACCAGGCCTTTTTCAATGGTAAAATGACCCTGCGGGTGGAAGTGTCGGTCCAATCAGACAAGGCCCAACACCTGGAGGGGGATTTGCCTTTGCTGGCCACGCCGATTCGGACTTCCTATCTGGCCTGGCTTGGCGCGCTGCCGGTGGAAGTTGAGGCGGTCCTGGAATTGTCCTTGAACTACCAGTTTGACCTGCCGGGCAGCGGGCAATTTCGGACAGGGATTACGGCCGATCAGGATATCCTGCTCGGCCAGCGCTTTGAACGAGGCCAATGGCGGGATCTCTCCCAGTCACAGCCCGCCAATATCCAGCCGCTGGCCACCGATTTGCAGGCCGATGGCAGCTTTGCGGCCCAATTGAAAGTGATTCCCAAAATGACCATCCAATTCTACAGCCAGCCCGCGATTGTTGGAGAATTGGATCCTTATGTGGAATTTGGGGGACAAGCCAATCTGGCCACCCGGCAATTTTCCTGGAATTTGAACGGCGGGACAGATGCCAGCATGCGCTGCGAGGCGCGGGTTTTTGATGACCTGTTCGCGGTTGGCGGGTTTAACCGTTTTTTTCTATTGGCATCCAGGAAACTAGTCGGCTACGCCAGCCACGAAGCCACCAAGCCCGAAATATATCTGCAGCCGCTGCCTATCTCACGCAACGCGGGAGAATCAGCCGCGTTTTTCATTAAAGCCACTGGGGGCATGCCCATGACCTGCCGCTGGCTGCGGAATGGTGTGAACCTTGCGGACGGCGAAAGAATCAGCGGCTCAGGCAAGCCCACCTTGAGTATTCAAAAGCTGGAACCGGGTGATGCGGGCAATTACCAGGCCATCGTGAACAACCCGGCGGGAACCGCCGTCAGCGACCTGGCGGCGTTGACCGTCCAGACCAACATGGCCATGATTCTTAGTGGCAGCCCCTTGATGGGCACAGATGTCGGCTGGTCAACCAATTCCAGACCCGCCCACTACGTGTTTGTGGATGCCTTCTATATGGACAAGTATGAAGTAACCAAGTCCTTGTGGGATCAGGTATATCAATGGGCAACGAACAACGGGTACGGTTTCGAGCATATCGGCTTGGGGAAAGGAACCAATCACCCGGTTCACTCCATCTCCCGCTATGATGCCATGAAATGGTGCAACGCGCGGTCGGAGTTGGAGCATCGGCAGCCGGCCTATTTTTTGCTGACCAATGGCGCCATGGTCACTTATAAAGCCGGGACTCCCCATTTTTTGACCAATGTAGTGATTTTCCCCAAAGTGGATTGGAGTGCGGGCGGTTATCGCCTCCCTACCGAAGCCGAATGGGAAAAAGCCGCTGCGAAACACCCTGAGTATGAGAATCATCCTACGTTTCCTTGGGGTGTTTACATAAGCCATACCCTGGCCAATTACTATAGTGATTGGAAGGATGGACATCCTTTTTATCAATTTGATTACAGTACAACGCCGGGCTTGCATCCCGATTATAATTCCGGGGAGCGGCCATTCACCAGCCCGGTGGGGTCTTTCGCGCCCAATGAGTATGGCCTGTATGACGTGGTGGGCAATATCGCGGAAATGTGTTGGGACACCTGGGACGCTTTATCCGGTTACACGACGAACACGCTCTTCCAGCCCATCAATCCCCATGGCCCCGAATGGACGGAAGGCACTTCCATGTATGTCGTCCGCGGCGGGCATTACGGATCTTCCCTGCCTGGGTGCTTGCCCACCTTCCGCGCATTTTCATTCGCTCATGACACCAATTTTTTAACGGGTTTTCGCTGTGCGCTCCCCAGCCCGTGGGCGAACACCTCCGCACCCTATGTTCCCTTTTCCTGGATGGTATACATTCCTATGGGCGCCTTCGATATGGGCGATTCATTGAATGAAGGCGCACCGGATGAATTGCCCGTCCGCCGGGTTACTGTGAGCGATTACCTTATCGAACCATTCGAAACGACCGGGGATCAGTGGAATTCCATTTTGCAACATTCCTACGCCACCAACTATGATCTTACCTCTCATGATTATACCACTGTTCCTTGGCCTGGCCATTATAAAACCAATCCCTTCCCCGTGGTGGTGAACTGGTATGAAGCGATCAAGTATTGTAATCTTAAGTCTGAGATCTACGGATTCAGGCCGTTTTACTTTAGCAATGGGGCGCTGGCGGAGGTTTATCGAAGCGGGCAAAATATATCGATTTCTTTCGATAAGACTGCCAATGGTTTTCGGCTGCCCACCGAGGCCGAATGGGAAAGAGCGGCGCGGGGAGGATTGGAGCACAATCGGTTTCCAAACGGTGACACCATCAGCCATAGTGGCGCGAATTATTTCAGCAGCGATGATTACAGTTATGACGTCAGTCCAACCCGTGGGTTTAATCAGAAATGCGCGGACACTTGTCCGCCAGGTTCCTTTGGTCCCAACAAGTATGGATTGCATGACATGGCGGGGAACATGTCCGAGTGGTGTCACGATGGATATGGTGCGTACTCTAGCGAAAACCATCTCGATCCCTATGGGACGGGATCATCCAGCCGTGTCGCGCGCGGCGGTCATTACCAGGGTAAGGCTAATCTCTGCCGGGTGTCGAGCAGAGCTTCCAGTCCGGCTGGAAGCGGGCTGCATGGATTCCGGGTTGTGCTCAAGATCAAGTGAATGATCCGCGCCCCGTATCTCCAATAAAATCACACGTTCGTTTTGTACGCCTTGGCGGTGGCAACAGTGGCACGCCACAAATATTTCCTTAGCCGTGTCCATGCATTTTGGAGGGGAAAAATTGCGCCGCACCAATTTCCTGAACTCGACGCTTCGCCGAAACCTAAAATACCCTTCAGAAGCGTGCACATTTAGCGCCGCGGATCCCTTGAAGAGGGTGGCGGCCTGGACTGAACCCATGGCCGTGAACCCATGGCCGTGAACGCTGGCGGGGCGAAAGGTGGGTGAAGTGGGCCAAACTAACGCCCACGCTCCATCTTGACTTCCTTGTAAATCATGGGACTATCTATTGATATGCAAGAAACCATTCAGCGACGTGGTTTGTTGGAAAACGTTGTTTTGCGGCTTCAGGAATCACCGGCTGTGGTTTTATTAGGGGCCAGACAAATGGGAAAAACCACGCTGGCGGGACAGGTGGCGAAGCAATTTGGCGCCACCACGGTTTTTGACCTTGAACGCTCAACGGGACGGGCGGCACTGCAAAACACGCCAGAGCTGGCATTGGCGGACTGCCAGGGTTTGGTCGTGATTGATGAGATACAACGAATGCCAGAACTGTATTCGATTTTGCGCCCTTTATGCGATGATCTTGATCGAAAAGCCAATTTTCTCCTGCTGGGAAGCGCATCGCCCGAACTGGTGCGCGGAGTATCGGAGTCTCTGGCTGGCCGGGTGCAGTTTGTCTCGGTGAGCGGATTCTCACTGGATGATCTGGGTGGCCACCAGCAGGACCGGCTCTGGATTCGCGGTGGATTTCCCAGGGCTTACCTGGCTGAAACGGATGAAGCTGCCCAACGATGGCTGGAAGGATTCCGGCAAACATTCCTGGAACGTGATATCCCCGGATTAGGGCTCCGAGTGGCGGCGGCGGCGCTGGAACGATTTTGGACGATGATGGCGCATTACCACGGGCAAACCTGGAATGCGGCGGAACTTGGGAGAGCCATGTCGGTCAATCCCGGCACCGTGAACCATTACCGGGATATATTAGCTGGAACCTACCTGGCAAGAGTGCTTCCGCCATGGCATGAAAACCTGCGCAAGCGACAGGTCAAAGCCCCGAAGGTGTATTTGCGTGATAGCGGTTTGCTGCATCATTTTCTTGGCCTCACCAGCCTGGCCGGGCTGCGGGCTCATCCCCGATATGGCGCGAGCTGGGAAGGTTTTGCGATCGAGCAAACGCTGATTCACCTGGGCGAACGCGATGCCTATTTCTGGAGCACCCAGAGCGGGGCTGAGCTGGATTTACTGTTGATGCGCCAGGGGCAACGGTGGGGGTTTGAGTTTAAATGTTCAGACGCCCCAACAACCAACAAGTCCATGCACATCGCTTTGGCGGATCTCGGACTAAAGCATCTTTGGGTGGTGTATCCTGGCCATGATCGGTACCGGCTTGCGGATCACATCACAGCCTTGCCTTTAGCCTGCCTCCCTTCAGTGAATGACGTAATCCAATCAAATGCATGATCCAAATCCCCGCCGCAGCCTGCGGGGATTATTCGTCATATTGCTGGTGGTTTCAAATCAAGCCGGCCATTGGCAATCCCGGTTTCTGAACCCCAAACCTCGCTTGCTAAATCCAATTTTCAGGGAACCAGTTACTCAAGGCAAGTGCCAGTCCTCACCATCGACCCATGTCGAGGGTATGTCTTTTCAGGTAGGAGATTGGAAACATGCGTCCAACTGCCCACGTGCAAACGTTGCGCGATCCATTTTAAACGATTTTAAACTCACCGGCGTTTCCTGCCATTCCGCACCGCAGTGATCGGCGCCAACCCTCGCCACCGCCGCCGCCGAAAACTCCTGGCAAAACTCATCGCCACCCAGGCACCAACCCCGCTCAATCTCTCCCAATGGCCGCCGCGAATCATCATGTGATGCCTGGCACCCGGATATTCCATGCGCAGTTTTCAAAGCGCAGCGGCAGTCTTTACCATCGCGTTAATAGTCAATAGCGAGGCCTGACACTTATACCGTCCAACCCTGGTATCAAAGTTGCGTTCCCTTTTAACCAAACCGCCCATTGCTTCTTCCGGAGCGCCAGGGAAAACCAGCCGCCCCCCCGGAGGCGGCGGTTTGGGCCTCCCGCGCCAAGGGACCACCCCGGGCGGGATTGCCGAGCGCGGCCCGCCGATCGTTTTATGATCGTTTTATGAGTTTGATTTTTTAGCGCGAGGTGTATAGAATGATCGTTAGCTATGCAAACACCTGGCCTGAGTTTACATTTGGCAACCGTCTCCAACCAAACCACCTTTCCAAGCATCAGAATCCTGCTGCTGGCACTTTCCTCAGCCATTTCTGCCTGGGGAGCCAAGCCCTGGCCCACTGAGGCCTTGGAACTGGCTTTTCCGGGCGGGCCTGCCGGCTCCGCGGCCATCCGGCCGGCGGAATATGTGCCGCTGGAGGTTTCTCTGGCGCGAACCCGGGGCAATCCCGCCGGGATCGAGGTGGTTTTTACGGCCCCGGTGGCGGCGGCCACCGCCACCAATCCCGCCAATTATGCCATTGCCCCCGCGGTGCCGGTCCAAAGCGTCCGGATGGGATCGGATTCGGCCACCGTCTGGCTGGCCACCGGGCCGATGGCCTCCGGGGTGGCGCATACTTTATCGATAAGCGGGGTGCAGGATCTAAGCCTGCCGCCCAACACCGTGCCACCCAATACCAGCCTGCCGATCCTGAAGGCCCAGGGGGTGATTTCCCGCAAAGTGTTCACCGGGCTGGCCAACGGCACGCTCACCAACCTGGCCAGCCAGCCCAAATTCCCGGACCAACCGGATGGATCGGATTTTCTGGCGGTTTTGGAGATCCCCTCCGATGCGGCGAATTTGTATGGCACCCAGGTGGCTGGCTTTCTGCATCCGCCAGTGACGGGCGATTATTACTTTTACCTGGCGGCGGATAATCAAGGCGCGCTTTACTTAAGCCCGGACGCCAATCCCGCGAACAAAGTGGAACTGATCCGGGTCCTGGCGCCGACCGGCGGCGCCCGGCAGTGGACGGTTTCGGCCAGCCAGCAGTCCGCCGCGATGCGGCTGGAAGGGGGCAAAAGCTATTACCTCGAGGGCCTGATGGCGGAAGGGGATGGCGCCGATTACCTGGCGGTCACCTGGCGGCTGCGCGGGATGCCCTTGCCCGCGAATGGGGCTCCGCCGATCCCGGGAGAGTTCCTATCCTCACTGGTTCCTTCCGGGCCGGCCAGCCTGGCGGCGCAGCCGCAGCCGGTGACCGTCCCGGAATGGGGCTCCGCCACCTTCAGCGGGGTGGCCGGGGGAACTCCGCCCTATGCGTGGCAGTGGCTGCGGGATGGCCTGGAAATCCCGGGCGCCAACGAAGCCCGCTACACCATGGCGGCGGCCAGCATGAGCGACCAGGGCGCCCGGTTCGCCGTGCGGGTGGAGAACAGCTTCAGCTCCGTGACCAGCGGCACAGCGGTCCTGACGGTGCAGGCGGATCTGGCCCCGCCGGCTTTGGTGCGCGTGGCGGGGAGCCCCACGATGGACCGGGTTTCCCTTTCCTTTTCCAAACCGCTGGATCCGGCCACGGCGATGAACCCGCGGATATACGCTTTGGATGGGGGCCTGGCGGTGCTGGGCGCGCGCCTGCTATCCGGCCAAAGCAACGTGGTATTGTTCACCACCCGGCAGCGGGAGGGGCAGCGCTATGCCCTGGACATCAATGGCATCCGGGACAACTCGGCCTCCCACAACGCCGCCGCCCTCAGCACCCATTTCACAGCGTGGGTGGCCACGCGGGGGTTTGCCCGGCGGGAGGTGTTCAACGGCATCGCCGGCGCGACCTTGGCGGAGCTGACCAACCATTATAAATTCCCCGAGCTCCCGGATGCGGCCGGCTACGTGGGCCAGCTGGAGGCGCCCGGCAACGCGGGGGACAGCTATGGCCAGCGCCTGATGGCCCTGGTGCAGGCCCCGGTGACGGGATACTACCGGTTCTACATCGCCTCCGACGACGAGGGGGCGCTGTTCCTCAGCACCGACGAAACGGCCGCGAACTTGAGGCGCATCGCCCGGGAGCCGCAATATAACTCCGCGCGCAATTGGGTGGGCACCGACCGCCGCACGGCGGCCAGCCCGGAAAACCGCTCGCAGCCAATCCTGCTGCAGGCCGGCCAGCGTTATTACCTGGAGGCGCTGATGAAGGAAAACACGCAAACCGACAACCTGGCCGTGCTCTGGCAGCCGCCCGGCGCGCCCGCACCCACCAACGGGGCGCCACCGATCCCCGGGGCCTGGCTGCATGGTTTCGCGGAGCCGGGCGCGGCCTCGCTGTCCATCACCCAGCAGCCCCAGAGCCTGGTGGTCCTGGAGAACGCCACCGCCGCTTTTTCCGTGCGGGTGGCGGCCACCGGGCCGGTGTTTTACCAATGGCAGAAAAACGGGGTTGACCTGGATGGCGCCGGGGGCTCGAACTACCTCGCCGGCCCGCTCGCGCGGGACGAGGGCGGCGCGCGGTTCCGCTGCCTGGTCACCGTGCCCGGCCTGGCCGTGGGGAGCAGCGAGGCGGTGCTGACGGTGACCCCGGACACCACCACGCCGCAGCTGGTTTCCGCCGCCGCCCTGGCCGGAGCCGGCACCGTGGGGCTGGTTTTCAGCGAGGCCATGAGCCCGGCGGGCGCCACCAATCCCGCCCATTATGCCGCCAGCACCGGCGCCCGGATTGCCAAAGCCAACTTGCGCGCGGACGGCCAGTCCGCCAGCCTCAGCCTGGCGGCCCTCGCCTACGCCAATTTCTCGCTGGCGGTGAGCAACCTGGCGGATCTTTCCGGCCGGAATTTCATCCCCAATGGCGCCAGCGTCCCGGTGGAAGTCCAATCCCTGGACGCCCAGGACGTGGGGACCGCCGGCGTGGATCCCAAGGAGCCCGGCTCCACGTTCACCGGCCGGCTGGGTGATTTCGAGGTGATCATGGGCGGCTCGCAGATCGGCGGTGTGGCGGATGCCTTCCATTTTGTGAGCGAGCTGCGTGAGGGGGATTTCGATCTCAAGGTGCGGGTGGCCCGTTTCACCGGGGTGCGCGCCGCCTGGGCCGGGATCATGATCCGCGCCAACCTCTCGCCCGGCAGCCCCTGCCACTTCGCCGGGCTGCAGCCGGCCGACGGCAACAATTACTACAGCACCACCTGGCGCTCGAACCAGGCGGCCCAGGCCGCCACCGTCTGGCCCAATCAGAAGACCAGCCCGGGCGTGCCCCTCCCCAACGCCTGGCTGCGCCTGCAGCGGCAGGGCAACACCTTGACCGCCTACCGGGGCACCAACGGCACCTTGTGGACCCAATACGCGCAGGCGGCGGTCACTTATTCCAACCGGGTCTATGTGGGGCTGGCCTCCTGCGCGGCCCAAAACGTGGCGGGGCAGACCGGTTCAGTTTGGTATCGCGACTTCCAGGCGCAGCCCGCGGGGGCGGGGTCCGGACGGGTGGATCTGCTCGTCAAAACCGCCGTCCAGCCGGAGGCCAATTACGCGCTGAACGACGTTTACCAGGCGCTGCCCTCGGGCGCCCAAGCCTGCCCGCAGCTGGCCACGGTGGATTCCGCAGCGGGCTTCCAGGTGAAGGTGGAGAATGACAGCGCCTACACCCAGTCCCCAGTGATCAGGGCCACCGAAAGCCCTGAAACGGGCTGGTCCGTGCTTTACCGGGCCGGCACCAACGACATTTCCAGCCTGGTCCGCTCCGCCAATGGCTATGTGGTTTCAAACCTGCTGGCCGGCGCCGCGCAGATCCTGTCCGTGGAATTCCTCCCCGGGGACCGCATCCTTGCGGGAACCCGCAAAACCGCCGTCGTGAAGGCCGGGGGCGCGCCTTTCGCCAGCACCCTCAAGGACGTGGTGCAATTGGAGGCGATCGCCGACCCGGTTTACCAGCCGGACCTGATGATCCGCCGTCTGACGGATGTGAACTATCGGGGCGAAGGCATATTCAACAACACCGGGGCGGACCAGTCGAAGACCTTGTCAGTGGAACCGGGCCTCACCGCCACCTACCAGGTCCAGGCCGTCAACCGGGGCAACCGCACCAACCTTTTCCAGCTGAGCGGAACTTCCAGTGCCAGCGGCTGGACCGTGCGGTATTTGGATGCCTTGAATGGCGGCGCGGACGTGACCGCCGATATGGCCGGCCGGGGCACCCTCATCTCCCTGGTGCCAGGCGGCTCGTGGGAATACCGCGTGGAGATGACCCCCGGCCCGCTGGTGGCGGATGGTTCCTCCAACACCGTCCTGGTGACGGCGCAATCGGTCAATTACCCGGCCCACAGCGACACGGTGGCGGCGATCACCATCTGCCAGCCGCCCAGCACTTCGCCGCTCTCGGGCACCTATACCACGGATGCCGATTTCGAGCGCGGCACCCTGGCGGGCACAGAGTATGCCGGAAACCAGGTCCAGCTGGCCCGGGAATCCCTGACGCTGCCGTTCATCTGGGTGCCCAACTCCAACGAGGGAACCGTTTCCAAAGTGGACACGCGCACGGGCCGCGAATTGGGCCGGTACCGGACCGGGCCGAACAGCGGGCCGAATCCGTCGCGGACCACGGTGGACCAATACGGGAATTGCTGGGTGGGCAACCGCAACAGCGGTTCGGTGGTCAAAATCGGGCTGTATGAAAACGGCCAGTTCATCGACCGCAACACCAATGGCGTGATCGAAACTTCCCAGGATCTCAACGGGGATGGGAACATCACCGGCAGCGAGATCCTGGCCTGGGGGCAGGATGAGTGCGTCCTGGTGGAATCCATCATCATTCCCGGCCGGGAAGGGGCGTTTGCGCCGGGCAAATTCACGGGTACTTACGGCGGCTATGGGAACGCCGGGGCCCGGTCCATCGCCGTGGATTGGCAGGGCAATATCTGGGCCGGCAATTACACCGCCAAAACCTATTACCACCTGGAAAATGCCACCGGCAGGATCCTGCGGACCAACGATGTTTCCCCCACGCACACCCCGTATGGGGCCGTGGTGGATGGCAACGGGATCCTGTGGTCCTCCAGCCTGGCCGCCCATGTGATGCGCCTGAATCCGGCGGACAACACCTTTTCACTGGTGAACATCGGGCACACCAGCTATGGGCTGGGCCTGGACCGGAATGGGCATTTGTTTGTCTCCGGCTGGGATTCCTCGTCCTTGACCCGGATCAACGTGAACACCGGCGTAAAGGATTGGACCATCACCGCCCCCAACCAGACCAAGGGCGTGGCCGTGGGCAAGGATGGGGATGTATGGGTGGCGGGTTATGGGGGCAACAACATCACCCGGTGGACCCCGGACGGCGTGCTCAAGGCCGCCATCCCGGTGGGCACGAACCCCACCGGGGTATCCGTGGATCCCTCGGGAAAAGTGTGGGCCGTGGATTTGGGGGATGAGTTCATTTACCGGGTCGATCCCGCCACCGACCTGGTGGATCTCACCAAGCGGCTGGTGGGCACCACCCATTACGGCTACAGCGACATGACCGGGCTGGTCGCGCGCAACGCCACCATCAAGTATGGCGCCTGGACCGTGATCCACGACGCCCAGTTGAACTTCGCCCCGTGGGGCAACCTGGCCTGGCACGCCTCGGATCCCACCGGCAGCAACCTGGTGGTGCGCGTGCGCAGCGCCAATACCCTGGGCTTTTGGTCGGATTGGGAAATCGCGCGGAGCGGATCCCCCCTCCAGGCCACCCCGCCCGGGCGGTATTTGCAGGTGGAGGCTGGTTTCCGGGCCGCCCTGAACGAGGCTTCCCCGGTCCTTTACGACCTGTCCGTGGCGCCCCTGGCGCAGCGGGTGGCCGACCTGTCCGTGACGCAGAGCTTCACCCCGGCCACGCCGGTCAATCAAAAGCCGTTCACGCTCACGGTGGCGGTGGCCAACCGGGGGCCGGATGAAGCGCGGGGCGTGGTGCTCAATAACCAGTTGTCGGTGGAGCTGCCCGTGGTTTCAGCCACGGTGTCCCAGGGCAGCCTGTCCCGGACGGGGAACGTGGTGCGCTGCCAGCTGGGCAATTTGGCGGCCGGCGCGAGCGCCACGCTGACGCTGGTGTTCCTCCCGAATGCGGAAATGCCGGTCACCAACACCACCAGCCTGGCCAGCTATGAGATCGACCCCGCTCCGGCAAACAATCGCGCCGTGCTGGCGGCGTGGATCACCGCGCCCGGCTGTGCGGCGCCTCCCGAAGATCTCGTGGCCTGGTGGCCGGGGGAAGGCAACGGATTCGACCTCGTGAGCACCAATCACGCCCAATATGACGGCGCCGTGACCAATCTCGCGGGCAAGGTGGGGCAGGCATTCGTATTCAATGGCGCCAACGCCTACCTGAAGGTGCCGGCGGCCACCAATCTCAACGTGGGCGCCGCCGAGGGCCTCACCATTGAAGCCTGGATCAAGCCCGGCGACCTCACCTCGCGCCCGCTGCTGGAATGGCCTTCGCGCTCCACCGGCTGGGGCCTGCATTTCTGGTCGTCGGTGGCCTCCAGCGGGGGTGGGGCCGGATCCCTCTATGCCAACCTGGCCGATGTGGACCGCAAGGATCACATCTGCTCCACCGCGCCGGGCGTGCTCGTGGCGGGGGTATGGCAGCATGTGGCGCTGACCTATGAAAAGGCCTTCGGCAACGCCCGGTTCTACGTCAATGGCACCAACGTGGCGACCAAAGCCGTGGGCATCTTTACGCCTCAGACGGGAACCGACTTGCATGTGGGTTTCCGGCCGTCCAGCAACTACCGGTTCCTCGGCGCCATGGATGAGATCTCACTATACAAGCGGGCGCTCGCGGAGATGGAAATCGCGGCGATCTACGCGGCCTCCTATTCCGGCAAGTGCCAGGCGGAGCCGCCCGCCCTCAAGCTGGGCCGGGACCTGAACCGGGATCTCATCTTGTCCTGGCCGGCCAGCGCCACCGGGTTCGGGTTGGAATACTCCACCAGCCTGGGCCAGCCGGCCTGGTCCTTGGCGGCGGAGACCCCCGCTTTGAACGGGGACCGCTACGAAATCAAGCTTCAAAGCCCCCTGGGCACCATCCGCATTTATCGCCTGCGGCGGCCTTGAGCGGTTCAACGGAGAGGCAGGGTGAGCCGGCCTTTGCCGGGCTGGCGGTGGTGGCGGCGGGTCCGAAGGCTTCGCCCTGGGCTGGGACCGCCGCCCGTTGGGGCTTTTTAAAGGCCGCAATTGAAATGCTCTCGGCTCAACGGGCGCCATAATCTGCGGCGCAATCTCTGCCCTTCCAACGGTGGGGATACGGTTCAGCGCATCGGTTGCCGCAGCACGGTTTTCCATTGGCTGGGATCGGCTTTCCGGATGTCACTCAGGTAAATCTCGTGATGCTTGCAGCGGCCTTGAACCCGCCGCTGCTGATAAACTGATGGAGCTTTTCGATCGTGGCGTGCTCTTCAGAAAACGGGCCGATATGCAGGATCTGTGCGCTGCGGCCCTCGGCCAGCGATTCAAACCGAATGATGGGAAGCGCGGGCAACGCTTTCTTGCGATCCACTTCGGCGGCGGCCTGCCCGATCATCCCGCGGGTGACGAAATCCGGCTGCATGATCATCATCGTCCATTTCCAGCGGGACTTGTCTCCGCTGGTGAACGAGGCCAGGTCATCGGCCCACCACAATCCTTCCAGCGGCAGCACGCCGTAGTCCCGGCCCGGCGGGCTTTTCTTGACCATGAACTTCAGCGCGTAAGAGAGGGCAAACAAGGCTTCGACCGCGGCCTTGTATGATGGCGCGGTATTCGGATCGCCTTCGCCATCAACCATAAGGTAGTTCATGGCGGGCACCTCCACTGCCACGGGGGTCTTGGCCGGCGGCTGATACAGGTGCTTCAGTTCCTTTTTGAAATCAATTTTATCCATGGATTCGGGAGTCAAGGGGTTGACTGGCTTTTTACACATCACCGGTGGGGCGGACACTTCCGCCGCCCGGTCAGCGCCATCCGCTGCGGCGCGCAACCGCAGCGGGCGCTTCAAACCGGGCCCGGGAAACCGTGCGCGCATTTTATTTGAAAAGTTGAAATTCCCAGATGGTGGGGCCATCGGCCGCTTCCGTGATGTTCAGGCGCACGCGCTGGGCGGTGACCGGCTTGAACCGGGCCGTGAGGGTGGGCCCCAGGTTGGCGCCCTGGTGGCAGGCCTTCCATTCGCCATCCTGCAGGTATTCAATGGCGAACTTGCGGACCCGCTTCAGCTCCGGAAAAGCCTGCCGGATCACCGCGCGGCTGAAGGTCTTCGGCTCGCCCAGATCCAATTCCAGCCAGGCGGATTTCACCCCCGCATCGGTCGCCCAGCGGGTGTCGTCATTATTGTCCACGGCCTTGCCGGGGCCGAATTCAGCCTGTTGGTGATAGACATTGGAGGCGGTCGCCCTGGCTTTGGATGAAAGAGCTTCCGGGGAGGGGACAACCACCGCCTTAAGCCCCAGGGCCGGCTGATCCAGATCGAGGGCCACAATAGTATCCAGCGGGTTGCGGTCTTTTTCCGGGACAGAGACTTCCAGGCCAGCCTCGGTCTGCCGGATGGCTGCCTGGCCGCCGGTGAAGACGCGGCTGCCGACGACTTTGGCGGCGATGGGCGGCAATTTGACCGGATCGGCCGTCCAATCCATGAGGTGCAGGTAAATGGTGCTGCCTTTGCGGGTGGAGGCGCCATAGCTGCCCGGCTTGAACGGGCCGCCGCGGGTGCCCCGGATGCTGCCGCCGAATTTGTCCAGCCAGGCGCCCATTTCCAGGAGCCGGCTCACCTGCGCCTGGTCGATCTCCCCCGTGGGTGTGGGACCCACGTTCAGCAGCACGTTGCCATCGCCGCCGGCGCAGCGGATCAGCATGCTCATGCAGGCCGCGAAGGATTTCACGCCGTCCTTCTCCCCGCCCCAGGCCCACTGGTTCCGGCTCGAAAGCGTCATGCACGATTCCCATGGCTGCTGGTCGTTGTAGCCGCCCACAAACTGCTCGGGCGTGTAGTAATCCGCGTGGGGGGAGAGGATCTGGCGGTCGCTGTTGCCCGCCCCCAGGTCCAGGCGGTTGTTGATCACGATTTCCGGCTGGAGGGATTTGACGATCTGGTAGGTTCTGGCCTGGTCGTAGAGCGGTTCGCGCCCGTCCCAGTCGAACCACAGCAGGTCGATCCGGCCATAGCTGCTCAGCAGCTCGCGCACTTCCGTTTGCATCCGGCCCAGGAAGGCGCCGTTGCGTTCCGTGCGGAAATCCGGATCCCGCCAGTCCATCGGCGAAAAATACCATCCCAGGCGCACGTTTTGCTCGTGGGCGGCCTTGGCCAGTTCGGCGCAGATATCCCGCTTGAACGGGGTGCGGGACATGTTGTGGTCGCTGGCCTGGGAATGCCAGAGCAGGAAGCCATCGCAATGCTTGGCGGTGAGCACCATGTGTTTGATGCCGGCGGCCTTGGCGGTGCCCACCCATTGGCCGGCGTCAAACCGGGTTGGGTTGAAATCCCGGTAGAGGTTGTCGTAAACCTCCGCCGGGATCTCCCCCTGGTTGGGGCACTTGGGATTGGTGTTGGCGCGGGACCAGCTGATTTCCGTGCCTTTCAAGCTGACCGGCCCCCAGTGGATAAACATGCCGAACCGGCCTTCGGCCCACCAGCGGAGCCGCTCCGGATAAGGGCGCGGGGTGTCCCCGGCGGGGGTGGGTTTGGGTTCGGCAGCGGCGAGCGTCAGGCCCGCCGCCAAGAGCGCCGCAAGGGCACAGAGAGGGTGTTTCATAAGGCTTGGATTTGGTTTTTTTGGAGGTTGGGTTTTATCCGGGCCGCCCGGGGGCTGCTCAGGGTTTGTTTTTGCCCATGGCATTCGTGATTTTGACGGCTTGGGCGCGGATTTCCGGGCTTTTCGCGGTGGCGGCTATTTTCTCCAGCGCGGCCTGGAGCAGGGCGGCCGCCTCCGCTTGCCTGGCCAGCGCGGGAGCCACCTGGAGGATGGCCACGGCCGCCTCGGCCGCCAGTTCCGGCTGCTCGAGGGAGGGGGTGAGCAGGCGCAGGCTGTCGGGGTGTTTTAAATGGCCCAGGCCGGAGATGATCGCCCGGCTTTCGGCCACCGTCTGGCCGGCCTTGCTGGCCCGCTGAAACCAGCCGGCAACGGTCCCGCCCGGGCGCTGGCCGTCTTCGGCCGCGGCGGTGGCGAGCTGGATGGCGGAGCGCAGCGCGCGCTGGCGCAAGCCAGCCTGGGCGCCGGTTTCTGCCAGGTTCAGCAGCGCTTCGATGGGCGCCGGGTCCGGCCAGCGGCCCAATTGTTCCGCGGCGGTGGCCGCCACGCTTTCGTCGGCGCCGCCCAGGGCGGCCTGGATGGCCGGCAGCGCGTTGGTGTGGCCCAGCGACACCAGGATCCGGATCCAGGAGTTCTTTTCCGCCGGGGCGGCAGCCTGCTGGAATTCCGCCAGCACAGCTTCGCCGCCAGGCCCAGGCTGGCCGGACCGGCCGATGGCGCCCACCACGGCATTTTCCGCAGCGTCCCGCAGATCCTCGCTGCGGCTGGCCCTGGCCAGCGCCAGGAGCGCCGGCAGGTCGCCCGGCCGGGCGAGGGATTTCAGCGCGCGCAAGGCGGCCGCGGCGGCCGGGGCATCCCCTCCGGCGGCCAGCTGGAGGAGCACCCCGGTGCCGGCGGCTATCCCGCGCCCCTCCACGAGCCGGATCAACCGGAGGCGCGCCCCGGGGTTGGCCGCGGCGGCCAGCGCTTTGACAATCGCCGCCTCCACCTCCCCGCCCGGCATCCGCTCCAGCCCGGCCAGGGCGAGGGAGGATTCCTGGGCGCTCCGTTCTTCGGCCAACACCTGGAGCAAAGCACCCGCCTGGGCCGCCCCGCCGATCTTCCCCAGCACCGCCAGGGCGAGCCGGCGGATTTCCGGGTCCGGATCGGACAGCAAGAGTTCCAGCACGGCGAACGATTGCGGGTTGTGGCAATCCTCCAGAGCCTTCACCAGCTGCGGGCGCAGCTCCGGCCCGGCCTGGGCGATCTCCCCAGGCAGGGCATTGGCCAGGGCTTCGCCGGGCACTTCACGGATGGTGGTGAGCGCCGCGTGGCGGAGCACGCGGTCCGCCGAATGCAGCTGCTCGAGGAGCAGCGGCACCCCGCCGGCCGGGCGCGCCAGGATCGCCCCGCGCACTGCGCCCGCGCGGAAGCTGGCGGGCACCGGGGCGTTCCGCACCGCGTCATAGAGCGCCGCCGCGGTTTCGGACTGGCCGTCCGCCAGCAGTTTTTCCGCCGCCAGGAGACAGGCCGCCGCGGCATCCGGCCGGCGGGCTTCCGGCGCCTCCGCCAGGGCCTGCTGAAGCACCTGGACGGCCTGGGGAGTGGCGATGCGCCCCAGGGCCAGCCAGGCTTCCTTGACCACGCCCGAGCCGGCCTCCGCCGCCAGCCGGATCAAAGCGTCCGCGGCGGCCCGGTCCCGCAAGACACCCAGCGAGTTGATCACCCCGGCCAGCTGCGCGCCCCGCACCCGCCCGAGGGCCTCCCGCAGGGCCGCGGCGGCGGCGGGATCCGCAATGCCTTCCAGACCGCTGCGCGCGTAGGCGGCGAGGCGGTCATCCGCCAGCAATTTGGCCAGGGCGGGAACCGCTTCGGGCGTGCCGATTTCGCCCAGCTGCTGGCAGGCGCGGGCCTGGTCATAGAAAGGGGCGTTGGATTGCAGCACCGCAAGGCATTGGCGGGTTTTTTCCGGATGGCCGGCGGCCGCCTGGACGGGGGAGGCCGCGAGGCTGAGGGCCAGCGCGGCCGGGAGGACAAATCGTTTGAACATAAATGGCAAATTCTCCTGGGGTTGCACGGTTGATGAGGGGCCTAAATGTGGAAGCTCCAGGGCTCGCGGGTGGCCCGGCGGCGCATGCGGTTGGCCTCGTCGTCCCCCACAAACTCCTCCTTCACAGGATCGAGCACCAGCTTCCGCCCCAGCTGCCAGGCGAGCTGGGCGGCGAAGCAGGCGAGGTGCGACCGCCGCATGATGTCCTGGTTGCAGACCGGCTTGGACCGCGATTTGACGCAGTCGAAAAAATTCCGCCCATGCCCGGCGGAGCTGAGCCCCGTGCCGGTGAACTGCCGCTGGCGCGATTTGGCCAGGCCCGGCGAAAGCACAATCTCGCTGTTGTCGCCGGTCTCCACCCAGCCTTCATCGCCCTCGTAGCGGACCGGGCAGGTGCCGGTGGAGGTGTGGTATTGGGGATCGCGGTTCCCGAAGGCGGTGGGCAGGAAATCGCAGACCAGCTTCACCCCGTTGGCGTAGCGGGCGATCACCGAGGTGGGGGTGGCCTCATACTCGATCGGCGCGGTGTGGTCGGCCTGGTTGGCCCACTGGCACAAATCCACCGTGTGGGCGCCCCAGTCCAGGAAGTTGCCGCCCGCCTCGAAATCGTGGTGGCCGCGCCAGCCGCCGGACACATAATTCTTGTTGTAAGGCCGCCAGGGCGCCGGCCCCAGCCAGGCGTCCCAATCGCATTCCTCCCGGGGCGGCTCCGGCTCGGCCGGGAGCCAGGTGTAGCTTTTTTGGGGGACGTAAACGGAGGCGTGGAGGGTGTGCAGCCGCCCCAGCCTGCCGCTCTGGGCCAGGTGGGCGGCGTATTGGAAATTGCTGACGCTGCGCCGCTGGGTTCCCGCCTGGAAGACGCGCCCATACCGGTGGATGCCATCGGCCAGGGCCTGGATTTCGCCCACCGTCATCCCGCACGGTTTTTCGCTGTAAACATCCTTGCCAGCCTTGGCCGCCAGGAGCGAGGCCAGCGCGTGCCAGTGATCCCCGGTGGCGATCAGCACCGCGTCGATATCCGGCCGCGCGAGCAGCTCGAACAGGGACCGGTAGCAGACGCAATCCCGGTTCCCATAATGGGTGTCCACCATCTGTTTGACGCGCTCGCGCCGGCTGCGCTGCACGTCGCAGATGGCGGCGAACCGCACATCCTTTTCCGGGAGCATGACGCTGAGGTCATACTGGCCGCGCGGGCCGAGGCCGATGCCGCCCAGCACGATCCGTTCGCTGGGGGCCACCGCGCCATCCCTGCCCAGCGCCGTGGCCGGGATCAGGCTGGGCACGGCCACGGCGCCGCCCAAGGCCAGGGCTTGGCCGAGGAATTCACGCCGGGTCACGTTCCGATGGTGGAGGTTTATTTTCATGTGCAAATATCCTGGTGGGGGTTCATGGCCAGGGCACAGCCCGCCGGCTGCCCCGGCGGGGGGATTTGCCTCGTCCGGCCGGGCCGGCATTGTGCAATTGCTGGCGCCATGTTGGTTTTGGTTTCTATGGATCCAAAATAGCCCCGACGCGGCCCCCGGCTCAAGGTATTTCCTGAACGGCTGGCGCCACCGCGGGGAGCCGCCGGCGGCCGGAACGCATTAGCTGGCGTAAAAGAGGCGGCCCAGCCAGCGGTTGCACACCCACAACCCGATCCCCGCCAGGCAGATCACCATCGCCCAGCTGGAGCCGCGCGCGCCGAGGCAAACCTGCCCGATTTGGATGAAGATCAACGCCCTGATCCAATACCCGATGACCTGGGGCAGGGGGAGGCTTCGGCCGGTGGCCTGCTGCCCCGCCCGGAGCGCCAGCGCCCAGGCCGGAACCAGGGCCAGGGCATACGGCGGCCATCCCTGGCACCCCGCCAGGCCGGCGGCTCCCACTGCCAGCGCCCCGGCTGGCGCCCAGCGCCAGGCCCCCGGAGGCTCCTGCGACATTTCGTTGCGGGCCACCCGCGTGACGGCCGCGATATAAAAACCGGTCAGGCCCGCGCCCAGCCCGGCCAGGGCCAGCCCCGCAGGGGAGGGCGCCGCCAGGGCTCCCAGGAGGACGCTCAACCCCCGGCAGCCGCCCATGGCCAGCGGCCCGGCCACGGCTGAGGCCTTGAGCTTGAAATCATAGGCCGCCACCAAAACGGCCAGGGCCAGGGCCACCCAGCCGCTGGCGGAAGAGGCCAGGCAGGCCAGCGCCCCGCCCCCCAGGGCCAGCAGCACCGCCGCGGCCCAAACCGGCCCGGGCGCCACCAGCCCGGCGGGCAGCGGCCGCGCGGGCCGCTCGGCGCGGTCGGCCGGCAGATCGGCCAGATCGTTGAGCAATAAACCAGCCGCGTAGAGCAGGACCGCCGCGCTGGCCGCCAGCCAGCAGGCCCGCCCCGGGAGGCCCACCCCCGCCGCCAGGCAATACCCGGCCACCGGATCGCCCGGCACTGTGAGCAGGTTCGGCAGGCGCACCAATTGCAGCCAGGCGAAGGCCTTGGATCGGGTGGCCGCCATCGGGTGCACGATTTTCCCAGCAGCCGGGAATTACCGCTGGTAGGTGCTGGGATGCACGAACGGCAGATCGAACTTGGGGTTGAACTTGCCGCTCTGTTTGTAGAACCGGAGCGGGTTTTCGCAAAGCAGCGTCTCGAGCTGCTTCTCGCTGAACCCGTTGTGCTTCAGATGCGTCGCCACCTTGGCCAGGCTGGTGGGATCGGATGAGCCCCAGTCGGCGGAGCTGTTCACCCAGGTCCGTTCAATGCCCCATTTCTTGACGATTTCGAACACCCGCTCCGGATTCAGCTTGGAGTAAGGATATACCGTGAGCCCGGCCCAGATGTCCGCCTTCCGCACCAGGTCCATGGTGTTCTCCGTGTTGTGATCCACCATGATGCGGTCGAAATCATAGTTCAGCTCCCGCAGGATGTCCAAGGTGCGCTCCACGCCATGCCGCTTGCTCACGTGGGGCGTGTCGTGCGGGGTATGGATGAGCACCAGCAGATTGCGCTTTTTCGCCAGCTCCAGCTGGCGCAGGAACACGTGTTCCTCGTTCGGCGTCACCAGGTTGAACCCGATCTCGCCGATGGCCAGGCAGCGCTCGTGCTCCAGGTAGGGCTGGATGCCTCCCAGCACCTCCTCCGCCAGGGCCAGGTTTTCCGCCTCCTTGGGATTCACCGAGACGCAGGCGTAATGGTCGATGCCAAAGCGCCGCGCCCGCTGCGGCTCGAAGTCGAGGATCAGCTGGAAATAATCCCAAAAAGTCCCCGCGTACCGGCGGGTGGAGCCCAGCCAGAAGGACGGTTCCACCGCCACCCGGATGCCACACTCGTACATGGCCTGCAGGTCATCCGTGGTGCGGGAATACATGTGTATATGAGGTTCAATGATAATCATGGGCTTGAAGGATGGAAGTTATCGGCTGGGCCAGGCCTGGGTTGCGGGGGGAATCTGCGGCCTCCGGGTGGCTTTCCCCGCCCGGTCTCCCACAACGCTTGCCTGATATGAGTCCACTCCCAAAGTATCGCCCGGGCACTGGAAAAGGTAAAATAAAAAAGTCCTGCGTTTCCAGTTGGACGGCGGCCCGGCGCGCTGGTAATACTGCGGACATGAAACTGGCTCTTGGCTGCGCTCTGGCATTGTTCTGCTCGGTCCACGCCCACGCGGGGGACTGGAAACTCGTCTGGTCTGATGAATTCGATAAACCGGGCCTCCCCGACCCGGCCAAATGGGATTACGAATCCGGGTTCATCCGGAACAACGAGGCGCAGTTTTACACCCGCGCCCGCACCGAAAATGCCCGGGTCGAAAACGGCTGCCTGGTCATCGAGGCGCGGAAGGAGAAATGGAAGAATCCCGCTTTCGATCCGGCCGCCAAAGGCGGCGGCCGACCCGGACGCAGCCGTGAATTCGCCGACTACACCTCCGCCAGCCTGACCACGCGCGGCAAAGCGGCCTGGACTTTCGGGCGCGTGGAAGTCCGCGCCAAGCTGCCTGCCGGGCGGGGCACCTGGCCCGCCATCTGGATGCTCGGCGCCAACCGGCAGCTGGGCTGGCCCGCCTGCGGTGAGATCGACATCATGGAATTTGTGGGCTATGAGCCGGGCGTGATCCACGCCAATCTCCACACCAAGAAATACAATCACGTGCTGAAGACCGGCCGGGGCGCCAAAACCAATATCCCTGACGCCTCGGAGACGTTCCATATCTATGCCATCGAATGGTTCCCGGACCGCATCGATTGCTTCGTGGACAGCCAGAAGTATTTCACCTGCCGGAATGATGGCGCCGGCCCGGATGCCTGGCCCTTCGACCAGGATCAATACCTGATCCTGAACCTCGCGATCGGCGGCGCCTGGGGCGGCCAGAAGGGGATTGATGACAACATTTTCCCGCAGCGCTACTGCATCGATTACGTGCGGATCTACCAAAAGGACGCGGCGGGCAAGTGAATGGGCCGGAGTCGGGCGGCCGCCCCTGAACCAGCGCCGCCCACCGCTTAACGCGCGCCGCGCGGCAGCAGCGCCCGGACCATCTCCTCCGCATGCTTGACATTGCGGATGGCCAGGAAGCCCACGTTCGTGGTGTGCCGGTCCCCGTCGCTGTCGCGCCGCAGATCCTGGGCAAAGATGAGATCCCCCGAGCCATCGGCATGTTGTTTGCGCTGCAAATCCCCCAGCCGCGTGGGGTCGAAGGAGCGCACCGTGGTGCTGCCGCGCCAGCCCGCCGAAAAAACCACCGCGCGCCGGTCAGTCAGCACGTAAGCGGTTCGCCGCGCCTGGCGGTGCACCCAATACGGGCTCGACAGCATCCCCAAGCCGATGAGGATGAAAGGCAGGCCGAACAGGGGGAATAAATGGAACATCCATGGGCCGCTGCCCGCCTTTGAAGTACCCCAGGCCGCCCCCGCAGTCCAGAACAGGGCAAAGGCCGTCCACGGAATGCCAAAAAGCAGGATCGGCCAGGTGGAACGCGCCAGCCGCGCGGGGATTGGCTGGTCCAGCCAGTCAATCCGTTCGCCCGGCTGCATTTCTGATTCCACCAGCGCGCGCAGCTCGCAGGGAAGTTTGGCGGTGTCAATGAAGCTCATGGCAAGGAATCCAAGGTTGAATGCCCGTGGGTGAGAAGCAAAACGCCGTCAGGCACAGACCGTGGCCGCATCCAGCTCGGACAAGGTCGCCACCGTCCAATCCGGCTGGCAAGCCTTCAGCTCTTCGAGGGTCGCTCCGCCGGTGGCCACCGCCAGGGATTTCGCCTGGATGGCCTTGGCGCAGGCCACATCCCGCGGCGTATCCCCCACCACCAGTATCTGGCTGCCGGTGAGCGGCTGGCCCAGCATGGTTCCAGCGCGTTCCTGGGCGATGCGCGCCAGCTCGGCACGGTCCTCATGATCGTCCCCAAAAGCGCCCATCGCGAAGCAATCCCATAGCTGGAAATGGCGCAGCTTGATCTCCGCTCCCAGCCGGATGTTCCCGGTGAGCAGGCCCACCATCGGCCGCTGGGGCAGCGCGGGGATCTGGTGCAGCCAATGCCACACCCCGGCGCAGATTTCCCCGCTGGACTTGGATAACAAATAATCCAGCCAAAACACGTAGGCCTCGTAAAACCGCGTGAAATTGGCCGGGCTGGCCTCGATCCGGTTGATTCCGAACAACTCGCGGATGATCGACGGATCGGTGCGGCCGGCAAACTTCACCTGCTCCAGGCCCTCCGGCGCGTTGAATTCGGCGCTCAGGGTGCGCTCAAAAGCCTTCACCCCCGCGCCATGGGTGCGGATCAGCGTTCCATCGATGTCGAACAAAACCAGTCGAACCACAGCGGTAATACTACTGTATCAGGCTAAAAAATCAATGCCCAACCGCGCGGCTCCGTCCGGCCGATGGATCCCGCAGTTTCCAGGCACGGCGCCACCCTTTGACAACCGCCCGGTTTTTGCCGAATTTTAAACCCGATGAAAACAGGCAGTCTGAGCGAAGCAAAAAGTTCACCCGGCCGGCTGGCCGATGCCGCTCTTCAAGGCCATCCCACGGCGATTGTTCGTGGCGGTAAGCGGCTGAACTTGCAGGCCTATGAACCACCGGATCCGGATGCCTTTGATCAATTGATCGACGAAGGCCTCCAGAGTGAACCTGAGCCGCTGACCAAAGCCGTATGGAAAGGAATCCGGCTGCGCGGCCGTGCCCTGGCTCAAAAGCCGGAACCAAAGCAAATGCCGGCCTGATCCGGGTTCCTGCATCGGGGAGGGAAGTGATTGGCCCGCAGATTTTGAACGGATCGGCCAGTGGCGAATGACGAATGCCTTGCCCAAAAAGATCACCGACAGCACGATGGAGCCCCTGGCCTGGAAATGGCTGGGGAATGACTGCGAAATTGCTTGTTTTTGCCCGCCTTATCAGCAAGGAATATCCGATGAAATTCTACCGCTTCGCCACGCTTGCGTTGTTCACGGCACTGGCTTCCATCCAAGCCGGAACCGATCGCACGAAACCCGCGCCCAAATTCTACGCCTACTGCGTGGAAACCGGCGTCCCGGGCCTCACCCCCCGCCCGCTGCCCAAACTGGCAGCGCTGCTGAAGGAGCTTGGCTTCGATGGCCTCGGCCTCGAGCTGGCTCTGGATGGGGCTCTCGAGGCTAATCTCAAGCTGCTCGATCAGGCCGGCCTCCAGCCTTTCCTGTTTTGGACTTCGGTGAATGTGAACCCCGCTCAAGGCGCCGCCTACAGCCCCAAGCTGCCGCCCGCCATTCGCCTGCTGAAGGGCCGGAACGCGACGGTTTCGGTTCTGCTCAGCGGGCTGAAACCTGCCGATCCGCAGGGGCTTCAGCCGGCCATCACGGCGCTCCGGGAGCTGGGGGATATCGCGGCCGGGGCCGGCGTCCGCCTCTCGATCTATAACCACGTTGGCAACTGGACCGAAAGCCTCCCCTTCAGTGTGGAGGTGGTGGCCAAAGTGGATCATCCGCGGGTGGGATTTAATTTCAACCTGTGCCACTGGTTGAAAGTGGATGGCGCCCGTGATTGGCGGCCGCTGCTGCGCCAGCATGCCGCCAAGCTGTTCTGTGTGACGATCAACGGCGCCACCCAGGGCGCCCAAGACTGGACCAACGGGCTGATCCGGCCCCTTGACGAAGGGGATTTCGACAACCGCCAGCTGATCGCCGTGCTGGCGGAGATCAAATACCCGGGTCCGGTCGGCTTGATGTGTTACGGAGTTCCGGGCGAGGCCGGCGAATACCTGGGCCGCTCGATGAAAACCTGGCGCTCCTTTTATCCGGCGCAACCGGCGCCCGCCGAAAAGCGGTAACCTCCCATGAACCACCACCTTTCGGCTCATCCATCCGCCTGAACGGCTCGCGGCCATTCAAACCAAATTCATAGCCCCTGATGCGGGCCGCTGCCGGGATACTGCGGGCCGGGCCGGGGGTCACAATCCTTTTTCCAGCAAACGGTCGCGGATGCTGGACTTGCGGGCGTGGGCTTGGCGGAATTTTGCCAGGCGATCGGCGAAATCGGGCTGGGTGCCCGTGCGGCCGGCCAGGTCGCGCAGATCGAGCAAATGCTGCACCGCCAGATCGTAGCTCTTGCCCAGCCGGGCGGCGGTCAATTGCTCAACCTGCGCCCACAATTCAGGCTCACGGCCGGTGATCGAATCCAAATACTTTTCCCGAGCCGCGGCCGCTTCGCGTGCCTGGCGGGCCATTTCCGCGGCCGCTTTGCGGGCTTCCTCCCGCTGGCGTTTTGCCGCCTGGGATTCGGCGGCGGAAAGCAAGGTTTTCACCGTCCGGCGGGGCGCCTCCCCACCCACCGGCCCGGCGGGCCGCTCGCGGTGGAAACGGGACCATAGCGCCATCCCCACCGCCGCGCTCTGGTCGCGCATAACCTCGAGGAGCACCCGGTCTTTCTCCCCGGGCGGAAGCTGGCCCAGCCAGCCCGCCAGGTCTTCGTCCGCGGCGCCCGGTTTGGATTGGGTGCTGGGGCTGCTTTCGGCGGCCACCGCGAGCAAATCCGGGTTGATGCGCAGGAAATCCGCCAGGCGCGAAAGGGCCGTGGACAAATGCCCGAGGTTGGCGGGCACCGGGGGCTCCAGGGCGCCTTCATCCACCGGGTCCTGCTGCACGCTGGCCAGCCAGCCCAAATAGAGCGCCCGCAGATCGCCCCGGGCGATTTCCTCGCGCACCGGCAACAGGGAATTAAGCCAGCCGCCCCCCTCCACCCACCCGTCTTCCGGCTCTTCATCAGAAACGAAGGAAAAAATCAATTTGCCCGATTTTTCCCGCACCGACGCGGAATGGCCCGGACAGTATTGCCGGGCGGTTGGGAGCGGGATCAGCCCGGCCGGCAGGCGGAGCATGAACAAATGCGTGCCCCAATTGGCCAGATACAGGAAGGCGTCAAAATAATGCTCCATCCAGGCCTCCTGATCGCCCTTGAAGCTGCCAAAGGAATATTCGTTTATGAAACTCGTGGGGGTGATTTGTGCCCGCGTCGAGCGGGCGCGCAGCTCCTCCATTTCCCGCGCGCTCAACCGGCGGTCGATGGCCTGAAATTCGTAGTATTGATATTCGCTCATAAATCCATGGTCGTCCCCCCACCTGCGCCCAATTCGCGGCTCCGGGCAATCCCATCCTGCCCATCTTCATCCAGGCCGCCGTGCCATCCCCTGGCTCGGCGTTCTCCGGGCGTGCACCCGCTCCACATCACGGCGGCCTTCGCCGTCATCATCAACCTGCAGGAGTGGCATGACGGATGGTTTAACAGCCATAAAAACCCTCGTCACGAAAATTCCATGTCGTATGCATCAAGATTGTAGCCAAAGGTGGCTGGGAGGTTTTGCGATTCCAAAACTCCATAAATCGTCCAGGCCGGCGGCTGGCCTTTTACCATTGGCCGCTCGCTCTATAGCGCGGGGCGCGTGGCGTTCACGCGGTGAGGCAGTGCTGCCCCAAGGCAAAAAGCGCGGATTGCCCCTCCCACGGCCAGGTTTGCGCCAAAAAATCATCCAGATACGAGCCTGATTTACAAAGGAATTCAGCTTTACCTGCATTTCCTGTAACCAAGGTGATTCTGTCGGCGTCTTCAACGATGAGGGAGGGATTCCATCTGGAACAATAAATGCTGTAACTGATAGTAATTAATCTCCGGTTCACAGGCGGAGATTGTTACAGTATTTATAGGGATGAAAAATGGTGTTGTTACTTTAATAATAGCTCTGCTTGGGCCTGCGGACGCGGCGGCCATAAACATATTTGTCGAGGAGTCACATTCGGCGGCCTGGATCAGGTACGAATGCGCGAGCGGGGAGGTGGTGAGGGCTTTTGCCCTGGACGTTTCGGTGGACAACGGCCGCATTGTGGGCATCGGTGATTATTTCCGGGGGCCGAGCACTGCGGCCGCCCAAGGATATGGGATTTTCCCTGCCTCGCTCCGCAGCCAGATCGGCGATGACACCAAGGCCACCATCGACTGGCAAGCCAGCGCATACTCGCCTTTAGCCGCGCTGGAGGACAGTCCGGGCTACACCCTGCCGGGCCTTAACTCCAGCGGTGTGACTTTGGAATTCGGAGGGCTTTGGGATCCGAACGATATAGCCGCCATTCCCGCACGGAAGGGCACCTTGTGCTCGCTGCGCATCAGCAGCCGGGCTTTGGTATCCATCCGAGCCAATCTCTTCCGTGGCGGAATTGTCGCCGCCGATCCAGACGCCATCCTTTACCCTGTTTTCACCAGTGCGGTTGTGCAACCGCCCGAAATAACCGATGTAACCATCAGCAACGGCCAGCTGACCGTCACCTTCGCGGGTGGCGCTTTGGAGGTGGCCTCGTCACCCAATGGGCCATGGGTGGACACCGGCAACTCCGAAGGCCGGCACACCGAGGCCGTGGGCGCCGGGGAGGGCCGATATTTCCGGATCTGCAGCCCCTAGCCGCGGCACTGTTTATGAAGCAATTGATGAGCCTGATCCTGCTCACGGCGCTGATGCCATGGGCCGCTGCTGCCGGATCCCTCTCCGCGGCCCGCGAGGCGGGCTACCTGTATCTATCCCCGGTTCCGGGAGCGCCCTATGTATCCGACCAAACCCGGTTTGTGTTGCTGCGCTTCGCCAGCGTCTCACCGGCGGAGATCACCAACCTGGCCACGGATTTCATCACCGTAGCCGGCCTGAGCAGTGGGTTCCACGCCGGCAGCGCCCGGGTGGCCAGCGATGGGCGGACGGTGATTTACGAGATGCCGCCGAATTTCAGCCAAAACGAATCCGTCACGGTGAAGTTGAGTCCCCGGCTGGCCGCTGGAACGCGTGGCGTGCTGGGTGCTTTTGAATACCAGTTCATGATCACCGCCCCCATGCCAGGAGCTCCGCTTCCCGGAATGCCGTCCGCCACGCCCGGCGGCCTGGATGCCAAAACGCCTGCTGGCAGCGGGCTGCTGACCGCCAGTGGCAGCACGACGAATTCGGGCACGGGCAGCACCAACTCCACAGCGGTCACTTTGCCCAATGGGGTGTCAGTGCCCAGCGGCTTTCCCAAAGTGACGATCTCCATCAACGATAACCCTTCGCCGGGCTGCCTTTTCCTGGAGAATGCCCTGGGGGGAGTGCCACCCTACACGATGATCCTGGACAACGGCGGCCTGCCCGTCTGGTACCGCCGCGGGCGAATGGTGGGCTTGACGATCCAGAAAAACGGCCAGATCACCTGGTATCCTGATCCGGGCTCGAGCTTCACCAGCTGCGATCAGAATTTCCATTACACCAAAACCTATGTCACCAGCAACGGATACCAAACCGACGGGCACGACCTGAAGGTGCTGGCGGATGGATCGTATTTCATGCTGGGCAACCGGGCCAACACTGTGGATCTGAGCCAGCATGTCTTTGGGGCGAGCGGTTGGGCCAGCGTGACGGAAACTGTGATCCAGGGATTCACCGCCAAGGGCGAGCTGATCTTTCAATGGCGCGCATGGGACAATTACCAGCTCCACGATCAGCGTGATTATGTGGATTTCCCCCACATGAATGGCCTGGATATTGATGAAGATGGCAACCTCCTGGTTTCGTGCCGGCAGTTGAGCGAGGTCACCAAAATCAACCGGGACAATGGCGACATCATCTGGCGCCTCGGCGGCGCCCACAGCGACTTCACCTTTGTCGATGATCCGCTGAACGGCATCAGTTTCCAGCACCACATCAGCGCGTTGGGCCAGGGGCATTACCTGGTTTTTGATAATGGGAACTATCACGTTCCCCTCGAATCCCGCGCCGTCGAATACGAGCTGAACTGGACCAACCGGACCGCCACCCTCGCCTGGCAATTTCGGGATTCGCCCAAAAAGTTCGCCTCCTACCTGGGCAGCGCCCAGCGCCTGCCCAACGGGAACACCTTGATCAACTTTGTCCTGGCGAAATATCCCAAGGTGATCGAAGTGGATGCCGCTGGCACCAAGCATTTTGAGCTGAGCATGGCGCCCGGATCCGACGCCTACCGGGCCTGCCGCCTGCCCTGGAACGGAGTGGTGGAGGCGCCCTACCTGATTGCCGAACCGCAGTTGGACAACCTCACCCTGATCTTCAACAAATTCGGGGACACCAATGTGGCCTATTACCGGATCTACGGTGGCATATCGCCGCAGCCGAAAACCCTCCTGGCCACTTCCACCACCACGTTGAAACGCCTCACCAACCTGGAAAACGGAAGGCAATATTATTTCCGGGTAACCGCCGTGAATCCCCAGGGAGTGGAGAGCGGCTATTCCAATGAAGAAAGCCTGCTGGTCAACATGGTTAAAACCGGCGAGCAGATGGTAAAAAATGGGGATTTGTCCCAGGGGCGAAGCTACTGGAGCTGGACCTTGACCGGGGGGGCAAGCGCTCAATGGCAGATCACCAACGCCGTGAGTTGTGTCGAGATCGCCAAAGGCGGCAATGGTCTCGCGAGCATTCAGCTGAAGCAGGGCCCCCTGCCCATCATCCAGGGCTGGGATTATATCCTGGAGTTTGACGCCTGGGCCCAGGGCCCGCGCTATATGGAGGCGAAAGTGTCCTCGATGGCCGCGCCGTATGTGGATTACAACCTGTTGGGCGGCATATTCCTGACGCCCGTTAAAACCCACTTTCGCTTCGTGTTCACCATGAAGGAGACCTCGGATTTCAATGCCTTTTTAATGTTCAACCTGGGGGCCTCCACTTTGGGTGTGTATCTGGACAATATTTCCCTCTTCACCCCGCCGCCGGGCGACTTCAACCAGGATGGCAGCCAGAATCTTCAGGATCTGGCCATCCTGTCCAGCCAATGGCTGAAGCAGCAACCCCAGCCGGTTTCGGACATGGATGGCAATGGCAAGGTGGATTTCAACGATTTCGCCCGGTTCGGAAAATACTGGAATCCGGCGGGCCAATAACATTGGAAAAACGATTTACGGGTCAAGCCAAGGAGCGCTTATGAAAATATTGGGAAGCATTTATCCAACCCTTTTGACTATGCTGTGCCTCACCGGCCTAGCTGCGGCTGCGGATCTGCCGGCGGATTTTCCGGCGATCACAGTGACGCAATGTGATACCAACGCCGTGGGGGAAGGCTGCATTTTCCTGGAGGTCACCGACTCCTCGACGAACGGCGGATATTACCTGATGATTTTGGGCAACGATGGCAAACCGGTTTGGCGCCAGAGTGTGCCTAACCATGTCTACGATTTCAAAATGCTGCCCAACGGGTATTTACACTATGCGTTGTTTTACAATACCCATTCCTGGACGGGCGGGGGTGATGTGACGCATGAAATCCTGGATGGCAGCAGGAAGCCGGCGGGATCGATTACCGGCGGCAACAATTACGCCGCAGATGCGCACGATTTCCAGCTGCTGCCCAATGGCCACACGCTCCTGCAAGGCTATTACCGGACCCGGATGGATGTGAGCAAGTATGTCGTGGGCGGATATCCCAATGCGTTGATCGCCGGGACGGTCATCCAGGAGCTGGACGCGGAGCGGAACGTCGTCTTCCAGTGGCGGTCCTGGGACCATTTCACGATCCCCACGTATTTCCCCCCAACCGCCTTCACCAACAATGCCGCACGAAATCCGGTCATCGACGCGTTTCATGTAAACACCGTGGTCTTGGATACCGATGGCAACCTGCTGGTTTCCAATTTCGGGATGGATGTTTGGAAGATCAGCCGCCAAACCGGCGAGATCCTGTGGCGGCTGGGTGGCATCGCGAACCAGTTTTCCTTTGTGGGCGTGAATCCCCTGCTCGCCCGGGGGCATTTCTCCGGGCACACCGTGAGCCGGCTGGAGAACGGCCACCTCCTGATTTATTGCAACGCCGACCAGCAGGCCACCCGGTCGTCCAAGGTTTACGAATACAGCCTGGATGAAAGCAATAAGGTCGCCACTCTGGTGTGGTCCTACACCCCGCCCACCAACCTCTATGCCTGGCACTATGGCAGCGCCCAGCGCCTGGCCAACGGCAACACCTTCATCGGCTGGGGCGGCGCGAATATCATGGCCGGCATTGGCGGGGTGACCAACCAATGGATACCTGCCTGCACGGAGGTGGCCGCGGATGGCAAAGTCGTTTTTGAAATGACCTTCAATGATCCCAAAATCGCCAGCTATCGCGCTTACCGGATGGTTTATCCGCCTGCCTCTCAGGCCAGGGAGGCCATGGTCTCCGGGCTGGCGGCGGGCAACACTTTTGATTTTGGCTCCATTGGGATCGCCCTGGAAATCCTCAGCGGTGGCGGCGGGTATAATGAAGTCACGCTGACCCGCGAGCCTTATGCGCCGGTCAATCCCTTGTTCCAATCCAAAGCCCCGCTGGTGCTGCCCCTGCGCGTCAAAGCCTCCGCGAACGCCCTCACCACCGTGGGCGCAAAAATTTACTTCGATGCCACCAGCTTCGGATTAACCAATCCCGCCCAACTGACGGTTTACCACCGCGCACAAGCGGGCCGCGGCTTGTTCCTGCCGCAGCCGACCGACTATAATCCGGTCACCAAAAAACTGCGCGCCACCCTGACTTTGACCGCCCAATCCGGGGAATTCGGCGAATTCATCTTCGGTTTCCCGGACCTTGCCGATGTGCCATACCCGCCGATATTGGCGGAAGTGGAAAATTACTTTGGGCCCCAGCTATCCGAGATCATTGGCCCGAAGCCCGCAACCACCGGGACCGTTTACCCGGTCAACCAGGAGCTGCCCATCGTGCTGGCGTGGTCACCCCAAGGGTTTGCCCGGTGGTATCAACTCCAGATCTCAGCGAATCCTGATTTCAACAGCCCCGCGGTGGATGTGCCCTATCAAACCGAAGCCTTCAAGGTCTGGAGCAATGCCGCCCCGGATACCACTTACTACTACCGCGTCAAAACCGTGAATGAAGGCGGGGAAAGCGGCTGGTCGGCCGGGGCTTTCCAAACCATGGCCCCCATGATCCAGGTAACCGTCCCCAATAGCGGCCAGGCCTGGCAGCGCGGGCTGACGTATTTCATCCAATGGAACGACAACCTGGCCGGGCAAGTCGTCGTGGACCTCTATAAATCCGGGCAGTTCCTGAAGTCCATCGCCACCAATTCCAGCCCGGGCGCCTGCAAGTGGGAAGCCGGTTTTGACCTGAAGCCAGGCGCCGATTACACGCTTAGAATCCGGAGCCTGGCCAACCCGGAATTGTTCGACTTCAGCGACACGGCTTTCGCCATCGACGTGCCCAGGATCACCGGCTTGCGCCCGAACCCGGGCGGCGGCTGGATCCTCGAATGGACCGGCTCCAGCGCCGGCGCATATGTGGAATTCACTCCCGCCTTCGCCACCAACCAATGGCGGACGCTGGGCGGTCCGGCCGGCGGCCCCACCTGGACCAATGCCCCGCAGTCCAGCCCGGAAGGGTATTACCGGCTGCGCCCGGAATAATTCCCGGGCCAGCAGCCAAGGTGCGGCGCCAGTCCCTGCGCAATCCCGCAGGCTTTGGGGGGGTGTGACGCCAAAGTAACCAGGCAGGTCAGGCTGCGACGCGGATTTTCAGATAGTTGGAGTCATTGAGGCGATCCCAGCATTCATCCCAGCGGTTTCCTTTGAGTGCGCACCGCAGCGCCAAGACTTGGCTGCCACCGGATTCAGTCCAGAACATCCCGGACTCTTTAAGGCGTTGGCTGATGACCACCTTGCAGCCGGCCTCAATCACGCCGGAACCATAGAAGAAGAAGCCTTGGTCGCGGCACAGGGCAAACGCATTAAAAACCCGCCTAAAGGACTGGGAGAGAGGAAAGGAGGATGGGCGTAATAAAAATTATTGCCAACCAGGCATAAATCGCCTTGTACAAATTGATACAGGGGTCATGATGGCCGGATGTGCACTACTAATGATAACGAACAAACCACGGGCAAACATAAGCCACTTACAGATCTGTTTAAGATATGCTCGAGGCTCACTGCTCGTCTGGCGATAAAATCGGCGGAGCGATCACTTCCCCTCCAACTTCCAAGGAACACGGTTAGGCTTGAGAACGGCCAGCGTTAAAAAGGGGGCGGAGGACCAATCCCCTGGGTGGTGTTTCCACAGTGAATTGGCCTCCGCCAGGCAGGGATTCCAGCTTGTTTCAGTGCTTATCGCAGGCGGAAAAACTGCTGGTTCTGGTTCGCGGGGATCGTCATCTGTTTCAACCCCGGCCACGCTTGATCGTTGAGCAGCAGCCACGGGCCGCTGACGCTGGGAGCGTATTCGACAGCGTAGTTCATCCCGGCCACCGCAGGCCAGGCGAGCTGGACGGTGCTTTGGATGGCGACCTGCGGCACTTCATAGGTCCGCAGCTCGCAGTTGTCGAACGTGGCCTCGGCGGCGGGCAGCGTGCCGTCGGTGTATTGGAATACCCCCAACCACGGTGCTTTGCCGCTGGTCCTGGGTGCGCCGCTGGGATCAGGGAGAGGGTTTGGAAATGTCATGTCCGTAATCTCGGCGATTTGCACTGAGTTCAGACTTGGGTCGGAGGCCGGCGTGTCCACGATGCTTCGCTCGTAGAGGACAGCTCCGCCGTTGCTCTTATCCAGCACCCGGGCTGTGAGGATGACGTTTGAACCGGCCGGGGTGAGCGCCAGCACCAGCACCTCGTTGGTGTTCCGCGTCGCCAGTTTGTCGGCGCTGAGCACCGTAAACCCGCTATGCTGCTTGCCGACGATGACGCAGTCGCGGCCCTTCACTATCCAGTAGTCATCGAGAGCCAGAACGGCGTTTGGTGCGGCTCCGTTTAGCGACACCAGATCCACCCGTGCTTCGAGGCTCTGGCCTTGTTTCACTGCCCAGGATCGATCCGGGCCGGCCCACGCGGTCGTGTGCCAGTTTTCTACCGTGGGAATACCCGGCCAGTAACCACGGATGGTCAATTGCCCGCTGGCTTGGATCAGGCTCATAGTGCCTTGCGCCGCGCCATGATTCCAGCCGGGCGGCGAGGAGTCATCGAAATTGTCGATCACGGTGGTGGCGATTACCGGCGCCGGTTTAATAACGGCCGTGCCCTGGTAGGGAATGGCCGGGTCGAATGGCACCCCGGGGCCCTTGGTTATCGTCTCTTCCAGCCGCAGGCCGTCGATGGCCCCGCCAACGCCATAGCCGGTCAGGGTAATAATGTCGCTGCCATCGGCCTGAGCCACGCCGTGGTAGACCATGTCCCAGACGCCGCCGGTGGGCGTGAACTTGGGGTTCGCGGGATCCGCCAGGTTCCAGGTGCCGGCCTCCTGGCAGGCCGTCCCGCCGAACAGCGCGGTGCCATCCGCCTGGTAAGCCATGTCCATCACCGCCTGGAAGCGGCCCGTGCAACGCGGATCATTGACTTGGACGCGCAGGATATGGACGTTGCCCTTGAGGGAAACCTGGCCGGAAGCGTTGGTGCATAAGATGCCGGGAACCGGCACGCCAACCAGGTAACCGGTGCCGGTAAAGGCCGGCTCAGCGGCAGCCAGGGGCACCGTGGCCAACCACAGTGAGGCGGCCACCCATAGAAGGCCGGCGCCAGGGGTTCGCTCATCCCTTAGGTTTTTGATTAATCTTTTCATCAATTGGATTATTTTTTGCGGTTAATGTTTCTCAGCGGCTTTTCGCAGACACTCGGAGGTCGCCGCCAAAACCCGTCCCCCGGCTCACTCGAAGCCGGGGAAAACAGCCGCCCACGGGCTGCCTTCAACTTCATGCAGAGGAAAATCCGGGAAACCGATGCGGGAAATTTTCGATAATTTTTCAGATTCGAAAGCGGAGCGCTTTCCATCCGGGTGGGTGCCATTGGGCCGGCAGGCAAGGCCGAGCCAGGTGGCCGTGGCGCGCGCGGCGAGGGGAACGGGCGATCTGGTGAACCGCGATGACCGGCTGCCACCGGCGGCGGTGGCCGGGGTCAGCGCGTGCAGCGTTCCTGGAGCCAGAGGAGGTCGCGGTTGTCCGGGGACGGCACTTCCGGTGGATAGCCCGGTCCGCAAGGCGCCAGCCGCGCCGGGGTTGTGCGCGGATCGCGCCATTTCCTGGTCTCCGCGTGGCCATCGGCAAAAGAAAAACTGCCGGCGCCGTTGTGCGCGCAAGCCGGGTAATCAAAGAAGGCGGGCACGCCGGATTTGCCGGGGAAACCATTCATCGAGAGGTAGAAGACGCTTTCACTCAGTGTCTCCGCCCGCTCATCCAGGAACACGAAAATCCGGGCCGGGCCGGGATTCTGCATATCCCCCTGTTTGTAAAACATTTTGAAACCGGAGAAATCCAGCCATGGCACGCCGCCGCAATCGCGTTCCGAGGGGCCGCCCACCGGGGGATTGATGCTGTAGCTGCGCACCCGTGGCACCGGTTGCCGCTGCAGGTTGAGGCCGGTCGAACGGTCGGCGGGACAGCGCCAGACGCCGGGCGCGCCAGCCCCTTGCCGCCAAAGCGGGCTTTTCTTCAAGTCCTGCTCCACATCCCAGTTGTCGCGCTTTTGGGGGGCGGTCAAGTCCAGCCAGCCGCTTACCCAGACGTCGGGGGAGTTGGGGCCGCCATGGGTGCCGCAGTTGTGGCAATAGGGGAGGCGGTCGCTGCTGCCGCTGGCGTAAAGCTGCCAGGCCAGGGTGAGCTGCTTGAGATTCGCCTGGCAGCGCATGCCTTGGGCCTTGGTCTTGGCTTTGCCGAGCGCCGGCAGCAACATCGACGCGAGAATGGCAATGATCGCGATGACGACCAGCAATTCGATCAAGGTGAAGCCCGGTCTCCCGCGGCAAAATGATTTCCCGGCAGGAAACGATGACCGCGGGAGCGATTCGGAAGTGGTGGCTGGGAGCCGCGGCGTGAATGAATCCGTTCGTCCGCCGGGTTGCCGTGGGTGAGCTTTCATGGGATGTTCTCGGTTATCGGTTATCGGTTATTCAACTGTCAGCGCGACCAGCAAGGGGCCGCAACGGGTCAACTTGGAAACATAATCGATCTGCACGACTTCCAGCCCCGGTTTGGGATTGGCGAACGCAGCCAGGTAAAGCCGTGGCCGGTTATCCGCAGCCCCGGCGGCGGAGTCTCCCCCCCATACGAGCCGGCCGCCCGGGCATTCCGATTCCGGCTTGAGACGGGCATCCTCGCCGCGCAGGTGTTCGCCGAATACGATGGGCAATTCAGCCACCTCGCCGCTGGCATAGTGGAGCACAAAGGCTCCGATTTCGCGGCCGGGCCGCTCGAACCAGGTCGTCCCGTGGAGCGCCTGCAACCTTTGGAAAGCCCGTCGCACCGGGATGGCCACCCGATCCGGATAGATTTCGGAATCGGGTGCGACGCCCCGCAGTTGGACGAATCCGCGAACGTCGAAGGACACACCGCCCAAGGCCTGAACCCCCGCTGGCAATTCGCCCAGGTTGCGGTCCACATCGGTGAGGTTGCCCATGGCCTGCCAGGACTCGTTCAGCGCGAGGTTGCAGGCCCCGCTCAAATCAACCTGGTTCGAGCTGGCTTGGGCCGGGCGCGGCGGGATCGGGAACAGCGGCCAGCGCTTGCTGCCGGGCGGCGGCTGGTTCAGATCGCCATAAGTGTGGCGATAGAGTCGGAATCCGTTCGTCCAGGGGCGCCCGCTGGCCCCGGCGGCCCGCTGGGTGGCCATCGCCGACCGCCAGAACTGGCGCTTGAACTCCTCAATGCGGGTGGGAATGGGAGTATCCGCAGCCCCTGGATAAGCGGCGGACCGCCAGGGAAACGCGGTCCATATGCGGGCGGTATTATCTCCGCTTCCGGTGGCCATTCGCCGCCCATCCGGGCTGAACGCCACGGCATAGACGGCATTGTCGTGCGCGGGCATTGTGAGGAGTTGGCGCCCCGAGGCGACATCCCAGAAGAAGACCCGCATATCGCGAGTGGTATTGGCATAGAGGTCCGTGCCGCTGGCGGCGGTCAGCAACCGCTGCCCATCGGGGCTGAAAGCGACCGAGGTAACCCCGTTTATGTGCCCCGACAGGGCATGAATTGGGCGTCCGGTGCGGGTGTCCCACAGCCGTGCGGACAGATCGGTGCTGCCGGTGGCGAGCCAGTTGCCGTCCGGACTGAAGGCGAGCGACAGAACACTGCCGGTGTGATTGGTGAGCGTGCGCAGGCACTGGCCCGAGGCAACCGACCAAAGCCGTGCCGTGCCATCGGCGCTGCCGGTGGCCAGGAGGCTGCCATCGGGGCTGAAGGCCACCGCCTGGACGGAGCCTTGGTGCCCAGCCAAGGTCTGCTGCCCGGCGCCGGTGCGGACGTTCCAAAGCCTGGCGGTCCGGTCCTTGCTGCCGGTGGCGATCCATTGGCCGTTCGTGCTCCACGCGACGGCCAACACCGCGCGGGTGTGGCCCCGCAGGCGAAAGGGTTCCGCGTTCGTTCCGGCGGGAGACCGGACCTCCCACAGGCATGCGGCATGGTCCGGGCCAACCGTCGCCAGGCGATGCCCATCGGGGCTGAAGGCCAGCGACAGGACCGGAAAGCGAACCGCCAGGGTGCCCAGCAGGGCGCCGGTTCCCGCATCCCAGATCCGGGCGGTCTGGTCGAGGCTGCCGGTCGCGACCCGGCGGCCATCCGGTGAAAACGCCACCGTCCACACCGTCTGGTGGTGTCCTTCCAGGCTGGTGCAAGGCGGGATCGGAGCCACCGGCCAGACCTTGACCGTGCGGTCGAAGGACGCGGTGGCGATATAGTGGCCGTCCGGGCTGAAACGGAGACCGTGCACAAACAGCGAATGCCCGGCCAGCTCCCGCACCACGCGGCGCGTCGGCACCTCGAACAGCGTGGCGCGGGCGGTGGGATGCGGATCGTCCACGCCCGCCGCGCCGAGCAATTTCCCGTCGGGACTGAAATCAACGGAAATTATGTAACGTTGTTTGGGCGAGCCTTCAAAGGGCGCCAGCTCGCGCTCCGCATCCGGATCCCAGGCCTTGATCTTGCCGTCCCAACCGGAACTGGCCAGGGTGGATCCGTCCGGGCTCCAAGCCACGCACGCCACCTCCTGCTCATGGCCCTTCAAACGCCGGGTCTGGCCGGTGGCCAGATCCCAGATGCGGATCGTGGTATCCTGGCTCCTGGTGTATTGGAACGAGCCCCCGGCATAGGCGATGCGGCGGCCATCCGGGCTGAACCTAACGCAATGCACCTCGTCCCCATAATCGTTGCTCAAGCCAGTGTCCGCTCCCGTCGCGGCGTCAAAGACCCGCACCCGCCCATCCGCGCACGCGGTAGCCAGGCGCCGTCCATCGGGGCTGAAGGCAGCCTGGCAGACACTTGCGGGGTGCACCAGCGGTGGGAAAGTGGGCTGGAACGATTCCATGTCCCAAATCCGGGCGGTCGTATCGCCTCCATTCCAGCCGATGCTTGCCAGATGCCGTCCGTCCGGGCTGAAGGGCGTGATGCCGCACCAGCCGGTGTGGCCGCGGAGCGGGCGGATCGCCTGGCCGGTGGCGAGCTCCCAAATCCAGAGGACCGGATCCAAACCTGCCGTAACGAGATGCCGCGAGTCCGGACTGAAGGACGCCTGCAGCCCCAGGGAGGGATTGCCGGACAGGGTCATCAGGTCTTGATTGCAGCCTCGCAAAAGCCAGCCCCATTCCCAGCCGCGGTAAGACTCCGGGGTGCGCGCCAGCAAGGTTTCCCTGGCCTGGGCAAACTGGTGATTCTGGATCAGGCCCTGTGCCAGCGCGATGTTGGCGGCGTACTCGCGAACCTCTGTGTCGATCCCGGCGGCCACCGCCGCGCGGCGCTGGACCGCCTCGGCGGCGGCGTTGTGCTCCGCGCGCCGCCATTGCCAGGCCACACCGGCGGTTCCCGCCCCGAGCACCAGGATCAAGGCCACCGTCAAGCCCGCCCGCACCGGCTGCCTCCGGCACCAGCGCCACACTTTGCCGGTGGGGCCGAGGGGCCGGGCGAGCACCGGCTGGCCATTCAGAAAACGACCCAGCTCGTCCGCCAGTGCCTGGGCTGTCGCATACCGGCGCTCCGGCTCCTTCTCCAGGCACTTCAGGCAAATGGTCTCCAAGTCCCGCGGCACGCTGGGATTCAGGAATCGCAGCCCCAGCGGCTCGGTGTTCAGGACTTGTTCCAGCGTATCGGCCACCGTTTCGCCCTGGAACGGCGGCCGGCCCGTGAGCAGGTGAAAAAGCATCGCCCCCAAGGCATAGACGTCACTGGGCCGGGAGACCTTGCCGCGCTTGCCCAACGCCTGCTCCGGCGGAATATAATTCGGCGAGCCGAGCACCTGGCCGGTGATCGTCACCTGCGAGTCGCCATCAAAACGCCTGGCCAGGCCGAAGTCGGTCACGCGTGGCTGGTCATCGGCATCAATGAGGACGTTCGATGGCTTGAGGTCGCGATGCAGGATGCCGCGTTCGTGGGCGTAGTGAATCGCTTCGGCAATGGTCTTCAAATAACCGGCGGCGCGCCGGGCCGGCAAGGGCTCGTGGCCGGCCAGGCGGGCCAGGGTCGGTCCCGCCACGTAGTCCATGGCGAAGAACTGCTGGCCCTCATGGACCCCCACTTCGTGGATGGCGACGATGTTGGGATGTTGCAGGCTGGCGGCGAGAACTGCTTCCGCACGGAACCGTTTGGCAAAATCCGGGCTGGCCTGCGGCCCGAACAGGAGCATCTTGAGCGCGACGAGGCGGTCGAGGCTTTTCTGGCGGGCCTTATAGACGATGCCCATCCCGCCCCGCGCGATTTCCTCCAGCAGCTCGTAGTCGCCAAAGTCGCGGACCAAGGGTGGAGGCGAGCCGGAGGCCGGAGGCGGGGGCGGCGGGGCGGCGTTGACCGAAACAAACTGAAGCGCGCTGCGAAGGGAGCACAAAGGGCATACTCCCCCCAGAGCGCCCTCGGGCAGCGGCTGCCCGCAGTCGGGGCAAGTTCGGTTTTTCGGCATAGCTTTTTTGGCGGCCCACCGGGCCGCCCCAATCCCATACAGAGGCAAATCGGGCAAAAAGTTGCGCTCGGGCACAGTTTGTTTCCAGCCTGCGCAGCGATCCGGCGCCGCCAACCGCCCCGCAGGCCCGGGAGCGATACGGCCGGACAGCTTGCGCATGGGTGTTCGCCTTATCCGTGTCCAGGCAATTGGCTCAGTCGTGCTGGCTGGGGCTTTTTGCGCCAGACATTCGCCATTCACCACTTACAGATCGGTTCAAGAGATGCTCGCGGCTTAGCCGCAGATCACCGTAATCAGATAACGAATCTCCGCGTCGATCTCCGCCGGATCGGCCACCGTGTGGGCGACCTCTTCGCGCACCAGCTCGTGGTAGCGCTGCCGCAGACGATGCAACGCCGATTTGACGGCGCTCCCGGTCTGGCCCAGCCGGGCGGCGGCCGCGGCATACGAAACCTCGCTGACCCCGGCCACAAAATCCCGCAAGCACTCGAACAACTCCGCTTTGCCCGCCCGGGCGGATTCGTCCCGCAGCCGGGCCAGCGCCTGTTCCAGCAGCGTCATGGCCCAGCGGCGTTCAAAAATCTTCTGCGCGTCCATCTGCTCCATGGGTTCAAGCCGGTAACGTTCCTCGGCATCCTGGGCGTCCAGCGAAAGGATCTCCGCGCCGCCGCCGCGTTTCGCGGCCCGATCCCGGTCCCGCTGGTCTGAAAGAAAGTGCCGCAGCGCCGCCAGGAGGAACGAACGGAACTTGCCTTTTTGGGGATCAACCTGGCCGAGGTAGTTTTTCGCCAGGAGCCGGGAGAAGAAACCCTGCGTCAGGTCTTGGGCGTCCGGGGCTTGATAACCTTCCCGCCGGATAAAGGCGTAAAGCGGGTACCAGTAGGTGCGGCACAGGCATTCGAGCGCCGCCGCCGTGCACGCGTTTTCGCTTTGACCCGCCGCGAGCACCACGCTCCAATGAGTGGTGGCAAATACCCCCCTCTGCGTCCCCGGGCTTTCAGGCGCTTTGTCCATGCGAACTACTCCTTACATTAACAAATCGAAATGATTCCAGCCAGCAAAAATAATGCAAACTTCATCAGGTTTCGGAAGCACCAGAAGGGACGAAATGGGCATTTGAAAAATCGAGCGGGTGGGATGGCTGGCCGGAGGGAAAGGAGAATGGCCGCGCAAAGGCCGTGAACCAGACTGAAAACAGGAAAAGAAGGTTCCAAGTGTGGAGACGGACGTAAGGCATTCGGAAAGGCTGCCGACCGGAATTCGGACGGGGTATTTAGTGGATGGGATTGCGCCCGCGGCTGATCCGCCTCGTCGTTGCCTCGGCGGCTACCTGCGTTGGGTTTGCGTATGCAACGGGATGAATTGCTTGACCAACGCGGGTAGCCGCCGACGTGCGGAGGCGGACCTGAACCGTGCGTAGGTCTATGCGGCGGGAATTGTAGGTGCCGGGTTTTTGGGAAATTGGACCAGGATTGAAATTTGCCCGCGGCGGATCCGCCTCGTTGCCTCGGCGGCTACCTGCGTTGGGTTTACGCTTGCAACGGCGGTGTTTGTCCGCCCAAGGCGGGTAGCCGCCGACGTGCGGAGGCGGACCTGAACCGTGCGTAGATCTATGCTGCGGCAATGGTGCGTGCCGGGTCTTGGGGAAATTGGACCAGGATTGAAATTCGCCACCGTCAGATCCGCCTCGTTACCTCGGCGGCTACCAGCGTTGGGTTTACACCTGCAACGGCCTTTTTTGCCCCCCGGCTGCCCTGGCGTGGGCCGGGCGGCAGAGGGGGGCTTGGCGCGTGACTACGGTTTGGCGCCCGGGGCGGGCCGCTTGAGGTCTTTCAGATACTGGTCGAAGAATTCGTCGATCACGCCGCCGATCTGCACCTCCAGGAAGCCGTGCTGGCCGCCGGGCACGGGGTGGAAACGGACGGGAACCTCGGCGGCTTTGAGGGCGGCCACGAGCAGCTCGCTTTGGTTGAAAGGCACCAGCTGATCGGCGGTGCCGTGCAAGATCAGGAAGGGAGGATCGTCGCGGGAAACATATTTGATCGGATTGGCGGCGGCCGCTTTTTCCGGATTATCCTGGATGGGGCCGCCAATCAGCCTGGATTCCGGGGATTCGGCCGCATTGTGGGGGAAGAGCCCGCCGCCGGCGGCATCCATTTTCAGGAAATCGGTGGGGCCGAACATATCGACCACGGCGTTCACCTGGCTGGGAAACGCCTTCCATCCGCCTTCGCCTTCCAGCTCCGCCACGCCGGCGGAGGTGCCCAGGAGGGCCGCCAGGTGCGCACCGGAGGACATGCCCCAGACCCCGATGCGGTCGGGGTTGAGGTTGAATTCCCGGGCCTTGGCGCGCAGGAACCGGATGGCGCATTTGGCATCGTGGATCTGGGCCGGGAACAAGGCCTGCTGGCTGAACCGGTAGTCGATGCTGGCGCAGAAATAGCCGCGCTCGGCGAACCGCACCAGGTGGTTGGTGCCCTGGTTCCGGTTCCCGCTGCGCCACGCGCCGCCGAAGAGGAACACGATCGCCGGCATCGGTTTGGCCTGTTTCTCCACGGGCCGCAGGACGGTCATTTTGAGGACGTTGGTGCCCCCTTTGCCGAATTCCACCGCGGGCAGCACTTCGATCTTGAGCTGGGGCTGGGCTTGGGGCTGGGGATCATTCGCCGCCGCCAGACTCCCGGCCGCCAGACTCCCGGCCGCCAGACTCCCGGCCGCCAGACTCCCGGCCGCCAAACCGCCTGCCGCCACCATGGCCAACACCGCTAACACGCTTTTATTCATGATTGTCAGTAAAACCTTCCACTTGGACGCCACCCCGGAGCCACCCATTCATCCGCGGCGGCCCCGGATTCCGGACTGCTTAACAAAAGCGGCCGGGCCTGTCCACTATGTTAACAACCGGCGGAACTGAAAGTTGCGCCGCGTCGCGGCAGCCGCTATTTCCATTGACGGAGCCGTGCGGCGGGCGCGATAATCCCCAAAAAGGACTGGGTTTGACATATGAAAACAACGATCCGTTCACTTACCTGGCTGCTGGCTTTGAGCCCCTGGCCCGGCCTGCTGGCCGGATCCCTCCAACGCGATCTGGTGGTGCATCTGGCCTTTGACGCCGGGTTGCAGGATTCCTCGGGCCTGGCCAACCACGCCACCGCGGGGGGCCCCGTGGAGTTCAAGCCGGGGCGGCTGGGCCAGGCGGTGCGGGTGACCGTCTCCGCCGATGGCGCCACGAACAACGTGGTGTGGCTGGGCTACCCGCCGGCCTTGAAATTCGGCAGCCTGGCCGAGGCCGGGGCGGTGGATTTCTCGGCGGCTTTTTGGATCAACCTCGCCCGGCAAGCGGGCGACCAGCCCCTGTTGAGCAATAAAGATTGGAATAGCGGCGCCCATCCGGGCTGGGGCATCTTCAGCCAGCCCGATGGCTCGTTCAAATGGAATTACTGCGATGACTCCGGCGCGGACCGCAAGGACGGGGAGGCGCCCGGCAACCTGCGCGACGGCCAATGGCACCACGTGGCGGTGGTCTTTGAACGGCGCGCGGCGGCCCGCACTTACCTGGATGGCCAGCCGGTCCGCGCGGGCAGCCTGGCGCCCGCGGCCGGCCAGCCCGGGGGCAGCGCGGACACCGACGCCCGCGGCTTCAGCGTCTGCCTGGGCACGGATGGCACCGGCTTTTACAACGCCGGGGGCACGGCTGGACTCGACGCGCTGTTTGACGACCTGGGGATCTGGCGGCGGGCGCTGGCGGACACCGAGGTGCAGCGGATTTACACCGCGGCCCAGGCGGGGAAGGATTTGTCGCAGATCGCCGAGGTGTCCGGCCCGGTCATCACGGAGGTGCGAAAAACGGGCGGCAGCCTGTTTTTCAGCTGGGCCGGCGGCCAGGCGCCCTACCAGGTGCAAAAGACGGCGCGCCTGGACAGCCCCGCCTGGGAAAACCTGGGGCTGCCTGGCAACGGCGCCCGCTTCACCAACCAAATCAGCGGCGCGGCCACCTTTTTCCGGGTGATCAGCTCGCCCTGATCACGGTTGGGGTGTGGCCTGGAGGCGGTAGAAGCGCTTGGTGGCGGCCCCGGGATCCCGCACCGTCACCACCCCGCCGGTGGCGGGTGGGAGGTTGGTGAGCGAAAGCCAGGCGGCGTTGGTGAGGGCATCCTTAAAAAGCACCACATAGGCGCGGTTGCTGGCGGCCTGGAAGGTGAGCGTGGCGAGCGGATCCCGGGCGATCCGGCTGATCTTCAGGCAGCTATGCGGATCCCGCGGATCCGTGCCAGCCAGGAATTCCTCGTAATTGGTGGCCCCATCCTGATCCGCATCGGCGGCGGCATCGGCGGGATCCTGCGGATCCAGCTGGTGGGCGGTCTCCCAGGAATCGGGCAGGCCGTCGTGGTCCGAGTCCAGGCTCGCGGGGGTGGGGGCAAACACGCCGTCGATGGCGGCGCTCCAGAGGCCGCCGTAGCGGGCGCGGGCGCGGATGCGCAGCGGGCCGGGGAGCGCGATGGGCTGGGCGTAGGTTTGCGCGGCGGCAGCCAGGACGCCATTGGCGCCGCGGGGGTCCACGCCGTTGGTCGTGAACCAGATGGCGTGGGCGGCATTGGTCTGGACCAGCGCCACATAGCTGGCGGGCGGGGGGCCGGCCTCGTAGCGGCTGAAGGCGGGCGGCCCCAGCGTGGGGAACAGGCTCACGCTTTTGAAGCGCTGGATGGCCACGGGATGATTCCCGGGCCAGTAGAGGTCTTTTTGCCAGGCCATTTCGCGCAGCCAATGCCCCTCGCGGGTATAGGGGGGCCTTTGGCGGGCATCGCCCCACCGGGCGGATTCCCCCACCATCGCGTAATCCAGCTCCAACTGGCGGATCTCCCAGCGCCGGGAGCAGGCCTCCGGGGTCAGCAACCCCTGGTCCGCGATCAGTTGCTGGAGGCGGTCGCTGAACTGCTGGCGGAAGGAGGCGTTGCGGCGCAGGCGGTCGTAGATGACCCCGGGCGAATTGGGCGTGGTGACCGCCGCGAACGGCTCGTTGCCCAGGGTGACCTTGCGGGAGAGGTAATCATTGCTGATTTCCTGGTCCCATGCGTAAAACCGGAAGCCCTCGCTCAGGGGGCCGCGCCGGCGCGAGGCCCACCAGTTGTGCACCGGCCAGTCCTCGGCCCCGGAATAGATGTGCGCGATCATGTAATCGACGAAATTGGCCAGGTCCAGGCAGACCGGGAAATCCGGATTGCGCGTGCCATCGGGATGCCGTCCCTGGATCCGCTGGAATTCAGCTTCGCCCGGGAAACCGGCGTCCACCAGGGCCATCATTTGATCCCAGGCCGCGCGGCTGCCGGCATCCACCTCCACGTAGTCCTTGACGACGTCGTATTCGGCTTTGCTCCCGCCGAAATACTCCTCGTTCCACCCGTCGTTCATAAGTTCCACGAGGTTGTAAACGCCCCAATACAGGCCGTTGAGGTAGAGGTTGACATACCGGCCATGGGCGGCGGGCTGGCCGAGGTCGCGCAGGGTGTCGCGCAGCCATTGGTCGCGCATATAGGTGGCCTTGGCCCGCCACCAGCGCACGCTGCCATCGCCCGATTGGTTGGGGGGATTCTCGATGGGCCAGGAATCGGTGGAGCAGGCCCGCAGGACCAATTGGTCGAACTTGTGGACCCGGGTGTCGGCGAACAGGGGATAGTCCAGCTTGGGGAGGCCATATTGGGCCCGGAACACCACGCGGAGGGAATGTTTCAAGGTGGCGGAATGCCCCCGGCTGTAGGCGCCATGGAGGTGCACGCCGGCGTCCGCCTGGAAACCGGGCCGGGCATCGGCGAAGAGCAGCTCCACCGCCGCCGGGCGCTCCCAGGCAGGCCCCGGCTGGGAGGAGTTGTTGTAAATCCCCCGCTGGGCCCCGAAGAGGTCGTCCGGGCTGGCGGTGAGGCAGAGGCCCGGCAGGGAGGTGAGGGCGTTGGTGACCGAGTAACCGGGCCGGGCCGGGCTGGCCACGGTGGCGTCCATGCCGTAATCGGCGGTGGCGCCGCTCCAGGCGGCGGGCAAGCCGGGCTGGCTGGCCGGCTGCCGGGCCACCAGGGCGGGGAACACATAGGTGTGGGTGGCCACGGGGCCGGGCAGCCAGCCGGGCCGGAACGCCGCCAGGCGCAGCACCGTGGTCTGGGTGATGGTGAGCGGGGCGGTCCAGGCCAGCCCATTGGAGAGGGTGGGCAGGCTGCCATCCAGGGTGAACCGGATTCCGGCCGCCGCATCTCCCGATGCCGCCCGCACCTCGACGGGCGCGGAATAAAAGCCCCGGCCGGGCGCCACGGACACCTCCCCCAGCCAGCCCGCGAAGCGCGGGCCATTAGGCTGGCCGGGGGTGGGCCGGAAAAAGCCGCAGGAAACCTCGGCCTTTTCGCGGGCCAGGAGCTCCGGCTGGAGGAAAAACACGGCGTTGGTGGCGGCCTGGCTCAAACCAAGGAGGGCGAGGATATTCGGGCCGGCGCGCAGCCGCGGCAAATAGGCCGAGAGGTCGAAGGTTTCCGGCTGCAGGGCGCTGGCCTCGGGCCGGTTGGTGAGGGCCAGCGAGCCGGCCTCCGGAGGTTCCGGAGCGTTGCCGGCCGCCACCCGCTCGCCGTTGAGCCAGGCCGTGAATCCGTCCTTGTAGCACAGGCGCAGCAGCAGGCGGTCATAAGCCGGGGCCGCCGCCGGCACCGTGAAAGGGATCCGGAGGCAGACGGCGGTCCGCTGGCGGTACATAGCGCTTTGGAGATCGGTCAGGATCAGGCTCCGCAGCGAGCCGCGCACGGTGGCCTGGAGCGAGTAAGCCCGGTCGAAGGATTGTCCCGCGCCCAGGTTTTCGCCCACGGCGAAGCGGGTGTGCTGCTGGAACCAGCGGATGGTGGCCGCCGAGCTGCCTTCGAAAGCGGGCACGCCGGTGTTGTCGGCGCCGTTGGAGCCATCCTTCCAGCCGAAAAAGAAGCCCGGGCCGACCCGGGCGGCGCCGGATTTGAGCTCGAACGGGTAATGCTGCTCGCCGGCGCCGGTGCTGGTGCGGGTGGCGCCCACCCCGGAAACGAGGTAGTCCCCATTGTTTTCCAGGCGCAGCAGCACCGGGGTGATCATCCGGGTGGTGGTGCTGTGGAAGGCCCACTCCGTCACGTCGCCGGCCTCGGCGAAACCGGCGCTGGCCAGCACGAACAGGCTGCCGGAGGCGGTGTCGTAAACCGTCCGGCTGGCCAGGGTCTCCCCCACCGTCTCCACCGGCGGCCCCACCGGCGACCCGGAGACATCGTACCCGGCGGCGGCCCGGGCGGCGGCCCAGCCGGCGCTGGTGGAATCGTCGAACGGCTCGGCGCCGCCCGTCCAGCCGGCGGCGGGCAAACCGGCGGCGGGAACCTGGAGGCGGGCCACGCTCGAGCCGGATACCAGGAGGTTGGTGGCAGCGGTCATGCCTGGGCCGTAAGATATATCCCTGCCTTGGGCGGGATAGTTGGGCTGGCAGGCATCAGCGAGGCTCAAGTCCGGCCGCCGCAGCGCCAGGTAGCCGCTTTCGGCGCGGAGCTTGAAATTGGTGTGCAGCTCGCGGCCCGCCTGCGCGCGGTCCTTGCCGGAGGCGAAGACCACCAGGAAGGCGCCGGGCGGCAGGTTCGTGGCGGGGAACTGCCAGCGGGCGGGCTGGGCCGGGTCGTCGGTGAGATGCCAGCCGCCCAGGCTGGCGGCCGCCACCCCGGCATTATGGATCTCGATCCAATCCGGCCGGCTGCCATCCTCGTCCGCCAGGCCGCAGGCATTATCCGCGAGGAACTCGCTGATGACCACCTCCGGCGGGGCGGCCTCCGCGGCGCGGGCGGCCGCGGCGGCGCCCAGGAGGGCGGCCACCAGGCTGGCCACCGCGGGCCGGACCCATCCGTTGACCCGGGCCGCAATCATAGCGGCCGCACCCAGATATTGCGGAAACGCACCGGGCAATCATGGGCGCCCAGGACCAGCGGCCCGCGGCTGATTTGGCGCCGGTATTCGGGCAGGATGCGGTGGCCGGTTTCCCCGTGGACCGGCTCAGCCAGGTGGGCCAGCAGCCCGTTGTGGAACAGGGTGACCCGGGCCGGCTGCGCCAGGCGGCCCCCGTCAAAAACCGGGGCGGTGAACACGATATCGAAGGTTTGCCACTCCCCCGGCGGGCGGGAGGCGTTGACCAGCGGCGGGGTCTGGCCGTAGATCGCGGCGGCCTGGCCATCCGGGTAGATCTTCTCCTTCCAGGAATCGAAGATCTGGATCTCGTAAAGGCCCATGAGGAGAACCCCGTTGTTGCCCCGGTTATACCAGGGGCCTTGGAAATGGGCGGGCGCCATCCATTCCAGGTGGATCTGGCAGCTGCCGAAATGGGTGCGCGAGGCCAGGCCACCCGTGGCCGCCACCAGGCAGCCGTCCACCACCTGCCAGTCGCTCTTCTGCCACGGGTCCAGGCCGGAGCCGTCGAACAAGACCACGGCGTCCGCGGGGGGCTTGGCGGTTTGCTCCAGGGCCGGCCCGGGGTGGACCCGCCGGGGCGCAGGCCGGTCGGCGTCATGGACCCGGAAGCCGCACCAAGGCAGCACGGGGGTGTCGCTGTAGCCATAGACGCCGGAGCCGTCCCGGGCCTGGACGAGGTCGGCGGCGGGCAGCCGGGCGGAGTATTCGAGGGCGGCCCCCAGCAGGGTGGCCACGAGCCAATGGGGCAGGCAGTAACGGTTCATATTTTTGAACCCACTTCAATGCGGGATTCGCCGCCGAAGTCAAAACAAAACACCAGCCAAAACGCCAGCCGCCGGGAGGGCGGCTACGGGCCATCGAGGCATTGGCGGATGATCCGGCCCAATTCCTGGATGTCGTAGGGCTTGGCCAGGAAAGCGCTGCCTTTGGTGAACCATTTGGCAAAGGCGGCTTTTTGGCTGTCATAGCCGCTGGAAACGATGACTTTCAAACCGGGCTGGTCGCACCGCAAGCGTTCCGCCAGCTCCAAGCCCGTCATGCCGCCCGCCAGCACGATGTCGGTGAACAGCAGAGCGATCTGGCCGGGGCACTGCACCCAAAGATCCAGAGCCTCGCTGCCGGAGCCGGCCTCCCACACCTGGTAGCCCAGCTGGCGCAGGCATTGAGCGGCGATCCGGCGGACGAGGATATCATCCTCCACCAGCAGGATGTTTTCCGTTCCCCGATGCGCCACCTCCACCTCGTGCGCATCCCCGCTGGAAGCCGCGGGCAGGGAGGCCGCGGGCAGGAAAACGTCGAACCGGCTGCCCTGGCCCACCTGGCTCTGGACCTCCACCCAGCCCAGGTGCTGGCCGACGATGCCGTGGACCGTGGCCAGCCCCAAACCGGTGCCTTCACTGGTGCCCTTGGTGGTGAAGAACGGCTCGAAAATCCGTTTCAGGATCCCCGCCTCCATGCCGCACCCGGTATCCTCCACCGAGAGGCAGGCAAAGTGGCCGACGAGGCGTTCGGGGTGTTTTTCCACGCTGGCCTGATCAAATTCGAAGAGGCTCGTGGCCACGGTGATCTGCCCCCCTTTGGGCATGGCATCGCGGGCGTTGACCAGGAGGTTCATGACCACCTGCTCCATCATCCCGGCATCGGCCTTCAGGCGGATGGGGCCGTTGGGGCAGTGGAAATGGACGTCGATGTTTTCCCCGATCAGCCGGCGCAGCATGTGCAGCATGTTCTCGATGACGCCGTTCAATTCCACCACCTGGATCTCCATGGGGGAGCGCCGGCTGAACAACAGCAGCTGCCGGGTGAGCCGGGCGGCCTGCCGGGCGGCGCCCGCCACCTCGTCCATGCGCTTGGAAGACTCGGCGTCCAGCTGGGTGTCTTCCTTGAGCAGGCCCAGGTTCATGAGCATCGCCGAGAGGATGTTGTTGAAGTCGTGGGCCACGCCGCCGGCCAGCTGCCCCACCGCCTCCATTTTTTGGGCCTGGCGCAGCTGGTCTTCCACACGCTTCTTGGAGGTGATATCGGTATCGACAATGAGCAGCGCCTGGGGGGCGCCCAAATCGCTGCGCATCAAGGTCCACCGGCTTTCCACCAGCACTTTCTCGCGGCCGCGGCTCAGCGCCTGGAACTCCCCGCTCCAGGATCCCCGCTCCAGGGCCAGCTCGAGCGCCAGGTTGCTGGCGGGGCTGGAAAGCCCGAGCAAGGCCGGATGATCCTGGCCGGCGGCTTCCGCCTGCGGCCATCCGTAAATAGTTTCAGCGCTCTTGTTCCAATATAAAATCCGGCCCGCCACCGTCCGGACACAGATCGCATCCGTGGTGAGGTCCAGCAGGCTGGTTTCGGCGCGGATCTGCGCGCCCCGCTCCTTCTCGGCGGTGTTATCTTCCTTGATGGCGATGAAATGGGTGACGCGGCCGGATTCGTCGCGCAGCGGGGTGATGGTAGAAGCTTCGTGGTAAAGGGTGCCATCTTTGCGGCGGTTGGTGATTTCCCCCCGCCAGATGGCGCCCGCCAGGACGGTCTCCCATAACTGGCGGTAGAAAGCCTCGTCGTGCTGGCCGGATTTCAGCAGCCGCAAGTTCTGGCCCCGCACTTCGTCCAAGGTGTAGCCGGTGAGCTTGGTGAAGGCGGCGTTGGCCCAGATGACCAGGCCCGCGTGGTCGGTGATCACCACCGAATTGGCGGAGGCTTCCAGGGCCAGCTGCCGCAGGCGCAATTCCGCCTCGGCGGACTTCCGGCGGGTGATGTCGGTCCGGACCCCCAGCACCCGCGCCGGCCGGCCGACGGCATCCCACTCCACCGCGCGGCCAGTGGTGTGGATCCAGCGGTAGGCGCCATCAGCGCCCAGCTGGCGGCTCTCGGTTTCGTATTCGGTGGCCTCCCCGCGCGCGAGCCGGTCGAAAGCCTCGGCCTGCGGCTGGCGGTCCTCGGGGTGCATCCGCTCCAGCCAGAGGGCGAGGGTTTCCTGGAAAGTGGCGGGTTCGTGCCCCAGGATGCGCGCATATTCGGGCGAAACCTGGCATTCCCCGGTCTGCGGGCTGCAATCGAAAATCCCCTGGTGGGCGGCGCCCAGCGCCAGCCGCAGCCGTTCCTCGCTCCGGCGCAGCGCCTCGGCGGCCATTTTCAGATCGGTCACGTCATGGTCCACCCCGCGGTAGCCGAGCAGGCGGCCGGCCGCGTCCAGGATCGGCTCACCGCTGGTCTCCAGGTGGATGCGGTGGCCGTCTTTGTGGCAGACCTCGTTGGGGAATTTTTGGAAGGAGCAATGGTGGGTGAAATATTCCCTGGCCGCCCGCCCCATGATCCCCTGGATCTCCGGCGGGAAGAGGTCGTAAAAATGCAGGCGCCCCACCAGTTCCTCCGGCCGGTAGCCCAGCAACCGCTCTGAGGCGGGGCTGGCATAGGTATAAAGCCCGTCAGTGTCCACCTCCCAAACCCAGTCACCCGCGAGTTCGGCGGCCCGGCCGAGCAGGAGGAGGTCGGAGAGGTTGCCGGAAGGTTGATCCACCGAACCTGGAGGGGAGGAATGGGGCTGCGCAGGCATGGCTCAAGCGGGGTTGGGATGGGGCTCAACAAGCGCCTCACGCATGGCGGTCAACAAGGCGGGGATCCGCTCGAAATCCATGCTTTTATCCAGGAAATGATCGGCCCCCAGATCCTCGCAGCGACGGCGGAACTCCGCGAAGGCGTAAGTGGTCAGCACGATGATCCCGCAGGCCGGGTAGTCCCGTTTTATGCTCTCCAGCAATTTCAAACCGTTCAAGCCCGGCAATTCTATGTCCAGCAGCACGGCTTGCGGACGATGCTCGGCGATGAGGCTCAAAGCTTGCAAGCCATCCCTGGCCTGGGCGGCGATGGCCACGCCTGGCACCTGGGATAGCAGTGCGGCCAGCCGGGTGCGCACGATCTCGGAATCTTCGACAATGATGACCGATATGGCTTTGGCATTCATATGAGCAAACAAATCAGCACGCCTGGCCACGAACTCCGGCTCCGGAATCCAACTCCGAGCCGCCACCGAAGTAAAATATCATCACGCTGCAGTCTAGGGTATCGGCACCAATTCTGGAAGAGGAAAAACACCGCGTGGCGGCAGCCTGGTTAAAAGGCGGCCGCGGGCCGGGAGTTTGCCGGACATCCCATCCGTAACCCAATCACTCTGGCGCACTTCGCGGCTGGGGCAACAATTTGCGGCGCAAGCCCCCTTCCCGCCCCGATGCAGGGACATGGCTCAGGCTGGAGGATCCCTTCGCGGAATGGCCAGGCTCACCACCGTACCCCCTTGCGGCCCGGGCCGGATGGCGAACACCCCACCGAGCTGCCGGGCGCGCTCGGTCATCCCCAGCAAGCCGAGGGAGTGGGGGTTTTCCACCTGTTCGGGCCGGATGCCCTGGCCGTTATCCTCCACCTCCAGGACGAACCGGCCAGGCTCCTCCCGGAACCGCGCTTCCAGGCCGGTGGCGGCCGCGTGGCGGGCCACGTTGGTCAGGGCCTCCTGGAAAATGCGGAAAATGGCGGTGGCCACCGCGGGCGGCATCAGGGGCTCGCGCTCCGGGGCGGCCAGCCGGCAGGCCAGGCCCGTGCGCTGCTGGAATTGGTTCATCTCGTAGCCCAGGGCCACCACCAGGCCCAGCTTGTCCAGGATGCCGGGCCGCAGCTCCGCGGCGATGCGCTGCACCGCCTTGGTGGTGGCATCCACCAGGCTCGTGGCGGCGGCCACCCTTTCCTGGAGGGGATCGATGGACGGCGCCGGGGCCATTTTTCCCAAACCATTACCGATCCAGCGCAAATCCATCTTGAGCCCGGTGAGCATCTGGCCCAGCTCATCGTGGATCTCGCGCGCGATCCGGGTGCGCTCCTCCTCCCGCAAGGTCTCCAGGCGGGCGGTGAGCCCGCGCAGCTGCTCCTCCGTCTGTTTGCGCCCGGTGATGTCCACACAGATGCCAACCATGCGCTCAGGCTGGCCGGAGCCGGCCTGGTATATGATTTTGGCCTGGGTATTGACCCAGCGGACGGCGCCACCGGGCCAGACGATGCGGTAGTCGTCGTGGTATTCGCCGGTGCGCAGGGCGTTTTCAAAGGCTTCCCCCACCCGCGGCAGATCCTCCGGATGCACCCGGGAGCGCCAGTCCGCCAGGGTGTGGGGAGCGCCGCCGGGCCCCACCCCGAACAAGAGGCAGGCTTCATCGGACCACTGGCCCTGATCGCCGGGGATATCCCATTGGAAGGCTGCCGCCCCGGCGGCCTGGAGCGCCAGGTGGAGGCGGGCCTGCTCATCCCGCAGCGCGTCCGCCTGGCGCTTGCGTTCCGTCAGATCCCGGACCACGCCAAACATGCGGACCGGCTGCCCGGCGGAGTTGTAGGTGTAACGGCCCAAGGCGTCCATCCAGCGGACGCGGCCATCGGGCCAGACCACCCGGAACTCGTGGACAAAATCCAGCCGCTCCGTTTGCGCCCGCATAAGCTCGTGCAGGACGCTGGCGCGATCCTCCGGATGCAGGCGCTGCTCAAAATCGGCCAAGCCGCCGCCGAATTCGGCCAAAGCCATGCCAAAAAGCCGGGCATGCTGCTCGTTCCAGACGATCCGGCCGGCGGCTACATCCCAATCCCAAGTCCCCAGGGAGGCCGCGTCAAGCGCCAGCTGCTGGCGTTCCTGGCTGGCCAGGAGGGCCAGCTGGGATTGTCTGGCCTCATCGATATCGGCGATGAAGCCCTCCAGCGCCATCAATCCGCCGGCGGCGGAGAGCACCGCGAGCCCTTTTTCCCACACCCACTTCAGCTTTCCCGGCGCGGTGCGGATCCGGTATTCGAACTGGAATGGCTGGCCCAGCCGCAGGCAGCGCTGGATTTCCTCCCAGACCCGCTCCCAGTCATCCGGGTGGATCAGCCCGGCGAAGCTCACCTGGCGGTTGCCGATGAGATCCCCCTCCGGATAACCGGTGAGCGCCAGGCAGCCGCCGCTGACAAACTCCATGGTGCGATGGCGGTTGTTCTGGCAGCGGTAAACCAGGCCGGGGAGGTTGCCCATGAGCGTCGCCAGGATGCGCTGATGGTCCCGCAGCTCCCACTCCGCCCGCGCCCGCTGCTCATCGCTGGAAATCCTGGCCAGGGCAAAGGAAAGGTCCGCCGCCACCTCCGCCAACAGCTCCAGCTCGCGCTGCCGGAAAAAGCCGGCCTCGCCGGCGCAGATGCCCAGGACGCCGCAGGCCCGGCCCTGGAAGCGGATGGGCAGCGCGGCGCAGGAGCGGTAGCCGAACTGCACAGGGGCGGTGTCCGGCGGGTAGAGGCAAGGCTGGCTGCCGCAGTCCTGGCAGATGACAGGGCGGTCCTCCAGGAGGGCCCGGCCCGGACTGCCGAGGAACCGGGAATTGCCATCGGCGATGAATTCGGCCGTGGCGAGGAAGCCGGCCTCATCGCCGAAGCGGGCGATCGGCTTGATGTGCCGGGTTTCCTCCTCGAGCCAGCCGATCCAGGCCAGGCTCACCTGGCCCCGCTCCACGAGCAGCCGGCACACGGCGGCCAGCAATTCCCGCCAGGTGGCCGCGCGCGCGATGGTCTGGTTGACCTGGCTGAGGACATCGTAAAGGCGGTTCAGGCGCCGGATCTCCTCCTCGGTGGCATGTTTGGCGATGGCGATCTCGATGGTGGACCGCAGCTCGCGATCATTAAACGGCTTGAGCAGGTAGCCGTAAGGCCCGGCCGCTTTGGCGCGCTCCAAGGTGTCGTCCTCGGAATAGGCCGTCAGAAAAACCACCGGCACCCGCCAGCGGCGCTGGACTTCCCGCGCGGTGGCGATGCCATCCATCTCCCCTTTGAGATGGATGTCCATCAGGATCAGGTCCGGGCGCGCGCCGGTGGCCAATTCGAGCGCTTGCTCGCCGGAAGCAACGGGCCCGGCCACCGCATAGCCCAAGCCGGCGAGGCGGTCCTGGATATCCAACGCCACGATCGCCTCGTCCTCCACCACCAGGATGCTGAATGGCTTCATCCCGGTTTCACCCTAAATCACGCTCCCTGGGCATATGCGATTAATTTATATCATCCGGCGGCCGCCGGGGCCATAAAAAAACCGCCGGCTTGGGGCCGGCGGTTTGCAGGGCAGGGAATAATCCCGATTTAGAATTTATAGATGACGTTGAACGCCAGGGAAACGGCATCGCGATCCGGATCGCGCGTGGCGTTGCCGCCGAACACGTTCCCGGCTCCCGTCAGCTCGCGGTCCCAGCGCAGTTCCGCCCGGGTGATCACGTTCTGCCAGAGCTTGTAATCGACGGTGAAGGCATCCCCGAAGAATTCCTCCTTCGGGAGCGCGGTGCCCCAGGTGCCGCCCGAGCCGGTGGCATACTCGACGCGATTGGCCAGGGTGATCTTGGGCGTCAGCTCATAAATGGTGTAGAAGCCCGCAGCGGAAGCGTGTTTCGCATCCAGGTCGGGAGTCGCGATGTCGTAGCCGTTGGAGAAACGATAATCGTAAGCGGCGCCAAAGGTGAAGCCCTTGAGCGGCGTGGGCACATTCAAGCCGCCATACAGATTGACGACGTCCTGCGCCGCGCCACCGGCCCCGGTGGCGGGATTATAGGCCGGAAGCCCGCTCACCACGCCGAAATTCAGGGTGGTGCCCTTGAAGCCGCCGAAGCTTTCCGGGGCTTTCAAGGTGATCAAGCCCAGCATGGTCTTTTCCGCTTCGGAGGCGGGCTGGTAGCCGCTGAGATTCAGGTGCCCGGGCCGGGCATTGATGATGGGGGAGTAGCTATTGGCCACGCCGAACGAGGTGTCCAGCCAATCCGTCCAGGAATAGGAGGTCAGGACGCCCGTGTGCGACAGCGGCTCGATATAGTAGCCGTAAGAGCGGCTGAAATTCGGATTCGATCCGGCATCGAACACCTCATACCCGACGCAGGTGTCGAACACGCCCATCTGCACCTTCAATCCGCGGCCCAGCGGCACCCGCAGCGACACGAAGGCCTGCTTGATGGCGAAATCCGTCGTGCTGTCGAACCAGGAGTTGCTATACAGATAAGCATCCGGCCCGTAGAGGAAGTCCACCTGGTAGCCCGCGCCCCAGTTGGCTTCGCTCACTGGCTTGCTCAACGACAGCTTGATGGCATCGAGGTTGAATCCGTCCTGTTTATTGGAGCCATCATTGGAACGGCCGGGCAGCAGGGCATTGCCGGTCCCGAATTTCCAGATGGCTGACGTATCGACGTAGCCGCTCAACGTGGTGGATGACACGGCGGTCAGCACCTGGTTGGTGGCTTCCTCCGCCATCAGCACCGAACTGTAACTTACTATGCCGGCCCCAAGCAGGACCCTTGTCCAACGATTTAACTTCATAATTAGCATTCCTTCACATCTGCACATTGCCGCCAACTCGTGCCGGAATTTTCCTCAAGGATTCCAGCAACCGGGTTTTCGGGAGCACATATTATTGCCGCCCAACCGCTTGGCAAGCCTGTTTTAAAAAAACTGCCGCCTGGCAGGGTGGCCGCCCCCGGCCTCCGTGCCACCAGTCCAAGCAGCTTCAATGCCAAGCCCGGAAATCTCCAGCTTGATTGATGCAACATGCTCAATACCAATTAGATATGTTTGTCATTTCGCCGCCAATCCGGAATCATCAAGTGTGCGCATTCAGACACCCTGCAGATTTTTGCACAACCGGCTTCAATGGGAATAGAACATCTTATGCCAGACGCCCCCCCCGGCCTGGCACGGATTTCCGCCACCCGGCTGCCAGTGAGAATACCCAACCGGCGGCCTCAAGGTCATCCTCGGCGGGATCTCCAAGTGATATGTGCCACCCGGCTTAAAACGGAGAAAGCGGGCCAGGCCATCGGATTGGCCTGGCCCGCCAGCATGAACCATGAGGGAAAATCCAGGTTTATGGGCTCACGTGGTCGGCGTGATGCCGGGTGCCCTGCGCCTCGGCCGCGATGGAAACGGCGGTGTTCACGGCGCTGAAGCGGTTGGCATTGAGCTTGGCGCCAAGGGGGGCGGCGCCCTGCCATTCGCGCAGGTGGATGCCGATATCCAGCTTGCTGAAATGGTTGTTGATCACTTTGGCGCCGGTGATGCGGCCGATGATTTGCACCCCTTTGCTGCTTTCACCCTTGTTGACGCCTTTGAACAGATTGCCTTGGATGGCGGCGAAGACGATGTCGCCCTCCATCCCGCCGCCCGCGCCATTCCACAAGCTGACACCACGGCGCCAGCTCTGCATATTATAGAAGGTGTTATGCATGATCTGCACGTGGGTGAACCGCCCGCCCCCCAGGCTCTCTGAGTAAGGCGCGTGCCGGAATGCCCCGGCGAAGGTGATGCCCGAGGCCCAGTGGGCCTGGTCGAAAGGCGCGCCGGTGCCGAGGTTGATGTTATTGCTGTTGCGCTTTTGCAGGCTGGGGATGTCCAGGTTGCCATAGGTCATGGTGAAAATGGCGTCGGAGCCAAACACCCCGGCATCCAGGTCGTTGAAGCTGATGTCAGTAGGGCCGGGGTGCCGTTCAATGAGAATCGGGTTAGAACCAGTCTCGGATATCTCATTTTTCAGAACGAACAAACTGCCCCGGCCCTCAAAGGCGTAAATGCCATAATCGCCAATATCCCCGGGATCACTGGAGCCGAGGATCCGGTTGCGGGCCACCAGGAAAGTGCTGGCTGCCACCGGGCTGCTGACATACAAAGCCACCTTCACCCCACCCACGGAATTGGCGTGGCGCAGGGTGAAACCTGTGAATGCCACGCTGCCCGGGGCGGTGATGCGCACCAGCCCGATCAGCTCCAGCGAGTCGTCGTCGCCACCGCCGTCGATGATGGTGTTGCTGGCATCCTGGCCCACCACGCAGATGGCTTTGTCGATGACCAATTGTTTTTCGTGGTAAAGGCCGGGCGCCACCTGCACCACATCACCGGTCTGGGCCGCCGCAATGGCGGCCTGGATGGTATCGTAATCCGCCGGCACCGCGATGACCGCCGCCCGGGCGGTGGCGGAGGCGCCCAGGATCATTAAAGAAGCCAGCCCGCAGGCCAGCGCATTCATGGTTGATTTTTTCATTTTCAAGTATCTTCGTTGAACGGCTTTGCATCCTCCATGGAAGGCGGAGCTTCCCAACGACTGTTGCGCTGGCCTGGGTGGCGAACCAGCCCGCTTTGCGCCAGGGCAATCACGCCGGAATCCTCGATCCATGGTAATGGCCAAAGCCAAGGTTGTTGTGACATCAAACCGCACCGCCCCCACCTGGAGCCTGCCTGGCCAGAAGCTCCCCTTCCTGGGTGAGGCAGGCGGACCGCGCGGCGCCGGGTGCGGCGGCGCGATCCGCCCCACCCTCCAGGTGGTCACCTGGCCACCCTTTTCGGACCGGCGTTTCTCATCCGGCGGAACCCCGCCACGCTAATAACCGCGGCCCACTTTATTCCTAAACCTCCGGGCGGTCCCCATTACTTTTCTGTGCCAACGATTCCAACAGCAATTCCAGTGCCACCTGGGGCCGCCCATTCGCAACCAATTCCCAGGCAAAGAGTTTCAATAAATCTCCAGGCGGGCACACGATCCGCATTCAGCCCTTTCTGGGGCCATCAACCCAATCGGGCGGAACCACGAAAGGCCGGGCTGGGGAATTGCACCCAACTCATGGGGGGAAGCGGCTCCAGAATCGATCACCCACAGAAAACCACATAGTACATTGTATATTATTATACATTCAGTTTGTATAGATTGCAGGAATGGGCATCTCTTGCCCCCGCGGGTGCGGGCAGGGGCCCGGAGCCGGCCGCCAGCCACCCCCATCCGCAACAACGTATCCGGAAAAACCGGGGCTTCGCCAAACGGGCATTCCGGGCATTCCGGCTTTGACGCCGCCCGCCCGCCTGCTATAAAGGCGGCCTTGGCCAGCCGCCAAACCACAAACCAAAGCGGATAAAAAAACTCAAGAAACCACTCCCGGCTGCCGATAAGGAACCAGGAGCAGACGGAAAAGGCACGATGGTGAACAAGATGCAAATACCGGGCCGGCGCGGAAGGTACACAACCCCTGGCGAGCACAGACAAACGCGGAGGTCCGCCGTTTTGCTGCTGGCGGTCATCAGCTTGGGCTGGTGCCTGGGAGCGGCTTCCCCAGTCCAGGGAAAACTGGAGGATCCGGAGATCCGGGCCGCCGCCACCCATTTCCTGCAACGCCCCTTCTTCGCGAAGGGAACCGCCATCGCCGGGGTGGAGCCTCCCTCCTTATTCCGGCCGGGCTGGCTGGTGCGCTTGAAGCCGTCCGGCTTCATCCTGTTCAGCGCCGATACCCGCGACCTGCCCGTCATTGCTTTCTCGCCCAGGGGGGTGCTGGATATGAATCCGGAAAGCCCATGGGGCGCCGCCCTGGCCCGGAGCGGCAGCGGAACCAGCACCGATGAGCGCGGCCCCGCGGCGTGGCGGCGGCTGCTGGAACCGGCCAGCGTGAGCCGGATGGGCGAGGAAACGCCCGCCCAAATCCGGATGGAACCTTTGCTGGCCACCCACTGGTCCCAATGGACCCCTTTCAACCGCCAGTGCCCCGTGGTGACCAATGGCCTGGCCGGCTACGGCGGGCGGGCGCCCACGGGCTGTGTGCCGGTGGCCGTAGGGCAGGTCATGCGCTACTACAACTGGCCGCAGAAAGGCAACGGCGCCAGCGTCTTCACCGATGCCAGGGGCGCGTGCACCGGCACCTACACCGCCATTTGGACCAACGCCATCGACTGGGCGTCGATGAAAGACCGCTACGACAACCAGCGGGAGGAAAGCCCCGAGCTGGTCAATCCGCTGGCGGATCTGATGGCGCGGCTGGGCGTGCTGGCGGAGACTGACTACGAAGGCCCCGGCAGCGGCGCGGATATCTCCACCGCCGCCCGGGGCATGGCCGCGCGCCTGGGCTACACCATGGGCGAGGTGGCCCCCGCCGGCGGGGCGGTTTTCAACTGGGCGCTGGAGACGGAAATCCTCAACCGGCGCCCGGTGCTGCTGGATCTGAACGTGACGCCCGGCCACACCGTGGTGGCGGATGGGCTTGCGGAGGATGGGGGCGTAAAATTTGTCCACCTCAATTATGGCTGGGGCGGCACCAACGATGGCTGGTATGCCAGCTACACCAACTCCCTTTTCAAAAGCCTCCTCACCACCCTCCGGCCCAACCCGGCTGCCGGCCTGATCGCCTGTTCCCCCAACTATCTCGAGCTGACCACGACCAACAGCCAGCTGCCCGAATTTTCGCTCCAGCTGGCGGGCATCGGCGCCACCAATCTCAGTTATGCCCTGGCCAGCCCGGCGCCCTGGATCAGCATCCTGCCCGCCTCCGGCTCCAATCTCACCCAGGCGGTGGCGCATGGGGTGCGCGTGGAGGGGGGCCAGCTGGCCTACGGCACCAATGACGCCTATGTGGAAATCACCGGCAGCGCCTCCAACCTGCCCCGGCGGGTGGCGCTGCGCATCTACCGGCCGGATCCGCCGGTGATCACCCGGGAGCCGGCGGATGTGGCATCCTATTTCCCGACGAATAATTTCCTGTCGATCAAGGCCTCCGCAGGCGCGGTTTACGCGCCGTATATCCTGTATGACGTGGTGAATTACCAATGGTATTACAACGGGCAGCCGCTGCCCGGCCAGACCGAATCCTGGTGCGAAACCACCGGGTTTGGCACGTATCAATGCGAGATCACCACGCTGGGGGGGCGCCTCAAATCCCGGGAAATCGTGGTGGCCAGGCCCGCCCAGGGGAGCGAAGTCAAGCTGCTGGAATCCTCCAGCGAAAAGCTCCTGCTCCAGATTGACAATGTCCAGAACGGCCGCTGCTATATCCAATCCTCACCCGACCTGAAGAACTGGACCGACTTCGGTTCCCTGGCGGTTCCTCCGGGCACCCAGGCGCGCATTGAGATCGTCGTTTCCAAAAACAACGCCCGCCGGTTTTACCGCGTCCGCGAGTGAATCCCCGGCCCCAACCAGATGCCGGCCCGCCCGCCGCCGGGGACGGTTTCCCAATGGCTTCGGCCCGCCCATGGCCGGTTGGAATCGGTTTCGAATAATACCAGCCAGCCCTCCCGGCAACCCAAGGTGCCCAGGCCGGAGGCCAATGGGGCGAGGCCTCATCCCGGGCCAGTTGGCTTCGCGGCTGCTGGAGTTCGCTGGATTGGCGCGGCCTGGCGGAGGCCAGGGGCAAATCAACCCGCCGCGGGCCAGTGCCAGCTTCCCGGACCACCAGGCCCCGCCGTTGACCATCTCCGGCAAATAAGCCATCCAACGCGGACTCAACGGGCAGGCCGCAGAGCGATTGACGGAGGCCGGCGGAAATGCCAGTCTGGGGATCACAAAACGAAAGCAGATGCCCATGAAACATATTGTATTATCCATCGCCCTGGCGGGCGGCGCTCTCCTGGCCGCCGCGGCGCCCGCGCCCGCGCCGCTGCAGGACAAAACGCTGGTGGCCTGGGTGTCCCCGGCCCATCTTTCGCAAAAAGCCGGCACCGTGCTTACCATCGACGACGGGGACTCGCATTTCGATGGGATCGTCTTCGCGGAGCTGTCGCCGCGCCGGTGGATGCCCGGCAGCGAGGGCTTCAACCGCACGCCGAAACAGCAGGCGGAATGGGCGGAGGAAACCGCCGATGCCCGCACGGTGGTGCAGGTGGCGCTGGTCCACCAGGGGCGGGAAGTGACGCTATACCGCGAGGGGCGGGCCTATGCGCGGCATACGCTGGCCAGCCCACCGCCCCGCTTTGGGCCGCGCGCGACGGTGCTGTTTGGACGCCGCCACCTGGATGCGGGGGATCCCGAGAATTCCTTCACCGGCCGGATCCTCGACGCGCGGATTTACAGCCAGGCGCTGACCGCCGAGGCCATCGCCGCCTTGAAGCCGGGACAGGCTGGCGGCCCGGCGCCCTGGGCCTGGTGGTCTTTTGCGGACGAGGGGTTGCGGGAAAAAACCGGCCGGTTCACCGGGATCGAACTGGTGGGCGATGTGCGGCTGGAAGGCGGCAGCCTGGTGCTGAATGGCAAGGGCGCCTCCGTGATCACCACCTGCCCCGGCGATCCGGATGAAAAACGGACCCCGGCCCCCAAGGCCTGGTCGTTCAGCGGGCCGGTGCCGGAGGAGGCGGTCCGCTCCGCCCGGCTGCTGCGGGAGCGGCTGCTGGCGGACCCGCACCGGCCCGGCTACCATTTCTGCGTGCCGGAGGACATGGGCATGCCGGGCGATCCGAATGGGGCATTTTACCACCAGGGCCGCTACCACCTGATGTATCTCTACAACCGCAGCGGCGCGGGCTTTTGCTGGGGGCACATCTCCAGCCAGGACCTGGTCCATTGGCGGCATCATCCCGACGCCATCGGGCCGGGCGGCGGGGATGAAGGCTGTTTCAGCGGTGGCGCCTTTGTGGACGACGACGGCACGGCGTATTTATCCTACTGGATGCTCTGGGGCGCCCGGGGCATCGGCCTGGCGAAAAGCACCGGCCCCCAGTTCGACACCTGGAAAAAACCGGCGGCGAATCCCGTGATCAAATCGACGGAATGGGGTATCAGCGAAGCGGTGAACCCGGACGGCAGCAAGTTTTACTACGGCTCCGCCGATCCCTCGAACATCTGGAAAAAGGATGGCCGCTACTATATGTTAACCGGCAACCTTTTGGTCTTGAACAAAATTGGCCGGGCCGCGGAGGCGCCGTTGTCCGAGCAGGGGGACCGGCTTTATCTGTTCGCGTCGGACGACTTGAAAACCTGGCAATACCGCGGCGTGTTTTATGAGCGGAATCCCAAATGGACGGAGCGCAGCGAGGACAACATGTGCCCGAGCTTCCTGCCCCTGCCCGCCACCGCCGAAGGCGGCCCGCCCAGCGGGAAACACCTGTTGCTGTTCATCAGCCACAACCTGGGCTGCCAGTACTACGTGGGGGATTACCGGCAGGACCGTTTCCACCCGGACAACCACGGGCGCATGACGTGGGTGGACAGCACGTTCTTCGCGCCGGAGGCGCTGGTGGACCAGCGCGGCCGGCAGATCATGTGGGCCTGGCTGGTGGACAATCCGCCGGGCGAAAAGGAAAAAGGCTGGTCCGGTGTTTACGGCCTGCCCCGCACCCTCTGGCTGGGCGCCGATGGCACGCTGCGGATGCGCCCGGTGCCCGAGCTCGAAACGCTGCGCGGCCCGGTGAAGACCTGGCCCGCCATCCAACTGGCCAGCGGTGAAAGCCGGGTGCTGGAGGGTGTCCCCGGAACTTCCTGCGAGCTGCGCCTGGAAATCGAGCCGGGGGCGGGTGGCCGCTGCGGCGTCAAAGTGCGTGCCGCGCCGGACGGCGGGGAGGAAACGCTGCTCTATTTCGAGGCCGGCGCCAGCCAGCTGGTTTTTGACTCCACCCGCAGCGGCGCCCATGGCCGCAAGGCGGTGGAGCGGGCGCCGCTGGCTTTGGCGCCGGGCAAACCGCTGATCCTGCGGATCTTTGTGGACCAGTCCGTGGTGGAAGTCTTCGCCAACGACCGCCAGGCGATCTGCCGGCGCGTTTATCCCACCCGCAGCGACAGCACCGGGGTGAGCTTGTTCGCCACCGGCGCCGGGGCCCGTTTCCAGCTGACGCAGGCCTGGGAGATGACCCCCTCCAATCCCTATTGAAAACCACGGCCCCGGGCGGCTCCCGGCGCAACCCTGGCCGCGCGGGTTGCGCTTGAGTTTTTTGTGTTGCCTGCCAGGTGGGGGGCTGATTAGTGTAGCGGATGAGTAGATATGAGGAAATTATTATGAGGGAATTGTGCATATACTTGTGCCTGTCTATTCTGGCCCTGGCCCCATGCGCCGCCTGCGCCCAAACCGAGGGCAGCGCCCGGCTGGAGGTGACGCTGCTGGATTACAACGGCAGCAGCACCAAGCACTACGCCGTCGTGTGGGTGACGACGGCGGCGGGAGGATTCATTGAAACCCTCTGGAAGCAGGGGCCATCCTGGACCAGCTCGCAATGGAGCGCGCACTGCACCACCTGGAACACCGCCCGGGCGGGCAGCACGGTGCTGGACGGCTACACCAGCGCCACCGCCGCGAATTATGCCGGCACCAACAGCCCGGTGATCCTGGCCTGGAAGTGCCGCAACGCCAGCGGCCAGCTGCTGCCGGATGGCGCCTATAAGTTCTGGGTCCAATATGCCGAGGATCAAAGCACGCAAGGCCCGGTGACCACCGGTGGATTATCCTGGACAAAAGGCCCGGCTGGCGCCACCAACAGCTACCCGAACCAGGGGGCGAATTTCGCCAATCTGCGCGTCACCTGGACCCCGGCCACCCCGGCCACCGTGGCGCCCGCGATCACCAGCTCCGCGCCGCCCGGCGGCACGGTGGGCGTGCCCTACAGTTTTCTTTGCACCGCCTCCGGAACCACCCCCGTCAGCTTCTCGGCCACCGGCCTGCCCGGCGGGCTGCGGTTGAGCGCGGCCGGGGCGATCTCGGGCATCCCCGCGGCGGCGGGAACCTATGCGGGCGCCATCACGGCGGCCAATGGCACCCTGCCCAACGCCAGCCAGCCGTTTTCCATGGTCATCAACCTGGTGCCCCTGCAGATCGCCTCGGTGCGGACCGTCGGCAGCAACCTCGTCCTGGACGGCACCGGCCCGGCCAACGGCATCTACCAGGTGCTGACCGCCCTCAACCTGGCCACTCCGCCCACCCAGTGGTCTCCTTTGGCGACGAATCTGGTGAATAGCGCCGGGCAGTTCAGCTTCACCAATGCCCTGGAAGCCGGCGCCACCCGGAAATACTACCAGCTGCGGCTGCCCTGAAACACCCAGGCCGGCCCGGCCGGCCTCCCGGAAGGAGATTCCCGAGTGCCAATCAAGCGCCCCCAATCGTGGCTGTCCGCCGCCTGGTGCCTCGCCCTCATCCTGGCCGGCGCCACCACGCGGGCGGCGGAGCTGGCCCTCGAAGCCTGGGAGGGGCAAACCATGGGCAGCATCTACCGCGTGAAAATCGCCGGCCCCAGCCCGGGCCCGGCCCGGCTGGCGGAGCTGAAAACCGAGGTGGACCAGCGCCTGCGGGAGATCAACCGGCAAATGTCCCACTACGATCCCGGGAGCGAGCTGAGCCGGTTCAACCGCGCGCCCGCCAACCGCCCCTTCCAGATCTCGCCGGAATTCGCCCGCGTGGTGCGGTTTTCGCTGGAGCTCAACCGGCTTTCCCAAGGGGCCTTTGACCCCACTTTGGGGCCGGTGATCAACTTGTGGGGATTTGGGGAGCAGGGATCCCGCCGCGAGCCGCCGCCGCCGGTGGAATTGCTGGCGGCGCTGAAAAAGACCGGTTGCGCCCATCTGGCAGTGACGGCGCGGGATGAGCTGGTGAAGGATATCCCGGAGCTGGCCCTGAATTTATCGGCCACCGCCAAAGGCTTTGGGGTGGATGAGATCGTGCGGATACTGCGTAGGCACGGCCTGACCAACGTGTATGCGTCCATCGCGGGGGAGGTGCAGGTGCTGGGCCACAATCCCCGGGGAACGAACTGGCAGATCGGCATCTCCGCGCCGGTCGAGCACTGGACCGAGGCCGATCCGATGATCGAGGTGGTGTCCCTCTCCAACCAGGCCATTTCCACCTCCGGCGATTACCAGAAATTCTTCAAGGACGCCCAGGGCCGCCGCTGGTGCCACCTCCTCGATCCCCGGACCGGCTGGCCCGTGCAGCACCAGGTGGCGGGCGTCTCCCTTGTGGCGCCGGACAGCCTGACCGCCGACGGCCTGTCCACCACGTTGTTTGTGCTCGGCCCGGAGCGGGGGCTGAAGTTCATCGAAGCCTGGACCAACGCCGCAGCGCTATTCCTGATGCGGGAACCCGAGGGCCGCAGCCGGCAGATCGCCAGCCCGCGGTTCGCCAGGCTGGCGGGCATCCGGCCCTGAACCGTGTTCCGGCAGTTGGGAGGGAATGTGACTTGGAATGAAAGTCCATGGTGGCCTGATCCGGCCGCCAGATCCGCCTCGTTACCTCGGCCATGCAACGGTAGTATTCGTTCACCCAATTCAGGCAGGGCGCTCACTCCGCTGAGCGCCGGGGTTGGGTTCTCGCTGCCCACACCGCCCACCGCGGCGGCTCATTTCAGGATGGCCGCGCCCATGAGGCCGAAAACGCAATCGTTGGCGACGGCCTCCAGCACCACGGCGCCGAGATCGGTTCCGGGGCGCAGCGGCAGGGCCAGGAGGTGGGCCTCGGTGTCCAGCGCCACTGGCTGGGTGAGATCCGCGACTTCCGCCGAGCCGGCCGGCCCGGCCCGGCCGCCGAGGTTCTCGAAGCCATTGGCCGGGGTGTCGTGGTAGCGCCCGCACCAGGCGCCCCAGCAGTCGCCAATCCCGGAGGGGTTGGCCAGGTCCACGCGCTCCTCCCCGCCATCCGCGTAGCGCAGCACCAGGCGCAGGTTCACCACGTGGCTCTGCGCGGGGAAGGTCATGCCGCTGACCATGAGGCAAAGGGTTTGCCCCCGGCCCCGGGCGGGGAATTCGAGGCGCGCGGGATAGCCGCCCGCCAGGCTCACGACGCCGATGTTCGGCCCGGTTTTCACGCCGCGGAAGGGGATGCCGTCGGTGGTCCAGGCGGCGCCGTCCGGGCCGGCTTTGCCGCGCCAGGCGGAGTCGCTGATTTCCTGGTTGCGGCTGCCGTGGTATTGCAGGAGATGGTCGCGCCAGTAGCCGAAGCCCACCTGGCTGGCGGCCGGCGGCGGCGGCTGGGCCGCCTGGACGAGGTGCGGCAGGACGTTGGTGACCGAGTCGTTGAAGGCCGGGCCGAGGTCCAGCACGATCCAGCGCTGCAAGTCGCGCTGGCCCGCCGGCGGCGCCCGCCAAACCCGCGGCGGAGCGGCCGGCGTGGACGGCAGGATCTGGATGGGCAGGGACAGCCAGGTGGTGCAGGGCGGTTCCCCGGCCAGCACAAAGGCGAGCGCCGGACCCGGCTCGCCGGCCGCCGTGGCGGCCAGGCCGCCCGCGCTGATTTGGGGCTGGGCCAGGACGCCCTGGGGATCGCGCCAGCCGGTGATGGACTGGCCGGGAATCCGCACACGCAGCGGCCCGCCAGGCGGGGCCTCCAACCCGGCCGGAGGCGGCAGGATGCGGGGCGCAAAGGCGATGCGGAGGCGCCCGGAGGTGGCGGCCGGGGTCCGGCCCTGGACCCAGCTCAGGCCGTCGAATCCGGGGGTGATTTCGCAAGGCACGGCCTGGCCATCCACTTCCACGGCGTGGATTTGGGCGGCCGCCAGCGGCAGCCGGAAGCGCACGGCGGTTTCCCCGGGCGCGCGCCAATTGATGGTAACCATGCCATCCCGCTGCTGCCAGCGGCAGGCGAAATGCGGGGCTTCGATGGCCGCCTCAGGCCAGCCCTGGGGGAATTGCGGGCTTAACCCGACGATGCCATCCAGCCGTTTGGGCGTGATGCCGAACAAGCCCTCCACCACCGCGCGGCCCCACATGCTGATGGCGTCGGTGAACTCGTCGTTGGCGCGCTGGCGGCCATCGGCATAGGCGTGGCAGGCCAGGCCGCCGGGGGTGGGGCCATTGAAGATGCCGCAGAAGGTGGCGCGCAGGATCGCCCAGGCGTCGTCCGCGCGGCCGGCCTGCCAACAGGCCAGGGCCAGGTTCAGATCCTCCCCGTAGGCCAGCTCATAGGTGCTGTGCGTGTAGCTGCGGCCGCGGTTCGGGAACCAGTTCGAGCTCCACAGCAGCCGGCCGCCGCCCGGGGTGGCCTCCGAGCGCAGGCGCGTGCCGGCCCAGCGCAGCATCTGATATACCTGGAAGTCGTCCGCCGCGCCGAATTCCGCCGCATGATAAAGGGTGGCCAGCTCCGGCTCCGGGTGCAGCAGGCGCTGGCCCCGGGTGTCGCGGTATTCCGCGAAGACCCCGGCGCGTGGCTGCCACAGTTTTTCCTGGAGGGCGGCGCGGATCCGGCGGGCGCGCTCCTCAAAGGGGGCGGGATCCCGGCCCAGGCGCCGCGCCAGGTCCGCCAGGAACCGGCTGGCGCCCAGCATATAGGCCGAGGCCTGGGTGCATTGTCCCTGGATGTACCAGTGCGAGTCGCTGATCCAGGTGTTGAGGCTGTTTTCGTAGAGGGATTCCTGGCCCGGCTGAAGCCGGCGGTCTTCCCAGTCGAGGATGCCCGCCAGCGTGGGGAATATCTCCCGCGCCAGGGGGAGGTCGCCGGTGTAGTCGAAATACTGGCGCGCCTGGTCGAGGAACACCTCGTTCATATTGTAGTAGATGCCGGGGCTGTATTCCAGGAGCGCCCCCAGGCCGCCCGCATCACGCCCCTCGCGCACGAGCCCCAGGCGGGTGTGGTTTTGGATCGACCGCTTCACCCGGTCCGTCCAGCCGTAGCACGCCGAGCCATACCAGCCGCGCCAGCCCAGGTAGGCGAACCGCCACGACCAGCCACCGTGGAGAATGGCCAGATCCCCCCAGGTGCCTTCGGTGGCCAGGGCCATCATGCGGACGGCGGCATCGAGGTGCGGGTCGGGCGTGTGCGTGACCACCCGGTGGGCGATGGCGGTTTGGCGGGCCTGGGCTGCGCGCCAGGCGGCGGCCGGGGCGCGCAGGGCTTCCCGGAGGTTGAAGCCCATCCCCGCCACCAGCCAGCCCGTGCTGCCCGGGGCGGCCAGCGGAATGCACTGCACGGCCACGCAGTTGGTCCGCGCCGCCCGCCCGGAGCCGTCGCGCGGCCCGGCGGATCGCCAGAGCGCCGCCGGGGAATTGGTGAACGCCTCGGGGGCGCCCAGGCCGTTCTCGCCCATCCAGGAGCTGCCGCCGCGGATCACCCCCTGCCAGCCGGGCAGGGAGCGGGCCGCCGCGAAGACTTCCTTCACGGACACATCCGAGGGATCGAACGCCCGGCGCAGCACGAAACCCTCCGCCTCCCAGGCCACCACATCGCGGGCGCAGTGCCCGGGGGCGAAACGGAACTCGGGGGCGTCCATCGCGTAATTGGTGAAGAAGGCCGAAGCGCCGCCGTAAGCCCAAACCAGGGAGGCCGGGCCATCCAAGCCGGCCACTGCCACCCGCAAAACCAACCCTGCGGCGTCCGCCAGGGGCAGCGCCTCCAGGGTGGCCGTGACCCCGGGGAAATCCGGATCGCTCAAGGTATATTGGAGGCAGCCATCCACGTAGCGGACCCGCAAACCGGACCATTGGTGGAACCACTTGGCGGCGGAGCCGCGCACCAGGCCGGCCCGCAGATGGCCCAGCAGCCCGCCAGCGGAATGGAAATCGAACAGGAACCGCGGCTCATTATAGGCCAGCACCAGGGGGCGGAACCCGCACCGCTCGAGCTTCTCCAGCTCGGCGGGGGTCCAGATCAGCGACTTGTCGGCCGGCGGGTACAGCGGCCGGCGATGCAGCCGCGCCTGGTCCAGGACTTCCCCCAGCCGGCGGCCGGCGGCAGCGGCGCCCCCGTCCCCTCCGCAATCCGGATCTCCCAGCCACCTTCGACCGGCAGGTAACAATCAGCCTCCAGGACGGGGACGGTTTCGCCGCGGAGGGCTGAAGCCCCTGCCAGCGCGGCGGCGAGGGTGGCGCAAAAGAGACCCATTTTCATGACTGGGGCGGGTTTCATATGGTTGTGGCCGGCAGCCTGGCGCCCCCGATTGGCCAGGGAAAGGCCAAAAACCGGCCGCGGCATTGGACCATTGGATCGTGGGAAGTTACAAAATCTTCACAACCGACCGGGAATGCGCGATTATGATGGGGCACGATGGATCGCCACCTATTTAGCTGCGGCTGCGCCAGCCCCGGATTCCCGCCTGGGGAGCCGGACGGTTTCCAGCGGCGGGCTGGTGGCTGGGAGGAAGGGGCAGCCGCATGGCCAGGCCGCTGAAGACGCCGGGGTTTTTCTGGCAAGGCCTGCTGATCGTCCTGCCCGCCCTGGCGCTGGCGGGGATGGGCTTCTATTCCCTGCGGCAGGACCGCATCCTGGCCGAGCATGAGGCCACCGGGCAGGGCCGGCAGCTGGCCAGCGACCTGGCCCAGCGCTGGCTGCCGCAAGCCTTCCGCCGGGATCTGCCCGGGATCGAGACGGTCTGGAGCTTCCTGGCCCGGCCGGCCCAGCCCGGGGAAGACCCGGTGATCCGCTGTGCGCAGGCCACCCCACCCCGCCTGCTCTGCCTCGTGGAGCCGTCCGGCGGCCTGCGGCATCCGCCCCCGCTGCGCCCTTTCCCCACCCCGCAGAGCTTTGCCTGGGATTCCCTGCCGGCGGCGCGGCGCGCGGCCCTGGCGGAAGCCCAGCAGGCCATTTACGGGGACCAGGACTGGCCGGCGGCCATCGCCCGGCTGGAGCCGCTGGCGGATCCGCCCCTGCCCGAGCCGTTCCAATCGCTGATCGCCTACCAGGCGGGCGTGGCCCGGCGCTTTGCGGGCGACCTGCCCGGCGCGCGGCGGCAGTTCGAGGGCCTGCTCGCCCAGCCGGCGGCCGTGCTCAACGAATCCGGCATCCCGTTCAAAACCTTGAGCGCCTGGCACCTGCTCCAGCTGGCCGGCGCCAACCATGCCCCCGAAGGCGGCCCGTGGCAGGCCGTAGTGGGGGCGGATGCGCTGCTGCACCCCACGCATTGGTCGGCCTACCTGCTGGAAATGCTCCCCGCCGGGGGCTGGCAGCAAGGCTGGCAGATCCATTGCCAGGCCCGGCAGCTGCACGAAAGCTATGGGCGGGCGATGCAGGAGCGGGCGGCCGGTGAAGCGCCGGATTTTGGCCCCGCCTGGGTGAACCTGCCCGGCGGCCAGCCCTATTTTGTCTGTGCGGAGCCCCAGGGCACCAACCGCTGGCTCCTCGGGCTGCCGGCCCGGGCGCTGGCGCCGCTCATCGGCCAGGTGCTGGCGGGCGTGGCGCATCCGGCCTACCTGGGGTGGTCGGTGGAGGCGGGCGGCCGCTCCATCCTGGCGGCGCCGGCCAAAGCGCCCCTGCTGGCCATGGCCGCCACCCCGCGGGCCGCGCCCCGGGCGGAGCCGGAGTTCCGCGTGGGCGTTTACCTGGCCCGGGCCGATCTGCTGTACGAGCGCCACCAGGCCCGGACCCGGTGGTTCGGCCTGCTGATCGGCCTGTCCATGGCGGCCGTGCTGGCGGGATTCTTCACCGCCTGGCGCGCCTTTGTGCGGCAGCAGCAGCTGAACCTCATGAAGACCAATTTTGTGTCGGCCGTGTCCCACGAGCTGCGCGCCCCCATCGCCTCCGTCCGCCTCATGGCCGAGGAGCTGGAGGAGCTGCCGCCGGGCGGGGGCGGCAAGCCGGCCGAGTACCACCGCTTCATCAGCCAGGAATGCCGGCGGCTGAGCGCGCTGATCGAGAATGTGCTCGACTTCGCCCGGCACGAGCAAGGGCGCCAGCAATACGAATTCGAGCCTACCGACCTGGCGGCGCTCGTCACGCACACGGTGCAGCTGATGCAAAACTACGCCGCCAGCAAACAGATCACCCTCGCCAGCGCGGTTCAGGGCGCACCGGCGCCGGTGGAGGTGGATGGCCGCGCCGTGCAGCAGGTGCTGGTGAACCTGCTGGACAACGCGATCAAGCATTCCCCCGCGGGCGCCACCGTGCAGACCCGGCTGGCGTTTGGCCCCGCCCGCGTGAGCCTCAGCGTCGAGGACACCGGGGAGGGCATCCCGCCGGAGGATCATCAGCGCATCTTCGAGCGGTTCTACCGCCGGGGCTCGGAGCTGCGCCGGGAGACCCAGGGGGTCGGCCTGGGGCTGGCCATTGTGCAATACGTGGTGGAGGCGCATCACGGCACGGTGGGCGTGCGCAGCGCCGCCGGCCAGGGCAGCTGCTTCACCGTGGAGCTGCCGCTCCAGCAACCCGGGGAAACCCACTGACGGATTTTTGCTGCCATGAATGAACACCCTTTGCCCCGCATCCTGGTCGTGGAAGATGAGCTGCCCATGCGCGTCGCCCTGCGGGACACCCTCGAGCGGCAGGGCTACCGGATCCTGGTGGCGGACGACGGCGAGGCGGGCCTGGCGAAAGCGCTGGACAGCCAGCCGGACCTGATCGTCTTGGATGTGATGATGCCCCGGCTGGACGGTTTTGCCCTGTGCGCCGAACTGCGCCGCCTCGCGCAGAACCTGCCCATCCTCATGCTCACCGCCAAAGGCCGCGTGGAGGACCGGGTGTCCGGCCTGGACGCGGGGGCGGACGATTACCTGGTGAAGCCGTTCAGCCGCGACGAATTGCTGGCCCGGGTGCGCGCCCTGCTGCGGCGGTCCCAGCGCCAGGCCCGGAGCTTGAAAACCGTCACCCTGGGGGAGGTGCGGCTGGATTTTGTGCAGCAGCGCGCCTGGCGGCGGCAGCGGGAGCTGAGCCTCACCGCCAAGGAGTTTGCCATGCTGCGCCTGCTGCTCGAAAACCCCGGCGAGCCGGTAAGCCGCGAACGCTTCCTGGATGTGGTGTGGGGCCTGACCGCCTTCCCCACCACCCGCACGGTGGACAAGCACATCGCCAGCCTGCGCGCCAAAATCGAAACCGACCCCGACCAGCCGGTGTGCATCCAGACCGTCCACGCCGTGGGCTACCGGATCGAGGTTCCGCCGGGCGCGTAGGCGGGCCAATAGCGGGCCGCCCGGCAAGTTACAAAACCGTCACAACTCCCAACCGCCTTGGTGGCAGACTGGGCGGCGAGAAAGGAATCTTATGAAAAACCAACTGCTGAAATTCAAATTCATCCTGGGCCTGCTGCTGGCGGTGGCGGCACCGCTGGCTGCCGCCCAAAACCGCTCTGAAAAACCGGCCGCGGCCGCGGCCGCAAAGGGCGAAGCGCTCCCGGCGCCCCCGGCCGGCGCCCCGGAAAAACCCCCCCCCCCCCCCCCCCCCCCCCCCCCCCCCCCCCCCCCCCCCCCCCC
>CAYPCQ010000011.1:0-32284 GCA_964409245.1 uncultured Verrucomicrobiota bacterium
CAATGGGCCAGGGGCCGTGGCCTGCGCTTGCCATTCCTTGGCGGTGCGGAAGCGGCTTTCAAAGCCGGGGCCGCTTTCCCGCCGGTCCCCGATCCAGATCAGATCGCTGGGGCTGAACAGGCGCAGGAACACGCGCCAGTCGTCCACCGGATCGCCGGAAAGGCGCACAGGCGAAGATTCCCAAAGATCCGCCAAGGTCAGTTGAAAGCGCGGATCGGACAGGACCGCATCCCGGCTGGCCAAGGCGCGGGCCGCCAGGTGTTTTTTTTCTTGGTGGGCCGGATCGGTCTGCCGGGGCCTCGGGGCCATGGGCACAGCGCCACCAGCAATTTCAACCCTGGCGCAGGCGGAGCGCAGGCGGTGGTTGGCATCCGCGATGGCGGGGGCGCAGCTCCCATGTTGGCAATGAAGGCTTGGCACGCCCGCCAAGTAGATGGCGCAATCACGCGGGCCGTTGGGCGCCGTGTGATTGGGCTGGCCTGGGCAGGTGCAGTAGCCAGTCGCTGGCGTTTTCCAGTCGATAGATCCAAGGATTTGCTCAGCTAGAGATTGCAATCCGCCGCGTATCCCGCTAGGCTGAGGTAGTAGTTCGAGTTTTCCCCCCCCCAAGCCTTGCCGGGCCGGGGGCATTTTGCCAATCGTCATTGGCCACCGCCCTTCTGAAGCCGCAGCAGGGCTTCGCGCACGGATGGCAGGTGGTAAAGCACACGGCCTTTGAGGCGGATGTGCGGGATTTTCCCGGACTTTCTCCAGGCGAACAGTGTTCCCCTGGAAACCGGGAGGTTTTGCAGCATGATTTTCTCCGAAGCGAATTCACCGCTTGGAGCCGAGTTGTTCAAACATTCACTAATTTGCACGCCCAAAACCTTCCATATCCAGCAGGGTGTAGTGTACGCTCCGGCGTAGATTGCCTAAAGCGTACACTTCCAGCGCGGCATGGAGTGGGTGCGGCGGCGGGGGCGGCCGCCCGCTATGACTGGAGCAGGCTAAGAAGCTTTCGGGCTTTTTGCATGGCTTCGCGCCAGCGGCTTTCTGTGGACCAGAAAATCATTCCCCCGGATTTGTCCGTGAACAGGTGGGTGTGCCGGTTGGCGGCAGCGGAGGTTTTGAAGTAGCGGACTAGCCGGTAGGTGGCCAGCACCTTGAGCCGGTCGCGGTGGTGGGCGGCGGCGGATGCCTCGGGGGGGCCAACGATCTCCCGCTTTGTTTGCAGCCAATTTGAAAATTCCTCCACTATGCGGGAATTAGGCTGGCTGAAATCTATCTCCACCAGGGCGCACATGGTGGGCAGCGGTGGCTTGGCCAGCGAGGTGATGAGGGTTCCCTGGCTTTTGATGAAGCGGGTGGTTTCGGCCATGGCGCTGGCCAGTAATTTGACATCTGATTTGGTGGCCTTGACGCTCGCCAGCCAGGGCTTGGAGGCCATGATGAATCTGAGTTCCGGGGGTGTCGGCGGGCTGGACAGGAATTGCTTTGCATCCCGCAGCTCAAGACTCAGTCGTTCCACGGTGGCGGAGGGCTTGGCGGCGGTGGATTTGGTTTTGAATTCCCCGGAGCTTTCCACCGCATGGAAGGCGGGTGACCGGCACCAGTCGGGCTGGTGCTTGCGGGAGGGGGAACCTTTGGTGCGGCATCGGGCCTGGCGCATGGGGGGCGGGAGGGTTTGCCAGGGTGCCGGGAACTCAGGGCACACGGCTATCACTCCCAGGGGGGCGGCAGCGGCAACCGTGGCCAGGGTGACATCCATGGATTCCTCTGATATGAGAGGATCATCGCCGCCAGCCAGTTTGGCATAGGTGGATTTGAGCACCTGGAATTCCTCCGCCTTGGCCAGCATGTCAGGGCTTTCGCGGGCGGCCTCATAAAACAATGAGTCAGCCAGTTCCGATTCCGGCACCTCGGTGAAATCCCAGTTATAACGATAAAGCGCGTGGTCGGGTTTGGTGAAACACTCCTGGATGCGTTGGTCGGCATCCAAAAAGCGGTAACGGTTTTGAGCCGGGGGCATGGAGATCAGGCGGTGGCGGCGGGCAGCAGGGGGATTACGTTTCCGGCGACCGGGGAGGGGGCGATGGAGAACCATGCTTCGCCCTCGGAGCGGGTGGCGAGGCCGCGATAGTTGGAATGGACCATTCCGGGTGTGTTCCCCGCTTGGGCCGCTGTCCGGCCTTCATTTTGATGCAGTGCAAAGTGGTAGGTAACGTAGGAATGCCGCAGACCATTTGCCTTGCGTGAGAGCTCGAGCGCCTCGCAAAGACGCTCAAAGGCTTCGTGGAACGCGGTTTCGCGCAGGGGCCATACGGGGCCAGTCCGCGCTTTGCAGGGCGCCAGCCAATTCGCCAAGGCGGGGCAAATTTCAACCAAGCGCCGCTGCCGAGTTTTGCTCTTCCGCGCGGAAACCTCCAAGTGTCCCTCGACGCGAAACACATCCTGCCATGTGATCCTGAAACACTCCGCCGTCCGCAACCCGCCCAGTGCGCTTATTGCCAACATCGGCCTCAGGTTTTCATCGGCGGTGTCCAGCAAAAGGCGCAGCTCGCCGGGAGTGTAGAATTCGATCTCCCCCTGATTGGACCGCCGTTCAGGGCGCAGGGCCTCGCATTCGGCCAGCCGGTGCGCGGGTGGCACAAAATCCATGCGGGCCGCCCATCCCAGCAGGTTTTTGATGGCTGCCCGATAGTGATTGCGAGATTTTGGGGACATCTGCTCCAAAGATGTGAGGAACACTTCCAGATGGGATTTGCCCAGATCCATAAGTTGGGTGGCGGGGAAAGCGGCGGCCACGCGCTCCAGGATGATTTCCAGCTGGTAAACATACTTGGCGCTCAACTGCCCTCGCTGCCCCGGGGACGCCCCGGTTTTGGCCTGCTGGCTTTTGAGGAATTCGGCCACCGCGGCCGCAACTTCGACGGGGCGGATGGTGGCCAAGGTCGATTGATACTTTTTGATGACGTCCAAAAGAGGCGAGCCATCCAGAATTTTATCCGCCCGAAGGAACTCGCTTAGGGCGTGGGTGAGGGAAATGGTCCGGCCGGTTGCAGCCCGGTGCTGGTCGAGCAGTTCCTGCGCGGTGACCGCCTCCAAGGCCACCCGGTTGGAAAGGTTTGCCCCGGCTTTCCCTTGATGGAGATCCCGGACAAGCTTTTCAGCGAATTCCCGGGCGGCGGAATAAGCGGGAAAGCTTTTTGAATGGCGCGACCCGGCCGAGCTCCAGCAAACGCGGTAGTAAGGGAATGCCTCCGATTTGCCGTATATTTTCGCGGCCGCCTTCCGATGCTTAACCGTGATCGGGTATCTCATTCCGGTTTCGTTTTCCCCGGAATTCTGTGCAAATTCTGTGCAAGATTCCTCATTTTCCCGAAATCCCCTTTTAAAAGTGGTGGGCGATGCAGGATTCGAACCTGCGACCTACTGCGTGTAAAGCAGATGCGCTAGCCGCTGCGCCAATCGCCCTTCCCTGATTACCAATGACTTACGTTGGGTTTGAAAGTGCGTAATGGACAATTTGATACTGCTTTTTGATACTGGTTGCATGAAAGAGAGTCCAGTTGAGACAAAGCCGGAGTAGCTTTGGCAAAAAACACAGTATACGAATTTAATCCGTTACGTCCCATCGGGGGTTCACTTTGCCAGAATCCGTGTGCGAGGCAAGCTCGTTGTAAGAACCCTGAAAACGACGAACGGATGTTCTCACCACGGCCAAGCTGCTCAATGACTTGGAACCGGGTTGTCCTGGATGATCTTCAGGATCAACGACGGCTGTTTTTCGCTGCAATTCCAAGTGTCCGAATGGTTGCCATTGGAACCGTTTGATCCATTGTGATGTCCGTGGTCCCGGTGGTGGTTATTCGCCGGGCGGAGTTCAAGCTGGGGCAGATACCCCTGTTCTTGAATATCCCGGTCCACGCAGGATTGCAGCCGCGCATACCGACGCGCACTTTCCAGTTCAACCTCCTTGATATCAGTGAGTTCCGTCTTAACCGCCACGGAGTATTGGTGGCTGCTGCAATTGGGCAGGTCCAGTTTCTTGCTGAAGTTGGCTGCAAACGTGATAGCCATATTGTTGGTCCTATCGTTTTTGGGGATTGGCTCAAATTGGGATTGGTTACGCGAGGAAGTATGAAAATTCCCGCTGAATTCTGAGCTTGCCTGCGGGGCGGAGGGGATCCGCGGTGGGCGGTGCGGGCAGGTTTGCGCTTTGCCTCCGCGATAAACTTCCATCCCAAGGCGTATCCCTCTCGTCTGGAGGAGAGGGCCAGGGCGGGGAGGAGCGAACGCCCCCTTTTGAGAGTGCCAGTTTCAAAACATCCCCAATTTCGGTTCTAAAAAGTGGGAATTGCAGGATGGTTTTCTACGGGCCAGACCTCGTCCGTGTCTCTCCGGCGCCGGGATGTCCAAGGCAGCGCCAAGCTTCAGTCCCCAAGGCTGTAGTTTTTGGGTGGCGCCTGGCGGCGGGGCTGTTATGAAATAAGCCATGTCACAGCAGCACATGCCCAACAACCCGGGCCGGCAGCACGCCAGCGCCGCGTTGAAAACCACCGCTCCCGGAACCATCCAGAGCCGCCGCGAATGGCTCAAAACCGCCATATCGGCGGGCGCCATGACGATGTTGCCTTCCCCGTTTAATCCCGCCCCGCGGGCGGCGGAAGCGGACACCCCCATCGTGCGCGAGATTGGCGGCCGCCGCGAGTTATTCATCGACCGCTTCTTGATTGCCCAGGAAACCGGGGTGGGCCTCAAGCTGCATGAGCCGCAACCGGCTCCCGTGATGACCGAGCCGGCCGATAGCCTGGAATACGGCACGGTCATCAAAGACGGCGATTTATTCCGCCTCTACACCCGGGATGGGCGCGGGGCGAAATTCGATGGCGACGTCACCGAGGCCACTCGTTACTGCGAGAGCCGGGATGGCATTCATTGGACCAAGCCGAAGCTGGGCATCCATGAAATTGACGGCAGCAAGGACAACAACATCATCCTGCGCGAGGCGCCTTTCTGCCACAATTTCTCGCCGTTCCTCGACTCCCGGCCGGGCATTCCGGACGGGGAGCGGTTCAAAGCGCTGGCGGGCACGGTGAAATCGTCCCTGTTCGCCTTTGGGTCGGGGGATGGCATCCATTGGCGGAAGCTGCACCCCGAGGCGGTCATCCGGTACAACAAGGAGTATGCTTTTGATTCCCAGAATGTTTCCTTCTGGTCGGAGAGCGAGCAATGCTATGTCTGTTACTTCCGGCATTTCCTGGAAAAAAAACTGCGGTCAGTTTGCCGCACCACCTCCCAGGATTTTTTCACCTGGAGCGATCCGGCGCCCATGAAGCCCAACTTCCCGGGGGAGCATCTTTACACCTCGCTGACGCATCCCTACTTCCGCGCCCCGCATATATACATCGCCTTGCCCACCCGGTTCCACCAGGAGCGCGGGGAGAGCACCGACATCCTGTTCATGACCGCGCGCGGGAACCGTCCCTTTGACCGCACTTTCCGGGAGGCATTCATCCGGCCGGGCCTGGATCCGGCCCGCTGGGGCAACCGCTCAAATTATGCCGCGCTCAATGTGGTGCCCACGGGCCCCGGGGAGATGTCGATTTACGTGACCCCATTCCGCCGCCTGACCTTGCGGACCGACGGTTTCGCCTCGGTCAATGCCGGGGCCGATGCGGGCGAGCTGCTGACCTGGCCGCTGCGGTTCTGCGGCCGCACGCTGAAGATCAACTATGCCACCAGCGCCGGCGGAAGCCTGCGGGTGGAGCTGCAGGATTCCCGCGGCCAGCCTCTCCCGGGCTTTACTCTGGGCGAGTGCCGCCTGCTGGTGGGCGACCAGATTGAGCAAACGGTCGCCTGGGCAAAAGGCGGCGATGTTTCCTCCCTTGCGGGCCAGCCCGTCCGCCTGCGTTTTGTCCTGCAGGAAGCGGATCTGTTCGCCATCCAATTCGCCGGGTGATCCAGGCCGCCGTTATTAACAGGGTAAGAGTAGCTGCCCCCGATTTTGGCCATCGGCCACCGTGGGCATTGGCCGGCGTCATTCTGGACCCGCCGCTGCTCCACGCGCACCGCCGCGTCAATGAGGAATCCGGTTGGGCGGGAGGGAATGGCCGCAAAAGAAGCCTGGCCGGACATTCCCCTCACCGGGGATTTGGAATGGTCTTCCTGGCGCGCTTCGTGGCCCCTCCATTTTCCTGATCCAGAGCTTGCCAGCAAGCAAGGAGTGGGCAGGATTCATCCCGTGCCTGAAAACCAAACATTTGCTTGGCCGCCGCGAGCGCCAGAATATTTATGAGCCAGCGAGGAAAAACCGCACCGGCCGAAAAACGTCCCACCACCGGCGCGGCCGGCAGTGGCTGGCCGGTGACCGCCGCGGTGTTGGTGGCCGTTTTGGTCATGGCCGGATCCTTCGGTTTGGTGGTTTGGTGGATCAAGCCGCCACCGCGGGAGGCGCCATCCGCGGCGGTAGCCCCCCAAGCCAGCCCAGGCACTGATGCCGCCACCGCGGCCGGCAGCGCGGAATTCCAAAAGCTCAAAGGCCAATGGCTGCGGCCCGATGGCGGCTACCTCCTCGAAATAAGAGAGGTGGATGCCGCCGGGAAAATGGAGGCCTCATACCGCAATCCCAGTCCCATCCATGTCGCCAAAGCCGAAGCTTCCCGCGACGGTGCAAGGATCAAGGTGTTTGTCGAATTGCAGGATGTGAATTATCCCGGATCGACCTACACGCTGACCTACGATCCGGCGAGCGAACAACTCAAGGGCATCTATTTCCAAGCCGCCTTGAACCAGCAGTTTGAGGTATTCTTCGAGAGGCAAAAATAAAGCCTCCCTGCCGTCCTGGCGCGCCTTCCAGGGGAGGCGGCGAGGTTGCCTGCACACGGCTCAGGATGGGGTTATCGGTAGGGTTGGTGCAGGTGGACACTCCTGGCCTGGGCCGAGCGCAGGCGGAGATTGAGCATTTCCACAAACACCGAGAACGCCATGGCAAAGTAAATGGTGCCTTTGCTGATGTGCTGCCCCAATCCATCCGCGATCAATACCACGCCAATCAGCAGCAAAAAGCTCAACGCCAGCATTTTGAGCGTGGGATGCCGCTCAATCACCGAGCTGATTTGCCGGGCGAAAAAGAGCATGAAAATCACCGCCAGGATCACCGCGGCAATCATGACTCCCACCTGCTGGGCCATGCCCACCGCAGTGATCACCGAGTCGAGTGAAAACACGATATCCAGAAGCAAAATCTGGATGATGACAGCGGCGAAGCCCGGGGGAACCTTGTTTGAAGCCTGGCCTTCCTCGCCTTCCAGCTTGTCATGGATTTCACGGGTGGCCTTAAAGACCAGGAACACGCCACCGAGGAGCAGGATGAGATCCCGCCCGGTGAAATCATGCTTCATCACCGTGAACAAGGTCGTTTTGAGGCCCATGATCCAGGTTAAACCCAACAAAAGCAGGATCCGGGTGAAGAGCGCGAGGCTCAGCCCCAGCTGCCGGGCTTTGTTCCGCTGGTTCGGCGGCAATTTACCCGCCAAAATGGCGATGAAAACCACGTTGTCAATGCCCAGCACAATTTCCAGCACGGTGAGGGTCACGATGCTGATCCATATCTCAGGACTAAGAATCCATTCCATATCAAGCCTTGTTCAAAAAAACTGGGTTCCGCGGCTTGCAAATTGACGGGCCAGGCATTGGCCCCGTGGCGTTTTGCCTGCCTGCACCGCCTGGCCGCTGCCGCCGCGCCGGCCCGCTGGAGGCCGCGGGAGCCTTATCTTGCCCGGGCAGCCAAGGCACGAAAAGCAAAAAGAATCTGATAAACCCACGCTGGATATCGCATGGCCCGCCGCCGCACAGGCTCGCCAAACCAATCCTCCGCGGAGGCGAGCTTGAAGGCCGGGATCTTGCGCATGGCCAGAGTAGTGGCGGGGGCGGAGGGGCTTTGGCGGTGATTGGTTGCCCTGCCAGATAGCGCCGTTACCATGGGGAACATGGATCGGATCATGGATCTATTCGGAGAGAGCCACCCGAAGCGGATGCCCAAGCACCTGTTCTTCGGCGCGCAGAGTTTGGATTACAAGACCGCGCAGCAAGCCGATATTTCCAAGCAGCATTATACGGTTTGCCCGCGTCACTGGTATGTTGACGCTGCGTTCGTTTGCTCCGGCTGCGGCTGTGAGTTTGTGTTTACAGCGGGCGAGCCGAGATTCTGGTATGAGGACAGACGGTTCTGGATCGATTCCCTGCCCAAGCGGTGTGCGGAGTGCCGGAAGGCCGGGCGCACACGCCTCGAGCTTCGCCAGCGCTGCGATTCTTTGATTGGCGAGGCGTTGGGCCAGTGCCCGCTTGAGACGAAGAAGCAGGCCGTCCAGATTATCAACGAGTTGGAGGCGGCAGGGGGTGAGCTTCCAGAGCGGATGATTGAGAATCGTTCGCGGTTGTATGGAGAGCTGTCGAAAGCGGGCTAACCATTGCGCGGACCAGCCGTTCAGGACACTGGCAATTCGGATGTCAGTGGCGCCGGTCCCCGCCGGTCACGCACCTCGTTCGCCACGATGGCCAATGCGCAGGTGATTCACGAGGCGCCACGCTGGATGCAGGACGGCGTTTGGGATCTGAACGCACTTTACAACCTGGCCACCCCCGATCCGCAGGAGCGGCACAACTTCATCCCTGTCCCCGCTTTTCAGGCCGGGAAGGCGCGCGTACAAAACGACTCTTTGAGGAACTGGATGCCAGTGGCGGCCTGGACATTCCGGTGCGCCCACCTGCACAGGGGAACGGCTGAATGACCGGAATCTGCCATGGTGAGCACCTGGACGGCTAATCCATATCGTCCCCCAGCAAACGAAAAGCACTCCCAGTGGATGATAAAACCGGATGATGCCAGGATGAATGACTGGAAGGAAGTTGGTTGCGGGGACAGGATTTGAACCTGTGACCTTCAGGTTATGAGCCTGACGAGCTACCGGGCTGCTCCACCCCGCGATCCACCAGAAGACCAAGGTATAGGTATCTCCAGCGGACCGCAAGCTATGAATTTGGATTTCTTGTGTCCACGGCGCAAACGGGCTGGCGGGATTGGCTTTTAACGGCACTTTCTGCACAAGTATAAGCGTCGCACACAAAGGACAAAATAACCAACGGCCAGGAATTCAGACGCGGACGGCCGATGGGCGCAGGACGATATACCCTGACGCGGCAGCTGGGCCAGGGTGGCATGGGGTTGGCATGGCTGGCCCGGGACGAACACCTGCGCAAGGACGTCGCCTTGAAATTCATCCCACCGGCGGTTCTGCAGGAGCCCGACTGCATCCAGGATCTGCGGCGTGAAACCGCGCGTGCCCAGCTGTTATCCCACCCGAACATTGTCCGCATCCACGACTTGCATGAGTTTCCCGGGGAACCGGTTTTTATTTCCATGGAAAATGTTGCGGGCCGGACGCTGGACGAATTGCACCGCCAGGCTTGCATCCTTTGCCGCCCGTTGCCCAGGCACTTAACCCCCTGGGGCTTGAGCTTGGATTTGGCCAGCGCGGGCAGCAACATGCCCGCCCGGATGGCGATGATAGCCATGACGGCCAGCAACTCGATCAGAGTAAAACTTTGGGGGCTCTCCCGCCGCGTCAGAGCCGGCCGATTTTCCTATTTCATAAGAACCACCTCAACCATGTCTTAATATAACTATTCTGTTGACAGATGTGATCAAACATAAATATGGATTCTTCATTTTATCTTTTCATCTGCCAGCGCATCACCGCGGCATCAGCGCGAACACCCCCCAGCCCAGGTATTCACGCGTGTAAGCGGCGTAGCGCTCGGGTTCCGAGGTCAGTTTGGCTCGAACATCTTTCGCGAACTCGTCGTCGGGATTGGCTTCAAGCCATCGGCGCATGGTGAGCCATTTGGCCGCCTCGTATCTGTCCCAGCCGTCCTGGTCAGCCAGGACCATTTCAACGACGTCGCAGCCAAGGCGGCCGAAAGACGCGAGAAGTTCTGGAAGCGTGAGAAAGTCGGAGATGGAGCTGGCAAGACATCCCTTGGCAACATCTTCCGCCGGCGGTAACTGCCGCCAGTAGGGCTCACCGATGAGGATGATCCCTCCGGTGCGCAGGCTCCGCGCCAGAAGCTTGATGGTGCCGGCGGCTCCCCCGCCGATCCAAGTGGCGCCGACACAGGCTGCCACACCGACCTTCTCGTGCGAGACGTAGCCGGCAGCATCGCCGTGGATGAACTTGACTCGATCAGCGACGCCGAGTTCTTCAGCGCGTAGTTTCGCTTGCCCGGTAAACAACGGGCTCATGTCGATGCCGGTGCCGATGACGCCGTGGTCGCGAGCCCAGGTGCACAGCATCTCCCCCGAACCACTGCCGAGGTCGAGCACCCGGGTTCCCGTTTCCAGGCGCAATGCCGCCCCGAGGGTGGCGAGCTTTTCGGGTGTGATCGGGTTGTGGATGCGGTGAGCACTTTCAGTGATGTTGAATATTCGTGGGATGTCCATTGTGATACATTTCCTTAAGGGGGTGAATAGATTCGGTCACGGCCCAACATTTAAGTGAGCGACAGCGGCGTGCCGCCCTGACAGCAGGGCGGCGGACTCTGGGCATGGTCAAAGCGCTTCGCATCAACGTTCTTCCCTTTTGCCTTGCCGCACCGCTGATTACAAATGCGGCAACGCACCGATTGGTTATTCTTTGCCTTCTCCAGAATCCGTCAAGTGGTTTCAGCGTGTGAATTGCGCAGTTGCTTCACGCCGTGCGCCAATACGCTGGCGGCGGGTTTGGCTGGCGGGTTTGGCCTTGAATGGTGCTTTTTGGGCGGGTATAATTACCGCACACGAAGGGCGAAATGACTAGTGGCCAGGAATTCAGACCCGGACAGCCGATGGGCGCAGGACGATATACCCTGGCGCGGCAGCTGGGCCAGGGTGGCATGGGGTTGGTATGGCTGGCCCGGGACGAACGCCTGCGCAAGGAGGTGGCCTTGAAATTCATCCCACCGGCGGTTCAGCAGGAGCCCGACTGCATCGAGGATCTGCGGCGTGAAACCGCGCGCGCCCAGCTGTTATCCCATCCGAACATTGTCCGGATCCACGACTTGCATGAGTTTCCCGAGGAACCGGTTTTTATTTCCATGGAATATGTTGCGGGCCAGACGCTGGACGAGTTGCGCCGCCAGCAACCGAACCTGGTGTTCCCCTGGGAAACCATCCGGCCTTGGGTGGGCCAGCTATGCGGCGCGCTGGCCTACGCGCATGCCCACGGAGTGATTCACCGCGACTTGAAACCTGCCAACATGCTGGTGGACCAGGACGGGATGCTGAAGCTGGCGGACTTTGGCATTGCGGCCATGGTGAGCGATTCGATGAGCCGGATTTCCGTGCGCGAACCGACCAGCGGCACGCTGGCTTACATGAGCCCGCAGCAATTGCTGGGCCAGACCCCCAGCGCAGCCGATGACATTTATGCATTGGGATCCACGCTGTATCATTTGCTGACCAGCCAGCCTCCATTCCGCATGGGGAACATTACCTACCAGGTGATCCACATCATGCCCGGCTTGATGGATAAACGGTTGTCGGAGCTGGGATTGGCCAATTCCATCCCCCCCGAAGTGGCCTCCATGGTCATGGCCTGCCTGGCCAAAGAGCCTGAACATCGCCCGCCCAGCGTCCGGGCAATGGCAGAATGGATTCAATTGCCACCGGATCAAACGACGCCCGGGGCCGGGTTGGATTGCGGCGCAGTTCCAGCGGGGGCCAAAGCCCAGGCGGCGCTTGAAGCCGCGGCGAATGGGCCGTCAGAACCGATGGTTCAGGATCTGCGCCCGCCAGGTGCTGATGAACCGGGGACGCCGGAAGAGCAGATCTGCTGGGAAGGGGGGGCCTGTTTTGCCCATTACGTCCCCGGACTCCTGTATGCTGCGGCCTGGTTCCTGGCCTGGGCCATGGTCAGATCGCGGATGGAAGACATCATCAATCTGGCAAACGGGATTTCGACCGGTGAAGGGAAAACCCTCGCCATGGAACTGGCGGGCTATTCACGCTATTTCTCCTGGGCCACCTACGGATTTTCCTGTTTATGCGTCTGGGGCATCCTGCGCCGCGTATTGGAATTCCTGAACGCCCGCATTTGCATCACCACCCGGCGGATCAAGCTTAAGTCGGGCGCGCTTTCCCAAAACACGAGCCACATTGACCTGGCCCGCATCAAGGACACAGCGATGTGGCAACCGCTGCTGGGCCGGATTTTCAATTACTCCAATATCCGGCTGGTTGCCACTGACAGCGTGGCCGATGTGTTGCTACGGGCCGTGCCGGCCGGCGAAGCGAAACTGGAAATGATCCACGCCGCCATGGCTTCGGCAACCATGCCCGTGGCGGCCCGCCCACAGGCGGTTCCGGAGGCCGCCCCCAACCGGCCACCCACCGCGGTGAACCAGGCTGCGCCGCCTCCGGAAACCGCTGAGCCGGGAGCGCCGGAAGAGCGGGCCTGCTGGGAGGGGCGGCCCTGTTTTGCGCATTATGTTCCCGGGATCCTGTGGGCGGCAGCCTGGGGCCTCGTCTGGGCCAAGACTGCATCACGATGGGATGGAATATTTGGTTTAGTGGACAGGATGTGGGCCGGTGAAGGGAAGGCTCTCGCCCTGAAGCTCGAAGGTTTATCCCCATATTTTTCCAGCGTGGCCTATGGCCTTGCTGGATTGTGCATCTGGGGCATTGTATGCCGCATCCTGAAATACCTGAACGCTTATTTTTCCATCACCACCCGCCGGATCCGGATCAAAATGGGCACTTTCTCGCAAACCAGCAGCCAGATCGAACTGGCGCGTGTGAAAGACATCGTGACCTGGCAGCCGCTGCTGGGCCGGATTTTCAATTACTCCCATGTCCGGCTGATCTTGACTGGCGATGCGGTTGCCGATGTGTTATTTGCCGTGCCGGATGGGGAAAATAAATTAGAGATGGCCCTGGCGGCGGCCCGGCAGACCACGCCAGAAACCGGAAGCGGCTCTGTTTGACGGGGCCAAAAGAATTTCAGCCGCCCGGCCAGCGCAGGCCTTTGAGCCGGTAAGCCGGCAGGTTTCCCTCCTGGGAAGGCACGGTGGTCTTTTCCGCCTGCACCTCCCCATAGACCCGCTGGTAAAGGTCGGCACTGAGGATTATTTCGCCTGCCCCGGCGGCGTCGCAATAACGGCAGGCGCGATTCACCGGGTCGCCAATCACGGTGTATTCGAGCCGGTCGATGGTGCCAATGAAACCGTGAAACACCTCGCCGCAATGCAGCCCCACGCGCATTTCGCAGCTGATATCGCCGCGCTTGGACCGGAGCTGGCTGGTCGCGCGCACCGCCTCCTGGATTTCCAACGCGGCCCGGATCGCCTCGCCATACTGTTTGGGATCAGGGTCTGGGCTGCCGAAGACGGCCAGCGCGGCGTCCCCAATGAATTTGTCCAAGGTTCCCTCGTGCCGGAGAATGATGTCCACCACCGGCTGCAGATAGTCGTTCAACAGGTCCACCACGTCATGGGCGTCCATGGTGGAGGATTTCCTGGTAAACCCGACGAGGTCGCAGAATAGGATGGCCACCTCCGATTTGGCGCCACCGGGGCGCAGTTTGCCGTGGCGGGCCTGCTCGATCAGCGTGGCGCGGACTTTGGTGGAGAAATTGGCCAGGAGGCGCTCCACCAGGCGCTGGCTCCGCTCGAGGTCGTCCCGGCGTTGCTGCTCGCTCAGGGCCATCGCGGCGTAGTGCCCAATAGCCAGCAAAAACTTCAGATCCTCTTCCTGGAACGAATCGGCCGCCGCCGGGCTGTCCACGCAGATGACCCCGAAGACCTGGCCCTGCCATTCCAGCGGCGCATACATCCCGTGCATGATCTGATGCTGGCGGGCGCTGCGGCTGGGATCCCCGGACTCGCTCGAATGCCAAAGGAAGCCCCGCCGCTCGGTCAACGCGCGCCGGGCCAGAGTTTCGCTCACGGCCGGCTCATCGGTGGAAACGTAGGCCTTGAGCAGCAAGGCATCCTGTTTGGGATCGCGCAGGAGCAGCGCGCCTCGCCGGGCGCTGGGGATGACGCTCACCACGCGGTCCATGATCAGTTGGAGCAGCGCACTGTGATTCGCCTGGGCGCCAAACTGCGCCGGCAAATCCAGCAGCAACCCAAGCCGCATTTCGGCGGGCGAGCTGGAGGCTGCCGCGCCGGCAAACAAGGGGCCGCCGGTGTCCAGCATCCGGGTGATTTGCAGGCTGGCCGCGGGCGGGCCGGGTTCAGAGGCTATCGGCGGTGGCGGCCCGTCCGCACCGGACAAAACCGTGACGCGCAGAGTGGTTTCCCCGATCCTGATAATATCCTCAGGATTAAGCCGGCACTCGCCTTGGCCGCGGATTTCGCACCCGTTGACCTGCGTGCCATAGGTGCTGCCCAGATCCGCCAGGCAGGCCACACCGTTCCTGACTTCAAGGACCGCGTGCTGCCGGGATACGAATGGGTCCGCAGTCAGATCCAGAATGGAGCCAGCCGCTTCGGTGAACCGGCCGATGAACAGGCGGCTGGCATCGAACCCGCGGACGGTTTCCGTGCCTTTGTAAGCCAGCGTGATTTGCAGTGCCATACTTGACCAATCCATTCACAGTTAAAGGTGGCCCTCGGATTCGCCGCCTTCACGGTTCATGCCACTTCGAGAACCTGCCCGTGATCGACTTGCCGGTTTGAGTTGCCCAAATCCGGTAAGCGGTTGCCCACTGATTGCGCCGGCAAATTCAAAACCTGGCCTGGTTGATGCAGGTTGAACGCTCTCGTGTGTGGCCGCCCATTATTCATAGCATACCATTGGCTGGACTGTAAACGAAAAATCCAACCACAAAAGCCCGTTTGGGATTCCTTGCCCCCCGGCGCCGGGCCGCGATTTTAGCGCCCGCCAGAGGGGCAAACCTTGACAGGACAGGCCGGGGATTTCATTGTGGAAACATGACCAAGATCCAATTCGTTTTCCTGGGCTGGCTGGTGGCGCTGGCGGGCCAGGCGGCGGAGCCGTTGAGCGGCCGGCGGCCAAACATCGTGTTCATCCTCAGCGACGACCAGGGCTACGGCGACTTCTCCTGCCACGGGAATCCGGTCCTGAAAACGCCGAACCTGGATCGGATCCACAACGAGGGCGTGCGGTTCACGGATTTCCATGTGAGCCCGACCTGCGCGCCGACGCGCAGCGCCTTGCTATCCGGCAGGCACGAGTTCAAGAACGGCGTCACGCACACCATCTTCGAGCGCGAGCGGATGAGCCTGAAGTCCACCACCATCGCGCAGGTGCTCCGCCAGGCGGGCTATGCCACGGGGATCTTCGGCAAGTGGCACCTGGGGGACGAAGCGGAATACCAGCCGGGCCGGCGCGGCTTTGACGAGGTGTTCATCCACGGCGGCGGCGGCATCGGGCAGACCTATCCCGGATCCTGCGGCGATGCGCCGGGCAACCGCTACCTGGACCCCGCCATCCTGCACAACGGCAGCTTCGAAAAGACCAAGGGCTATTGCACGGACGTGTTCTTCGCCCAGGCGTTGAAATGGATCGGGTCGGTGAAGGACCGCCAGCGGTTTTTCTGCTACCTCCCCATGAATGTGCCGCATGCCCCTTTGCAGATGCCGCCCGGCTATGAACAGCTCTATGCCGGACAAACCACGCCGCAGGCCGCGCAGTTCTTCGGCATGCTGGCCAACCTGGACGACAACGTGGGGCGCCTGCTGGCCCGGCTGCGGGAGTGGAACCTGGAGCGCGGCACGCTGGTGATCGTGATGAACGACAACGGCGGCACCGTGGGCTGCCCGATTTGGAACGCCGGCATGCGGGGGGCCAAAGGCTCGCCGTGGGAAGGCGGCACGCGCGCGGCATCGTTCTGGCGCTGGCCGGGGGTGTTCGAGCCGGGCGTGGTGGACCAGCTGGCCGCGCACATCGATTTCTTCCCCACCCTGGCGGAGCTGGCCGGGGCGCGGCTGCCGGCGGAGCTGGCCGCCAGCCTGGATGGGCGCAGCCTGGCGCCGTTATTGCAGGATCCAAAAGCCGGGTGGCCGGAGCGCTATCTCATCACGCATGTGGGGCGGTGGGCCAGGGGCCAGGCGGCGGCAGCGAAGTATTCGCACTGCCGCATCCGCAACGGCCGCTACAGCCTGGTGAGCGATGCCCGGGATGGCGCCAGGAAGTGGGAATTGTTCGACCTCAAGAGCGACTACGGCGAGCAAACCGATCTCGCCGCGCAGCGGCCGGAGTTGGTGAAAGAATTCGACGCAGCCTACAGCCAATGGTGGGACGCGGCCCTGCCGCTGCTGGTGAACGAAAACCTCACCGGCCCCAAGGTGAATCCCTTCAAGGAACTTTATTGGAAACAGTTCGGAGGCGGCCCCACGGCGGCGCAGCTGCGGGATATGGACCCCAGCCGCACCGATCTTGGCGGCGCCCCCAAAGCGCCGGCCAAAGCGAAGCCAGGCGGTTCGTAGTCCCTGGCAGCCACTCCCAAACCTCAGACCAGCCATGAACAAATACCCAGCCTGCCAGCCCAACGCGTGGGGTGGACTCGTGAACCTTTTCGCCCTGGCGGGCGCATTGATGGCCAGCCCCCTCCATGGCGCCGGGCCGGCCACCCCCTCCCGGCCCAATATCGTATTCATCCTATGCGATGACCTGGGCATTAACGATCTGCACTGTTACGGCCGCCAGGACCATCATACCCCCAACCTGGACCGGCTGGCAGGGCAGGGGATGCGCTTCACCTCCGCCTATTGCGCCCAGCCCATCTGCTCGCCATCCCGGGCCGCCATCCTCACCGGCAAGGCGCCCGCCCGCCTGCACTTGACCACCTATTTGCCGGGGCGTCCGGATTGCGCCGCGCAGAAGGTGCTGCATCCGGAAATCGAGATGCAAGTGCCGCTCACGGAGAAGCTGCTGCCCCGGTATTTCCAGGCGGCTGGCTACGTGACGGCCGCCATCGGCAAATGGCATGTGGGCGGCAACGGTTTCGGGCCGCTGGAGCATGGCTTTGATCTGTATCATCCCGGCCAGGCCAACACCAGGCCTTCCGCCACCGAGGGCGGCAAGGGCGAATACGACCTGACCGCCTGCGCGGAGCGGTTTATGGAGACCAACCGGAACCGCCCGTTCCTGATCTATCTGGCGCACAACGCCCCGCATATCCCCTACGACGCCCAGCCCACGCGCATCGCCGGCCATGCCCAGGCCTTCGAACCGGTCTATGCCGCGGTGATCGAAACCATCGATGACACCGTGGGGCGGCTGCTGGCCAGGCTGGAGGCCCTGCAGCTGGCGGAAAAAACCATCGTCATCTTCACCTCGGACAATGGCGGCTTGCACGTGCCCGAGGGGGCCCATGCCCGGATCACGCACAACACTCCCTGCCGGGCCGGGAAAGGATTCGTCTATGAGGGCGGTTTGCGGATCCCCCTATTGGTCCGCTGGCCGGGCCGGGTGCCGGCCGGGAAGGTGGTGGACGCGCCGGTCATCAACACCGACTGGGTGCCCACGCTTTTGGAAATGGCCGGGCTGCCCCAGCCGGCCGGCCTGGACGGCGTGAGCCAGGCGCCTCTGCTGCAAGGGCGGGGTTCCGCGGCCCAGCGCAGCTTGGGCTGGCATTTCCCGCACTACACCAACCAGGGCAGCCGTCCCAGCGGCGCCCTGCGGGATGGGAACTGGATGCTCGTGGAGTATTACGACACGGAAACGGCCGAGCTCTACGACCTGGCCTCCGATCCAGCCGAGACGCAAAATGTGGCGGCGGCCCATCCGGACCGGGTGGTGAAGATGCGCGCGGCGCTGGCCGCCTGGCGCGGGGAGACCGGCGCGCAAACCAACCGTCCCAATCCCGGTTTTAATCCTGACCGATACCGGGAGCTATACGAGGAGGTTGATGCGAGCCGGTTTGACCCGCTGGGGGCCAGCCGTGCAGTTTGGGAAAAAATGTGGGAATGGCGCCAGCGGATGAACACCGCGGTGCAGGCTGGCGCCAAAGGCAGGAAATAAGTGGCGGCCGGAGTCAATCCTGAATCTGAAAGGCAAGCATGAAAAATCGTTTTCCATGGTGGTTTCTGGCGGCGTGGTGGATCGCGCCCCTGGCTGGCGCCGCTGAGCCGGCCCGCAAGCCGAACATCCTGCACATCCATGCCGACGACCATCGCGCCGATGGCCTGCAGGCGCTGGGCAACCCGGTGCTGAAAACGCCCAACCTCGATACGCTGGTGGAGCGTGGCCTGGCGTTCACCCGGTGCTACACTCAGGGCTCGATGCTGGGCGCGGTGTGCCTGCCCAGCCGCACCATGCTGCTCACCGGGCGCTCCTGGCTGCGCATCGAGACGCCCGCGCAGGCAAAAGCCTCGGGGTATGCCCGGGCTGCCTCCTACCTGCCCAAAGTGCTCGGCGCCGCGGGCTGCGAAACCTGGCACATGGGCAAAAGCGGCAATGAATTCGGCCCCGCCATCCAGGCGTTCCACACGAACCTCGTCGATGACGCGCGGGGCGCCGGGGACGGCCCGGACAGCCGGTCGGGAGCCGGCCGGCGGCTGGCGGATGCCGCCATCGATTTCCTGAAACGGCGCCCGGCGGACCGCCCGTTCTATATGTATCTGGCCCCGCCGGTGCCGCACGATCCCCGCCTGGCGGAGCCGGAGTTCATCCAGCTATACCAGCCGGAGCGCATCCCGCTGCCGGCCGCTTTCCTGCCGGTGCATCCCTGGGACAACGGTGAAATGACGGTGCGCGACGAACAGCTCGCCCCGTGGCCCCGCACGCCGGAAAACACCCGGCGGCAAATCGCCGACTACTATGCCTGCATTTCGGCGCTCGACCATCATCTCGGCCGGATTTTCGCCCAGCTCAAGGCGGCGGGGGAATTCGAGCGCACGATCATCGTTTTCACCGGCGACAACGGGCTGTCCCTCGGCGAACACGGATTGTTCGGCAAACAGAACCTCTACGAGTTTGGCGGCATGCATGTCCCGCTGGTCCTCGCCGGCCCGGGCATTCCCCAAGGCCGGAGTGACGCGCTGGTTTACCTGATGGATTTGTTCCCCACCTTTTGCGAGCTGGCCGGGGCGGAGATCCCGCCGCAGGTGGAAGGCAAAAACCTCCTGCCGGTGATCCAGGGCCGGGAGCCCAAAGTGCGCGAGGCGCTTTACACCGCCTACCGGGACTGCCAGCGGGCCGTCCGCGATGACCGCTGGAAACTCATCCGCTACCCGCTGGTGGACAAAACGCAGCTCTTCGACCTCACGGCCGATCCACATGAGCTGGCAAACCTGGCGGAGCAGCCCGGCCACGCGGCCACCCTGGCCCGGATGATCCGGTTGCTCGAGCAGGAGATGGCGAGGTATGGCGATACCGCACCCCTGAAGGCCGCCCAGCCCAAACCTGCGGAATGGAAGCCACCGGCGCCGGGCGGAAAAACCGCACCCAAGGCTAAAACCAAGACCAAGGCGAAGGCCACCCAGGCAGGGGCGTGAAAAATACTGGAGAATCACCTTGACCCATCATCTGAAAGGCTTGGCGTAGAGCCTGGCCCACGGAAAAGCCCGCCGGGGGGCGCTGAACCACAAAAATATCGCAGACCATCATGCTTATGAAAAAAACAACTCCAGGCCGCCTCGCGGCCATCCTGACCGCTTGCGGGGCGATTTTGTCCGCCGGCCCCGCGCCGGCCGCCCGCGCGGCGCATTTTTCCGGTCCCCACGTGGAAGGTGAGGGGGATCTCCAGATCCTGGACGCGCTGGATGCGGCGTTCGCCACCACGCGGCCTTCGCCCTATGGGGCCAGCCTGCCGCTGCTTTACAAGCGGGATTGGGACGGCCTGGTGGAAGGCCCCGTCTGGCCTTGCTGGTGGATCCAGAACACGTTCGGCGCCACCTATGCCATGATGCCCTTCCTGGGCGAGGAACCGTATGCCACGTGGATCGCCAATTCCCAGGCCATGTGGTTCGAACTCATGGGCGACGGCCGGCGCAAGGATGCCCGCGGCCTGGTGGCGCCCGATGGCTGCCTGTGCGACGCCGCGTTTTTCTGGCTCAACGGGGGCAGCGAAAACGGCTTCGGCGATCCCCGCCTGCCCGGGGGCGGGGTGGGCAAGGAACGGGATGGGAAAATCCACGAACAGGGGGTGTGGTATAACCAGGGCGATGGCGCCACCGATGCGGACTGGTTCATCGGGACCACCGTCGCCGGGCTGGTCCTGGAGGCGGACCGCCTGCTGGTCCGGCACGAGCCGGCGGCCGCCAGGGAGCGGCTGGGCCAGCTCCAGCGGGTGGCCGCCTTTCTCGACACCCGGCGCGATCCGGACGTGAACCTGCTCCGGGCCGGGAAAGGCTGCAACCTCCTGGCGCCCTCCTATGCCCCGCGGAACCAGGACGGGAGCCCGGGGCAGGGATATCTCACGGAGCTTTCAGTGAACTATGTGGCTGGCCTGGAGCGCCTGGCCGAGGTCTGCGAGCTGTGCGGACTGGGGGGCCAGGCGGCGGAATACCGGGCCACCGCCGGCCGGGTCCGCCAGGCGCTGCCGCGGTTGCTGACGCCCGCGGGCTGTTTCATCCGGGGTGAGGATCTCGCCGGCACGCGCCGGGGGGTGTTCGGCGCGGCCAGACACGGTTACTTCGAGGCGCAGCCCAACCACTATGCAGGGGCCTTCCGGGTGACTGACGATCCGGCCAACCGGCGCATCATCCGGTTCATGCTGGACCAGGTCAAAGGCCCGCAGCCGCCCGGCGGCCTCGCGCCCCACGGGCTGGTCATCCCGAATTATCCCGGCTACGACGACCACGCGGGCGAGGGGGACATGACCTATGGCTTTTGGTGCAATGGCGGCGGCTGGCCGGCCCACCAGGGAACCATGGACATGGCCTGCTTCCGCGCGGGGGAATACGCGCATCCGCTGGCGGCCTGGGCCGCGCTGCGCCCGATGCTGGAAGCCTTCCGTGCCGAGGCGCCGCTGCGCTCCTGGGGATTGCTGCCCTGGCCCGGAACCCTCAGCCAGCCCTACAACATGGTCTATGATTGCTGGGGCGCTCCCGCCGGGCTCCTGCGCGGCCTGTTTGAATACGGCTACACCGCCCGGGGGCTGCGCCTGTGGCCGCACATCCCGCCCGGGATCACCCGCCTGGCACAAAAAATGCCCGCCACTTTTGGCCGGACGCGCCTCTTCCTCGCCGCCACCGGCCAGGGCAAGCCCTCCCGGGCGGTCATCGACGGCCAGCCCCGGCCGCTCGATGCGGACGGCTCGGTGTTCCTGGCGCTCGACGGGGAACGGCCCCGGGTGACGGTGGAGTTTTTGCTGGGCGATGCCCAGCCCGAGGGCGTGCCCGCAGCCTCTGCCCAAACCAGCATTCCCGCCGCCGGGGATCAGGCTTTCTGGGATCCGCTGCCCGGCCCGGAGATCTCCGGTTTTGCTGAGGTGGGCGTTTTCCTTGCCGCCATGGAAAAAGCGCGGCTCGGCGAGGGGTATGAGGCGGGCCAGGCCCGGGTGGTGGTGCAGGTGCTGGCCGCCCTCCGGGACCGCCGCCAACTGGCCGCCACGGGCCGCCTGCGCATTCCCCGCCTGGAGGGCATACCACCCGCCAAAACGGACGCCGTGGAACGGCTTTACGCCACCCAGGCGCGCTACCTGCTCGGCGGCTTGCGGGATCACCTGGAAGGCTTGTCCCTGTGGAAGCGCCCCGTGCAGCCCGATATCCTGCGGATGGCCCGGGAAAGCGGCCTGATAAAAAAGCCATGAACCGTTTTTTAAACGTCCAATCCAGCCCCTGCCAGCCCCGGTCTGGCCGGCTATCCACCCCCCCAAACAACGGAGTGACTTTATGAAAAACCAGATTGCCGTTCTCAGCGCCTGGCTCGCCTGCGCCACGATGGGTGTCCCCGGGGACGCGCCGGTTCCCGCGCCCGTTCCCTGCGGCCCCGTGCCCTCCGCGCGCCAGCTCAATTGGCACGCGCTGGAGCTTTACGGCATGGTGAACTTTTCCACCATCACCTACTATGGCAAGGAATGGGGCTACGGGGACGAAGATCCCGCCCGGTTCGACCCCCGGGAGTTCGACGCCCGGCAGATTGTGCGGGCCGCCCGCGCCGGGGGGCTGCGGGGATTGATCATCGACGCCAAACACCACGGCGGCTTTTGCCTGTGGCCCTCGAAATACACCAGCTACTCGGTGCAGCGCAGCCCGTGGCGCAATGGCCAGGGCGACATGGTGAAAGAGCTGGCGGAAGCCTGCCGCGCGGAGGGGCTCCAGGTGGCCATCTACCTTTCCCCCTGGGACCGGAACCACCCGGCTTACGGCCGGCCCGAATACGTCACCTATTTCCGCAACCAGCTGACCGAGCTGCTCAGCGGATACGGGCCGGTTTTCGCGGTCTGGTTCGATGGCGCCAATGGCGGTGACGGCTATTACGGCGGCGCGCGGGAAACGCGCAACATCAGCCGCCGTACCTACTACGATTTCCCGGACATCATCCGCACCATCGTCCACCGGCTCCAGCCCGGCGCCTGCGTCTTCTCGGACCTGGGCCCCGACATCCGCTGGAACGGCTCGGAGACCGGCATTTCCGGGGATCCCTGCTGGGCCACCTTCACCCCCAAATACCGGGCGACCCGCGCAGAGGTGCGCCTCAATCCGGAAACGGGATATTTCTACGAGATGCCCGTGGGCGACAGCAATTACGAAGAAGCCCCCAACGGCCACCGCCACGGCAAAATGTGGCTGCCCGCCGAGGCCGATTTCCCGCTGCGGGGGGGGTGGTTCTGGCAGCCGGGCGACCGGCCCAAATCCCCCGCGCACCTGGTGAATCTTTACTTTGCTTCCGTGGGCCGCAACAGCGCGCTGGATGTCGGCCTCGCTCCCGACCGCCGGGGCCTCATTTGCGACGAGGACGCCGCGGCGCTGGCGGAGTTTGGCCGCCGCCTGCGGGAGATCTTCGGCGCCGATCTTGCCCAAGGCGCCCGGGCCTCCGCCAGCCACGTCCGTGGCGGCGACCCGCGATATGCGGCGGCCAATGTCCTGGCTGGTGAAAAAGGCCGGTATTGGGCCACCGACGATTCCGTGACGGCCGCTGACCTCACGCTCGATTTTGGCCGGCCGGTTGAATTCAGTGTCGTGAGTTTGCGCGAGCAGATCACCCTGGGCCACCGCGTCGATGAATGGGCCTTGGACGCCTCGGTGGATGGCGGGTGGCGGGAATTCGCCTCCGGCACGGCCATCGGCGCCCGGCGCCTGTGGCGGGGCCAGCCCATCACCAGCACCAAGCTCCGGCTGCGCATCACCAAAGCTGCGGCCTGCCCGGCCATCGCCGGGGTGGCCGTCCACCTGGAGCCTGCCTGCAGCCGCGCGGAGGCGGGGGGCGCGCTGGCGGCCCGCCGGGAGCCAGGGCTCTCCCGGGAGGGCTGGAAAATCATTTCGGCCAGCTGCGAGGCGCCCCCCGGCGGCGCCGCCGCCAACGCCATCGACGGCCGGCCCAACACCTTCTGGCACACCCATACCGAAGCGGGCCGCCAGCCGCCCCCGCAGGAGATCGTGGTGGATGCCGGCCAGGTGCGTGAAATAGCCGGTTTTCTTTACCTGCCGCGCCAGGATGCCTGCACGGTTGGCAACGTGGCCGAATACGCGTTTTACCTGAGCGAAAACGGGCGGGATTGGGGGGCTCCCGCCGCGCGGGGCGAGTTCGGAAACATCAAGGCCAATCCGATCCAGCAGAAGGTGATGTTCGCCAAACCCGTCCTAGGCCGTTTCTTCAAATTCGTGGCGCTCCGCAGCGCGGATGCACCGTGCATCAGTGTCGCGGAATTGGGCCTCATCGGAAAATGATCAGGACCAGCCGGTGGCGGCCAAAGGCAGGCCGCCATCAGCAACGGTGGCATCGCCACGCCCGTTCGCCGCGCAATGCAGGGCCACGGCTCAGGACGCTGACGGTGAAGCTCAAAGCCAGCCGGAAAACGCGGGCATGGCGAATCAATACCAGCGTGGAACCCTCCGTGATTCCTGATCAAGGCACCTCCACCACCCGTAAGAACCGTTGCGAGGAGCCCGCTACGTTCAGCGTCGTGGAGAGGCTGGTCCCGGTGGCGGTCGAAGGGGCGCCGAGTGGCTGCCAGGTGGGCTGGTTCAGATCGTCTTTCCATTCGACGCCATAGGCATGCCCCGGAATCGTGGCCCAACCGAGGGTCAGTTGAGTTCCGCTCAACAGGACCTGGTTGAACCGCGGAGCATTGCCGCCGCCCCCGTTATTCGGCGCTCCCGGCGAGACCACGAAAAATGCCAGGCGCCCGATGGGCTGGCCATCCGGGAAAGACCCAAAGGAATGGCCGGCGCCCACGGCGGGGTAATTGACATGATCGAGCACCTGCGGCTGGCCGTTTTCCAAACGGGCCAGCACGGCCGAGCCGGAACCCACTGGCAATTGGAAACTCGCATGCAACTCCTCCGCCGAGGACAGCTGTGGCTGGCCATCCGCGAAGATCACTTTGAATTCACCCGGATTGATTTGCGCGTCCGCGGGAAAGGCCCATTGGGTGAGGTTGGCATAATTGGTGGCGAGATAAAAGGCATTCAGCGAAAGCGTGTTGGTCCCGGCATTGTACAGCTCGATCCACGGCTTGGGCTGGCCGGTGCCATCGTGGAGGCCCGTGGGATTTTCCGGCTCCACTTCGTTAAGCCACAGGGGTGGGAACTCGGTCAGCGCCGCGGCGACGTTATTGGCGGCGCCCGGGGTGCGGAATGGCGAGGCCGCGCTGGCCGCCCAATTGGCGGCCCGCCGGGTGTCCCGGGTGGGATCGATCAATTGCAGCGACACGCCGCTTCCGGATCCGATCACCGGCCAGGGAGGCGTGCTTTCGTAACGCATCTCACTGATGACCAGCTCCTGATCCGGCGTTGGGCCCGGCTTGAGCAGGCGCACGATTTCGCCGCCCGGCTTCAGATTGCCCGGGAACTCTCCGGCCAAGGGGATGGTGGCGCCATAGGCGGCGGCGAACGCGGCCGATTGCCTGGCGACGACCAGATAGCGATTGGGCTGAATGAATGTCCCTGGCGCGAAATAGAAGCCAGTGCCGCTCAGCTTAAAGCCCGAAAGGTCGAAAGCATAGCTCGGATGCCGGTTGAAAAGTTCGACATACTCCCCGTTCGGCTGCGCGGGCTGGCACATGATTTCGTTGATCACCACCCAATCCTGCGGCTGGGGAGCGGCTCCGGTGTATTCAACAGTCACCTGGCCGGACGCTCCGGGATAGAGCCGTCCGCGAAGATCTTTCCCGGCAATTTGCAGGACATTCGCCGGCCCGGTGAGGGGCACCTTGATGGTCCACGCAGTATTACCAGTCCAGGTTGCCGGATAGGCCGTGCCATTGATCTCAATCGTGGCCACGCCAAACGGCGCCACGCCGGTGATCGTGGCCGTGGAAGCCGGCGAGGTGAAATTCTTGGTGGTGACGGAGAAGGCCGCGGCATCGGCGCTCTTGATTTGCGTTTGCAGGAAGCTTCGGCGCGCCGCAACGTAGCTCTTCAGTCCGGTGGGGGCCGTGGCGGTGACATTATTTTTGAGGAGCGCCGCCCGCCGCGCGTCGAATTGAGCATCGGAGGCAGCCTTTTGCAGAGGCCCGTTCACCGCGTCCTGATACCCCCGCCACAACATCCGGCGATAAGCGGGAACATTGAAGAGCGCTCCAATCACGCCATCCTCCCCCGCCGTGAAGAGCTGGTTCACCGTGGCGCCTTCGCCCAGCCCCAGCACGAAATCCAGATCCCATGAAAAAAGCGCCGCCCGCTGCCCCAGCGGCGCGTAGAGGTACATGTTTTGGCCGGTGTTGTAGCTCCAGGAGTCCCAGTCTCCGATCATCCGCCGATGGGCGAAGGTCCGCATCCATTGTTCCACGTTCGCGAGATTCATCAGCTGCGTGACCTTGTCGGTGGCCGTGGCCGCGGTGATGAGGTTGAAGATCAGCGTGTGGTTGTTGGCGGTTCTTCCGCCGGGGTGGGGCAGCCAGTTGAAGCGATAGGCGGCCTGTTTGTAGGGCGGTGCGGTGCCTGGTTTTTTCTGGAAACTGGCCCAGACGAGGGAGCCGGGGCCGTTCCCATTGCTATCGTCGTATTCGAACCAGCCGGAAATCTTGAAGAGGGTGTCATCCAGGCCGCCGCCGCCGTACCAATCCTTGGCGATCGAGCGGTCTGGCACTTCGATATCATAATCAACCGGGTAATGCAGGATGCCGTTTCGGTACAAACGCGTGTAGCGGGTATGGCTGAAGGGCAGGCCCATTTGTTCCGCCATCCAGTAAGCGGCCGCGCCGGCCATTTCGGTGGCCTCGTCCGCGCCGTTCCCGCTGGATCTGAACACATGCCGTCCGCTGCCCAGCAACCGGTCGTCATCCGCGAAACTGGCGGAGTACGAACCCACGCCGGCGTGAAAGGGGCTGCCTTTGTTGCACCAGCCCGCATTATAAATCACCCGCGCATCATAAACGATCGTGCAGTCGCGCGTTTTCCGATCCTGTCCAGGCTTGGACGCCAGGTCATTGGCGTAGGCCGCCGTGCTCCACAAATGGTGGTGCGGAAAGGAGCCGAACGGAGCCGGATCCGCCCACCGGATCAGGCATTCGCGGGTGGGTGCGTCCTCCGGGAAAACGCTGGCGGCGGGAACCGCCGCGGCATCCTGCGCCTGGATCCGGTATGCCACCAAGCCGCTGGCGCGCGCCGGAATGGTGGCAGTGTAAACCCCACCTCGGGCGCCATCCTCCCGCATCGGCACCGTCGTCGTGGTGGTGCTGGGATCCACCCGATAGATCAACTGGGGTGCGGCAACTCCGTCCGGGTCCGCAATCCGCGCGGTGACGACCACCGCCTGGCTGGCCGCCGGAACTGGGGGGAAATGAGCCACCTCGCTGATGGCAGGTCCGGCATTATCGACCCGCCGGCTGTTGGGCAGGCCGGGGGTCCCCAGATTGGCCGGAACCCGCAGAGCCACCGGCAGCTCCATCCCGTTCCCGCGCACCCGGAAGAGAATTTCAGGCCAGCCCGAGAGCCAGCGGGCTTTGACGCGGATGGTGACGACGGCGTTGGCGGCCAGTGTCGTGGTCAGGCCGCCACGAATCGAATTGGGCCCCTCGTCCCCCACCTCGGTGGAGCGGAGGCGCAGGCAATTGTTGCCCGCGAAGGCGCCCTTATTCTCGACGCTGGTGGCAATATGCGTGCCATAAAAATTCCAGCCGGTCTTGCCATTCTCGAATCCGGGATTGGTGAGCACGTTGGTGCCGCCGGTCTTGAACACCTCGAGGTCGTCTATCAAACACTCACTCTGGCCGAGGGAGAGGATAAAAAACTTGCTCGCCGCAACGGCCTGGTTGGCCTGGTTCAGCACCCCGGTGGCCTCATACGATGCCCAGGACGCCTTCTGGGTTTCATCACTAGCCGCCCAGTTCGAGGCCAGGAGCGGGTCGGCATGAGCATCCTTTAACTCCAGGCTGGATCCGCCGCCATTGGCCAGCTCCGGCCAGCGCCCGCCAGAGGCGCAGGTGACCTCGCAGACCGTAATGTAGATGATGTCCTTGCCTTTAACCGCCGGTTTGGCCAGGGCCAGGCGGTCCCCGCCGCCTTTTAATTTCCCGCTGAAGTTGCCCAGGGCATTCGCCGGATTGAGCTGGGGATGGTTGGCCAGCAGGCGCTGGAGGTTCCGCGCCACCACCAGATAGCCGCCCGGCGGGATCGAGCTTCCCGCCGGAAAAGCGAAGCTCACGCCATCGGTAAAGCTCCAGCCGCTCAGATCGGCGGCGCTGGTGGAGCGATTGTATAGCTCAATGTATTGGTCATCCGCATCGCCGCTGATGGGCGCGTACATCAGTTCGTTGATCACCACTCCTTCCGGCCGGCAGGCCGCGTTGCCCTGGCCCGGGGTTGGCTTGGCGAGCCGGCGCACCACCGGGCCGCCATCCGGAGAACGTCCCGAACTCACCCCCTCCTCCTGCGCTTCAAAACGGATCGCATCCAGGGCCCGCGACTGGTCCGCACTCTCCAGGCAGAGGGCTTCCCCGGCCGCGCTCAGGCCAAAACCAGTCTGCGCCTCGCTGAAGGAAATCCAGCTGCGGGCCGCCAATAAGGTTCCGTCCGGAATGCGGAATTTATTGGTTTCAGCGGAGTCGGTCAGAAAACAGCCGGAAAGATCAACAGCGGACTGGCTGGCGTTGAATAATTCGATGAATTCCGCCTCCCCGGTGGCTGGTTTGGCGAGGAATTCATTGATCACCACCCCCGCCCAGGGGTTGGGGACGATCGGATCATCCAAGCCCGGCGATCCACCCACCAGCTGGCTTGCGCCCCAGGCCCGGGGATCCGCCTCGCCGTAGCTGGGCTTGAGGCAGACCAGCGAATGGCCCGCGCCAGCGGCCGCAGCGGGCCACGGAGGGGCCGCTGAGTAGGCCAGGTCCGCGCGCACCGCCCCCGCCGGGTTGAGCAAAGTGAGCGTGCCTTTGCCGTGGCTCAACTGCCCTTGGCAAGGGCCCAACACCCCCTGGATCCCATAAACCGATTGGACCGCCTGGGGATCCGCCGCAATCACCGCGAACTGTCCGGCCACCAGGCGGAAACCCTCGGGAAAAGTGAAATCGACCGCTCCGGTGATCCGCCAGCCGGCCAGGTTCACGAAGATCTCCTCCCCGTTGTAGATCTCAATGAATTCGAGGTTCTTCCCATCGGCCCGGACCTTGGGATGATACATGATTTCCGAGAAGATCAAGCTGGTCCGGCGGTTGGAAGGCCCGATGGCCTCGCGGCTGGGCGCATAGGCAAAGGGGGCCGGGTTTTCGGCCGGGCCCAGGTCGCGGAATTTCGCGGTGGCCGGCGCATTGGTCGCCCCGCTGGTCACCGCCATGCCCAAAAGGACCTGGGAAGGGAGCGCCAGATTGATGGCGCCGAGCTGCTGCCAGGCTTTCCCATCGAAACCGGCGTAACCGGTGAAATCGTTCCCGCTCCTCCGCAGGCGCAGCCACGCCCACGGATAATTGCTGGGGAACTTGAGGCTCGGGCCGTTCATTTTGGCGGCCGCTGAAGCCGTGCTCCGCGACTCAAAAAAGCTGCCCAGCTGCGGCGAGGACGCAAACACCGCGGCAAAACGCGCCGTGTCCAGCACGCTCTCGCGAACCATTAATCCCGCCTTCACATACGGATCGCTCACGCTCAGGTCCGCCAGGCGCACCCGGAAATCGAAATCGCCGCTCTGCGGCTGGTGCGCAAATTGGAACTGGTCCCTGGTTCCGCCAATATCGGCGCCGCCGCCGGTGAGATCGCAGCCTCCGGGCGCCTCCACGATCCTGCCCGGAACCGCCGGATTGCCGATGTCCAGCGAAGCATACGCCGCCCCGGAGGCGGTTTCCCCGGTGTCCGCGGCCACCTGATAAGCGCCGCCTCCAGCCAGGGGAATCAACATCCAAAACCACAATAACGCGGCTGGAAACGGGAACCTCCACTGCCCCGGTTTGCTCTGATCATATTTCATAAATTCGGCAGAGGAGGCATGCTGGACCATGCCTTTTGGCCCCGCAAGCCATTTCGGCAGGCAGCCGCAGGGGTCCACGCCGGGAATTGCCGGCTTGCCCAAACGGAATCCAGTGGGTCACCCAGCATTAAAATGCCGGGCAACAACCGATCGCCCTGCGGGCTGGGAACCGGAAGGCGGGCGGGCGGGCGTTCGCGGTGGCCGATCCAAGGCGGCCGGGACGGGATCCCGTTGGGGCTGGCGAGGACTCGGCTGGCCACCTTTTTGTCCGGCGCCGGGGGAGACGGGGAAAAGGTGTCGATCCGCGGGCGGCGCCGGCGCCCGGGCGCCTCCATTCCTACCCCCCCCGCGTTCAGCTCTGCCCGGGTTTTCCCAGGACGCCCAGGACCGTGTCGCGCAGCTGTTCAAAATCATAAGGCTTGGGCAGGAAAGCCTGGGGCAATTCCGCGTGGCTGCCGGCCATCACCTGGGCCTCGCTGTAGCCGCTGGCCAGGATCACCGGGCAGCCGGGGGCCAGCTGGCGCAAGGCGGCGATGGTCTCCCAGCCATCCATGCGCGGCATGGTCAGATCGCACAGCACGACGCGGATTTCGCTCTGGTGCCGCTGGAACAGCTCCACCGCCTCGGCGCCGTCCTCCGCTTCATGCACGGCGAAGCCGAGCGCCTTGAGCCCGCGCGCGACTACCGAGCGCAAGCGCGGCTCGTCCTCGGCCAGCAGCACCGCGCCGCCCCCGGCCCACTTCCGGGCGGGCGCCGCCGGAGCCGGCGGCGGCGAAACAGACGCCGGCGCCAGCGGCCAGAAAGCACGGAAGGCGCTGCCGTGGCCTGGCTGGCTCACCACGGCCACAAACCCGCCGTGCGCCCGCAGAACTCCCACGACCACCGCCAGGCCCAGCCCGCGGCCGGCGAATTTGGTGGAGAAAAAGGGATCGAAGATCTGCTCCAGATTCGCAGCTGCAATCCCGCAGCCCTGGTCGGCCACTTCCAGGCAGCCGTAGGCGGAGTCCCGCGGCTGGACATCGGCGGGGTGGCGCTGGGCATCCGGGATCTCCGCCGCCGCCGCGGTGCTGACCGCCACCCGGATCGTGCCGCCCTGGCACCCACAGGCCTCCCAGGCGTTGGTGACCAGGCTGGCCAGCACCTGCTGGACCTGGCTCCCACTGGCCTGGATGACCGGGCCGGAGGCGGGCAGATCCGGAAGCAGGCGCACGCCGGCGGGCAGGAGGGAAAGCAGCCGGGGCAGGCTCCGCTGGCAGGCGGCAGCCAGGTCCATCGGCTCCTGTTTCGGGGGCATTTGGCCGAGGTACAAGAGCATGAGGCTGCTCACTTCCGCGGCCTGGCGGGTGGACTGCAGGGCCTCGGCCAGGGCTGCGGTGGTGACCGCGCTGTGGGGGCGATCCTCCTGGGCCAGGCTGAGGCTCAGCATCACCGCCCCCAGCTTGTTGTTGAAATGGTGCGCCACGGCCCCCGCCATGCGGTTCAGGCTTTCAGCCTTTTGGAGCCGCCGGCTTTGAGCCTCCAGCCGCTCCCGCTCCGCCTCCGCGCGCTTGCGCTCGGTGAGATCCGTATTAGCGCCGGAGATCCGCACCGGGTTGCCGTGGCTGTCCCGCATCACAAAACCCCGGACTTGGACGGGCACGTAATGGCCCGCTTGGTGCCGCAGGCGGACTTCCAGATCAAAGGTGGCCCCCTCTTTCAGGGTGGCGCCGATGATCCGGTCGGCCCGCTCCAGATCCTGCGGGTGGATCAGTTCGCGCCAGAAGCCGGATTCCGGGTCCAACCCGGATTCCTCCAAGCCGACCATGCCCCACCAAGCCGGGGAAAAATAGTAGGTGCTGGACGTCAAATCCCAGTCCCAGACCGCATCCTGGGTTGCCTTCAGGGCCAGGGCCAGGCGCTCCTCGCTTTGCCGCAGCGCGGCTTCCCCGCGCTTGCGCTCGGTGATATCGCGGGCGAGCACGATGAAACGGGCCCCGGGAGAGGCTGGATCCCCCTTGGCCGCGATGGACAGCTCGAACCAGGACGGGCCGCGGGGTGTGGCCAGCGCATACACCGCCCCCCGGTGCCGGCCGGTCGCCCGGGCTTCGTCCAGCGCCCCATAGAGGATCGGGACCACCTCCGCCGGCAGGAGTTCCCGCATCGTTTTGCCCAGGAAACAATCCGGCGGCACGTAGAGCAAATCCGCTTGTGGGGAATGGAAATCCAAATAGCGGCCCTCCGCATCCAGCTCGAACATCAGGTCGGGCAGGGTATGCAGGGTGGCGGCCAAACGCTCGTGGGCGGAGCGCAAGGCTTCCTCCGCCCGCTTCCGCCCGGTGATGTCGAAGTTGGCGCCATGATAGCCCGCCAGGTGGCCGTGCTGATCCAGAATCGGGAGCCCGCTGGTGGAGAGCCAGATGATGCGCCCATCCCGGGCCTGCATCGCGCTCTCAAAACCCCGGAAGGCTTCCTTCCGGGCCATCAACGCCAGCGCCGCCGCTTGGAAGCCCTCACGGTCCGCCGCCGGATGAAGGTCGTAGAAATGCAGCCGCCCCACCATTTCCTCCGGAGCATAGCCGAGCAGCGTTTGGAAAAACGGGCTGGCATACGTATAAAGCCCTTGGGCATCCGTCTCCCAGAACCCCATTCCACTCTGCTCCGCCAGTTGCTCGAACCGCGCCTGGCCCCACGCCGCCTGTTTAGTCAATCCATCCATATCTCAAAATGCTTCACCAGCCGGACGCGGACGCCATCGAACCCCGGGGGAACCTGAAAAAGCCCTCCCGCGCTAGCCACCGGTGCGGCAGAAATCCG
>CAYPCQ010000011.1:32384-98421 GCA_964409245.1 uncultured Verrucomicrobiota bacterium
AACGCTTCCGAACGCTTCCGAACGCTTCCGAACGCTTCCGAACGCTTCCGAACGCTTCCGAACGCAGATGTAATTCCCGGATACATTAGACAGGCTGATTCTTTCCAATGCGGTTCAGACAGTCAAATTTATTTACACTCGGGCCCGAAAAAATGGCGGCCCGCGGCCCAGCCGAAAATTGCCCGGCCCGGCCACTGGCCTGAATGGTTTTTTCCTGCGCGCTGGATCAGCCTGATTGGATCCCTCGAAAAAATTGGCAATCCACTGGATTCATAGTATGTTTTAATAAACAGCAGCAGGGGGTGAGAAATCCCGGCGCCTTGGCGGGGTGCCGGGATGGGGAGCTGCCGGATGGCAGTCCTGATAATCCCGGCGCGGAGGCGGTGGGAGCGGGATCGGCCGCAAACGGCCGGCGAACCGAAAGCCAAAACTATGGAAGCTATGGTAATGGGTTTCCGCGAAGGCAGTGTGCGAAGCCGTTTTGCCTCCGCCTGGCTCGAGCACCGAAGGCAAAGCCCGGAGCGCCCCGCCGGACCACGGCCTGGCCCCCTGAAGCTCCCGCGATGCCCGGACCGGCCGTGGACGATGGATTCTCCAACCCTCCCCGCTGGCTGATCCCTGGCATGAAAACCAGGCCCATGGCGGTCGTGGCGCTGGCCGGCGCGGCGCCGATACTGGCCAGCCTGGCGGCCAACGCCTGGTCCGGCCAGGCGCCACGCGTTCACCTGGCGCTGCATGAAGCCCTCGAGCTGGCCGGCTGTTTTATTTCCCTGGGCGTGGCGCTGCTGTTGCTGCTGCGCCTGCGGCGCGAAAACGCCTCTCCCCACCTGCTGTGGGTCAGCGCGGGGCTGGTGGCCATGGGGCTGGTGGACGGGGCGCATAGCCTGCTGCCCTTCGGGGTGGCCTTCTCCTGGACGCGGCATGGGGCGACCCTTGCGGGGGGCCTGATCTTTGCGCTCGTCTGGCTGCCGCTGCCGGCCGCGGTGGCCCGGGGGAAACAGCCATTCATCCTCCTGGTGGCGGTGCTGGCGCTGGCCGGGGCCATGGCCATCTGGCGCTGGCCGGAGCGGCTGCCGCCCCCCTGGGTGCAGGGGAACTACAGCCACCTGGTGATCGCGGCCAACGCCCTGGGCGGGCTGGGATTCCTGGCGGCGGCGTGGTTCTTCTTCCGGCGCCATCGGCGCGAGCCGCAGACCGAGGACCTGGTTTTTGCCAGCCATGCCTTGCTCTTTGCCTCGGCGAGCCTGTTCTTCGGCTTTTCGCATGTCTGGGCCCCCGATTGGTGGGTCTGGCACGGCGCCCGGCTGATCGCTTACACGATCCTGCTCAAGGTCGCTTACGAGCTGGTGGCCACGCCATACCAGCAGCTGTGCCAATACACCCTGGAGCTGGAGAGCCGCATCCAGGAGCGCACCTCCGAGCTGGCGGCGGCCAACTCCGCGCTGCGGGAAAGCAATGATTACCTGGAGAGCCTGTTCCATTACGCCCAAGCCCCGATCGTGGTCTGGGACACCCATTCCCGAATCACCCGTTTCAACCACGCCTTCGAGTCCTTGACCGGCCGGGCCGCCCGGAGCGTGGTGGGCTGCCCGCTGGGAATCCTCTTCCCGCCCAGCCTTGCGGAAAGCTCCCTGAAGCTGATCCAAAAACCGATGGATGGAGAAAAAAGGGCAACAGTTGAAATTGCCATCCCACACCAAGAAGGACCGGTGCGGACTCTGCTCTGGAGTTCGGCCACCCTTTTCGCCGCCGATGGGAAAACCCCGGTGGCCACCATCGCGCAGGGGCTGGACATCACCGAGCGCAAGCAGGCGGAAGCGGCCTTGAACGCGAGCGAAGAGCGGTTCCGCCGCGCACTGCTGGATTCCCCGTTCCCCATCCTGCTCCATGCGGAGGACGGCCGGATCCTCCAGGCCAGCAACTCCTGGTGCGAAATCACCGGCTACACCCGCGAGGAGCTGGCCACCATTGCCGACTGGACGGAGCTGGCCTACGGCGAAAGAAAGGCGCTCGTCCAGCCGGATATCGACCGTCTGTATGGCCTGGATCACCGCATCGCCGAGGGGGATTACAACATCCGCACCAAGTCCGGGGACACGCGCATCTGGGAATTCAGCTCCGCCCCGCTGGGCCGGGAGCCGGGGGGCCGGCGGCTGGTCATCAGCATGGCCATGGATGTGACGGGGCGGCGGCTGGCGGAGCGCGAGGTGCTTCGCCTCAACGCTGAACTGGAGCAGCGGGTCAAGGACCGCACCTCCCTGCTCGAAGCCGCCAACCGGGAGCTGGAGGCCTTCAGCTACTCCGTCTCCCATGACCTGCGCGCCCCCTTGCGGGCGATCAATGGCTATGCGCGCGTGCTGACTGAGGATCACGGCCCCACGCTGGGCGCCGAGGGGCAGCGCGTCCTGGGGGTGATCCGCTCCGAGGCGCTGCGCATGGGCCGGCTCATTGACGACCTGCTCCAGTTCTCCCGCCTTGGCCGCCAGCCGCTGCGGGTTGAGCTGACCAGCCTGGCGGCGCTGGCCCGGGAGGTCTTTGCCGAGGTGCGCGGCCGCCTGCCGGACCGGGTGGTGGATTTCCAGCTCGCCAGCCTCCCGGACGCCCCTGCGGACCGGGCCTTGCTGCGGCAGGTGTGGTTCAACCTGTTCGACAACGCCTTGAAATTCACCCGCCACCGGGAGCGCGCCACCATCGAAGCCAGCGGCGTGGCGCAGTGCGGCGAAGCGGTTTATTGCGTCCGGGACAACGGCGCGGGATTCGACATGAAATACGCGGGCAAGCTGTTCGGGGTGTTCCAGCGCCTGCACGGCGCGGGCGAGTTTGAGGGCACGGGGGTGGGCCTGGCCTTGGTGCAGCGCCTGGTGCAGCGCCACGGGGGCCGGGTTTGGGCCGAGGCCGCTCTGGGCCGCGGCGCGGCGTTCTACTTCACCCTGCCCCTGGCTCCCGGCCAGGTGGGCGCAGCCGGCACCGGCCTGGCCAGCGCACCTCCCGAAGCCAGCTCCCCGGCCCTGATTGACCCTTTGCCGAAAGCGGACCAGCCATGAATGCGAAACCGGACCAGCCAGAGGATGCCGCCAGGCTGCGCGGCCGCGCCGAAGAGCGGCTGAAACGCCAAAAGACCGCCAGCGCCGGCCGGCCGGCCAGCGTGGAAACGGACCGGCTGGTCCACGAGCTGCAGGTCCACCAGATCGAGCTGGAGCTGCAGAACGAAGAGCTCAAACAAACCCAAACCCAAAGGGAGGAGCTCCTGGCCCAATACACCGACCTCTACGAGTTTGCCCCAGTGGGCTACCTGGCCCTCGGCCGCGGGGGAGTGATCCAGCGGATCAACCTGGCCGGGGCGCGCCTGCTCGGCGCCGAGCGTTCCCGGCTGGCAAAACAGAGCTTCCGCGCCCTCATCGCCCACGGTGATCGGGGCATCTTCGACGAATTCCTGCAGAAAGTCTTTGCGGGCCAGGCCAAAGCATGCTGCGAAGTGGCGCTGGCCCCAAGCGGGCCCCAGTCCCGCCTGGCGCATATCGAGGGCGTGCGCTCCGCAGATGGCCGGGAGTGCGCCGCGGTGATGCTGGACTGCACCGAACGCAAACAGGCGGAAGCGAAAATCGCCGAGCAGCTGGCCGAGCTGCGCCGCTGGCGCAACGCCATGGTTGGCTGCGAAAGCCGCACGCTGAGCGTGAAGCAGGAGGTCAATGAGCTGCTGGCCCGGCTCGGCGAACCGCCGCGGTACCCGAGCGCGCTGGCCGCGCCAGGCGGGCCACCGGCTTCCGCAACGGCCCCGGCCGGAGACCATAAAAATACAAACCCAAAGGAATCCTGATGAACGACGAACCTTCCCACCTCCCTTTCGCCCTCGAAATCCTGCTCGTGGAGGACAATCCCCACGACGCCGAGCTGACGATGCGCGCACTCAAGCAATCCCGCCTGGCCAACCAGATATTCTGGGTCAAGGACGGCGCCGAGGCCCTGGACCTGATCTTCGGCCCCGGCAGCAGCCGCGCCTCGCCCATCAGCCATATCCCCAAGCTCGTGCTGCTGGACCTCAAGCTGCCCAGGGTGGACGGGCACGAAGTCCTGCAGCGGCTCAAGAGCGACCCGCGCACCCGGAGCATCCCGGTGGTGGTGATGACCTCCTCGCGGGAGGAGGCCGACCTGGAACGCGCCTACCAGACCGGCACGAACAGCTTCATCGTCAAGCCGGTGGACTTCGACAACTTTGGGGAAGCCGTGCGGCAGCTCGGGCTTTACTGGCTGCTGCTCAACCAGATCCCCGCCGTCCTCCAACCCGCCGCCCCACCCAGCCCATGAGCATGGCCGAGCCGCCGCCTGCCCCGCCGCCGAGTCCGCTCCGCGTCCTGATTGTGGAAGACTCTGAATTGGATGCCGGCCTGATGGTGCGGGAGCTGGAACGTTCCGGCCGCATCGTCGCCTGGGAGCGGGCGGAGGAGGCCGCGGAGCTGAAGGCCGCGCTGGCCCGCGGAGCCTGGGATCTCGTGCTCTCGGACTACTCCCTGCCGCGGTTCAGCGGCCTGGAGGCGCTGGAGATCGTCAAGGCCAGCGGCCTGGACCTGCCGTTCCTGATCATCTCCGGAGCCATCGGTGAGGAGGTGGCGGTGGGCGCCATGATCGCGGGCGCCCACGATTACCTGCTCAAGGATCACCTCACCCGGCTGGCGGCGGCGGTCGCGCGGGAATTGCGCGAGGCGGAGGAGCGGCGTGCCCGGCGCCAGGCGGAGGCCGCGGCGCAGGCCGCCCAGGTGGAAACGCGCCGCCTGCTCCAAGCCGCCGAGGAAGACCGCCGCACGCTGTTGAGCGTGGTTGAGAACCTGCGGTGGGCCGAGGCGAAGACCCGCCTGCAAACCACCGCCCTGAATGCCGCCGCCAATGCCATCCTGATCACCGATCCCGCAGGGAAAATCCTCTGGACCAATCCGGCCTTCACCGTGCTCACCGGCTACCGCCAGGCGGAAGCCTGCGGCCAGACTCCCCGCCTCCTGAAATCCGGCCGCCAGGATCCAGGCTTCTACGAGCACTTATGGGGAACCATCCTGGCCGGGCAGGTATGGCGGGGTGAGATAACCAACCGCCACCAGCAGGGCCATCTCTATGCGGAGGAAACCACCATCACGCCGCTGCGCGATGAGCAAGGGCGGATCATCCACTTTATCGCGGTGATGCAGGATATCACCGCGCGCAAGCAGACGGAGGCCAATCAGCAGCTGGTCGTGGACGCGCTGCAATTGCTGAACCGCCCGGACGACTTGCCCGCCTTGGTGGAGGAACTCCTGCGGCTGATCCAGCGCACCGCAGGCTTTGACGCCGTGGGCCTGCGGCTCCGCCAGGGCGAGGATTTCCCCTACTACCTGCAAAGCGGGTTTTCCGGCGCCTTCGTGCAGCACGAGAATTCCCTGTGCGCCAAAGCCCCGGACGGCGCCGTGATCCGCGGCGCGGATGGCCAGCCCATCCTCGAATGCACGTGCGGGGCGGTCCTGGCCGGTGGTGGCGACCCGAGCCTGCCCTGCTTCACCGGCGGCGGCAGCTTTTGGACGAGCCAGGCCACAGAGCTGCTGGGCCTGGCTCCGGACCGTGACCCCCGCCACCATCCGCGCAACCGCTGCATCGAGGCCGGCTATCAATCGGTCGCCCTCATCCCGTTGCGGGCGGGTGCGGAGATCACCGGGTTGCTGCAGTTGAATGACCACGCCCCCGGGCGGTTCACGCTGGAGCTGGTCCGGTTCTACGAGGGCCTGGCCGCCAGCATTGGGATCGCCCTGGCCCGCCAGCGGATGGAGGATGCCCTGCGCGCGTCCCTCGCCGAAAAAACCGTGCTGCTCAAGGAGGTCCACCACCGGGTCAAGAACAACCTCCAGATCGTCAGCAGCCTGCTCAACCTGCAGGCGGCCCAGGTCAAAAACCCCGCCGCCCTGGGCGCGCTGCGGGAAACCCAAAGCCGCATCCGCTCCATGGCCCTGCTCCACGAGATGCTCTATCAATCGGAGAACCTGGCCGGCATCGATTTTGGCGGCTATTTGGACCGCCTGTGCGCCCAGTTGTTCAGCGCTTTCGGATCCCCCGCGCCCCGGATCAAGCTCCAGGCCCGCGCCGCCGGCCTCCGCCTGGGCCTGGACCAGGCCGTGCCGTGCTGCCTGATCATCAATGAGCTGGTGTCCAACGCGCTCAAATATGCCTTCCCCGAAGGCCGCTCCGGCCGGATCACGGTGGCGCTGGAGCCGGCTGGCAGCCGGCAGCTCCGGCTCACCGTGGGGGACGACGGCGCGGGCCTGCCCGCCGCGCTGGACCTCCCGCAAGCCAAGTCCCTGGGCCTGCCCTTGGTGGCGGCCCTGGCCACCCAATTGAAAGGCCGGCTGGAAGTGGTGCGCCAGCCCGGCGCCACCTTCCACGTCACCTTTCCCCTTTGCCTATGAATCCTCCACGCATCCTGATCGTTGAAGACGAAGCCGTCGTCGCCCTGGACATCCAGCGCCGCCTGGACAGCCTCCTTTACGCCGTGGCTGGCGTGACCGCCAGCGGCGAGGAAAGCGTGCGCCTGGCCGGGCAGCTCCAGCCGGACCTCATCCTCATGGACATCCACTTGGAAGGGGCCATGGACGGCATCATGGCCGCCGAACAGATCCACCGGCGGTTCCGGCTGCCAGTGGTGTTCCTCACGGCCTACGCGGAGGCCCCCACCTTGGAGCGCGCCAAGCTGGCCGACCCGTTCGGGTATATCCTCAAGCCGTTTGAGGACCGGGATCTGAAGACCGTCATTGAGATGGCTCTCTACAAGCATCAGTCCGGGGAGGAAATCCACCGGCTGAACCGGCTTTATGCGGTTTTGAGCCATGTCAACCAGGCCGTGGTGCATGCCGCCTCCCGGGAGGATCTCCTGCAGCAAATCTGCCGCGCAGCCATCGACCACGGCGCTTTCAAAGCGGCCGGGATCGGCTGGCTGGATCCACTAACCCAGGCTATCCTGCCGGCGGCCCGGTGGGGAGCGCCGGAATGCTCCGCCGGCCTGGATGGGATTTGCGCCGGGATGGGGCTGGAGGGTCCGGGGCCGGCCCAGACCGCCCTCCGGGAAGGCCGCCCCTGGATGGTGAACAACCTCGCGGAAGCCCCCGGCTTCCGGCCCGGACACGCAGCCCTGGCCCAGGCCGGCCTCCAGTCCCTGGCCGCCTTCCCGATCCGCTTCCACCAGCAAACCGCGGGCCTCTTGATCCTCGGCGCCGGTGAAATCAATTTCTTCAAGGATCGGGAGCTGGGCCTCCTGGAGGAAGTGGCGGCGGATGTCTCCTTTGCCCTGGACCACCTGGATGGCGAGGCACGGCGCCGGCACGCGGAGGAGGCGCTGCGGAAAAGCCAGGCCAGCCTGGAGCGCGCCGAAGCGTTTTCCACCCTCCTGGTCACCCAGGTGGCGCTGGACGGCCGGTGGCTCAAAGCCCCTCCTTTGCTCGGCCAGCTGCTGGGCTGGACCGAGGCGGAGCTGCTGGCGGGCCGGATCCAGGATGTCCTGCATCCCGAGGATGCCGGGGCCGATTGGGGGGAATATCAACGGCTGCTCCAAGGCGATCGCAAAGGGTTCAGCAGCGAAAAGCGCCTGCAGGGCCGGCAGGGGCAGACCTTGTGGTTTGATGTCAGCGTGGCGCTGGTTGCGGATGAGGCGGGCCAGCCCGAGCGCTTCCTGACCTACCTGCGCGACATCACCTCCCAGAAGCAAGCCATGGAAAAAATCCGCGCCCAGGCGGAGCTGCTCGACCTCACCCAGGATGCCATCATGGTGTGGGATTTGAAGGGGCAGATTACTTTTTGGAACAAAAGCGCCGAGCGGATCTACGGCTGGGCGGCCGCCGAAATCCTCGGCTCGGAGGCCCAGCAGTTCCTCCACCAGAATTCCGACTTTTTGTTCCCCACCGGCCTGGAGCAGGTCCTGGCGGCGGGACAATGGTGCGGCGAGCTGAAAACCGAGGACAAGGCCGGGCGGAAGCTGGCCATCCAGAGCCGGTGGCTGCTGCTGAAAAACAGCGCGGGAACCCCCACCGCCATGCTGGTCGTGGACTCGGACATCACCGAGCAAAAAAAGCTGGAGGCACGGTTGCTGCTGGCCCAGCGCATGGAGTGCGTGGGGCACCTGGCCAGCGGCATTGCCCACGACCTCAACAACATCCTGGCCCCCATCACCATGGCCAGCGGGATGCTGCGGGAGGAGCTGCAGGGCCATCCCTCGCTGAGGCTGCTCAACACCATTGAGTCCAGCGCCCGGCGCGGGGCCAGCGTGGTCCGGCAGGTGCTCGCTTTCGGCCGCGGCCAGGGGGGCGAGAAACAGCCGCTGCAGCTGCACCACCTGATCAAGGAAATGGCCTATATATGCCGCGAGACTTTTCCCAAGTCCATCACCCTGGATACGGCCCGGTGTGCCCCGGACCTCTGGCCGGTCCTGGGCGATGCCACACAATTGAACCAGGTGCTGATGAACCTCTGCGTCAATGCCCGGGATGCCATGCCGGAGGGCGGCTCGCTGAGCCTGGGGGCGGACAACCTCCAAGCCGATGTCCGCACGGCGGCTGGTTTGGGTCTGCCTCAGCCCGGCCCCTATGTGCTTTTATCCGTGTCCGATACGGGCGCCGGCATCGCACCCGAAAACCTGGCCAAGATCTTCGATCCGTTCTTCACCACCAAGGCGCTGGACAAAGGGACTGGTCTCGGCCTGGCCACGGTCTATGGCATCGTCAAAACCCACCAGGGGGCCATCCAGGTGGAGAGCCAGTTGGGTGTGGGAACCCGGTTCAATGTATATTTGCCCGCGGCCGTCCCGGAGGCCGCCAAACCGCCTGAACCCGAAGCCCGGAAGGCCTGCCAAGGGAATAACGAACTGGTGCTGGTCGTGGATGATGAAGAAAACATCCGCCAAACGATGGTCCGCGTTTTGGAAACCCATGGCTACCGCACCCAGGCCGCCGCCGATGGCGCCCAGGCCATCGCCCTCTACGCCCGCCAGCCAGGCCTCATCCATTTGGTGCTGACCGATCTCATGATGCCCAACATGGATGGCGTGGCCGCCATCCGCTGCCTGCGGGAGATGAATCCCCAGGCCAAAATCATCGTCACCAGCGGCTTGGGCTCCAATATCCTGGTCACCGAAGCCATGGCGCTGGGCGCGAACGCCTTTTTGCCCAAGCCCTGCAGCGCTGCCAGCCTCCTCGAAACGGTGCGGGATGTGCTCCAGAATGGAAAGAATGCAGCCGCCTGAAGGATGGCGGCGCCCGGCGGGTCATTGACGCTCTCGCTCACCCATTTGCCATCCTTGACCAAACGGCGGCGCGGGGACTCATTTTCGATGGCCTGGCATTTCCACTATTTGAACAACAGCCGCAGCCTGGCGAAGGAAAAGAAATATCCACTGGCAGGCCTGTGGGTGGATTTGAAAGGCGCTCCCGGCAAAAAGAACCTGTTCACTGACTGGCGGGATGAGCAGTTCTAGGACATTTCCAGGGATGACCAAGACCGGCGCCGGTTTCTTGAAGGGGTCAGTCCTTGCTAAACGACAACGCCTTTCGGCAATTCTGGCAGGATAGTGTTTATGGCGGGTGGGGTGGGCGGATGGTGGAAAACTAGTATGACGGGTATTTGCGGCGCACGCAAAACCAAATCCGTCTCACCGGTGGCGCGGCCCTCGCGGCGGTGGCCTTTGGCTATTCCCATGCCTCGGGCTGGCTGGATAACCTGACTTCCGGGAAATATGCCGTCATTCATTCGCGCACCTGGCCCCCTTTTGTTGCTGTTATCCGCGCGATTAGATGCTAAAAAACAACCACCATGGATCACACTGGCCACCCGGAAAGGCGGCCGGTTGAAATCCGGATGGGGTATGGAGCGAAAGGGATGGCGCCTGCGGCAGATCCGCCTCGCTGCCTCGGCGGCGGCCAGCTTCAGGTTTGCTCTTCTGCTTGGGTTCTGCACTTTTCCTTAATAGAGTCCACTCAGTCCACGGAAGATTGGCCACCGCCATCAGTTTGCGCTATATTCTCCCTGGCGGGTTTGGTTTCGCTCCGCGCCAAGCGCTGGCGCGGACTGAATCAGGAAAAACATCTCTATGAATCGGACAATTTTCCCAAGCTCCTGGCTGCTTTGCCCTGCGCTCGGCGCTGTTTGGCATCAGCCGCGCCTTTTTCCCTCCGGTTTGCTTCGGGAATTCCCACGTGCTTCCACATAATTCCACATCCGCGGTTTTTTATGCCTCCCGATGGGCTTCCCAAGCCAAACTGTGCCCCCTAAGTGGTCGCTTTGGCCCGATTCCGCACTCCAAAAAGTTCGCGCACTCACGGTGGCTCCTTTGCGCCCGGCACGTTCTGGTTTCCGGCGGGTTGTTGAGTGCACTATATACAATCCAAAAGCTCGCGCAGGCGCCTTGCGCCCGCCTGGCATCCGGCGCGTTCGGGTCTCGGCCCGGCTGGGTGAGGCGGGCTTTTTTCTGCGGTGTTGACCCCTTTTGGATGGTGGCCTTAAATGCCTTTGTTTTGGCAACCAGGAATAAAAAATGAACGATTCCAGGCAGGCCCGGAGGGAAACGCTGGCCGGCGGCGCCAAAGGGCTGCCCCGGCCGCGCAACTTGCGGACCGCCGGAGCCTGGGCTGCCCAACCTTATATCATCCCATGAAAATCATCCCAATCCTCTATGGCCTCGCCACCCTGGCGTGGGGCGCGGCCGCGCTGCCGGCGGCGGAATTGCCGCATTTGAAGAAAACCACCGCGGGCGCCCGGCTGATCGTCAACGGCCGGCCCTTCCTGATATTAGGCGGCGAGCTGCACAATTCCAGCGCCTCCAGCCTGGAATACCTGGAGCCGGTCTGGCCACGCCTCAAGGCGCAAAACCTGAACACGGTGCTGGCCACCGTTTCCTGGGAGTTGCTGGAGCCGGAGGAGGGCCGGTTCGATTTTACTTTGGTGGACGGCTTGCTGGCGGGAGCGCGCCGGCAGGACTTGAAACTGGTGCTGCTCTGGTTCGGCAGTTGGAAAAACGGGGTGTCGAGCTACGTGCCCGGGTGGGTGAAAAAGGACACCGCCCGTTTCCCCCGGGTGTGCAACCAGCATGGCGATAAGGCGGAGGTTCTCTCGGCGTTCAGCCAGGCCAATCTCGACGCGGATCGGAAAGCGTTTGCGGCCCTGATGCGGCACTTGCGCGAAACCGACCAAAAGGAGCAGACGGTGCTGATGGTGCAGGTGGAGAATGAGGCCGGCCTGTTGGGCCAGCCACGGGATCTTTCGCCCGAGGCGGTGAAAGCCTTCCAGCGGGAGGCGCCTGCGGAATTGGTGCATTATTTCAGCGCTCACCAGGAGCGGTTGATCCCCGAGTTCAAAAAATATTGGTCCGAGGCCAGCGGCAAAACCAATGGCGCCTGGAAAGCGGTTTTTGGCGAGGGGGGCGAGGAGGCGTTCATGGCGTGGCACGTGGCGCGGTATATCGGGCAGGTGGCGGAGGCCGGCAAGGCCGAATACGCGCTGCCGATGTTCGCGAACGCCTGGCTCATCCAGAACGAGTCTCAAAAAGCGGGGCAATACCCCAGCGGCGGCCCCGTATCCAAGGTGCAGGATATCTGGCGGGCGGCGGCGCCGGCCATCGACCTGCTGGCCCCGGACATATACCTGCGCGACTTCAAGGAGGTCTGCGCCAGCTACACCCGCTTTGGCAATCCGTTGTTCATCCCCGAGTGCGGCACGGGAGCGGATGCCGTGGCCAAGGCCTTTTACGCCTTTGGCCAGCACCAGGCGCTCGGTTTTTGCCCGTTTGGCATCGAATCCATGCCGGAGGACCGCCCGCTCAAGGAGGGCTACGCGCTGCTCAGCGCGCTGGCGCCGGAAATCAGCCGGCACCCGGACCCGGGCGCCCTGCTCGGCATATACCAGCAGGACGGTGAGGACCGGCAGAATCTGCAATTGGGGGGATACAACCTGGAGATCACTTTCAAGCCCGGTGGCAAAAAAGAGCTGCCCGGATACGGCCTGGCCATCGCCAGTGGCGCCGATGAATTCCTGGTGGCTGGGGCGGGCCTGGCCATCCTTTTCAGCACGAGCAAGCCGGGGCCGAAATACACGCGCATCCTGGCGATCGATGAGGGCTGGTTTGTGAATGGGGCCTGGAAGCCGGGCCGGCGCCTTAACGGGGACGAGAATGCCGGCGGGTGGCGGCTGCAGATCCCGTATGGCAAGCCCTCCCTGCAGCGCGTCCGGCTCTATCGCCACGATTGAGCCTGCCTGCTGGCTTTTCCGCCGGGCCTGATTCCAGCTGCCCGGCGGGGAGAATCCCCTCGTGAATTTCCTGCCCACCGTGGAGCGCGAACTGCGGACTGCTGCGCGGCGGCGGTCCACGTTCGGTTTGCGCTGGAGCCTGGCGGCGGTGGGGGTGGTGGCTTGGCTGGGGATGGTCGTCAGCCAGCCAGGTTCCGTGCGCCTGGTGGATTGGAACCAGCGGATCTTCCTGCTGCTGAGCCTGCTCTGCTTCGTCTTTTGCCTCCTGTGCGGGGTGCTGCTGACGGCGGATGCTTTGAGTTCGGAAAAGCGGGAAGGCACTTTGGGGCTGCTGTTCCTGACCGATTTGCGGGGATACGATGTGGTGCTGGGCAAGCTCGCGGGAGCCTCCGTGACGCTGTTTTATGGGCTGCTGGCCATTTTCCCGGTGCTGGCGCTTTCCGTGCTGGCCGGCGGCCTGACCCCCGCGGAAGTCCTGCGGGTCAGCCTGGTTTTGGGGCTGGTCCTGGTTTATTCCCTGGCGGTGGGGCTGGCGGTGTCCGCGTGGTTATGGGCGGCGCCGCAAACGCTATGGGCGGGCCTGGGCATCGTATTGGCTCAAGCCTGCCTCACGCCGGTCTTTTGGCTGGTGACCGCCTACTGGCCTCCCCGCAGCCCGCATACCCTGGATATCATGGTCCCCAGCCCGATATTCACTTTTGCCATGGCCTTCGATTTCAATTACCAGGCCGGCCTGGGGGCCACGCAGTTTTGGGTGTCCTTCGGCGTGGTGCTGGTGGTGGCCGTGGCCGGTTTGGTTTTCGCCTGCCGGGTGCTGCCGCACAAACGTTCCGAGGAAGCCCCGGCCCGGCCAGCCCGGCAGCCCGGCGGGCGCTGGCGGAATGTGCGGCCAGGTTTCGAATTCAGCCGGCGGGAGACCCGCAATCGCGAACTGGAGGTGAATCCATTCGGCTGGCTGGCGGTGCGGGATCGCTGGCTGGCGGCCCTGGTCCGCCAGGGCGCCGTTTGGGGATCGGTGATCTGGTCGGTGGCGTTAATAGCGGCCTTGAGCTTGGGGAGTACGGCGCAGGGCAAGGGGTGTTATATCTTTTGCCTGATCACGGCCTTTTGCCTGCACCAGGGTTTCAAAGTGGCGGTGGGCATCGAGTCGTGCCGGCCTTTGCTGGAGAGCCGCCTGACCGGTGCGCTCGAATTGCTGCTGGCCACGCCGCTGGCGGCGGCGGATATCATTGGCGGGCAGCGGCAGGCCCAGGCTCAGCTTTGGCGGCGGCCGTTCCGGATGCTGGCCGGCATCAACGTCCTGCTTTTTTTGTCGGTTATGCTTTTCGCCAGGCGGTTGGGAATGAGTGAGGCGGACGTGCTGATATTCTCCGAGTGGTATCTCGGCGGGCTGGCGGCATTATGGGTCGATTATTGGGCGTTGCGCTGGGTTGGCATGGCCAGCGCGCTCCAGGCCCGCAACCAGTCCCGTGCGGTGCTGATGACCCTGGGCCGGATCATGGCGCCCGGCTGGGCGGGTTTGGTGGCGCCCGGGGTGTTGATTCCGGCGGTTAACGAGCACTGGATAATTTTGGCGGTTTTTCTGGTTTGGCATGCGGCCTGCATGATCAACGGAGTCGTGCAAGCCCGGTTCGCCCGGCGGGCTTTGCTGTCGGAATTCCGGCCGCGGGTGGTCCTGGGGGGGAAAGGGATATGATCCCGCCGCCGGTGGCGAAGGTTGAGAATCGCTATGGATTCTCCCCGCCGCTAATGATACCTTCAGCCCGGTTGAGAAATGCGCGGCGTAAATTATCATGGAATTTGCCTGGCCGGCGGCCCGGAGGCGGCCGTCCTGGGCGGTTGTTTGGCCCCGGGCCTGGCAGTGGCCAAGCCCGGCCGGTTTGATTGCCATGGATAGTTTCCTGGGCCATCTGCGGCATTTTGCCTGGCCGTACCGGGGGCGCATGGCCTTGGGGGTGGCCTGCGGTGTCCTGGCGGGCTTCGCCGAGCCGCTGCTGCTGCTGACCATCGTGATGGTGTTCAAGGTGGTTTTCCCGTATGCCCAGGACACCGCGCTGGAGCAGCAGCTGACCCGGTTTTTCGCTTTTGCCCAAAATGTGGTGGGGCACGTCAAAGGGTGGTGGCCGGCGCTGGCCGGCTGGCTGCAGGCGATGGTGCAAAGCCTGCAAACCTGGAGCACCTCGCGCACAGGGCCGGGATCCACGGGCGGTTTGATCCTGCTCGTCGGCGCCATCCCGGCGGTGATGCTGGTGCGGGGGGTGCTGACCTATCTGAACAGCTACCTCATCAACTGGTCGGCGGCCCGCGCGGTCAGCGATTTGCGCACCCGCCTGTTCACCCATCTGATCCACCAGCCCATGAGCTTTTTCACCAGCCACAGCACGGGGGAGCTGATTTCCCGGGCGGGCGACATCTCGGTGTTGCACACCATCTTCAGCGTGGTTTTGCCGGTGATCACCAAGGAGCCGTTCACCGTGGTTACCTATGTGTTTGTGCTGTTCTCGCTGCAGCCCGGCTTGTCCCTGGTGGCGCTGCTGGGCCTGCCGCTCTGCCTGGTGCCCGTGGTGATTTATACGGGCAAAATCCGCAAATCGAGCGCGGGCATCCAAAACCAGTATGCCGAGCTGTCCCAGCTGATGCATGAATCCTTCAGCGGCAACCGCATCATCAAGGCGTATAATATGGAATCGGCCATGGTGGGCCTTTTCCGGCAGGCCACCCGCAAGTTCATCAGCCACTGCATGCGGGTGGTGCGGTCCCTGGAAATCCCCGGGCCCATGATCGAGGTGGTGGGCGCCCTGGGGGTGGCGGGCATGTTCATTTTCGTGGCCCGCGTCGATAAAAACCCCAACCCAGCCAATTTCCTGGGCTTTGTCGTCAGCTTGATCGGCCTCTACCGGCCCTTGAAGTCGCTGACCCGGCTGCACGGGCAATTTGTGCAGGCCAAATCCGCCAGCCTGCGCGTGTTCCAGTTGCTGGCCACCAGCAATACCATGCCGGAGCCAGCCCAGCCGAAACCGATCCAGGCCGCGGGCGCGGAAATCCGCTTTGAAAACCTGCAGTTTGCCTACGCGGACAAGGTGGTGCTGCGCGATTTCAACCTCACCGTCTCGCCCGGTCAAATGGTGGCCCTGGTGGGCACCAGCGGCTCCGGCAAAACCACAGTGGCGAACCTCCTGCTCCGTTTCTATGATCCCCAGCAGGGCCGGATCCTGATTGGCGGCACGGACATCCGCGAAGTTTCGGCCCGCGACCTGCGCGGCCAGATCGCCCTGGTGTCCCAGGAAACCATCCTCTTCAACGAGACCATCAGCTACAACATCAGCCTGGGGCGGCCGGGTGCTTCCCGGGAGGAGATTGAGACGGCTGCCAAACACGCGCTGGCCCACGAATTCATAATGCACAAGGAAGCCGGGTATGAAACCGTCATCGGCGAGCGGGGTGGATCGCTTTCAGGCGGGCAGCGCCAGCGGCTGGCCATTGCCCGGGCCATTCTGAAAAACGCGCCGATCCTGATCCTGGACGAGGCGACGAGCATGCTCGACACCGAGTCGGAGCGGGCCGTCCAGGCCGCCCTGGAGGATCTGATGGCCGGCCGCACCACCATTTGCATCGCCCACCGGTTGTCCACCATCCAAAAAGCCGATGTGATCGTGGTGATGAGCGAGGGGCGCATTATCGAGATGGGCCGCCATGCCGATCTCATCCAGCAAAACGGCTCCTATCGCAAGCTCCACGACCTGCAATTCCAAGCCGTTTGAAATCCCCGCCGGGCAATTGCTAACCCGGTGCGGCGCGGCGCGATTGCCGCTTGGCGCCGCCGCTAGTGGCCGCCCGGGACGGGCTGGGGCAGTTTTCCGGGATGAACGGTTTGAGGAAAGGGGGGAGGTCGGAGCGCCCGCTTTTTTGGTAGTCGCGCAGGAGGCTTTGAGCCGTGGCGCCGGGTTCCAGCTGGCGCACGGTGGTCAGGAAACGGAAAAGCAGCTCGCACAGTCGGAACAAGGCGATGCTGTGGCCCCGGCCTTCCCGGGCGAACAGCCAATCGCTCCATTCCAGAAATCCCGCAAAGGCGGAGGTTTGCTGATGCCAAAGCAAAGGCGTGGCGCTGAGGAAATTGCCGCTGTTGGCCACCAGATCCCAGGTGCGGGCGAACCGGCGCAGGCGGGTCATCTCTTCAAACGTCAAAGTCCGGTTCCGCAGCAGCTCATAAGGGGGCAGCGGGCTGTAAACCATGCCCCATTCCGCATCGTGGCGGGCAATGGGCGCCCCGCGCAGGCGTTTCAAGATCCCCACCTGGATTTCCTGGGGATCCAGCGCCAGCAGTTGGTCGAATCCGGCGGCGAAGCTGGCCATCGTTTCCCCGGGCAGGCCGGCGACGAGGTCGGCGTGCAGGTGGGCCTGGGTGTGCTGGCGCAGGAAATGAAAATTCCCGAGGACCCGGTGGTAATCCTGGCGCCGGTTGATGCGCGCGGCGACCTCGGGATTGAAAGTTTGCACCCCGATTTCCAGCTGCAGCATGCCCGCGGGAAACTGCCGCAGCAAATCGCGCAGCGATCCAGGCAGGCGGTCCGGCGCCAGTTCGAAGTGCAGGAACAGCCCGGGCTGGCGGCGGGCCAGGAAAAATTCCAGGACCGCGCGGGCCAGGCGCAGGTTCACGTTGAACGTGCGGTCCACGAATTTGAAATGGCGCGCTCCCCGTTGCAGCAGGCGGTCCAGGCTGGCCAGCACCGCCGCCGGCGGAAAGTTTCGCACTGGAACCTCCAGCGCGGATAAGCAAAATTCGCAGCCAAAAGGGCAGCCGCGCGAAGTTTCCACGTAGGTGATGCGGTGCCGCAGATCGTCCTCGCCATACCATTCATACGGCAGCGCCACCTGGCTCAAATCCGGGATGGGGGAGGGGATGATCCCCCGGGCGGGCGGTGCGCCCGCCAGGATTTGGCGGCAGACTTCCGCAAATTTCAAATCCGCTTCGCCGGTGATGACATAATCCGCCAGTTGGGCAATGGCTTGCGCGCCGGTTTCAAAGCTGATCTCCGGGCCGCCCAAAATCAGGATCAGGCCGGGCTCCAGCCGCTTCAGGATGGCCGCCACTTCGCCGGCCAGGGTGACGTTCCAGATATACACGCCCAGGCCCACAATCCGCGGCCGCCTGGCCAGGATTTCCTCCACCATTTCCAGCGGCCGCCGGGTGATGTCGAATTCGGCGATTTCCGCCCGGGCCGCCAGGCTGCCCAGGTTGGCCATCAAATAACGCAGCCCGAAGGCGGCGTGCGGGAATTTGGCGTTGAGCGCGGTGAGCAGGATATCGGGCATGAGCTGGCGCGGGGCGGGGCCTCAAAGCGGGCGCGGGCCGCCCTTGATGGCCAGGGCCAGCGGGCGGGTGAAAGCGGCGACCTTTTGCGCCAGGTCCGGGCTCGAGCCGCCAGCGGCCACCTGGTTGACGATGGCGCTGCCCACCACCACGGCATCGGCATGCGTGGCGGCGATCCGGGCCTGTTCCGGGGTGGAAATGCCAAAGCCAACGGCAATCGGCAAAGCAGTATGGGCCCGGATTTGGGCGATTTTTTCCGGCAGGTTTTGGGCCACCTGGTCCTGCATGCCGGTGACCCCCTCGCGGGACACATAGTAAAGGAATCCGGCGCCATGCCGGGCAATCAGCTCCAGCCGCTCAGGCGGCGTGGTGGGGGCGACCAGGTAGATCGGGCACAGGCCATGCTGTTTCATCAGCGCATCGTAGGGGCCGGACTCTTCCGGCGGCAGATCCAGGATCAGGATGCCATCCACCCCGGCGGCGGCTGATTCAACGATGAAGCGCTCCAATCCCAGCCGGTGGACGAGGTTGAAGTAAATATATAACACCAGGGGCAGGCCGCTGCGCTGGCGGATGGCCGCCACGGTTTCCAGAACCTTGCGCGGGGTGGTGCCGGAGGCCAGGCCGCGTTGGGCGGCCAATTGGTTGACCACGCCGTCCGCCAGCGGATCGCTGAACGGAACCCCCAGCTCGAGCACATCCACGCCCGCCTCTTCCAAGGCCCAGGCCAGATCCCGCGTGGCGTCCAAATGGGGATCGCCCGCGCCGATGTAAACCACCAGGCCTTTTTCCCGGCGCGCTTTCAGCGCCGAAAACCGTTCAACAATCCGATTCATGCCGGTAATTTGTGGCCATCCCCGGGGGGACGCAAGGAGTTTGTCGGGAACCGGGCGGCGTTTTTACGGTGGAGCAAATGGCTTGCGCGGGTTGCGGTCCGTGGCCTATCGTGGCCCGGTGGCTGGCGGCCTCCCGGGAGCCGGCCGCGTCCAAAGAATGGAAGACGACCATGTATCTTAAAATATTTGCCTGCGAAGTGGCGGTTCGTGAAATCGGGTATTGCGCCGCTTTCTCCCCCCATATCCTGGACTTGGAATTCCTGCCGGTGGGGCATCATGACGAACCCAAGAACGGCCAGGCCGATCTGCAGCGGCGGCTGGAGGCGGTGCCCGCCGGCAAGTTCGATGCCATCCTGATCGGATACGGCATCTGCAATTTGATTTTGAATGGCTTGAAAGCCGTCAACACCCGGCTGATCGTGCCCCGGGCCCATGATTGCATCACCCTGTTTCTCGGATCCAAGGAACGCTACCAACAGGTTTTCGACACCTGCCCCGGAACGTATTACTTCACTTCTGGCTGGCTGGAATTCCCGACGCGCAAGGCGCGCGCCAAAGGCGGCCAGGTGCCGGTGGAAGATGTCGGTTCCCAGGCTTCGCCCTTTTCGCTTGGGAAAACGTTCGCCGAGCTGGCCGAAAAATATGGCGAGGACAATGCGCGCTACCTGATTGAAGTCACCGCGAGCTGGACGGAAAGTTATAAGCGCGGAACCTTGATTGGATTCGGCTTCAACCGCCATCCCGGCTTGCGCAACCAGGTGGCCAAAATCTGCGAAAAGCATGGCTGGCAAATGGATGAGTTGGAAGGCGACCTGGGCTTGTTCCAGCGTTGGTTATGCGGCGAGTGGAATCCCAAGGAATTCCTGGTGGTGGAGCCGGGGCAGTCCGTGGCGCCCACTTACAATGAAAGCGTCATCGAGGCGCGTTGAGCCGTGTCCCTGCCATCGGCGCAGTCGTGCTGGCCGGGTCTTTTAGTGCAAAACCTTCGCCACTTGCAAATTGTTTTAAGAGAGGTTCGCGGCTCACTTCTCGTATTGCGCAAGGATCTGCAGTGCCATCGTTTCCCTCCCAAATATAGGGATCCGGCTGAGCCCGCCGTGAAACATTTTCAGACCAAGTCGGATGGGAGGGGCGAAAACTCTGGCACAGGATCTGGCTGGTTTGGGGCTTGCCCGCCAAAGGCTTGGTTCAAACCCCAGCGCCGGGCGTAGGCCAGCAGTTCACGGTCATTGTGCAGGCCTAATTTCTGCCGGATATTTTTCCGGTGGACGCTGGCCGTGGAGGGCGAAATCTTTAAATGGCTGCAGATGAGGGATTCCTCCCAACCCGAGGCCACCAGGCTCAATACCTGCAGCTCGCGTTTGCTCAGAATCTTGTGGAAGGCCTCCGGGTGTTTCTGGCATTCGATCTGGGTTTTTTTAAATGCTGGACTGAAAAAATCCCCCCCCCGCACCACGAGTTGAATGGCTTCCAACCACACCTCAGGGGACTGGTCTTTTTCGATAAATCCATGAACACCGCTTTCCTGCACCCGCCAGATCGTCCAAGGATCCACCCGGCCGGACATCATCAGGATTCGCAGGTCAGGCAGCTGTTTCAGCAGGTTTTTGGCCAGTTCCAATCCATCAACCCCGGGCAAGCCGACATCCATGAGGGCCAGATCGGGCTTGGTGGTTAAGCATAGCTGCAAGCCTTCTTCAGCAGAAGTAGCCCAGCCAGCCAGTTGGCAATCCAACCGCTGGAGAAGCCACGCTTCCACCGCTTCGGCCATGAACCGCTGGTCTTCCACCAGGACGATGCGAAACGTTGCCTTGCCCATCGCTTTGAGGTTGCCAGCCGCCGGCATGGAAACAAGCAAAAACTACCCTTTAAAAGGTAATCCTTTTGATGAGGGGCCAGGTCGGGGATCGAGGCGGGAATTGGCCCTGGCCAGGCCCAGGATTGGTGGCGCCGGTTGAGTTTTTCAGCGATTTAAGGGCAGCCCACGATGGGGATTTGGGAAAACGGGATTTAACGGGTTTCGATGGCCAGGAGCCGGACTTCCTGCGGATTCAGCGACAGGGTGGTATTGGCCACGGCATGGAGGGTGCCGGTGATCAGCTCCCGGAATTCTGGCCGGCGAATCATCCCCTCGGCGGTGGCCTCCAGCCGGATGTCGCCCGATTGGCGGGCGGCGCTGTCGTTGAAAACGGTGAAATACATTTTTCCATCCTGGCCAGGGCCAAAACGTTCCATGAACAGGGATGGATTGGTGGCCGTGGCCAGCGTGACGGGCTGCCATCCGGCTTCCGCAACCGACTTGATGAGCGGCAGGTATTTTTTGAAAAGCGGCCGGTCCCGGTCATACCATTTGGGGTTTTCCCAATAGGGGTTTTCCGCTGCGTTATGGCTGAACATGCCGGGCCAGAATCCCAGGAACAAGCTGCGTTGGAAATATTTCTCCACCAATTCCGGTTTAAAGCGGTCATAATCGGTGTTCATCAGCAGCAGGTATGGTTTGGGGCCGGACATGGTCCGCCATAAATCCATTTGCGGCATGGAGGCGGGGCGGTATTGATTGCCGGAAAGCCAATCGGTTTCAGTGCCCATCACATCCAGCCACGGGCAAAGGAACGAGAACCGGTAAGGAACTCCGTTGGCGAAAAGCAGCTTGCCCAGGCGGTGCAAGTCGTCGGCGATCCAGCGGGTGAATTCCTGGACCGCCAAGCCTTTGAAAATGGCTGGCTGCCTGGAAATGGGGGCAAAAACCAACGGAACCGTGGTGTTTTGGAAATGGGCCCGGGAAAAATTGAGATCCGCGGTGACATATCCTTCGAGGGAATCGAGATATTCGCCATCCAGCTGGCCTTTGGCGGATGGCCCGTAGAGCGTTTGTTTGACTTCGTCATTCCAATAAATGCTGGCCCCGTTTTTCGGCCCCGGCAGCTGCGGATTGGGATTCAAGCTCCATACGGCGCCGCGGCACCAGGGCTCGTCGCGGAAGAGGAGGGAAGGGTTGCCCCACTCGTCCAGCATGGCCGCCTGGCGGGTTACTTCCGCCATCTGGCGGTTGTGTCCGGCGCCGGTTTGGGCCAGCTGATCCCGGATGCGCAGTGCCTCAAGCTGGGTGCGCGGGCTTTCCTTGGGCATCGGCATCCACCAGGTCATCGGTTCCGTGTAACGGAAACTGAGGATGGAATTTTCATCGTCAAAGCGCACGTTGTTATTGCCTTCATGGAACTTGAATCCGAAATCGGCCCAGCCGCGCACCTTGCTGATATCGGTGAACGGCATCCAAAGGCCCTGCTCCTTGGCGCGGCTCAAGAAATAACCGGGGAATATTTCCATCAATTGTTGGAAAGCAGCGCGAAAACCCCAGCGCGGATCGAAAGGATACACGACAAAACGGAACGGCGCCGCCCCGGGGAATTGGCGGGTTTCCGGGGCCAGGCCAAAATCGAAAGCCAGGCAAAGCCGCCGCAAATCGGCATGGTAAAAAATACGGTATTGAGCCGGGCAGGCCATGTCGATGGCCAGGGCCACTCCGGTGGTGTCGTTTGCCACCGCCCCCAGCGGATACAGGGACATGGTTCCGGTGGATCCGCAACGAATGGAAAAGGTGTTGGCGTATTCCACGCCGGGTTGGATGACGCGATCCCGGCGGATGTCGTCCGCCCAGCGCCATCCGGTCGTTTCAATGGGCAGGGCAAATACCAGGGTGGCGGCGCGGTCGCGGCGGGTGGTATCCAGGAGGTTGCCGCTCACCTCCAGGTGGCTGGGCTGGGCCCTGATTTCATAAGCCAGCTTCAAACCCAGCGCCACACATTCGCCTTGGGAGAAATCGTGGAAATCCGAATTGGCGGCGGCATCGCGCACGAGGAATCCGGAAACGCCCGGCGCCTTGGTTGGGGAGGAACTGAGCTTTTGCCCAGCCACTTTCACCATGCCCACCCGGGAATCTTGCATGGTCAATTCCAAACCGTTCTGGGTGGAATGAGTCCGGCGGCCAGCATCCATGGTCACGGTGGAGGAGGGGATCTGGACCGCAACTCCTTGAAAAACAAGGCTTTCGCCCGCAGCCAGTTCCTCCACCGCGAGGTCGTCGAACCACACCCGTCCGGTGTGCCCTCGGAAAAGGCAATAGACGGACAGGGTTTTTACCGCCCGGGCGGGATAAATCATGAATTCCTGCATTTCCCAATCGTGGGTGCCGCAATGAAAATGGGCGGATTCACCCCACAGCGGCGAGCCATCATCGTAAACCAAATCCACATAAAGCGAATAGCCGGGATCCGGGCTGCTGGACACATTTTCAGCTTTGCTCCAGCCGCGCACCAGGATGGGGGACGGCTGGGTGCGATTCATGGAGATGGTTTGGACTGCCCCAAGCTGCTCCTGGCCACTGCTTGCGCAGGTGATCCCCCGGCTTTTGCCGCGGCCCGCTTCGCTGGCCGCCGAATATCCTTTTTGATAGGACTGCCAGGCGGACGCTTGGGCGGCGCCGCCCTCGGAAAAGTCCCCATTCCGGAGCAAAGAAGCGCCTTTTACTCCCTGCATGGTCTGGAGCACTGGCGCGCACTGGGCCATGCCCGCCGCGACCAGAACAATACCGATGAGAACGATGGTTTTCATGATTCAATCACTGGCTTGGACGGACCTGGCCAATAACGCCCGCTATGGCGGCGGCCATTTTCTGGCGGAACCACGGAGAAGCGATCAGGCGCGCCTCTTCCGGGTTGGACAGATAACCGCCTTCAATCAGCACGGATGGCCTTTTTTGGCCCCGCAAAACACCCATGAACCGGGCCCGCCGGACACTCTGATCCGGGAATCCGGTGGCCTGCAGGAGGGCGCGGTGCAGGCGAGCTGCATATTGCAGATTTTCATGGTCAAAGCCATTGTTTACGAAAACCTGGCGGCTGTCATCCGCAAAGTCACGCACCAGGCTGGAAGGCATCCCAGCGGGGGTAAGGCAGTAGGTTTCGAGGCCGCCAGGTTCGTGGTTGGGAAAACTGGAGTTGAAATGCAAACTGATGAATAGATCTGCCTGGACCGCATCGGCCAGGGCGATCCGATCCGGAATGGGGACATCCACATCATTGGTGCGGGTCAAGACGGTCTGCCAACCGTTGGTTTTCAGCAGGTTCGCGATCCGCAAGGCCCAGTCCAGCGTGTATTCCTTCTCGTAACGTCCGGTGATGGTATTCTGGGTGCCCGGGCTCCGGCCGCCATGGCCGGGATCGATGACCACAATCCGCCGGGAGTGGCTGGCTGGCGCCAGGGGGGTCAGCAATGGCAGCAACGTTTTTTGCACATCCAAGGCATGGATATGCACCTGGCTGCCGATCAATGGCGGTGCATATCCCAGCCAGCAATTCACGCCATTCCAGCGGGCCAGCCGGTTGCACGCCGCCAGATCCAACCGTGCCTCGGCGGTCTGGAACTGGTAACCGTGAATGGTCTTGGGCAACCTGGCTAACTGGGCCGCGATGCCGTTGGACGAAACCAAATCAACCAGCCGGACCCAGACCTTGGTGGGCGGCTGAACAAATACCGGTGCTTGGGCTGCCTCGGCTTCCCGTTTGGGCTCGGGGGCAGGGGAGCTGGGAGGGGTGCTGAGGCCCACCAGGGGAGTCACTTCGGGTGTTTGCTCGGGAACAGTTCGGCAGCCGGGCAGGATCAGCAATTCCAGCAGCGCAACCAAGATCAGATAAATCCAACGCACGGTGGTATTGTGGTTGGACAAGATGGCGGCTCAAGCTTGTTATTGAAATAAATACGGTTGCCAGGCCTGGCTGCGCGGGTGACTTTAAAGGAAATGTGCGGTCGTTATACTCAGACACGGGGCACCCCCGAGGTGCGGCGGCATTTTGAGGCCACTTGCGCGGTGGAGGATTTCCCACCGAGGTATAATATCGCTCCGCAGCAAAACGCGCTGGTGGTGGTGAAAAATGGCCAGCGAATTCTCCAGCCCATGCGCTGGGGATTGGTGCCTTTTTGGGCCAAGGATGAGGTGATCGGAACTTCTTTGATTAATGCCCGCGCCGAGACACTGGCGGTGAAACCGGCCTTTCGAAACGCCTTGAAGAGCCAGCGCTGCCTGGTGCCCGCCGATGGTTTTTACGAATGGATCAAACAGGGTCGGACCCTCAAGCCGGTGCGTTTTGTCCTGAAATCCGGGGGCTTGTTTGCCTTCGCCGGGCTTTGGGATCGGTGGCAAGGTTTTGGAGGGATTCAATTGGAAACATTCACCATCCTCACTACTGAAGCCAATCCGCTGATCCGCAAAGTGCATGATCGAATGCCGGTGATTGTGCCACCCGATGAATATGAGTCCTGGCTGGCGGATTCTTTCCAATTAGTGGATTTGGATCGTTTCCGGAGGCCTTGGCCAGCCGAAATGATGGACAGTTATCCGGTAAGCCCGGAAGTTAACCGGACGGGTCCAGACACGCCCGCATGCATCAAGCCTTATCAGGATAGTCAGCAAGAGCTGGCTTTCTAAAAACAACCAATCGCGGCTGCTTTAGCTGTGCCTGCCAAAAGCCGCTAAAGTAAATCGGCAAGTCGTCCGATAAAATAAGCATGAGTGCGCGGCTATTCAGGATCAACGTCAAGTTCATGGCTGAGCGGGATTCGGTTGAGGTGATTCCGATTTTCCCGAGCAAAGCCACCATTCGGACTGGCCTTCCGCGGTGTTGCCTTGCCAAGGCGGCGGCCAGGAAAGTGATGGCACCCAGCCCTCCTGCGTCTGCGTGCGACCGGATTCCAGCTAAATGCCTGTAATTTGCACGTTCCTTATCAGCCAAAACAAAAGGCCCTCCCCCTGGCTGGCCAGACTGGGAAGGGCCGCGAAGCTCGAAAACCGGTGAAGGCCGCTATTTGAAGGCGATGAAATTATTCGCCTTTTCACCACAGACCGGGCAGCTCCGGTTGGGCCTTTTTTCGGCCGTGAAACCGCAATCCGGGCAGACATAATACGATACTTCCTTGTTTTTGCCCAGGTTATCGATGGCATCCTGGTATAATTTGACATGCTCGGTTTCCGCCGCCAGCGCGAATTTCATGGTGCGCAAAGCTGCCGGGGCGGAATCGGCTGTGGCCTGCTTGATGAAATCCGGATACATGACATCGCGCTCGTAGGTTTCCCCCTTCAGAGCCGCCGCCAGGTTTTCCTTGGTGGAGCCAATTTTGACTTCGTCCAATTTGATCGTATCGGGTTTTCCCCCCATCTTGGTGATGGCAGCTTTGTGGGAATCGCGGTGAATCGCCTCGGCTTTGGAGGCGGCCAGGAACAGTTTGGCGGCTTGGGTGGCTCCCTCGTCCTTGGCTTTCTTGGCGAAGAGCCCATACTTATGGCTGGCGTTGGATTCTCCGCGCAGCGCGGCATTTAAATTGTCGATGGTTTTATTGCTTGCAGCCTGAGCCACGCTCGCGACGGCAAGACCGGCAATTAGAGTAATCAAGAATGCTTTCATAGGACGGAATCTTCCCTTTTTACCTGAAAGAAAGCAAGGCAGAATGCGGCGGGTGGCGCGGCCTTTCCGGGCAACAGTTCCTTTTGGCGCATAGCGCCCTCTCCGCAAAGGCAAATTTGCCCATGGGTGCGGCTTTTGGCTTGCCTAACGCACGATAAATGCTATTCCACGGGGCGAATTGAATCGCATGGAGCGGGATGCAATAGTCATAGTGCCCACTTATAACGAGCGGGAGAATCTCGAGCCACTGGTGAACCGCCTGTTGAGTTTGCCATTGGCCGTTGATCTGCTCGTGGTGGATGATAATTCCCCCGATGGAACCGGCCAGTTGGCGGATGCCCTCGCCGCAAAAAACGAGCAGGTGCAGGTGCTGCACCGGCCAGGGAAAGCTGGCTTGGGCCGGGCTTATTGCGCGGGTTTCCAGTGGGCTTTGGGGCGCCAATACGAGTATATTTTCGAGATGGATGGGGATTTTTCCCATAATCCATCCGACATTCCGGCCTTGCACCAAGGCGCCCAGCAGGGGGATCTGGCCTTGGGATCGCGTTATTGCAACGGCATTCGCGTCATCAACTGGCCGCTGAAACGGTTGATGTTGAGCATGACCGCCGCCAAATACGTGCAAATCATCACTGGCATGCCTTTCTCCGATCCCACCGGGGGATTCAAATGCTTCCGCCGCCGCGCGCTGCAGAGCATCGATTTGCAGGCGGTGCGGGCCAATGGGTATAGCTTCCAAATCGAAATGACCCACAAGATTTGGCGGCAGGGGATGAAAATATTGGAGGTGCCCATTATTTTCACTGATCGCTTCCAGGGATCGTCCAAAATGTCCGGCCATATCGTGTGGGAGGCCATCTGGGTCACTTGGCGTTTGCTGGCCCAAAATGGCTGGCGGCGATCGCCACGCTTGAAAAAGTAAAGGTGCCACCGTGCGCCCGTTTTGGATTTGGATGCTATACCTGGCCGTGGTTTTCCTCGGCGGCGCCTTGCTGGCGCCCTGGCTTTATTGGCTAACCCAGTGGGGTTCCGCCCACTGGGATTTTCTTAAACCATTGGCTGATAATCCGTTCCATCGTTTTGTAAGCAGATCCTTTTTGTTCATGGCTTTGGCCGGTTTGTGGCCTTTGGCCGGCGTTTTGAAAATGGGAAAGCCAGGCCGATGGGGGTGGCAGAAGGCCGCTGATAAATGGTCAGGATTGGCATTCGGTTTTTGTTTGGGGCTAGGCTCCATGGCGGTGCTGGTGGGACTGGCTTTGATGATGGGAGCCAGAGAACTGGGGGCAGCCCATTCCGTGATGCAACTGCTGGTCCATTTTCTAAAAACGGTCGGAACTGCCATCATCGTGGCAGTGATTGAGGAAACGGTTTTCCGAGGCATGGTTCTGGGGTCTTTTCGGCAGGGCATGGGGATCATGCCTGCGCTGATGGCCAGCAGCGCGATTTACTCATTGGTCCACTTTTTTCAACGGCTGCAGACACCCGCAAGCTTGGATTGGACCTCCGGTTTGGCCATGCTTCCAGGCATGCTGAGCGGGTTCGTGGATTGGCAAATGCTGTTGCCGGGATTCATCAACTTGTTCCTGGTGGGGCTGATATTGGGCTGGGCTTTTATCAAAACCGGCAATCTTTACCTATCGGCCGGCCTGCACGCCGGTTGGATTTTTTGGCTGAAGTATTATGGATATCTGACCCTGGCGAACAGCTCCGCCAATCCTTGGATATGGGGCACTAACAAGTTAGTGGATGGCTGGGTGGCCATGCCCATCCTGGCGGCAGCGGGGGTGGTTTTGGTGGTCCGGTTGAATCGGCGTGGGCGGAAAGAGGAGGGTCCGGATTGAGCGCTTGGCAGCTGCTGAAAAGTTGGCTTGATGCAGGCCTCGCTTTTTTTTACCCTGAAGTCTGCCAAATATGCGAATCAGAGCGGGCGGGGCCAGCGCAGGGTTATTTGGGCGCCAAATGCCGGGAGCAGATTGTTTGGATTCAGCCGCCGTTTTGCGAGCTTTGCGGCCGGCCTTTTGAAGGCAACCTAACGCAGGCTTTTGAGTGCGCCGAATGCCGGGAAAACAAACGGTATTTTGTCTCGGCGCGTTCAGCGGTGGCCGCCAGCGGGGTGGTGCTGGAGGTGATTCACCGTTATAAATACCAGCGTGCGCTTTGGTTTGAACCTTTTTTGGCGGAATTGATGATTCAACAAGCCGAACCCGTTCTAAGAAGCGGTTCCTGGGATGCTATTGTGCCAGTGCCATTGCATCCTTTGAAGGAACGCGAACGGGAATTCAACCAGGCCGAGCGGTTGGCCGCTCACTTGGGAAAAAGGCTGGGAATCCCCATTCAGAAACACCTCATGCAGAGGATCAAACCAACGCCCACCCAAACCTTTCTTAATAAGGCCGCCCGCCAGGCTAATATGAAGGGCGCATTTCGAATGAATTCCCCGCTGAACTGTCAAAGCGTTATCCTGATCGATGATGTTTTCACCACCGGAGCTACCACCAACGCTTGCGCCAGGGTGCTGGCCGAAGCCGGTGCCGGGCCGATCTGCGTCTGGACGGTGGCGCGTGGCATTTGATCGGATCTGAAGAATCGAATTTTTATGGCAACTCGCACTTCAACCTTTAGTAAAAAAAGTCTTACCCAGGAGACCTCGGATACGCCGCCTCCAATCAACGTGGTAAAATCGGAAACGACTTTTGTCAAAAAGCCAAAGATCGGCAGCAATCCCGGCCGGAAGCGTGAGATCCCGGAAGGCGTGTGGACGAAGTGCGAAAAGTGTTCCAACATGCTTTATGACAAGGAGTTGGATGAGAATTGGAAAGTCTGCCGCCATTGTGGTCATCATTTTCAAATCTCCGCCCGGGAGCGTATTCACTCCATGGTGGATACCTGCTCCTTTGAGGAGATGGATGCTCATATGATGAGCGTGGATGTGCTTCAGTTCAAGGGGGTTGCCGCCTACAGCAAGAAGCTGGAATCCTACCAGAACTCCACCGGGCTAAAGGATGCGGTGATCACTGGGGTGGGGAAAATCGGCGCTTTCAGAGTGGCTTTGGGCGTCATGGATTTTTCGTTTTTAGGAGGTTCCATGGGGGCCGTGGTTGGGGAAAAGCTGACGCGTTTGATCGAAGCCGCCACGGATAAAAGCCTGCCGTTGATCATTATTTCCACCAGCGGAGGAGCGCGAATGTATGAAGGCATGTTCAGCCTCATGCAAATGGCCAAAACCAGCGGAGCACTCGCTTACCATGCCCGAAAGAAATTGCCCTACATCAGCGTGTTGACGCACCCTACCACCGCCGGGGTGATGGCTAGTTTTGCCAGTTTGGGCGATCTGATACTGGCTGAACCTGGCGCGATGATCGGTTTCGCCGGACCCCGCGTGATTAAAGATACCACTCAGGCGGAATTGCCGCCTGGGTTCCAAACGGCGGAATTTCTTATGGACCATGGATTGATCGACGCCATCATCCATCGCCGGGATATGAAAGACCGGTTGATCAATTATCTCGATTTTCTCATGGAGGGACAAAGGCAGGTGATCGCCTTGGGATAAAACACCGCGTTTATTCAGTATGGCATTGCTGGTGTTGAGCGAACCAGCCACTGGCGAGGGATTGCGCCGCCCCAGTTGAGTTTTCTCGATTAATGCCGATGTTATTAGTATGAAGACAATCCAATCATGGAGATGGGGGTTGTTAATGGTGGCGCTGTTGGCGGGATGTTCCTCCGGCCCCCCTAAATATGAGGCTGTTGCCAAAATCGCCTTTTATAATACCTCCGTGGATCTCAAGTTTGAAGCTGGATTTGTGCGGGCGGAGCGTTTTCTGGTGGAGGTGTTCAGCACTCTCAACGTGGCGGAAATGCGTGTTTTGGGTGGTCTGAATGAGGAAGCGTTGACCGACAAAGTAAAAAACCAGATCCTGCGCCATCTGATTACCGAAACTTCAGCGGCGGTGGTGGAAAGCAAAAAGCAGGTGGAAATACGGTTTTTACATAGGGATCCCGATTTTGCGGCGCAAATCGCCAATAAAATAGCCAGCGTTTACCTCAGTGTAAAAGAAAACCAGGCTTATCTGGCGGAACGGGCAACCGCCCCGGAAACCCCAGTGAAATAGTTGGCCCCGGCCTTCCTTCGCGGAGTATGGCTTGGGAATAATTCCCGCTATTTCAGCATCTCCGCCAGGTTGTAATGGGTGTAGCGCGTGTGGCTGGCGACATTCCTGGAATCCGCATTGGCCACCCAGAAATCCAAGGTGTCGGGAGCGAAAAGCACGGAATGGATGTTGGACGTCATGCAGACCGGGCGGGTCATCAAATCGCGAGCGCCCTGAGCATCCAGTTTCCCATGTTGGGCTTTGACCCGGGCCGCCAAGGTTTCATAACGATCACCGGCGGACAGTAAGACGGCGTCTTTGATGGCATGCCGCAGCCTGGGATGAGTTTGCCCCGGCCAAATGACTTCAAAAGTGGTTGAGGTGGCGGCAATGCCGGCCGCTTTCCTGGTTTTGGCGTCGGATACCACGTAGTAATATTCGCACGTGCGCTGGCTTTTGCGCATGATCTCCAGAGCTTCATCCAAGGTGGAGGATTGTTCCATGACTTCCCTCATCAGTTGTGCCATCGGTTTGCCATCCCAATTGCCTTCGCCGCGCCCGCCCATTTCGCCAATGGCAACTTGTTTGGCGTTCATGGCGGTGACGGAACCCACAAACCCCGCGTAGCTGATATTCACCCAGGCGTTGCCTTGGTCGGGTTGGAAAACCATCACCACCGCGTTTTGTTCCAATCCAAGACCCCTCAAGTAATCCAAAATCCGACCGTGATAAAGGTGGCCGTCCTGGGTGGCTTCGCCAAAAACGGCAAAGCCGCTGCAGTGGAAAAGCTCGGGGAAGAAGTTTGCCAGCCGGATTTCCTCTTTTTCCAGGCCGCAAGCCAGCGCCAGGGAATCCATTTCACGCAGGTATCGCTCGTTCATAAAAGGCAGCAGGCGTTTCTGAGCGGATTCTATTTCACCGAAAAACCACCGGCCTTTGGCAAAGGAGCTGCCCACACCCACGCCATACAGTATCTGGTCCACCAAGTCCCGGATTTGCTTTTTCAGCAGCTTGCCATGCTGATAACCCATTTCTTCGGGCGAACCTTTAACAAACAGGACTTTGGTGCCGTCAACCAATTCCAGTCGGCCGGGGCCTTCGGTGGCCAATACTTTGCGGTTCCCGGTGGCGGGCCCCAAGGACGGGATTTGCCGGTCCAAAGTGTTGGCCAGCACTTTGAGAAAGCGGGTGAGGTGGGAGACGGCCACGGTTTCCACATGATCATCCGCTTGGCTGGGAATAGCCCAGCGTTCATCAGGCCAAGGCTCAGCCAATTGGAGGTCGCGCAAGTCTAATTGAATGCGGGTTTTATGGCCTTCCCGGTATTCGATGCGGCCGGGCAGAAAATCTTTCTGGCGAATCCAAAGGCGGAATTCCCCGCCTGGCAATTTCAGCAATTGCACGGCTTGGGGCAGGGGAGTGGCTTTCACCACATAGCACAGCACTTGGTCCAAGTTCTCTGGCGGATCGGCTTCCAATTTCAAAAGCAGTGGCAGAATCGCCAACTGTTCCTTGGGGACCGGCAATTTGAACGGCGGCAATGGATTGGAATCAACTTTTTCCGGCGCGGTTAGGAAACGGGGCACATTGGTGCACCCCACCACTCCAAACTGCTTGGAGGCCGAATGAATCCAAACCTGCTGGCGATTGCGGCCAGCCTGGTAGGTGGCATTGTCAATCGTGGCGGCCAACCGCAAGCGGTCCGGTGCCTGATAGGCGAGCGTGGCGCTGCGCCCGGCTAAAGCTTTAGGCACGCCTTCGCCTTGGGCCATCTCCAAACGGGCGGAGAAAGTTTTTCGTGGCGCACCGGGCCCCGGTTCGACCAGCGCGATTATTCTGGCCAGCGAATTGCTGAGCACATCCGATGGTGTCAGGTCTTCAGCTTTGGCTGGTCCGGCCAGAACCAGGGCCAGGCATAAGGCGGTGAAGTGCTGTTTCATTCGCCTCCACCCTTGGCCGATTTCCCGCCGCGGGGCAAGCTAAAAGGAAGCGGTGCTGCCAGGCGCGCGAATTCCCAAAGTTCAGCCTCCAGAAATGACGAGGGGTTGCTCTGGCGCAGGCCGGTTAAACCAGAAGGTGCTGCCTTGGCCGGACTCGCTTTCCACGCCGATCTTCCCCCCGGTGCGCTTCCACGGCCACAGGGCGGGCTTTGAGCAGGCGGCAGGCCTCAAAACCACAAAGCCTAGGCATAATCACGTCCAGCAGGATTACATCAGGCAGTTTGGCGGCAGCCAGATCGACGGTTTCCGGCCCGCTTTCCGCCTGCAACACCCGATAATCTTCTTTGCCCAAGAGGGAGGATGGGACTCTCCGGATGGCGATGTCATCGTCAGTTATTAAAAGGAGTCTCTTTTGCGCCATGGATTCAGCGTGGCAATTCGGTGGAATTGGGGCAGTCATTTTATCGAGACGGGAATTTTTATTTGCCAGAGTTCCTTATAGTTGGGTATAAGTTTCACATCGCCCGGCCTGATTGGTGAGATGGCTGGCCAAGTCCGCCATGACTACCTGGTGGACCTTAAGATAGCCAAGACGGTAACGTGATTGGAAGAAGGAATACATGAAGAAATACGACGCGCAATCGATTCGCAACCTTTGTCTCGCATCCCATGGTGGCGTGGGAAAAACCTCACTCATGGAAGCCCTTGCTTTTACCTCCAAAGGCATTTCTCGCTTCGGCAAGGTTGCCAACGGGAGCAGCAGTTTTGATACCCGGGCTGATGAAAAAGACCGCAAAATGACCATATCCATGCATTTGGGTTTTTGTGAATGGAAAGAGACCAAGTTGAATTTTCTCGATACGCCCGGATTCCTGGATTTATCGGCCGATATCAAGGCGGCTTTGCGGGTGGTGGAAGGCGCGGTAGTGCTGGTGGACGCTGCCAGCGGCATCCAAGTGGGCACGGAAATCAGTTTGCGGTATCTCAACGATGCCAAGCTGCCACGTATTTTCTTCGTCAATGGCATGGATAAAGAAAATGCCCATTACCTCCAGACTTTGGAGCAGATCAAGGAACTTTTCCGGAACGCCGTGGCTCCTATCCAGGTGCCCATTGGCGCCGGGCCCGGTTTTAAAGGCATTGTGGACTTGGTTTCCCTGCAGGCCTATGAATATAAGCGCGAGGGCGATGGCATCGGGAAGAAAATCGAGATGCCGGGCGAGATGGCTGACCAAGTGAAACAATTGCGTGTGCAACTGATGGAGACCGTGGCTGAGACCGATGAGGCATTGATGAACAGCTACTTTGAGAAGGGCGAACTCAATGAAACAGAGATCAAGAAAGGCCTCGCCAAGGGAACGAGCGAAGGAACCGTTTATCCCGTCCTGTGCGGCAGCGCGTTGAACAACATGGGTGCCGATGCCCTCATGGATGCGATTGTGGCTTACGGCCCTTCCGCTGCCGCCCGCAAAACCGAGCCGGTTTTAATGTCTGGCGAACCCAAGGATTGGAAGTGTTCTGCCACCGAACCACTGGTTTCATTTGTCTTCAAAACCATTTCCGAGGAACACATTGGTGAGTTCAATATTGTGCGGGTTTTCAGCGGCAAAATGACGACCGGGGTGGAATTGCAGAACACGGGCCGGAGCTCCTTTGAAAAAGCCGGGAATATGTATTTCCTCCGAGGGCACGAACGCGTCGAAACGGATACCGTCGATACCGGCGACATTATGGCCTTGCTAAAGATGAAGAATACACACACCAACGACACGCTGGCTGACCGCAACAGCAGCGTCGTGGTGCCACCCACCAAGTTCGCCGAACCGTTGGTAAGCGTGGCGATTTCTCCGAAAACCAAGGGGGATGAGGACAAGATCGGGATGGGGTTGGCAAAATTGAGGGAGGAAGACCAATCCTTCATTTTTAAATTCTACCAGGACATCAAGCAGGAGTTGGTAAGCGGCATGGGGGATATTCACATTGAAATCATTCTGGATAGCCTTAAGCGCCGCTTCAAAGTGGAAGTGGATCGCAAACCGCCGCGGATTTCATACCGGGAAACCATCACCAAAACCGTCCGCTATGTGGAATATTCGCACAAAAAGCAAACCGGTGGTGCCGGCCAGTATGGCAAAGTAGCCATCGACATGGAACCTCTGCCCAGAGGCAGCGGTTACGAGTTTGTGGATAAAATTGTGGGCGGCGTGATCGATCAGCCCTTCCGGCCGGCGGTGGATAAAGGGGCCCGCTCGAAAATGGACATGGGGATTTTGGCTGGGTATCCCATAGTTGACGTTCGGGTTCTATTGGTTGACGGAAAAACGCATCCAGTGGACTCCAAAGATATTGCGTTTCAAATCGCTGGCCGGGAGGCCTTTAAATTAGCGTTTGAGCAAGCGCATCCTATTCTGCTGGAACCGATTGTGGATATGCGGGTCACCGTGCCGGAGAAATACACGGGCGACGTCATGGGGGATATGTCGTCCCGGAGGGGAAAAATCAGCGGAATCGAGCCGGATGGACAATATCAGACCATAGTGGCTAAAGTGCCGGAAGCGGAAATCCAAACCTATTCCCAAGCACTGCGTTCATTTACGCAGGGACGGGGATTTTATTCCAAAACTTTTTCGCATTACGATCCAGTGCCAGGGGAGCTGGCCAAGAAGATCGTGGAAGCTTCCAAGAAGGAAATTACGGAACACTCAGAATAGCAATACTTTATAAATACTGATCTGCTTGTCCAACGCTTCCGGAGAGGGGTTGCGGCGGTGCCGAAAAAAAAGTTGAGATTTTTTTTGACACTCAGTGGGGCATACGGTAGCGTTGAGTTCTAAATAGGGTCGGTTTAAATAAAAGCCCATAAGGTTCTTGTTTTTTGCGAAAGGAAGCAAGGGCCGTGGGGTGGTGTCGCTTAATGCGGGTTTTTAAAGTCAAGTTGCCCATGTAGCTCAGTTGGCAGAGCACATCCTTGGTAAGGATGAGGTCACCAGTTCAAGCCTGGTCATGGGCTCCAGATTTATAGCAATGTGGAGTCAGATAATTAGAGTAAAACAACTAAAATAGCAGGAACTGCAATGGCAAAAGAATCATTTCAGAGAACTAAGCCGCACGTGAACGTGGGAACAATTGGCCATGTCGATCATGGAAAGTCAACTCTGACCGCCGCGATCGTGGCCACTCAATCCCGCAAGGGTATGGCGAAGGCGATCAGCTATGCTGACATCACTAAGGGCGGGACTGTGCGCGATGCTAACAAGACCGTGACCATTGCTGTTTCCCACGTGGAATACCAGACGGACAATCGTCATTATGCCCATATCGACTGTCCCGGACATGCCGACTATATCAAAAACATGATCACCGGCGCCGCCCAAATGGACGGTGCGATTCTGGTGGTGAGCGCGGCTGATGGTCCCATGCCCCAAACCCGTGAGCACATTTTGCTCGCCCGCCAGGTTGGTGTGCCTGCGATCGTGGTTTATTTGAACAAGATTGACTTGGTTGACGATCCGGAGTTGCTCGACTTGGTGGAGATGGAACTGCGTGATCTGCTCACCAAGTATAATTTCCCTGGCGACACAATTCCGATTGTGCGCGGCAGTTCTTCCAAAGCACTGGCCGGCGAACCTTCGGGCGAGGAATCCATCGCGAACCTGCTGAAGGCTATTGATGAATATATCCCGCTGCCCCCCCGCGAAGTGGACAAACCGTTCCTGATGAGCATTGAAGATGTGTTCAACATTGAAGGTCGCGGGACGGTTGTGACGGGACGCTGCGAGCGTGGCATCCTCAATCGCATGGAGGAAGTTGAAATCGTCGGTCTGCGCGATACGCGCAAAACAGTGGCCACCGATATTGAAATGTTCCGCAAGTTGCTGGACAAGGCCGAAGCTGGCGACAACGTCGGCGTCCTGCTGCGCAGCACCAAGAAAGAAGATGTGGAGCGCGGCATGGTGTTGGCCAAGCCCGGCAGCATCAAGCCGCACAAGAAGTTCAAGGCTGAAGTTTATGTGTTGTCCAAGGAGGAGGGTGGTCGTCATACGCCGTTCTTCAACAAGTACCGGCCGCAGTTTTACTTCCGGACTACAGATGTCACTGGCAATGTGACGTTGCCTGAAGGAGTGGAAATGGTGATGCCTGGTGACAATGTAAGCGTTTCCGTGGAAATCATTTCACCGGTGGCCATGGAGAAGACCCAGCGTTTCGCCATCCGCGAAGGCGGGCGCACTGTTGGTGCCGGTCGTATTACGGACATTTTGGAATAATGTTTGAAATTTATGGCACAGGGAGGATTGCGTGGATGCGCGATCCTTCACGGTAAGTCGCCGGATTTTAGGTGTTCGAGTAGGGCGGTAGCTCAATTGGCAGAGTAGCGGTCTCCAAAACCGTCGGTTGGGGGTTCAAATCCCTCCCGCCCTGCCAACCGTGATTGATCGTGGAGGGGTGGCAGAGTGGTCGATCGCGACGGTCTTGAAAACCGTTAAGGCTTAACACCTTCGGGGGTTCGAATCCCTCCCCCTCCGCCAACGAGGCAAGAATTGTGAACGATTATATTTGGCTGATATTCTGGGTGGTGGTGATCGGCGCGGCCTTCGGCTTCGCTTGGTACCAAGGTTATTTGACCAAGCTTTCCAACTATGTCCAAGAGACCAAGGAGGAATTGCGGAAGTGTACTTGGCCCAGTTCAGAAGAGTTGAAAGGCTCCACGGCGGTTGTCATGGTGGCCGTTGTTTTGTTGGGAGGTTTTACTGTAGCCGCTGATTTTGTGATTACGCTGCTTGTGCGGTTGATCACCTAACCAGTCAGATAGCGAGATTGCAATGAAGAGTCAGTGGTTCGTCCTGCATACTTTGGCTGGCCAGGAACAGCGCGTCAAAGAAAGCATTGAAAAACGAATCAAGGCCGAAGAGATGGAGGAATTCATCAAAGAGGTCTTGGTTCCTATGGAACGAGTAGCCGAGGTGCGGAATGGCAAGAAATCGGTGACCACCCGCAAACTATACCCCGGATATGTTTTTGTCGATATGCTCCTGCTGGACGATAATAAGCGCATAATCGAGAAATCATGGTATTTCATCAGGGACACCCAAGGGATCATTGGATTCGTGGGTGGTGAGCGTCCCACCCCTGCGTCTTTGGAGGAAATTGAAACCATCAAGGCTCAGATTTCGGATTCTGAAGACCATGAAAAACCGAAAGTCAATTTTGAGGTCGGTGAAACGGTCAAAATCAATGATGGACCGTTCCTTAATTTCAGTGGAGTCATAGAAGAAATCGAGCCGGAGCGTGGCAAACTGAAGGTCACGGTAAATATCTTTGGACGGAATACGCCGGTGGAATTGGAATACTGGCAAGTTGAGAAAGCATAAAAATTTATGGCAAAAAAGGTTGTTGGACTGATTAAATTGCAAATCCCTGCGGGCCAGGCAAATCCTGCGCCGCCAGTGGGCCCGGCTTTGGGCCAACATGGCGTCAACATCATGGCTTTTTGCAAGGAATTTAACGCGGTCACCAAAGAGCAGGGTGGAATGATTATTCCCGTGGTCATCACGGTTTTCCAGGATAAATCGTTCAAGTTTATCACCAAATCTCCTCCTGCCTCGGTCTTGCTTAAAAAAGCGGCCGGTGTGGCCAGCGGATCCAAATCGCCGAACAAAGAGAAAGTCGGCAAGGTCACCAAAAAGCAGGTGCTGGATATAGTCAAAATTAAAATCAAGGATTTGAATGCAGCTGATGAAGAAGCCGCATTCCGCATGGTTGCCGGAACCGCCCGAAGCATGGGTATTGACATTGCCTGATTAAACCTAAAAAGCGGGAGAGGTCAGTCCCTCGCTTGAACCGCACCTTAATATGCCTAGTAAAAGATATAAAAAAGCCCTGCAGTTGGTTGATATTAAAAAGCAATATCCAATCAATGCTGCTGTTGACATACTGACAAAGTTTCCGCGTGCCAAGTTTAACGAAACCTTGGACTTGGCTTTTCGTCTTGGAGTTGATCCCAAGCAGTCCGATCAGATGGTTCGAGGCACAGTAGCCCTCCCTCACGGCAGCGGCAAACAGGTTCGAGTGGTTGTGTTCGCCAAGAATGGCCCGGCGGCGGATGCTGCCCGCGAGGCGGGAGCAGAATTTGTGGGTTTTGAAGACATGGTCAAAAAATGCCAGGAAGGCTGGGCGGATTTTGACGTGGCGGTCGCTACTCCGGAGGCCATGGTGGAAGTGCGCAAGTTGGGTAAAGTCCTCGGTCCTAGAGGTTTGATGCCTAATCCGAAAACTGGGACCGTTACCGATGACACGGCGAAAGCCGTGCGGGAAGTGAAAGCCGGCCGGGTTGAATTCAAGGTGGATAAAACTGCAAACCTGCATGTGGTGGTTGGCAAGGTGGCCTTCAGTTCCGAACAAATAGCGGAAAACGCGAAGGCGGTCATTAGGGCGGTAGTAAAAGCCCGACCTTCCGCTGTGAAGGGTATTTTCATCAAGAGTTGCACTATTTCTGCCACCATGAGTCCGCCCATCAGGCTCGACGTTCGGGAATTTGTCGCGACGACTTAACAATTTAACCTTTAGGTAAACCATGACTGATGTTAAAAAATTTCGTCCGGAGAAGCGCTTCGTTGTTAATGATTACGCCACTTGGCTGAAGGCCTCACCGTTCTTCCTGGTAACCAATTATCAAGGCTTGGCGGTTACCCATTTCAACGAGTTGCGCAAGCGGTTGCGGGTTGTTGGAGCTTCTTTGCACGTTGTTAAGAACTCGATTTTTAAAATCGCCGCGCAAGAAATCGGGATTGCTGAACTGGGTAGTGTTTTAGCTGGCCAGCAAGCTGTGGTTTTCGGACGCCAGGATGTGGCCGTTGCAGCCAAAGTCTTAAAGACTTTCATAGCCGAATTCGACAAGCCAAAGCTTCAATTCGGTTTCGTTGGTGGCGAACGCCTCGAAAAAGAGGAAATCGTGATCCTGGCCGATCTGCCGCCCTTGGAAGTGTTGCGCGGTCGGATCATGGGTGTAATCAGCACTCCGGCCACACGGTTCGTCCAAATTTTGAACGCGCCTGCCTCTCAGTTGGTCAGAACTTTGCAGGCCAAGGTGGATAAAGGCGAATAGTTTCGATTTTTGCCTCCGCCTCGAACTGATGGAGGTAAAACCTAAAACCCTATAAAAGTAAATCGTCGGCACGCGGGCGGCGTGCTTAAACTGTCCTCGATTCTGGGCTTCGACGAGACGGAAAGGTAATCATGGCAGAGTTGGATTCAATCGTAGAACAATTGGGTAAACTGACGGTGGTGGAAGCCGCCGAATTGGTAAAGAAATTGGAAACTGCGTGGGGCGTTACCGCCGCTGCGCCGGTGGCAGTTGCCGCCGCTGGAGCGGCGGCCGCCGCGCCCGTTGCTGAAGCGAAGACATCGTTTGATGTCATCCTCACCTCAGTTCCGGCGGACAAGAAAATTGCCGTCATCAAGGCGGTGCGTGAAATCAAGACCGGCCTGGGTCTGGCTGAAGCCAAGAAATTGGTGGAAGAAGCTCCCAAGCCCGTGCTTGAAGGCGCTCCTAAAGCCGATGCCGACGCGGCCAAGAAAAAGCTGGAGGATGCCGGCGCCAAAGTTGAACTTAAGTAATACGTTATTTAGCAGGGATACTCGATGGCAGGCCGGTCCTGCCATCGAGTTGCCGATTCTGGCTGTTTATCTGGAGCACGAAAGCAGTTGGGCGCGGCAAGATCAGTTGGTAGTTGCAAGCGGGTTCCTGGCTGAAAACCCGGGGACTCTTTTTGCGTTTTGTCAATAAGCTGGCTAATCATAGCCAACTAAACTCTTATTTCACATGTCAGTGCGAGCACCTGAACGAATTAATTTTGGAAAAATCAAGGAAGTCATTGCCCCGCCGAACCTGATTGAATTGCAGGTTAATTCCTACCGGGAATTCCTCCAGGCAGAAATCGCGAATACTAAACGTAAAAATGTTGGTTTGCAGGCCGTATTTACCGAGGTTTTCCCAATCGAAAGCTATGATGGCAAAATCGTGCTCGACTATCACAGCTACGAAATTGGCGATGCGAAGATGGGTTGGTTGGAGAGCTTGCGGGAAGGTCTGACCTTTGGTGCCCCGCTGCATGTCACCTTCCTGCTCAAGGATGGATCCGGCAGCAAGGAGGAGAAGGTTTTCATGGGTGAGTTGCCGCTCATGACACCCCAAGGAACCTTTGTCATTAATGGGGCCGAGCGGGTTATCGTCAGTCAATTGCATCGTTCTCCAGGGTTGGCCTTTGAAGCCACTCAGCATCCCAATGGAAAAACCCTGCATTCGTTCCGGATCATTCCGGATCGTGGATCCTGGTATGAAGCCCAGTTTGACACCAGCGATTTGCTCTACGTCTATTTGGACCGGAAGAAACGCCGCCGTAAATTCCTTACCACCACTTTCTTCAGAGCTTTGGGATACTCCACCAACGAAAGCATCCTGCAGCTTTTTTACGATATTGAAGAACTCACCATTAAGGAGGCTGAGGGCCGCGAAGATTTGCCGAACAAGGTCTTGATTGAAGACATTATTGATCCGGACAAAAATATTGCCGCTGCCCGCGCATTTGAGCCACTTTCCAAGTCGGTATTGCGGCAAATTGCCGATTTGGGGCTTTCTAAAGTCCGGGTGGTGGATACGCGCGTGGATGACGGCATCATGATCAAATGCCTGAAAAAGGATCCGACCAAGGACGAAGAAGAGGCTCTGAAAGATATCTATCGCCGTTTGCGGCCCGGTGATCCGCCCACGGCAGCCAATGCGCGTGCATTGATCAAACGCCTGTTCTTCGACCCCAAACGTTATGATTTGGGCCGCGTGGGACGCTATAAGATCAGTCAAAAGCTCGGGCTGAAGGCCGCGGATGAAAGCCGCATTCTTAGCAAGGAAGATTTAGTCGCCGCGACCAAATATTTGCTGCGCTTGAAAAAGGGCGAAGGATCCTTGGATGATATCGATCATCTGGGCAGTCGGCGCGTTCGTACGGTGGGTGAGCTTTTAGCCAACCAGTGCCGCGTTGGTTTGGCGCGCACAGAGCGCTTGGTCAAGGAACGGATGACGCTTTTCGATCAGAATGTGGACACGATGACACCACAGAAACTGATCAATCCCAAAGCGCTTTCGGCGGTGATCCGGGATTTCTTCGGCCGCAGCCAGTTGAGCCAGTTCATGGATCAGATCAATCCGCTGGCAGAGATGACTCACAAACGGCGTTTGTCCGCCCTCGGGCCAGGGGGCCTTTCCCGGGATCGTGCTGGTTTCGAGGTGCGCGATGTGCACCCTTCCCATTACGGTCGTATTTGCCCGATTGAAACACCTGAAGGCCCAAACATTGGTTTGATTGCCTCGCTCGCGACTTTCGCGAGGGTCAATGATTTTGGGTTCATTGAAACTCCCTATCGCAAAGTGGAGAAGGGCAGGGTGACCCAGCAAATTGAATACCTGACCGCTGACCGGGAAGAGCCGTTTGTCATCGCCCAGGCTAACTCCATCATTGACGATAAAGGCAATTTTGTAACGGAGCGCGTCACTTGCCGGTTCAAAGGAGACTTCATTGAAGTTGAGCCTGCCAACGTCCACTACATGGATGTTTCCCCCAAACAGCTGGTTTCAGTGGCGGCCGGTTTGATACCATTCCTTGAACACGACGATGCCAACCGCGCGCTGATGGGTTCCAACATGCAACGGCAGGCGGTGCCATTGCTGCTGACCGAAGCCCCATTGGTTGCCACGGGATTGGAGGACCGCGTTGCGCGGGATTCATGTGCGGTGATCCTGGCTGAGGACCATGGCAAAGTAGCCATGGTGGCGGCTGATAAAATCGTGCTGACGGCGGACGGCAAACTGCCGGACACCAAGAAAAAATTAAAGCATGATCCCGCCCAAGGGATACAAGTATATCCATTGCGGAAGTTCATGCGCAGCAACGCCGCTACTTGCATCAATCAAAAGGTGCTCGTAGCCAAGGGTGACAACATCAAGAAGGGCCAGGTGATCGCTGACGGTCCGTGTACCAGCGGTGGCGAATTGGCGCTGGGCCGAAACATCCTGGTGGCTTTCATGCCGTGGAACGGATATAACTTCGAGGACGCCATCCTGATCAGCGAACGCATCGTGAAGGATGATGTTTTTACCTCCATCCACATCGATGAGTTTGAAGTGGGCGCTCGCGACACAAAGCTCGGGCCGGAAGAAATCACGCGCGATATTCCCAACCTTGGTGAGGAAGCGCTGAAGAACCTTGGTCCTGACGGGGTGATCCGCATTGGCGCCGAAGTGAAGCCCGGAGACATTCTGGTCGGCAAAATCACGCCCAAGAGCGAAACCGAATTAGCCCCTGAGGAACGATTGCTGCGCGCCATTTTCGGCGAGAAGGCGGCGGATGTGAAAGACACCTCTTTGAAAGTTCCTTCCGGGACTTATGGCATTGTCATGGATGTCAAGGTTTCGGCCAAGAAAGAAGTGGAAAAAGCCAGTGCGGCCAAGATTTCCACCGCGGATATCAAAAAGCACAGCAAGCAGTTGCAGGAAGAGTTCAAATCCAAAACCGATGAACTCCGGGAGCAGCTGACGGAAGCTTTGAGCAATATTTTGCTGGGTGAAAAAATCCCGCTGGATGTGGTTAACTCGGAAACGGGCGAGATCATTATTCCGGCCAATCGCAAAATCACCAAAACACTGCTCCGCAAACTCGCAGGGGTTTATGATCGCATCGAAATCGATCCGTCCCCCATCCGCAATAAAATCAATGAGATCATCGGATCGTTTAAGAAAAAATTCGACGATCTCCAGATGCAGCACGACGAGGAGATGGAGCGGATCGAATCCGGGGACGATGTCGATCCGGGAATCATCAAATCCGTAAAGGTTTACATCGCCTCCAAGCGCAAGCTGTCAGTGGGTGATAAAATGGCCGGCCGCCATGGCAATAAAGGTGTCGTGGCCAAGATCGTGCCGGAGGAAGACATGCCGTTTCTGGCGGAAGGCACAGCGGTGGATATTGTGTTGAATCCGCTCGGTGTGCCCTCCCGTATGAATGTCGGCCAGGTGCTGGAAACACATCTTGGATGGGCAGCGCGGTTGTTGGGCATGCGCTTCGCCACGCCGGTCTTCGACGGCATCAAGGAAAAAGATATCCGCGGTTATTTGAAGCAGGCCAGCCTGCCTGAACATGGAAAGGTGCATCTGTATGACGGGCGAACCGGCGATCCCTTCGACCAGGAAATCGTAGTGGGATACATTTACATGATGAAACTGGGCCACTTGGTGGCGGATAAAATCCACGCCCGGGCGGTGGGGCCGTATTCGCTGGTCACCCAGCAACCCTTGGGCGGCAAAGCACAGTATGGCGGCCAGCGTTTCGGCGAAATGGAAGTGTGGGCCCTGGAAGCCTACGGAGCGGCTTACACTTTGCAGGAATTGCTCACCGTGAAATCGGATGATGTTCAAGGCCGCACCCGGATTTATGAAAGCATTGTCAAGGGTGACAATGCCTTGGAAGCCGGCATACCCGAGTCATTCAACGTGCTGGTCAAGGAGATGCAATCACTGGGATTGGATGTGAAAGTCGGCTACGTCAATACCGGCGAACCCACTATGGACGCGGCGACTTTCGCCACCTTGACCCACTCATAAGCAAAAATATTTGCAGATCCAAACTTCGAGACGAAAGATATGATGACCTCCAAAGAAACCGCACGCGAGTTGCTGGGGCTGGAAAAGGTAAACCAGGTGGATTATGTGGCCATCACGGTGGCTTCGCCTGATGCCATCCGTGCCTGGTCCAAGGGTGAAGTCAAAAACCCGGAAACCATCAACTACCGTACCTTCAAGCCTGAAAAAGGCGGTCTGTTTTGTGAGCGGATTTTCGGTCCGGTGAAGGACTGGGAGTGCATGTGCGGCAAGTATAAACGGATCAAGCATCGGGGCGTGGTTTGTGATCGGTGCGGTGTGGAAGTCACCCTCTCGCGGGTTCGCCGTGAACGCATGGGGCACATTGAATTGGCGGTGCCGGTTTCCCATATCTGGTTTTTCAAGTGCATGCCGTCCCGTATCGGTTTGATCCTGGACATGACGGCCAGGGACTTGGAACGGGTCATCTACTACGAGGATTACCTCGTGATCGATCCGGGCAATACGCCGCTGAAATTGCACCAGCTGCTCAGCGAAATGGAATACCGGGAGGCGCGTGAAACTTTTGGCCCCGATAACTTCACGGCCAAGATGGGAGCGGAAGCGGTGCGCGATGCGCTGGCCAAGGTGGATCTGCAACGGCAAATCGACGCCCTGCAAAATTCCATGGGAGAAACCAAGAGCAAGCAAATCCGGAAAAAGCTGGCCAAACGCATTAAGATCCTCCAAGGATTCCTTTCTTCCCGCAGCCGTCCGGAGTGGATGATCCTTACTGTGTTACCGGTCATTCCCCCGGATCTCCGGCCCTTGGTTCCTTTGGAAGGCGGCCGGTTTGCGACCTCGGATCTGAATGATCTTTATCGCCGGGTGATCAACCGCAATAACCGCCTCAAAAACCTGCTCCAGTTGAAGACGCCCGAGGTGATTATCCGCAACGAAAAGAGAATGCTGCAGGAAGCCGTTGATGCCCTGCTGGATAACGGCCGCCATGGGCGGGCGGTGACCGGCGCGGGAAATCGGCCGCTGAAATCCCTTAGCGACATGCTCAAGGGCAAAAGCGGTCGTTTCCGCCAGAACCTGCTCGGCAAACGCGTCGATTATTCCGGCCGTTCGGTCATCGTCATTGGCCCCGAATTGAAGCTGAATCAATGCGGATTGCCCAAAAAGATGGCGTTAGTCCTGTTTGAGCCGTTCATTATTCGGCGCCTCAAAGAATTAGGCTATGTCCATACGGTGCGCTCCGCCAAAAAAATGATCGAGCGCCAGTCTTCGGAGGTCTGGGACGTTCTGGAAGAGGTCACCAAGGGGCATCCGGTCATGCTGAACCGTGCCCCCACTTTGCATCGCCTTTCGATCCAGGCGTTTGAGCCGGTGTTGATCGAAGGTGAAGCCATCCGCATTCATCCGCTGGTTTGCACCGCCTATAATGCCGACTTTGACGGCGACCAGATGGCCGTGCATGTTCCGCTCTCAGTGGAGGCCCAGATGGAGGCCCGGCTGCTGATGATGGCGCCGCTGAATATTTTCAGCCCGTCCAGCGGCAAACCGATCATGACCCCGACGCAGGACATCACTCTTGGGTGCTATTACCTGACGGCGAATCCGCGCGATGTGGGACAGGGCGCCAAACCCAGCCGATTGAAACTGTTTGGCAACAAGAGCGAAGTGATTTTCGCCCAGATGGACGGCGCGGTGCGCACGCATGACCGCATTCTGATGGCCAATCCCGATTTGGGGCGGAAAACTGTCTACGGGGATGCCACCAAGAAGGCGATTGAAACGACGGTCGGGCGCGTTGTGTTCAGCGAAGTCTGGCCGGAGGAACTGGGTTTCCCAAACCGCCAGATCGGCAAAGGCCAGTTGGGCGATTTGATTTGGAACTGTTACAAATTGTGCGGGCATGATCGTACTATTGTCACCCTTGACAAGTTGAAGGAGCTGGGCTTCCGCGAAGCGACCCAGGCGGGGGTATCCATTGGTATTGATGACATGATCATTCCCAAAGAAAAGGGGCAAGAAATTGAAAACGCCCAAAAACAGATTTCCGAGGTCGAAAAACAATACCGCAAAGGTGTCATCACTCCTGGCGAACGCTATAATAAGGTGGTCGATATCTGGACGCATTGCACGGACCAGATTGCCAACGTCATGTTGAAAACCTTGGAGCAGAACCAAGGCAAGCGTGAATACAATCCGTTGTGGCTGATGGTCGATTCCGGCGCGCGCGGCAATCGGCAGCAAGTCCGCCAGCTGGCGGGCGTTCGCGGCCTGATGGCCAAGCCTTCCGGGGACATCATCGAAAAGCCGATTCTCTCCAATTTCCGCGAGGGACTCACGGTGCTGGAGTATTTCATCTCGACGCACGGCGCCCGCAAAGGTCTGGCTGATACAGCGTTGAAAACGGCCGATTCGGGTTACATGACGCGCAAACTCGTCGATGTCGCTCAAGATGTGATCATTCGCGAAAAGGACTGCGGCACCTTTAACGGGGTATGGGTGGGGGCCATTTACGAGGGTGAGGATTTAGTGGTGTCCTTGAGCAGCCGCATTGTGGGTCGTTTTTCCTGCGATGACGTGTTCGATCCGCTCAATCCCAAACAAAAGCTGGTGGCCGCCAACGAGGAGATTGACGAAATCAAATCCAAGCAAATCGAGCTGAGCGGAACTGAACGGGTGAAGATCCGCTCGGTGCTGACCTGCGAGAGTAAAGACGGAGTTTGCATTGGCTGCTATGGACGCAACCTGGCCGTGGGTGAAACCGTCAAGATGGGCGAGGCAGTGGGCATTATCGCGGCGCAGTCGATTGGTGAACCGGGAACGCAGTTAACCATGCGTACCTTCCATATCGGCGGCACCGCTGCCCAGGTCTACAAGCAGCCGCAAATCAAGGCCAAGCACGATGGCATCCTGCGTTATAACGAGTTGCGCATCGTCCCCTTGAAGGATGGCAACTTCATCGTTCTGAACAAGAACGGATCCTTGTCCATTCTGACCGATGATGGGCGCGAACTGGAAACCCACAACGTGGTGGTGGGGGCAGTCATTTCCATTGCCAATGGCAGCCGGGTCAAGAAAGGCGACACCTTCGTCGAGTGGGATCCATACAACGTCCCCATCCTTTCTGAAAAAGCGGGACGCATTCAGTTTTCGGATATTATTGATGGCGTCACGATGAAGCAGGAGGTTGATGAGGCCACCAACCAAAAGGCCATCGTTATCATCGAACATAAGGAAGATCTGCGCCCCCAGATCAACATTCTGGACGAGCATGGCGAAACCATAGCCAGCTATCCAATCCCTTCCGGCGCTCATATCGTGGTGGATGAGGGCGATAGGATTGTCGCCGGGACGTTGATGGCAAAAACGCCGCGGAAAACGTCCAAGACCAAGGACATCACCGGCGGTTTGCCGCGCGTGGCGGAATTATTTGAAGCCCGGCGTCCGAAGGAAGCTGCAGAAATATCCAAAATCGATGGCGTCGTGGATTTTGGGCCGACCGTGCGGGGCAAGCGGTGCATCCTTATTCGGGATCCCAAGACCGGTGTGGAAGAGGAACATCTGGTGCCGATTGGCAAGCACGTGATTGTGTTCAAGGGCGACTTTGTGAAGAAGGGGCAGCAATTGACCGAAGGCCCGATTGTTCCTCACGAAATCCTGGATGTTTGCGGTCCGCAGGAATTGCAGGAACACTTGGTCAACGAAGTGCAGGAAGTTTATCGTCTGCAAGGTGTGACCATCAACGACAAGCACATCGAGATCATTGTGCGCCAAATGCTAAGGAAAGTGCGCATCACCGAGCCTGGTGACACCACCTTCCTGTGGGGAGAGCAAATTGAGAAAATCGCTTTCGAGGCGGAAAACCAGCGGGTGGAGAAAATGGGTGGCAAGCCAGCCGAAGCGCAACCGGTTTTGCTGGGCATAACCAAAGCCTCCTTGGAAACCGACAGCTTCCTGAGCGCGGCATCGTTCCAGGATACCACCCGGGTATTAACCGATGCCGCCACGATGGGACGGGTGGATCCGTTGCATGGCTTCAAGGAAAATGTCATCATGGGCCACATTATTCCAGCTGGAACCGGCTTCGGTATGCACCGCAACATCCACATGCGGCCATTAGTTGAAATCTTGCCGGAGGAACCTGCTCAGGATCAGGCACCTGTAGAGGAACCGGAGCCCGTGAATGAAGGTTGAAAAAATATTTTAAAAAACTGTTGCAACGGGGAAGGTGTCTGTTAATATCCGCAGTCCATTTCCCCGAGGCTTGGGGAACAATTAAACGGAAAATTAAAAATGCCGACTATTAATCAACTCGTCCGGAAAGGGCGAAGCAGGATCAAGTATAAGTCCAAAGCTCCGGCTTTGGCCCGGGCGCCATTCCGTCGCGGGGTTTGTTTGCAGGTAATGACCCGCACGCCGAAAAAGCCCAACTCAGCCATGCGTAAAGTGGCTAAGGTGCGCCTTTCCAATGGTTTTGAAGTGATCGCCTACATACCTGATGAAGGCCATAACTTGCAGGAACATTCCATCGTTTTAGTGCGTGGTGGCCGTGTCAAGGATTTGCCCGGTGTGCGTTATCACATCGTGCGTGGAACGTTGGATGCCACAGGGGTGGAGAAGCGCCGAGTCAGCCGATCCAAGTATGGGGTTAAGCGGCCCAAGGCAGTCAAAGCCGCCGCAGCCTCCGCGTAACATGTTATTTTAATCGATTTTATCTATGTCACGAAGACGACGTGCAGTTTCCCGGCCTTTAGTAGAAGATACCAGGCACCATAGTGCGCTGGTCACGCGATTGGTGAACACCGTCATGAAGTGGGGGCAGAAGACGGTGGCTCAGAGAATAGTCTATGATGCCTTGGATCAGATCAGCACCAAGAATCCGACGGTCGATCCCTTGGAGATTTTCCAGCGGGCGGTTGACAACGCCAAACCCCGGTTGGAGGTAAAATCCCGCCGCGTTGGCGGTGCCACCTACCAGGTGCCCTTGGAAGTCCCTGCGGAACGGCAGGCGGCCTTGGCCCTGAGATGGATTGTTGATTTTGCCGATGCGCGCAAAGGAGTGCCGATGAAAGAAGCGCTGGCGGCAGAGATACTCGAAGCGGCTGAAGGTCATGGTAACGCCATCCGCAAACGTGATGACGTGCATAAAATGGCCCAAGCCAACAAGGCTTTTGCCCACTTCCGGTGGTAATTGGAGGTGGGTTGAATTCGCCCCGCGGAGTAATGAACGGGGCGTTTTTTTTCCTCATGACAAGAATTTAATTAATGGAAAGTAAAGTGGACATTGCCGACCAGTTGAATCCGAGGCCAGCCTCGGAAAGGCAACGTTCTACGCCCATGTCAGACGCAATTTCAAATCAGAAACCGGCTAAACCTGTGAGCGATCCCGATCGGGATTTCGCGATTGATCGCACACGAAATATCGGCATCGCCGCACACATTGACGCCGGGAAGACCACTACGACCGAGCGCATCCTTTTTTACACTGGGTTGATTCACAGGATGGGCGACGTTGATGATGGCAACACCGTCACCGATTGGATGGAGCAGGAACGCGAACGGGGGATTACCATTACCTCGGCAGCCATATCTTGCTACTGGCAACAAAAAGATGAGGGCCTGCAAAAGCTCTATACGGCTATTTCGCACCGGGTAAACATCATCGATACGCCAGGCCATGTTGATTTCACCGCCGAGGTGGAACGTTCCATGCGGGTGCTCGATGGTGCCGTGGCAGTTTTTTGCGGTGTAGCCGGCGTCCAACCACAGTCCGAAACAGTTTGGCGCCAGGCCACAAAATATAATGTCCCGCGGATTGCGTTCGTCAACAAGATGGATCGCACTGGTGCCAATTTTGACAACGCGGTCTTGGAAATGCGCAAAAAGCTGGGTGCCTATGCTTACCCGGTGGTGCTGCCAATCGGTCGTGAGGAGAATTTCCGGGGGGTTGTTGATATCATCAACCAGAAGGCGCTTGTTTACGATGATTCCGACGAGATGGGCCTGAATTATCGCGTTACTGAAATTCCTGAAGATCTTAAGGAGTCGGCCGCTTTCGCTTTAGAGGAATTGATTCAGGCTGTGGCTGACCGCGACGACCAGATTGCGGAGTTGGTGCTTGAAGACAAAGCCGTGGAGCCATTGGTGCTGAAACAAGGCATTCGGCGCCTGACTTGCAGTTTGCAATTCGTTCCTGTTTTGTGTGGGTCCGCTTTCAAGAAGCGCGGGGTGCAGCCGATGGTGGACGCGGTGATTGACTACCTGCCATCTCCAATCGATGTGCCGGCCGCCATTGGCCAGGATTCCGACGATCCCACCAAAAAGGTCGAGGTTGAATCAAATGACGGGAAAAAGTTTTGCGCCCTGGCCTTTAAATTGTGGAGCGACCCATTTGTCGGTAAATTGGTCTTTTTCAGGGTTTATTCCGGCCGCTTAGACAAGGGTGACTTCATTTACAATCCCCGAACTCGCAAGCGGGACCGCATCACCCGCATCATGCGAATTCAGGCGGACAAACGGACCGAAGTTGATTCCGCGTTCGCGGGTGACATTGCCGCTTTTGTGGGGTTGAAGAACGTGACCACGGGCGATACCCTTTGCGATGAGTCGTTTTCGGTTTGTCTCGAGCCTCCAACCTTCCCCGATCCAGTGTTGTCGATGGCCATTGAGCCGAAGACGCGCTTTGATCGCGATAAACTGTCGGTTGGATTGCAGCGTCTGGCTGAGGAAGACCCGACCTTCCGGACTTTCACTAATGAGGAAACGGGGCAGTTGATTATTTCGGGGATGGGCGAATTGCATTTGGACATCATCCGGGATCGTTTGTTCCGCGAGTTTAAAGTGGAAGCGAATTCCGGTGCGCCCCAGATCGCCTACCGCGAGACAATTACTGCCAAAGCTGAAGGAGAGGGCAAATTCATTCGTCAATCTGGCGGTCGTGGGCAATATGGCCACGCCTTGGTTGAGATAGAGCCGAATGAACGGGGCAAGGGGCTTGAGATTGAAAACAAAATCGTGGGCGGGACCATTCCCAAAGAATACATTCCGGCAGTCATTGACGGCGTTAATGAAGCGATTGCGGGTGGCGTTCTGGCCGGTTATCCCATGGTTGATGTCAAAGTCAGAATCACGGACGGGAGTTTCCATGAAGTTGATTCCAGTGAATTGGCATTCAAAATGGCCGGGATTTTTGCCTTTAAAGACGCGGCAAAGCGCGCACACACCATTCTTTTGGAGCCGATCATGAAGGTGGAAGTTTCCACTCCGGAAGAATACCAGGGTGACCTGCTCGGCGACTTGAGTCGGCGTCGCGGGAAAATCCATGGCATCGAAATGAAGAGCCAGGCAACCATCCTTAACGCAGAAGTTCCTCTGGCCGAGTTATTTGGCTATGCCACTGTGATTCGATCCCTGTCCAAGGGGCGCGCTGCTTACTCAATGACACCCTCCCATTTTGAAATGGTTCCGCAAAGCGTTTTGGAAAAGGTAATGGATACAAAGGAGATTAAACCCTCACGTGCATAAAAACTAACTGTTCTTTGATATATGGCTGGACAACGCATACGAATTAGACTTAAAGCATACGATCACAGGGTCATTGACCAATCGGCGCACGAAATAGTGGAGACGGTTAAACGCACCGGTGCGAGGGTTGCCGGTCCCATTCCGCTGCCGACCCGAATCGAACGGTTCACGGTGTTGCGTTCGCCACATGCGGACAAAAAATCGCAGGAAACCTTTGAGCAAAGGACCCATAAGCGTTTGATCGATATTATCGATCCGACCGCTAAAACTGTGGACGAACTAAAGAAATTGAATTTACCAGCCGGTGTGGACATCACCATCAAAATTTAGCTTATGATCGGATTGATCGGAAAGAAAATGGGCATGACACGCGTTTACGACGCGCAAGGAAACCTGATCCCCGTGACCGTTGTCATGGCTGGACCAAATCGCGTCATGCAATGTAAAACCCCTGAAAAAGACGGTTACTCAGCCGTGCAACTGGGGTTTGACGACCAAAAAGAACAACGCCTCAGCAAAGCTTTGTTGGGCCATATCAAAAAGCACCAAGGGCTGGCCGTGAGGCGGATTCGGGAATTCCGTGACTTCAGTGTCAGCGTCAAGCCTGGCGATATTCTCGGTCCTGACCTTTTCACCCAAGGTCAATATGTTGATGCCATCGGCGTCAGCAAGGGACGTGGCTTTGAAGGCGTAATGAAACGCCACCATTTCCGCGGCGGCGATGCCTCGCACGGCGCCAAAGGATGGCGTCGGCGTTCGGGAGCAATTGGGCAGCGCCTGTTCCCGGGAACGGTGATGCGCGGCATGCGAATGCCTGGCCACATGGGGCAAGATCGGCGCACCGTCCAAAATCTGCGCGTGGTCCAGGTTCGCAAAGAGGATCAGGTGCTGTTGATCGCGGGTGCCATACCGGGCGCACCTGGTGATTACGTTATCATTCGGAACGCCAAAAAGAATCCAAAACCACCGGTAGCGCCGGCCAAAAAGTAAACTTTAGCCAACATGAAACTGCCGATTAAAGATATAAGCGGGAACTCGCAGGGCGAGTTGGAAGTAAATTTCCCGGTCATTGAGAATCACTTGGGCGATCAGGCCGTGCATGATGTGGTCACTGCCTATCGCGCTGCCCAGCGCAGCGGGACCGCCTGCACCAAAACCATGGGAGAGGTGGCTGGGTCAGGCAAAAAGCCTTGGCGCCAAAAAGGAACGGGCCGCGCACGCGCAGGTTCCTTCGCATCCCCCTTATGGCGCGGTGGCGGCGTTGTATTCGGACCCAAGCCACGCGATTACCGGAAGAAAGTTGGCCAGACGGTCAAACTTCTGGCGATGCGAAAAGCCTTGGGCGAACGAATCCGTTCCGGGGATGTTCTTGTCCTGAGCGAATTCAAGTTGAGCAATCCGAAAACCAAGGAATTCAACCAAATTCTGGACAAGCTCGAATTGGACGGGACAGTATTGCTGGTGGTGCCGGGGGTTGACCAAAACTTAACCCTGGCTTCCCGCAACGTCCCCTGCGTGGAATGGACGACAGGCGCTACGCTCAACACTTACCAGGTGCTGCGCTACGACAAACTGGTGATCACCAAAGAGGCTTTTGCCCAAGTGGAGCAGCGGCTCCTGAAAGACTAGGCGAATTATGAATTCTTTCGATATTGTCAAGACTGTTAGAATTACTGAGAAGGGGACCACCCAGGCTGAGAAATATAATCAGTATACGGTGGTGACTGATCGGCGGGCCAACAAATTCCAGATCCGCAAAGCAGTGGAGGAGCTTTTTAAGGTCAAAGTTCTGAGGGTCAATACCTGCAACAAGGCCGGCAAGCCGCGGCGTAAAATGACCCGTCAAGCGGGCTTTGATCCAGATTGGAAGAAGGCCACTGTGACGCTGAAAGAAGGCGATAAAATCTCTCTCACCTAAACCTGACAATCCATTATGCCAGTTAAAACTTTCAGACCTTTAACGCCATCCCGGCGCTACATTACCGTGGCGTCGTTTGACGAAATCACCAAGTCAAAGCCCGAAAAAAGCCTGGTTCAGACCCGGAAAAAAACCGGTGGCCGGAACTGCTACGGGAGAGTGACTGCCAGAGGTATTGGGCAGGGGCACAAGCAGAAAATCCGGATCGTCGATTTCCGGAGGTCGCAAAAGGGCGTCTCCGCCAAAGTGATCGCCATCGAGTATGATCCGATCCGCACCGCTTATCTGGCCTTGTTGGAATATCCAGATGGCAAAAAAGCTTACATGGTGGCTCCCAACGGTTTGCAGGTTGGAACCAAAGTTGTCAGTGCCGCCAACGCCACTCCCGACTTGGGAAATAGCCTGCCTTTAAAGTCGGTGCCTGTTGGCATGCCTATTCACAACCTGGAAATCCGCCCGGGGCAGGGCGGCCAGTTGGTGCGTGCCGCCGGTGTGGCCGCCAGCGTGATGTCCTGCGATGCCGGTTATGCCATGGTGCGTTTGCCTTCCGGGGAAATCCGCAAGATCAACGAAAACTGCTATGCTACGATCGGCCAGGTCGGTAATATCGAGCACGAAAACGTAGTTCTCGGGAAAGCGGGTCGCAGCCGGTTTTTGGGGATTCGTCCCCTCTCGCGTGGTGTGGCCAAGAACCCGGTTGACCATCCAATGGGCGGCGGGGCCGGCAAGACTTCGGGTGGCGGCCATCCGGTGACACCTTGGGGTGTGATAACCAAAGGTTTGAAGACACGTCGGCACAAAAAATATAGCAACCGATTCATTGTGGTTCGCCGGAATGGCAGACCCATGAAACAGAAATAAGGAATTATGGGACGCTCAATTAAAAAAGGGCCATTTGTAGACGCCCATTTGCTGGAGAAGATTTCCAAGCTGAATGCCGCGAATACCAAGAAACCGATAAAAACGTGGTCTCGGCGATCGACGATCACACCGGACTTCGTTGGGCATACGTTCAATGTCCACAACGGCAAGATATTCCTGCCTGTGTTTGTCACTGAAAACATGGTTGGCCACCGTTTGGGGGAATTTGCCTTAACCCGGACCTTTAAGAAACACGGCGCTCATACGGCCAAGGCCGAAGCCAAGTAATTGCTTATGGAAGTTCAAGCTGTAACCCGCAACGTGCGCATGTCGGCCCAAAAGATGCGCGAAATGACACGGCAGATTCAGGGCATGAAGGCCGTGGACGCGCAGGCAGTCCTGGCAGTGGTGTCCCGGAAATCGGCCCGGCTGGTGGCCAAGACACTGAAGTCTGCCATCGCCAATGCCGAAAATAACAAAGGGCTAAAACCAGAAACTCTGGTGATCAAAGAAGCCATGGCTGGCACGGCGACTGTGATGAAACGTTGGCGCCCCAAGGCTCGCGGATCTGCCGGCCCTATTTTGAAACGCAATTGCCACATTAAAATCGTTTTGACTGACTAATAAAACCCTATGGGACAAAAAACTAATCCAATAGGACTGCGCATCGCCCTGAACAAGGACTGGCGTTCCCGCTGGTACTCCGATAAAAAGGAATTCGGGAAACTGGTGGCCGAAGATTGGAAGATACGCGAGATCCTGAAGCGCAAGTTGGAATCAGCCTCGGTGCCCAAAATTATTATTGAGCGCGCGGCGAACCGATGCCGGATCACCATTTTCACTGCCCGCCCGGGAGTGGTTATTGGTCGTAAAGGTGCCGAGATCGACAAGATCAAGGAGGAACTCAACAAGATGACCGGCAAGGAAATCTATGTTGATATCCAGGAAGTCAAGCAACCGGAGACGGATGCCCAACTCGTAGCGGAAAACGTGGCCATGCAATTGGAACGTCGCATATCATTCCGCCGCGCCATGAAGAAAGCCGTGCAAACTACCATGGACTTTGGAGCAGAAGGCGTTAAGATCCGTTGTGCAGGCCGCTTGGGTGGGGCCGAATTGGCACGCGTGGAACATTACCATCAGGGCCGGGTGCCGCTTCATACTTTGCGCGCCCAGATAGACTACGGTTTCGCCGAAGCTAAAACCGTTTACGGAAAAATTGGGGTCAAATGTTGGATCTGCAAAGGTGAAGTCACCCCGCAACGCACCGAGTTGCCAACCGCCGTGCCCGTGGGCCATAGCAGCTAGCATCAGGGAGGAATAAGCTTATGTTAATGCCGGAAAGAGTAAAGTATCGCAAAATGCAGCGCGGCAATCGCGCCGGGATTGCCTCCCGGGGCAAGGCCGTGTCGTTTGGCGAGTTTGGATTGCAGTCCTTGGAACGTTGCTGGCTGGACACCCGTCAGATCGAAGCCGCCCGATCCGCCATCAGCCGCTACATGAAACGTCGCGGTAAAATGTGGATTCGCATCTTCCCTGACAAGTCATTTTCAAAAAAGCCGCTCGAAACTCGAATGGGCAAAGGCAAGGGACCGGTGGAAACCTGGGTGGCCGTCATCCGGCCGGCCAATATTCTGTTTGAGGTCGATGGGGTTACGGAGCATGTGGCCCGCGAGGCAATGCGATTGGCCGCGACCAAACTTCCCATCCGCACGAAATTTATTTCCCGTCATCGTTTGGGAGTCTAATTTGAAGAACGCATCACTATGAAAATGTCCGAAATAAAAGATCTCACGATGACTGAATTGCTGGCCAAGAACCGCGATTTGCGCCAGGAACTGTTCAACCTGAAGCTGCAAAAGGCCAGCAGTCAATTGGAAAAGCCGGCACATTTGCGTAATCTGCGCCGGAATATCGCCCGGGTTGAGACCCAGATGAGCACTATACGCAACAAGGCCGCCAAGTAATTTTATATGTCCAATCCTGCTCCTACCATTACCCGCACGCATCGCAAAGAACGCGAAGGCACGGTGGTGTCCAGCAAAATGGCTAAGACCGTTATCGTTCAAGTTGAACGCCGGTTTCAGCATGTCAAATTCAAGAAAATCGTCACTAGCTTCAAAAAATTTTACGTCCACGACGAAAAGGGCGAAGCCAAAGTTGGGGACCGGGTACGCATCGAGGAGACCCGGCCCATATCCAAGCTTAAACGATGGCGGTTGGCCCAGGTGGTGGAGCGCGTTGCCAATCCGGCTCCCGCCACCGCATAATCACAAGGTTTAAATATGCTTCAAATACGATCAATTCTGGAGGTGGCCGATAACACAGGCGCTCGTCGAGCCGCCGCCATAGGTGTTCTGGGCCGGAACAAAATGTTTGCCCAGGTGGGGGATATCATCAAGGCCCATATCAAGGAGGCTTCCCCTGACGGTCAGGTGAAAAAGGGAGAAGTGGTCAATTGCGTGGTGGTTCGGACCCGTCAGCCTATCCGCCGCAACGATGGATCGTATCTGCGCTTTGACTCCAATGCCGTGGTGATCATCGACGAAGAAAACAATCCGCGCGGCACGCGCATTTTCGGTCCGGTGGCCCGGGAGTTGCGCGACCTTAAGTTCATTAAAATCATTTCGCTGGCTCCGGAGGTCATATAAGTTATGCAACGGTCTCACGTCAAGAAGAACGATGAAGTGGTGGTCATTGCCGGAACACAAAAAGGCAAACGAGGACGCATCCTGCACGTATTGCGCGTCAAACAGCGCGTGATTGTGGAAGGTGTCAACATGATTAAAAAACACACGCGCAAAAGCCAGCAGCATCCGCAAGGTGCCATCGTTGAACGCGAAGGAAGCATTCATATATCCAATGTCATGCTTGCCTCCCGCTTCGAGGCGCGCGCCGCGCGCCGCAGTGCGACTCCCACTCCCGCCTCTGTTTAAGGTATGAAAGCCCGACTTTATCAACGTTACGTAGAAACCGTCAGGAGTTCCCTGATGGAGAAGTGGAAGTATAAAAACGTCCACCAGGTGCCGGTCCTCGAAAAAATTGTCATCAACATGGGTGTGAGCGCCGCGTTGGACAAAGGAGCTGTCGATGACGCATCCAAGGAACTGGGCACGATCACTGGCCGCAAGCCTGTGTTGAACCGTGCCCGGAAAAGCATCGCCAACTTCAAGTTGCGCGAAGGCCAGGTGATTGGTTGTCACGTCACCCTGCGACGCGATGTGATGTATGAGTTTTTAGATCGATTGGTCGCCGCCTCACTTCCGCGCATTCGCGATTTCCGTGGCATCAGTCCACGCTGTTTTGATGGGCGTGGCAGCTACACCTTGGGAGTGTCTGATCAGACCATTTTCCCCGAAATTGAGATGGATAAGATCAAGCGCACTCAGGGAATGGACATCACCTTCGTCACGACCGCCACAACCGATGCCGAAGCGCTGGATCTGCTTAAATTACTTGGAATGCCTTTCGCTGAGAAATAACATTGTATGGCTAATAAATCTTGGATTGAACGTGATAAAAAACGCCGCGAACTGGTGAAGAAATATTCCGCATTGCGGGCGGAACTCATGGCCAAGCGCGACTACGCCGGCCTGTCTAAAATACCGCGCAACGCAAGTCCCGTACGCGTGGTCAACCGATGCAAAATCAGTGGCCGCCGCCACGGATTTTTGAGGAAATTCGGATGTTCTCGTCTGACCTTCAGGGAACTGGCCATGGCTAGTTTGCTGCCGGGTGTAACCAAAGCCAGTTGGTAAAACGATTATGGATCCTATTGCTGACATGCTGACATGCATCCGGAACGCTGCGCAAGCGCTGCGGCCGGATTTGGAACTGAGTCATTCCAAAATCAAAGAGAGTGTAGCCCGTGTTCTTCAGGAAGAGGGCTATGTGGCAGAGTGTTCCGTTCAGGGCGACACTATCAAAAAACTGAAGATTAAACTGAAATATCGGGGACGCAAAGGAGTGATTGAGCATCTGGCTCGCGCCAGCAAGCCCGGCCTGCGCCGATATGTTGCCGCTCGGGAAATCCCGCGGGTTCTGGGCGGAATGGGCACAGCCATCCTCACCACTTCCCAGGGTGTTATGACGGGTGAGAGCGCACGCAAAAAGAATATTGGCGGAGAATTGGTCTGCTTTGTTTGGTAGAGGTTATTATGTCTAGAATTGGTAAATTACCCATTCCGGTTCCACCGGCGGTCAAGGTGGAAATCAAGGATCAACAAGTTTGCGTGCAGGGGCCCAAGGGGCGTCTGGATTTCTCTTTGCCTGCGCGCACTTCCGTGAAATTTGAGGAAGGCAAATTAACCGTGAACCGCCAAGGCGAAGATGCCAAGGCCAAGGCTTTGCATGGTTTAAGCCGTTCGATCCTTTTCAATCTGGTGCAGGGCGTCAACGAAGGCTACGTCAAGAAGCTTGAAATTCAAGGGGTGGGTTTCAAGGCCGCTGTTCAAGGCAAACAGATCACCATGAATTTGGGCTATTCTCATCAGATCGTCTATCCCATACCGGATCAGATCAAGGTGACCGTTGAGAAAGATACCATGATTACGGTGGAAGGTCCCAACAAACAATTGGTTGGCCAGGTTGCCTCAGAATTGCGCAGTTACTACCCGCCGGAGCCTTACAAGGGCAAGGGCGTACGTTACTCGGATGAAAAAGTCGAGCGGAAAGCCGGCAAGACTGCCCAACAATAGCGGAATTTGGAAGAATTGATTATTTCCCATGAAAGTAGAAAAAAAACAGAAGCTGAGCCAGTTGCGCCGCTGGCGTATTCGCCGCAAGGTGGTTGGAACTCCGCAATGCCCCCGCATGAGTGTGCGCTTCACTGGCGAAAATATCTATGTTCAATTCATAGACGATAGCGTTGGCATAACCATCGCAGCAACCTCCACCATGGCCAAGGATGTGCCGGATCGCGCCCAGTTGTCCGCCAATGTGAAGAGCGCAAAGATCCTCGGCGCCAGGGCCGCAGAAGTGGCCAAGGCCAAAGGCATTGCCAAGGTTGTTTTTGATCGGAGTGGAGCGCGTTATCACGGCAAAGTGAAAGCTTTGGCCGATGCCGCGCGTGAAAGTGGTCTCAAATTTTAACTGGAAACAGGAGCTTCAAAGTGTCGGAAGAAAATAAAACAAATTTTGGCCGCGGTCCTCGCGGTGCACGTCGTGGCCCCGGTGGTCCCCGGGGAGATGGTCATGATTCTGGAGATGGTAAAAAGGAGGCCCCGGACAAAGTGGTTTTTATCAATCGATCGGCAAAGGTTGTTAAAGGTGGTCGCCGGTTCAGCTTCAGCGCGTTGGTTGTGGCCGGAGATCGCAATGGCAAAGTCGGGCTGGGACTCGGCAAGGCTGGTGAAGTTGCTGACGCCATCCGCAAGGGTGGCGAAGCGGCCAAGCAGCATATGGTCACCGTTTCCTTGAAAGACGCCACGATTCCTCACGAGGTGCGATGTGCCTTTGGCGGAGCTGATGTATTACTGAAACCAGCTTCACCCGGCACAGGCATCATCGCCGGAAAGACGGTTCGTGCCGTTCTTGAATCGGTGGGAATCCGGGATGTGTTGAGCAAATCCCTCGGCTCCAATAACGCGGCCAACGTGGCCAAGGCGACACTTTCAGCGCTGCTCCGATTGCGCCGCCGGGAAGATATCTACCGCGGAAGGGGTCTGGCGGTGCCAGGCGTTCGTGAAACCGCTCCTGTTGCTGCCACTCCGGCAGTTGCACCCACCAGTGTTAATTGAACTAATTTCATCGAAATATGCGTTTACATGATTTAAAGCCAAAGCACGGCTCCACACATCGCCGGAAGCGGTTGGGCTGCGGCGAGTCTTCCGGTCACGGAAAAACCAGCGGTCGTGGTGGAAAAGGTCAGAGTGCCCGTTCCGGTAGTTCAAACCGCATTGGCTTTGAAGGTGGCCAGATGCCGCTGATCCGGCGCATTCCCAAGCGCGGATTCAACAACCCGTTCAAAACCATACATATTCCCATCAATTTAGGGAAGTTGAACGTTTTCGATGATGGCGCCAAAGTGGATGAGTCAGCCCTGCGTGCCATAGGTCTGGCCAATGGGCGGGCGGATGGCATTAAAATCCTGGCTCACGGCGAGATCACCAAGAAACTCAACGTGGTTGCCGATGCATTTAGCGCCACCGCCAAAGCTAAAATTGAAAAGGCAGGTGGAACCTGCCAATTGGTGGCTGCCACAAAGCCCGTGAAATCAGGAAAGAAATCTTCCTAACGACCTCTTATCCCAACGGAAAGCCTGAAGAACTATGCTAGCTGGCATTGCCAACACTCTTACGAACTGCTTCAAAATTCCGGAGCTTAAATCCAGGATTTTGTTTACCCTGCTGTTGCTGACCATATGCCGCTTGGTGGCTATTCTGCCCATTCCTGGGTTGGATGGTGGGGTTCTCAAGGAATTCTTTGAATCCAAAGCCGCCAATTCAGGATCGTCCCTGATGGGGATGTACAGCATGTTCACAGGCGGGGCCATGGAGCGTTGCGCAATAGGTGCCTTGGGCATCATGCCCTATATCAGCGCCACCATCATTATTCAATTGCTGACGGCTGTAGTGCCCACCTTAAGTAAGTTGGTCCGCGAAGAGGGGGGACGCACTAAAATCATACAATATGGCCGCTATTTAACCGTAATGCTCTGCCTTGGGCAGGGATTTTTCATGGCCTTGGGCTGGGAGAACCCAGAGAAACTCTTTGGTTCCAGCCTTTCCGGTAAATTGGTTTATATGGAGCCAATCTGGTGGTACCGAATTCAGACCACTTTGATTTTAACTACCGGGACCATGTTGTTAATGTGGTTGGGGGAACAGGTGACGGATCGCGGGATAGGCAACGGCGTTTCATTGGTCATCACCATTGGTATTCTGGCAAGGTTGCCTGGAGCAGGCCAAGGGTTGGTCGATATGTTTTTCCCACCGGATATGGAGTCGAAATATAATTTGTTCCATGCCATTGCTCTTGTTCTGCTCCTAATAGGGGTCGTGGCCGGGGTTATCGCGGTTACCCAAGCACAACGGAAGATACCAGTCCAATACGCTCAACGGACGGTAGGGAGGAAAACCTACGCAGGAACCAGTTCATTCATGCCTTTGCGCGTTAACTACTCAGGTGTCATGCCTATTATTTTCGCTCAGGCCATTTTAATGTTCCCCGACAAAATCCTTTCCGCCTTGCACACCACCTTCGATATGCCTTTGTTCGGCACTATGGCCGCCAAATTCCGTGAAGGTGAGCCTGTGTATCTGATCATTTACGGTGCCATGATCCTTTTCTTCTCGTATTTTTGGGTTGCCACTCAATTTAACGAGATCCAGATTGCCGATGATCTCAAGAAATATGGCGGTTATATCCCTGGTGTCCGGCCTGGAGCTGCCACCAGTTCCTTCTTGCATCACGCAATGAGCCGCATCACTTTTGCTGGCGGCTTGTTTTTAACCATCATCGCCGTGATTCCGATCCTCATGGGGCGCTTCATGGGTGTGCCTTTTCAAGTTTATACTTACTTCGGTGGCACGAGTATGTTGATTTTAGTCGGCGTTTTGCTTGATACGATGCGACAAGTCGAAACGCACTTGTTGATGCGGCATTACGATGGTTTCTTGAAAAAGGGCAAATTGCGCGGTCGTTTTTAGCCCTTAAGGATGTTGTTCGAGATGTTCGTCTTTTATTTCAACGCCTGGTTCGGCATAAAAGTAAAACTGGCCTTCCGGCGTGGACAAGATTGATATTAAGCTGACATCCCCTGCATGATAATCATCAAAAGTGGTCGTGATATTGAAGCCATGCGCCAAGCCGGGGCGGTTGCCGCTGCTGTCTTGGCTGAGGTTGCAGGATTTGTTGCCCCAGGGCAGACCACAAAGTCGATTGATGAATTTGCTGCCTCCAGGATTAAAAGTTATAACGCCAAGAGCGCTTTTTTGGGATACCGCAATTATCCCTGCCATATCTGCATCTCGGTGAATGAGGAAGTGGTGCACGGGTTGGCTGGGAAACGACAGTTGCTCTACGGAGACATTGTCAGCTTGGACGTGGGCGTGCTCTATCAGGGTTTTATTGGCGACACAGCAACCACGGTTGTTGCCGGTGGGTGCGACATAAAGGTGCAAAAATTGCTGGATGTCACGGAACAGGCGCTGTATAAGGGTGTTTCCCAAGCTATCTCTGGGAACCGGGTGGTGGATATATCGCAGGCGATTCAAAGCCATGTGGAAGGTAACGGTTTCAGTGTGGTCCGGGAATTCGTTGGGCATGGAGTTGGGCGATCCGTTCACGAAGACCCGCAGGTTCCCAACTATGTGGATGGTAAGAATTCACCGCGATTGAGGCCTGGAATGACGTTGGCGATTGAGCCGATGGTTAATACCGGGTCGCCAGCAGTCAAAGTGTTGAATGACGGTTGGACGGTGATCACGCAGGATGGACTGCCTTCGGCCCATTTTGAGCATACGGTTCTGATCACGGAATCAGAACCAGAGATACTCACGTGTCGCGAGAAGATATTATCCTCGTCGAAGGCCAAGTAATCGAGGGCCTGCCGAATCGGATGGTTCGGATTGAGTTAAGTAATGGATATCGGTTTCTCGCCCGGTTGGGAAACCGCTTGATGAATGAGCGGATCACCCTTCAGACGGGGGACAAAGTAAGGGTTGAAATGTCGCCCTTCGATTTGTCGAAGGGAAGCGTAGTCGAACATTTAAATGGTTTAAGATATGAAAGTAAGGGCATCAGTGAAAAGGCTCTGTGAGCACTGCAAAATTGTAAAGCGCAAGGGAGTGATTCGAGTGATTTGCTCCAATGCGCGCCATAAGCAACGTCAGGGATAATTTTAAATTATGCCACGCATATTAGGTGTTGATATACCTGGAGAAAAGCGGATTGATATAGCCTTGCGCTATATTTATGGAATCGGCCCCACCAACGCGATGGAAGTCATCGCCAAGACCGGGATCGCTCCCAACATAAGGGCCAAAGATTTGACTGAGCAGCAATTGTCTCAGCTCGTGCATGCCATTCAAGATGGCAAATACGTCACTGAGGGTGATCTGCGGCGGGAAATTGGCATGAACCTGAAACGGTTGCAGGCCATCAAGTGTTATCGCGGAGTTCGTCATTTGCGCGGTTTGCCAGTGCGCGGCCAGCGCACATCCACCAATGCCCGCACACGCAAAGGTCCGCGCAAAACCGTCGGCGTGCAGCGGAATCCGGATGCGAAGAAGGGCATTCATTAAAATTTGAGTATGGCTGAAGAGAATAAAGAACAAAAACCGAAGAAGGCTGCTGCACCCGCCAAAGCGGAGGCGAAAGCCGAGACCAAACCTGAAGCGGCATCCCCGGACGCCGCAGGCAAACCTGCTGCCAAGCCCCCTAAAAAGGCTGGAGGTGAGGGTAAAGAAGCCAAGGATGGTGCGGTTGCTCCCGCCGCCCCTGTCGTCCCCGCTGCCCCGCTCACGGCGGCTGAACTGCTTGCCACCGATACCGGCCCAAAGAAAATCATCAAGGCCAAAGGTTCCAAGAACATCACCACTGGCGTGGTGAACGTGCTGGCCACCTTTAATAACACCATCGTCAGCATTACCGACATGCAAGGCCATGTCATTTCCTGGTCCAGTTCAGGACGGGTTGGCTTTAAAGGCTCCCGCAAATGCACCGCTTTTGCCGCCCAGCAGGTTGCTCAGGATGCAGCGCGGCAAGCCATGGCTCATGGAATGCGGGATGTGGAAGTTCGCGTCAATGGGCCTGGTTCGGGACGGGAAGCGGCCATCCGCGCCTTGCAGGTAATCGGCTTGGAAATCACCTCCATCAAGGACGCCACGCCCGTGCCACACAACGGTTGCCGCCCCCGGAAAAAACGCCGCGTCTAATTTTTTGAAATAATACTGAATTATGGCTCGTTATACTGGTCCACGTGTTCGCATCAGCCGCCGCTTTGGCATACCGATTTTCGGCCCATCCAAATACTTGGAGCGCCGCAATTATGGCCCCGGTGTCCATGGCCCCAAGTCACGGCGCAAAGTCAGTGACTATGCCTTGGGTCTCGGTGAAAAACAAAAGTTCCGTTATTATTACGGGCTTTTGGAGCGGCAGTTTGAGAACATTTACTACAAGGCCGCCAAACGCCGTGGCGTTACTGGCGAGACCATGCTCCAAATTCTTGAGACCCGTTTGGACAATGTCGTTTATAGCCTTGGTTTCGGCAATACTCGTCCTGCGGCACGGCAAATGGTCGGACACGGCCATGTCAAGGTTAATGGTCGCAAAGTGAGCATACCTTCCTACGAAGTGCGCGTAAACGACGTCATTGAAGTTCGTGATCGCAGTGTTTCCCGGCAAATGGCTACTCGCAGCCTGGAAATAAGCACCAGCCGGGTAGTGCCGGCCTGGCTCGCCCTGAATAAGGAAGGTTTCAAAGGGACCATGGTCCGCATGCCGGTGCGCGACGACATTCAACCGATCGCCAATGAGCAGGCCGTAGTTGAGTTTTATTCCCGCTAACCAACCAACTCTCCATAAAGGCAAGTATATGGGCGTGTTTTGCCGCCGGGAAAAGGCTGGCACGTCAGATTAAAATTGCCAGGAAGGAAAATTATGCCAGTAAGATTAGGTCGTTTTGAAATGCCCAAACGCTTGGTGAAGGAAGAGTCGTGCTCGACTCCCACGTACGCCAAGTTTATCGCAGAACCTTTTGAGACAGGTTACGGGCACACCATTGGTAATTCACTGCGCCGGGTGTTGCTGTCCTCTTTGGAAGGGGCTGCCATTTCCTCAGTCAAAATTGATGGCGCCATGCACGAATTCACCGCCGTTGAGGGGGTGGTGGAAGATGTCACTGAATTGGTCCTGAACCTCAAGAAGGTGTTGTTCAAGGCTCATTCACGGGAACCGCAAATGCTGTTGATCTCCGTGAATAAAGAGGGACCGGTGCTGGCCGAGGATATCAAGATCAACCAGAATATCGAACTGGTGAACCCAAAGCAGTTGATCTGCACCTTGGATAAGAAACGCAAATTTGAAATGGAGCTTGAGGTCAAGGTTGGACGCGGTTTCTGCCCTGGTGAAGAAAACAAAAAATTGGAACAGCCGATTGGCATTATCCCAATTGATTCGCTGTTTTCGCCCATTTCACGCGTCCGCTATGCCGTAGAGGCCGCCCGCGTGGGGCAGCGCACGGATTATGATCGCCTGATTTTGGAAATCTGGAGCGATGGCAGGGTCTCTCCTGATGACGCTTTGGTTCAAGCCTCTGCTATCCTGCAGCATCATTTGGATGTATTTGTCGGTTACGACAAGAATGCCATTGAATTTGAAGAGGAAGTCCAAACCCAGGACGATGAGTTGCTGCGCCTCAGGAAGTTGTTGAATATGAGCGTCAACGAAATCGAGTTGAGCGTGCGTGCCGCCAACTGCTTGAATAATGCCAACATCACCACGGTGGGCCAATTGGCGATGAAGAGCGAAGGCGAAATGCTTAAATACCGTAATTTTGGCAAGAAATCTTTGAACGAAATCAAAGAAAAGCTGGCCACACTTGGGTTGTCCCTGGGCATGAAATTCGACCCAGGCTTGATCGAATTACCCAAGGAAGACCCTAATCCCCCTACCACTTAATCAAACAGGAATTGTATGCGTCATCGTAAAAGAACTGCCAAGCTCGGACGAACCAGCGAACACCGTAATTTGATGCTGGCCAATCTCGTTTGCAGCCTCATTTTTGAACGCCGGGTCACCACCACGCTGGCCAAGGCAAAAGTTGCCCGGTCAGTGGCCGAGAAAATGGTTACCCTTGGCAAGAGTGGCACTCTGCATGACCGCCGATTGGCGGCCTCCCGCCTGCGGCAGCCAGAAGCCGTCCGGATTCTTTTCAATGAAATCGCCCCTACCCAAAAGGAGCGTCACGGCGGTTATACCCGCATTGTCAAATTAGGCCAGCGCCGAGGCGATGCTTCCCAGATGGCCATTCTGGAATGGACCGACGTTGCGGCTGCTCCGGAAACAACAGCCCCAGCCAAAACCGAAACGGCTCAAACTGCTGCTCTGCCTGCACCTGAAACGACAGTAACACTGGCTGAACCTCCCAAGTCGGCCTAAGCGCTGGAAATTAATTTCAAACGCAAAACCCGGTCCAAAAGACCGGGGTTTTTTATTTGTACGCCGGACATGACTCAGGGCTGATGGGGTTGAAGTCCCCTGTAGGCCGA
>CAYPCQ010000012.1:0-97818 GCA_964409245.1 uncultured Verrucomicrobiota bacterium
GACTTGTAAATATCACTCAATCAAGCCACGTACAACCGAGTTTTGCGCTCATAGGCAAAGTCCGCCTAAAGGGCTTCGACCTCTTTGAGCATCTGCGGCAGCGTTTGCTTGTCCAGAATGTTGCCAGCGAGGATTTCGCAGCCGACGGGAAATCCATCCGGGGTGGCCACCAGCGCCAGCACCACTGGCTTGCAATCGAAGCGATGATCGCGGCGATAACCATAGCGGGCCTTGGGAATTTCCGCGGCCTGCCCCTCGAAATAGGTGCTGGTCAAATCGTAAAGCAGCACCTCCAACTGGGCGGCGAAGAGATCTTTCCAGCGCCCTTGCAGATGGATGAAGAGCGCCTTGCAATGGTTGAGCAGCCGGTCCAGAACCCTATAAAGCTGGTCTTTGCCTCCCCACGTAAAACCCTCTCCCAACAGATCGCCCATGGCGCTGCGGTCATACCAAAGCCGGTGGCACCGCCATTGGCTTCCCGGATCGATCAGCCGATAAGCAACCGAGACGGTCAAAACTTTTTCCCAGTCAGTCCCCTGGCGGCTGGCGGGTATATGTTTGTTCCAAAACGCATCCAACTCCAGTTCCCGACACAACTCGCAGGCCAGCCAGCAGGCCCCATATTGGCGCGGACGAAGCAGACGGTAAGCGTCCAAACGCAAACTCACCGTGGGGGCAAGGGCCGTCGCGGCGACGACCACTGGCTCGTCGGGAAAAAGATTCAAGCTGGGGGGCGGCGGGCTTGGGACGTCAAAGACGTGGACGGCTTTGGTCCAATCGGCCTGCTGGGCGGCGCTTAATTCGTGTTGCTTCGGCAGGCGTGCGGAACTTTAAGAATTCCGCTCCGGCGGGCATTTCCGGCGGGCTGTGCAACCATGGCGCCTGGTCAAACCGGCAAGCGAACCCAGGCCCAATCAAATCCTTTCCGATTCAGCCACTGCCAGATGCCAGTGCCGCGAGGGCCTGCTTGTAATTCCAAGGCAGCCATTGGCTGGGGTGTTCCCGCACCTGCTTGGCATGGCGCTGAAGCGTGTTGAGGTAATCCTAGGGATTGGCAACGCAGAGCCGGCAAGTGTGAATCAAGCTCATGAAGAGGTCCCCCAGCCGGGCGCCATTTTGAGTTTTATAGCCCAGCGAGTTTTTCCGGTGGAGGATCGCCATCTTCAGCGCCCGCTCGCAAAGGTTATTGAATAGCCAAAAAAACCTCCCAGTATCGAAAGTTGGGTTAAACACTTCACTGGTGTTGATGCCGATTGTGGAGTTAAAGCCCCGTTGCCTGTTTGATTCGATCATATCGTGCCCAGGCATCCCTGGCTTCTGACAGAAAATCCAGGTATATCATCCTCTCCACCTGCAACCTCCGCAGCTTATAAGCGGTATCGTAAAGCTCCATCAAGGAGGTGCCTCCTCCGGCTCCCTGTTCGATTTGCATGCGCACGGTCGGATCGGATATGTCGAGGTTTTTGTCCGTCGTTGTTACAATCGGGTTGCCTTCATCCATTTTGCCAGGCGTATAGACAGGCTGGCGGGAGGTGCCACCACTGGTGCATTTTGTCAGTTCAAACATTTCAGCCTCAACCCTGGCGAGTTCATCCTGGTTTTGTTGAATTTGGGCCATGGAATAAATAGGCTTCTTGAGTGCATTACCAATGGGCTCTTTCAGCAGTTCATCGGCCTGCTTCGAGGCCGCATAAGGATTAAGCAGATCCCGATACTGATCTGATGTCATGTTTGGACCCAGCCCGGTCGGATCAATCACATTGATGGGGGAGTTTAACGCATACGAATATAGGTTCAATGTCCCGCCTGCAAAGCGCAAAGGATCAAGCGCTGTCCAGCGGCCGCTCTCTGGATCGTATTCGCGTGCCCCGAAATGCACGAGCCCGGTTTTTCCATCCAATAATCCTCCGGCAAACGCAAACGGCTGGAATCCTGGATTCGTATCCAGCATAACCACGCCATACTCATTATAATCCAACTGCTGGACGATATCCCCCGTTTGAGTGTTAACCACCAGACGCACACTGCCGACTGCGTCCCGGATAAAACCGTAATTTACCCCACCCTTCCTCATATAATCCGGGGCACTGGCGCCCGTTCCGTGCACAAAAACGGCTTCAACTTTGCCATCCTCACGCACTTTGGCGATCACCCGCCTGGCATCCTGATACAAGTAGGCCGAACTTGTCTGCCCATTAACTCTGCGAACCAGTCGCCGGTTGATCCCATCCAACAAATAATCAACCCTCTCTCCATCAGGCGCAATTATTTGATGCAAGTTCCCCAGCGCATCATAAGTGTATTGAGTCGATTCCCCATGCATCACCTTGTTGGTGAGGTACCCATCGGGACTATAGAAATAGGAGTGCTGGCCGGCACTTATCAATTGGTCACGGCCATTATAGACCGATTGCACTTCAATCCCATTTTGAGCAACCATGGTCCGGTTTCCATTGGCATCATAAGCGTATGCCACAGCAGGAATGCCATCGCGCTCCGCGGCAACCAGCCGGCTAACCAGATCATAACGGTAACTCCAAACCGTGGTCTTTCCTCGCAAGGTCTCCGTTTTTGTGGCAATTCGTCCCAGGCGATCATATTCATAAGTAAAGGCCGCCAGCATGCTGCCATTAACACTGGCAACATAGTTGCTTACCTCGCCAAATCCATTGTAAACCCAGTTTTCGGAAATCCTGCCCAAGGTCGCGGACATCAATAATCCGTTTTGCGGATTTCGCGCCAGCACCCGCTCGCCGGCACGCACCAGAAAACTGTCCTTATCATAAAGGTATGAATTGGTGATTGTTCCATTAATGATATGCGATGTGACACGAAAACTATTATCGTAGGCGCGAGCCACCTTGCCAGTGAAAACGCCCGACCAGGATTCCTCAACGAGCAGGCTTCCATCATACTTCATAACCAGGTTCAGGTTTGCAGAATTGCTGATCGATGCCAGGGTGCCTTTGTCTGCGTCATACTGATAATGGTTGGTCACTCCATCCGTCTGCAAACCCAAAAACCGTCCAGCTCCGTCATACAAATATCGGACGTCCACCCCACCCGGCATTTTCTGGGCGATCAATTGCTGGTCTTTATTATAGTGGCAGAGTGTGCTATACGCCGCGTTGCCAGCCACAGGCGGTGTGTACTGGGCATCCAACCCGGTCGCGGTGTATGAAAACCGGTGTGTATCTCCTTCCGGCGGTGTCACGGCAATGATCCGCCCTTCAGGATCGTAGTCGTGCCGGACCTGCCTGCCGTTGGGGAGCGTCTGCTTGACCAGCCGGCCAGCGCCATCGTAAATAAACTCCACGACCCCGCCCATGGCATTGGTAACGTATTGAAGACGTCCGGAAGAATCATAAGCAAACTGCGTCAACCGGGCATTTTCGCCAGTTCCAACCCTGGTTGAGAGCAGCCGGCCATCGGTGCCAAACTCTTGCGTAAAGGCCTCCAAACCGGGCACGCGTTTCTCCACCAGGCGTCCTTGCCTGTCAAACAGTGCAACCTGCTGCCGTCCTTCAGGTGAAACGGTCACCAACCGGTTGTCGGCATTGGTATAGGATGCCGTTGTAACACGGTTGTTGAAGATTTTCCGGGTCCTAAGGGACGTCAGGGATAAGGGATTCCCCTGGACACTTATATTGGCACTTTGTTCGGTGATATTTGTCGAACTCAAACCACTGGGCGTTCTGACGATCTGGGTTTTGACAATGGGTGATAGCATTCCAAATCTCACATCTGCGCCAAGGATCGAAATCATTTTGGTGCCATCGGCCAGGCGATTGCTGATTGTGCCATTGACAAAGGAAAATGACTGGCTCAACAAACCATCAGAGGCTGCATTGATTTGCCGCTGCTCTCCCGTGGCCAGCGTTTCCACGCGGTAGCTTGAGCTTCTTCCCTCAGCCGAGAGCACGCGAATGGTCCGGCTGCCGGCAGCATCTTCACGCGCCAACCCTGTGGAACCGCCCTCAGGGTCGGAGGCCCGAATGGCACGTCCTTGTTCATCATACGATACCTGGTATTGAGCCCCGGTTGCCCCGGTGATCCGCTCCAGCAAACCACTGGGGGAGTGCTGGTATTGATTGGTATGGCCAGCCGGGTTTACACAGGCCGCCAGATAGCCATTCCCATCCAGAAACAGCCTTGTTCTTTGCCCAAATGGCGCTACAACCGCGACCGGCCTCCCGGCAGCATCCCTTTCAATGGCGGTAATCCGGCCATTTCCATCAGTTACTTTTACCAGTAATCCTGCTGCATCATACCCAAACTCATGGCGTATTGAACCCGTCAGCGCATACCAGGTTTTCAGGTGTCTGCCATTGGCGTTAAACTGGTATATTTCATCTCCATCTTCAGAGGGGACAGCCACGTCACCCAGACCAAAACCGGGCATTGGTTTGGATATTTTCCGGACTCTATGGTTGTTATAATCCGGGAAATAGATGGATCCATCCGGCCCCACCACCACATCATCCGGTTGTATCAGTGAACCCTGGGTGGCAGGGCCTTCATCACCGGCGTAGATGGCAGCACCATTTCCGGCGATAGTGCTCATAATGCCATCGGGGGTTATGCAGCGTATACGGCGGTTGCCTGCATCACTGATGTAGACATTCCCATTGGGTGCCACATCAATACCATTGCTGGTCATTCCGGCAAGAATAGCCGGTCCTCCATCACCGGAATACAAGGTGGTATTATTCCCGGCTATGGTCGTAATCAGGCCATCGGGCGTCACTTTCCGGATGTGCCTGTCGGATGAGATATACAGCGAACCATCCGGTCCCAGGGCAATGGCCGGAACCCCGCTCAGCATGGCTTTGCTGGCTGGGCCACCGTCCCCGCTGAAACCATTGACACCGGTTCCCGCATAGGTCGTGATAATGCCATCGGTGGTAATGCGGCGAACGACATAGTTCAGCCAATCAGCAATATAGATCGTCCCGTCTGGCGCTGCGATTCCCTGTTGAGGGCTGTTTAGTCTGGCCTGTATCGCCGGACCGCCATCCCCTGAATACCCTTTGACGCCCGTCCCCGCCAGGGTTGTAATCACCCCACGGGAGCTGACCCTCCGTATTCGGCCCACCTTATCCACCACATAAAAGCTCCCATCCGGCCCTGAAAACACCCCAATAGGCAAGGATAATGCCGCCTGGGTGGCAGGGATATTTTCCGCAGTTGAACCGCCGCCGCCGGCCACGGTCGTGATGATGCCATTGGGATCAACGCGTCTTATCCGGGCATTGCTGCCATCAGCGATCAACATGCTCCCATCTGGCGCAAAACACATTCCGGGTGGATAATTCAGCTTGGCCGAGGTTGCTGCAAGGCCATCGCCGTTATAACCAGCTGATCCCGTGCCGGCCACTGTGGTAATGGTATAGTTCATGTTGTTGGCGCTGCGCTGGCGGCCATCACCATAATAAATGATCCGGCTGTTGGGATCATATGCATGGTGTATGCTGAGCGTCCAGCCGCCCAGCGCCATTCCATCGGCAAGCCAGTGCCCCATTAAGGCCCGCTGTTCCTGCCACTGCACCACGTCCTGACGGGATGGCACGTTCCCGGGAATGCGTTCTCCGCTGACCGCCCCAAAACTGCGTGCGATCGACGGCGGCAGGGCATAATATCCGTTATAAACATAACCAACCTTGATTTGTACTGGTTGCGCCCCATTCACGGTTCGTCCATAGGCATCCTTGCCATCCCACTGGAAGGTGTAAGTCAAATTTGTGCCCGGAGCCACGCTGTTGGAAAACACCTTTCCTGCCACCGCCACTTCCCACTGAATCCGTTTCATTACTGAAGGCACATTGGTGTCGCTTAGCGGAATCACCAGCGTGTTGCCCGCCATTCGTCCGGGAACACGGTCGCTGGCATAGTGGAGTGTATACGGCGTCCCAACCAATGCCTGCGACTCGTGAAAAACCTGGTTTTCAAGTTCCAGCCTGCCATACCCGGGTTGTGAATTGCTATTCAATGAATCCGCTATCTGGTCGCTTCGGGGTGGCGGGTTTCTTGGGGTGGCAGCCCCTTTCTCAGGAACTACACCATAATTTAAATCATAAGATGTAAAATGCGTCATCCTGACACGCCACAAGCTTGTTCCCACGGCATATAATCCAGCCAGTTTCTCCCGCTCGGCATCCGTTACCCCGAGGCTGCCCAAGGTTGGCCCGTCAGCTGCATTGCCGGTCCCCGTCACATCGATATCCGCCCGCCCGCCGTCTATGGCCAGAATTTTGATGACACGCCCGTCCTCAACCGGAATCCACTGTCCTTTCTGGCTGTCATAATAGGCTGATGGAACGGGTATTCCGACAGGCATTCCAAGGAAGTTCTCGACATAAAAATGCAGCGGCTGGTCAAACTGCACCGTGGCAGCCCCGGCTGTTATTGCCTCATCGGCGCTCAGTTCCACACAATAGGTATAGGCGCTGGTCGGTGGCAGGGCAGCTGGCATGGCCCGCCCGCCCTGTTCACCAACCGTAAATTCCGTTGCCCGAATATTTATGGATGTAACAGGTTTTTTCGTTCCGTCCGGCATCACGAGCGAGGCGCTGGTCGCCGCGGGAATGATCAGTGTTGCCTGCCGCTGGCCATCCTTATCCCCCTGCACACTGCCTCTGGCCACCTGAGGGGCCACGGCGGCAACACCCAGCTCCACCGTGGTCACCACAGCATCCGCCGGCATCAGAACCACCAGCGGCGCTTCCCGAAAATCCTGCCAGACGGTTGATACCGTCCTTTGGGCCGGCAAAAAACCAGCCTTCTCATACCTCACCACCAATGCTCCGCCCCCGTTGAGTGCCATGTCGAATCTCCCGTCAGCACGGGTGAGTGTCTGGCCAAATTCGGCATGCCCCATGATGGTTATCTTCACCCCGGACAGCGGTTGGCCCCCGGATTGTTGAACGATCCCCTTTAATACAGCCGCCCTGACTGCCAGAATGGTTCCATTGGTAACTCCAGTCTGCACTGGATCGGTGCCGGTGTAGAGAAACACCGATGAAGAACCGACGTCCGTGACCACTGTGGCATCGACTTGTGGCGCTGGCAGCGTTAATGGTTGGGAAAGAATCCGGAGCCGAAAATAGCGGGTAAACCCTTCATAACCAACTTCCACCCAAGGTCTCCCATCGCTCATCCTGAGGAGGGTGGAATATGGTTCCCAAGCGTTTCCTGCTTCCAGGGTCGTGGTGCTTTCCACCACCACGTTGGTCAACGGTGGCATCCAGGCAATGCCCGCTGGCTGGCGTAAGAACTCCAAACGCAATGGAATATCAGACGGAAACACCCTCGCCGCCAGTATAAACAGTAATACATAAGCAACCAATCGACCCTGCTGGACACATTTTTGCATAAAGCGAGCGTTAGTAATGTTAGTAATGTAAGTAGAACTGCAGCGCCTCTTTCTTACGGTATTTCCAGCCCTGCTTCAAGAACAATTCCCGATCAACCTGGCCAGTCCAAGCCGGGGGCCTGCATTTGGGAGGGAAAGGATTGCGCCGCAGATTGTTGTGCCAGCCGCGCCGCCAGCCATGCGTCCCGATCAGATCGGGATAAATGACGAACGGCAAAGGCCTTGCGCAAAAAGATCCAGCCAAACAAACGATCTACTTGCCTGGACGCAGCTAAAGCATCTCCCATTCCTGCCGATAATGAATATGCAACGCCGTCCCTGCGGATAGCTCAAGCGGTTGGTTCGAGGCTGCAAGGAACACCGGGGTTGCGAGCGGGCAATCAAGTTTATGAGAGCATTATCGACCCTCGTTGGGTATTTGTTTTTAGGTTTGTCTGTTTTTCGGTTTAGGAACCATTGGTGCTTTTTGTATGGTGGGTGGGAATCCGAAAGTTCTGGTTAAAATCCCGGTGATGTTCGCGGTGGTTCTGGCGCCTCTTGGGAGCGCTGTCCTGGCTTTTGGATTAAAAGAGGTCCTGGGAACGCTTTATGCGTTTCGATTTTTTTCCATTCCCCGGCGCCGGCTGCCCCGTCAACCCGGCCCGTCGCCATCCTTCGCTACCTTATTGCTTCAACATACGCCATCGGCGGAATGGCTTTTCTGCTGGCGGCTATGATCACCGTTGCCGCCAGGGGAGGGATGCCCGCCCAAGCGGACTGTTTTTGGGAACACCTTGCGGCTGCTTCGATAGCGCTTTCCTATCCGGTTTTCATTTCCGAGGGATTATTGCGTCCACTCAAGTCCAGGCTGGAGTAATCGCTGCCTTTCCGGCCATTGGGATTGGATTTTGCAGGGAGACAATCCCCTCCCAAAAGGGCGCAGCCATGACCGAATGCAAAACCTTTGGCACCCTATCCACCCAGCCCATTCTTGAGCGCTGGGCAATCCAACCCAGGGTCATCGTGCGGGCGGCCTCGCTCGCGGCAGCTGCGCCGATTGCAAAGGGGGCAAAATCGCTCCCGCTGGATCGATTCCGGCTTCCCGAGCCAGGCGCGCCACCCTGCTGGAATCCGGAAAAAACTATTGAGGGGAAATGGGATGGTTTTCGCGATTGCCAAACCGCTCGTTCTTGCGTCATATTATCCATGCTAGATTGACCATGCCTGTTTTTGCCACGCCGCATAGGCGGATTCCGGCCGGAGGGGCAAGCCGGGGGTGGCGGGGCGAAACGGCTGGCGCCTGGTCAAATCCAGGCTGCAGCCAGCGCAGGCGGAAAGAATGATGAGGAACCATATGAACATGAACACGACCAACCGGTATCCCATGCCAGAACCTGCACGCTGTGCCGCCTCGCTCCTGGCGGCGCTGACCCTGTTGTCCCTCGCTCCAGGCGCCTTGCCCGCTGCGCCCCGCGAAATCACGGAGGAGGCGTTTGCGGCGCGTGCCGTGGAGATCGGGGCGCCCCCGGCGGCCAGCTCCCTGGTGGCCCCCATCGAGTTTGCGGCCCGGGAGGCGCGCTTCGTGCGTCTGGCCATCCGCCGGCCGCAGTCCGGCCAGCCGTGCATCGACGAGCTGGAAGTTTACGGGGCGGATTCGCAAAAGAACCTGGCGCTGGCCAGCCGCGGCGCTGTGGCCCACGCCTCGTCCGCCCTGCCCGGCTACGCCATCCACGCGGTGGCGAATCTCAATGACGGCCTCTATGGCAACGACCATAGCTGGATCGCCGCCACCGCCGGCCTGGAGGAATGGGCGGAGATCGAACTGCCCGCGGCGCAGCCCATCTCGCGCGTGGTCATTTCCCGCGACCGCAACGGCAATTTCGCCGACCGCCAGATCCTGGAGGCGGAGGTGCTTCTTTCGTCCGATGGCCGCACCTGGCAGACGGCCGCCACCCTGAAACGCGAGCCCAGCCAGTTGCGTCCGCCCATGCCCAAGCTCACCTTCCCGGCGGCGGAGCTTTCCGAGAAAACCTGGGCGGGGGCGGTCACCTACGCGTTCCTGCGGGAGCGGGACACCTGGAGCCGGATGGATGCGAAGGACTACCTTTCGCCGTTGGTGAATGATCGCCCGGCCGCGCCGGGCGGCGCTCCCTACTGGGGGCGGCTGGCGCGCCTGGCGCCGCTGGAGCGCGTGCTGGCCCAGTTCGAGGAAATGCTCGCCCGGCTGGAGGCGGCGGGGCTGGAGGTTGGCGCGGAGCGGGCGGAGCTCGCCGGCCTGCGCCGGCAGGCACAGGATCCGGCGGCTGCGGCTTCGGACCCGCTCTACCTGGCGGCGCGGCAGGCCAAGCGCCGGCTCTTTTTCCGCGATCCAAGGCTGGCACCGCTGGAGCAGGTGCTCTTCGCCAAGCACCATCCGCTCCAGCCCTCGCACAATTACAGCGAGCATTTGGATTCCCTGTTCGCCCCCGGCGGAGGGGTGTGCGTGCTGCGCATCCCGCGGGATGCCAGCGGCCGGCTCAACCCGGCCCGTGGCGAGGTCGAGGCGCTCTTCGACGGCAGCACGGGCATCGTGCGCCACCCGGTGGCCGATTTCGAGGCGCAGACCATTTATTTCGCCTACCGCCCGGACAAGCCGGAGGTGGAGGGCTGGCAATCCTACTGGCACCTGATGTCCATGCGCGCCGATGGCGGCGGCCTGCGCCAGCTGACTGCGGGGCCTTTCCACGACTTCGATCCCGTCCCGCTGCCGGACGGAGAGCTGGGGTTCATGTCCACCCGCTGCCAGGCACGATTTCTTTGCTGGGAACCGCAGGCCTATGTGCTGTACCGCATGCAGCCGGACGGCGCCAACGTGCGCCGTCTTTCGTATGCCAATGTCAGCGAGTGGGATCCGGCCATCATGCGCGACGGGCGGATCCTCTGGACCCGGTCTGAATACCTGGACAAGGGCGCCGACTTTGGCCACACGCTGTGGGCCATCCGCCCCGATGGCGGCCATCCCGAGCTGGTTTTCGGCAACGATACGCCCTACTGCTATGGGCATGGGCGCGAAGTGCCTGGCAGCCAGGAAATCGTCTGCACCCTCATCTCGCACGGGGATCACCAGGGGCCCATCGCATTGATCAATCCCGCCAAGGGATTGTTCGATACCGCAGCCATCACCAGCATCACCCCTGATACCCGGCCGCAATACCAGATGGACCGCTCCCACAGCGAGACCTTTCGCGATCCCGAGCCGGTCTCTCGCGACCATTTCCTGGTCAGCCACAATCCCGGCCGGCAGTCGCACTGGGGCCTCTATGTCATTGACCGCTTCGGGAACCGGGAAGTGCTTTATATGGACCCGGCGATCAGCAGCAAACGCCCATCCCTCCTGATGGCCCGCCCGCGCCCGCCGGTGCTGCCGGAGGCGCGCGACCCGGTGCTCGCGCAGCAGGGGCTCGGTCAATTCACCGTCCAGGATGTCTATGAGGGCCTTGGTTCGGCCGTTGCCCGGGGCCGGGCGAAATACCTGCAGGTCTCCCAGGAGGTGCCGGCGCCGCTCCAGCTGCTGGCCCGCGGCGAATACCGCGCCTCCCATCCCGGTTTTCAGGATTTCTACGCCACGCCGATCCACCTGGTGAGTGGTCCGGTCCAGTCTTATGCCACCCGCAGCGCCAACGCGCTGCAGGCGCATGCCTTCCGGCAAGGCAGCGCCGCCCCGGCAGAGGACGGCAGCGCGAAGGTCACCGAGCGCAACGGCTGGCCCAGCTATGTGGCCAAGGCGGTGCTGGGCACGGTGCGCATCGCCGAGGATGGCTCGGCCAACTTCACCGCCCCGGCCGGCAAGGTGCTCTACTTCCATCTGCTGGACGAGAACTTCAACGAACTCCAGCGCATGCGCAGCGTGGTCCAGCTTCAGCCGGGTGAACAGCGCAGTTGCGTCGGCTGCCACGACGCGCGTCCCGCCGCCCCGTTGCGGCAGCCTGGCCAGGCGCTCATCCAGCCAGTGCAGGCGCTGACGCCGCCACCGTGGGGCGCCGAGCCATTCGACTACGAACGGGTTGTGCAGCCCGTGCTGGAGGCCAACTGCGTCCGCTGCCACGATGGCAAATCGGGCGCAAAACCGGACCTCCAGGCCACCCACGACGCCAACCGCGTCCCCGCCTCCTACCGCTCGCTGATCGCGGGGGGCTGGGTGCATTACTTCGACTGGCATTACGGCTCCCGGCATTTCAAGGCGGAGCCGCTCTCCTTCGGCACGACCCAAAGCCGCCTGTTCCAAACGCTAGCCACGAAGGCCCACGAAACCGTGGCCCTCAAGCCCGGGGAAATGCGCGCGCTAAAGGCCTGGATCGATCTCAACTGCCCCCTCTGGCCGGACTATCGATTCCGCACGGAGCGCCCGCTTTATTCCGAGCTGCGCTCAAGATGAGCTTGAGCCGCGCGGTAGTTTGACCCGCTGGCGAAACGCCAGCGGGGTGCAGAGTCCCCCGTGATCGGCGGCGGCCAATGCCCGCGCGAGAGGATTATGCTTGGGGATCGGAAAGCGGTAAGGGGCCCGCCACGCCGCCAGCCGCCAAAAGATCCGCCGGCACGGCGGTGAGCCAAAGGCCTGGAACTGGTCAAGGTTCCTGGCCGGCGGGCAGGCAAACGAAGGCTTCTTTGATCGCCTGGGGCAGGGCGCAGGGGCGGCCGGTGCGCACCTCGACGAACACCCAATCGGTCTCCGCCCGGGCCAGTATCGCCTGGTCCGGCAGCCGCCGGACCTGGTATTTGCGCAACGAGCTGGCCTGGCCGAAACGGGCCACCCACGTCCAAACGGCGAGCTGGTCGCCGGCGAAAGCCGGGCGCAGGTATTCGATCCGGTGGGCGCGCACCACCCAGGTGGCGCCCGCCGCCAGGGTGGCGGCGGCACAGCCCGAGGCCTCGTAGTGCAGCTGGGCGGCCTGCTGCATCCAGCGCAGGTATTCCACATTGTTCGCGTGGTGGTTGGCGTCCACCGCCTCAGGCGGCACCTGCATGGTGTATTGGTAAATCGCTTCCACTCGGTTTGCGGACGGCCCGGGCGGGGCCTGCTACACCTCCGGGCGCCACACGGTGCGGCGGCCCTGGGTCACAATCCGGTCCTGGGCCAGGGCGCCGATCATCTGCGGGTAGAGCACCCGCTCGGCCTGCTGGATGCGCTCGTGCAGCGTTGCGGGGGTGTCGTGGTCCAGCACGGGCACCACCTGCTGGCCGATGATGGCGCCGGTGTCCACCCCCTCATCCACAAAATGCACCGTGCACCCGGTGAACTTGACCCCATATTCCAGCGCCTGGCGCCAGGCTTCCAAGCCCTGGAAGGCCGGCAGCAGGGAGGGGTGGATATTCACGATGCGGTGGGGAAAGGCCTTCAGGAATCCGCGCTTCAGGATGCGCATGAATCCCGCCAGCACCACCAGCTCCACGCCGGCCTCGGCCAGCGCCTGGCCATAATCCTTTTCGGCGGCCTCATCCAGCTTGGTGCGGAATGGGCCGGGCGGCAGGTGCCGGTGCGGCAGGCCGTGCGCCTGGGCGTGGCCCAGGATGCCGGCGTTGGGCACATCGCTCAGCACCAGGGCGATCTCCACGGGGATCTGCCCCCCGGCGCAGGCCTCGGCGATGGCCAACAGGTTGGAGCCTTTGCCCGAGCCCAGCACTCCGATCCGAAATTTCCCTCTCGTTGTCACGGGCCTGATCCTAAAAGAGCGGCCCGCGGGCGGCAACTGATAATCGAACCCGATTGCCCGCCGCGGCGCAAAGGCTTATGAATCAACCATGAAACCGTTTTTGCGCTATGCGCTTTTATTTGCCGGGGTGCTCGGTATGCTCCCAGGCGTTATGACCGCTCAAAACCACACTTCCGCCGCCGCGGCCTGGCTGGCCAAAGCTCCCCTGGCGCCGGGATTCACGCTGCCTGCCACGCGGGAAGCCTGGGAAACCCGGCGCCTCGAGGTGCGCGCCCAAATCCAGCAGCTGCTCGGCCAGCTGCCGCCCCGGCCTGCCCGGCCCGCTGCCACCCTCCTGAAGCGCGAGGACCGGGGCGGGTATGTGGTGGAGAAATTCGAGTTCGACAATGAGGCCGGCGCCCGCGTCCCCGGCTATTTGCTCCTGCCGAAACAAGCGGGGCCCGCGCCGGCGATCCTCTATTGCCACTGGCATGGGGGCGAATATGCCATCGGCAAGGAGGAGCTGTTCCAATCCGCGCACACGCCGGAAGCGCCCGGCCCGGCACTGGCCCGGCGCGGCTATGTGGTCCTGGGCATCGACGCCTATTGCTTCGGCGAGCGCAGCGGCCAGGGGCCCGACGGCCCGGGCCAGACCGGCGGCAGCGAGGAGATGAGCGCCAGCAAATTCAACCTCTGGGTGGGACGCTCCCTGTGGGGCATGATTTTAAGGGACGACCTGATGGCGCTGGATTATCTGTGCACCCGGCCGGAGGTGGACGCCCAACGCATCGGCGTCACCGGCATCAGCATGGGCGCCACCCGCACCTGGTGGCTGATGGCCCTGGATGAACGGCTCAAATCCGGCGTGGCGGTGGCCTGCCTCACCCGCTACCAGGATCTGATCCAGCAGCAGTTCCTCCACGCCCACGGCATTTATTACTTTGTCCCCAACCTCCTGAACCACTTCGACACCGAGGCCATCATTTCGCTGATCGCCCCGCGGCCGGCGCTGTTCATGACCGGCGGCCAGGATGGCGGCTCACCGGTCTCGGGCATCCACGTGATCGACCGCGTGGCCCGCCAGGCTTATCAGCTGTATAACCAGCCTGCCGCGCTGGAGAACCTGGTGTATCCTGGCGTGGGCCATGCCTACACCCCGGATATGTGGGCGCGCATGCTCGCGTGGATGGGAAAGACCCTGCGGCCGGGCATCCAATAAAACCAAACATCACAGGCTCCACCGCCAGCGAACGTCATACACACCGTTGCCACCCCACTTGAGATTGCCGGTGGCGGCTCCTCCGCCAGGGCCGGTGCCGGGCCAATACTGCAGCCCCATCACGCTCACGGGCAAGGTTTCGGCATGGCCATCGGCATAGCCCTGGTTGGCCCGCTGCTGGTGGCGGTTCACCGGCCGCTGCGGAATGGTGTCGAAACATCCGCCCGGATTATTCGGGGTGCGGAAATAGAGATCCTGCTGGTTCCTGACCTCCCGCCACAGGTCGGGGTTTTTCTCGGAGGGATTGGCCGCCAGGCCGGCGTCGGCGAAGGCCACGGTTTTGCTGGGGCGCCGGATGCGGGATAGTTTCTCGGGATCGGTGAGCCACCCGCCAAGGTCCGGGTGATTCAGCGCGATCCCGTAGCCGTTATGGATCGTGGGGCACGCGATGATGTTGGTGGTCTTCAGGTAGGGGCGCACCACGTCCGGCCACCAAGTGACCGTGGCATGGGGATACCAGGCTCCCGGCGGTGACGGTTTGTCCAGCCCCACCAGCGGGATCTGGTCCGCGCTGGCATCCGCATACAGCACCAGGGCAAGGCTGATTTGGCGGATATTCCCGACGCAGTGGATGGCCTTGGCTTTTCCCCTGGCCCGGGAGAGCGCCGGCAACAGCATGGAGGCCAGGATCGCGATGATGGCGATCACCACCAGCAACTCGATCAGCGTGAAGCCTTTCGCATCGTTCCGCCTTTTCGACGCCTTCAACAGGGTGCAGTCGCGTGGTTTTCGCATCCCTTCGCAACTTAGCACGCCAGCCGCTGGGGTGCCAAGTTATCAGTTCTTGGAACCGGCAGGCTGATACCAGAGCGATTCCCAGTATTTGCGCTCCGTGGCGTAAATATCCACCGGGCTGCCCACGAGCGTTTCCGCTGGCAGCACCCCGTAGCGCTTCATCTCCCGCACCCATTCGGGACGGGGCAGGAATCCGGCCATGTCGAACCGCTTGAGCTCCTGCAGGCGGTCGCGCCCGGCGGCCGCCATGGCCAGCAGCCTGGCATAATCGGGATCGGCGGTGGATTCGAACACTGCCGGGGCGCCGTTGGTGGCGCAGAGGCCCCAGCCGCCGGCGGCGGGCGCCAGCGGCGCCAGCAGCAGCAGGGATTTCGCCGGCTGTCCGAGGTTGAACACGTAATGGCGGCTGAAGCGCAGCCGCGGGTCGTTCAGATCGAAACGCCAAAAGGAGATGTCCAGCTCGTCGGCGATGGCCTTGGGCAGGGCGCGCTCGCGCTGGTGGCAGCCGGCGCAGCGCCGCTGGATGACCTCCGCTCCCGCCCGGGTGGCGGGCCATTTGAAATCCGTCTCCACCAGCTCGTTCTGGGCGTAGCCGCCGATCATGCCGCTGCCGAGGGCGGCGTAGGTTCCCGGGTAGGGGGCGCCGGTGTCGATCCACAGGCGCACCGTGGCCAGCTGGGCCGGCGTGGCGCGGGCGCCGTGGTGCGAGCCATCCATGAGCCGGAGCAGCCGGCTGGCGGAGCTGCCGATGCTGCGCGGCCGGAGGTTGCTCTTGGGGTCGTTGCGGCCATCGACAAACAGTTTCCGCACCGTCAGGGTGAAATAGCTTTGCGAGAACATGGGGCCGGGATCGCCGGTCAGCAGCACGTGCCCGGCGAAAGGCCCGCCCCGCCCGGTGCGCTCGCTGCCGTGGCAATCCAGGCACAGCGCGTCGAGCACGGGCTGGATGTCCCGCGGGAAATCCAGCACCTCGGGCACGCCAGGGACCGGCTCGATCCGGCTGGGCGCCCGCCGGGCCGCCAGCGGGGTGGCCGCGCCGGCGGCGGCCGTCCGGGTGCGCTGCTCGTGGCAGCCCACGCAGCTGGTGGTCTCCCCGGGCTGCACGGTCACAAAGCTTTGCATCCGCTTAACCGCCAGGCTGGCCTCATCCAGCGCCACCATGAACACGCTGCGCAGCGCCGGCACCTCGAAATAGGCCGAGCCGTCCGGCTCCACCGGCACCGTGCCCAGGATGCGCTCCAGCGTGAAGGTGCCGCCATAGCTTAGCGGATCCATCCCGCCCGTGAAATTGATCGGCTTGGGCAGCGTCTCCAGGATGAGCAGGTTTTTGATCTCCCCCCGCCGCACCCCCTCCAGGTTGCGCCCCTGGTAAACATCCGCCAGCAGCAGCCGCCCGGTCTTCTCCCCCGGCTGCATCCGCGGCTGCAGGACCGTCTCGCGCGGCCGCGCCGCCACGGGGCGCGGCTCGTGGACCTTCAGCCCCCGGACCCGCTCCGCCGGCGGCAGGCTGTAGAGTTCACCCACCTCCCCCCGGCCGTTCACGGCCACCAGCCGGTGCTCCTGCGCGGCCAGGAAGGCTTCCTCGGAAAACGCCCACGGATCCCGGAAATCATCCCCCCGCGTGATCCGCCGCGCGAAGGAGGTGGCGTCCGGCCCGGCGGCGGTATCCACCACCGTGATGGCCCCCGCGTGCTCCGTCTGGCCGTGGCCCGGGGAGAAAATGGCCACGACTTTGCCGGAGCCTTGAATGGGCTTGGCGTCGATCATCACCGTGCCGGGGTGGAGGTTGCCATAGAACGTCATCTGCCCGGTGCCATCGGGGTTCACCACCCACAGGTGGTGGTAATCCACCTGGCTGCGGTCCACATATTCCCAGCGCGTGTAGAGGATGCGCCCGTCCGGCAGCGGCCAGGGGGTGTTGTCGTGCTCGTTGTTGCTGGAGATCGGCCGCAGCCGGCTGCCATCCGCCTCGCAGCGGTAGAGCACGGCCACCTGCGACACCCAGCAGTTCACCCAGCGGTTGCACCGGCTCGAGACGAATACGATCCCCCCATCCGGCAGGTAGCTCGGCTCGAAGTCGTCGTGCTCCCCGCTGGTGATCTGCCGCAGATCCGAGCCATCCAGGTTGCACTCGTAAAGCAGGTAATTCTCCGTGCCGCCCCGCCGGTAGGAAAACAAAACCCTTTTCCCGTCGTAGCGGACCTGCGGATCCCGGAGGCCTCCTTTGGCGTCGGCCAGGATGGTGGTGGCCTGACCGGTGTTCAAGTCCAGCCGGCACAGCCGGGCCCCCTCGAGATACAGCTTTTCCGTGGCGAAATACGGTTTCCCCACCTTGGCCGCATAATACCCGAAGTTGGCATACCAATGCTCGGGGATCACCGGCCGCACGGCGAACACGATCTCGTCCACGCCCCGCAGCGCGGTTTCCCGCAGGGTGCGGACCACCGTTTCGCCCGGCTCCGCCGCGGCGGCGGCGGCCATGCCCGCGAGCACCACCAGGGCCAGGTCCAGCAAATTCCGCTTCACATTCTTTTTCATAATCATCCCCATAACTCAAAATGCTTGGCTAACCGGGGCATACCTTAGCGGCTGGCGCCGTTCCTGGCAAGCCGCTCTCCAAGCTTCCAGCGATTCCTGAAGCCGGCGGCCAATCTGCTTGTCGGGACGCCGGAATCCGGCTGTAATCAGCGGCATGCACACGCATCGCGGATTCCGGAGGCGCAAAATACCGCCCGCGGGCTGGCTGGCCCCGCTGGCCCGGCTCTTGTTCTGCTCGGTTTGGCTCTTTGCCCTGGCCGCGGCGGCGGCGGATTGGCCGATGCTGCGCGGGGAAGCCCGCCACACGGGATTCGTCGAGGAGGAGATCCAGCCGCCCTATCGCCTGGCCTGGGCGCGCGAATTCACGGGCGAGCGCCTGGGCACGGCCATGGAGCCGATCCTCGCCGGGGGCCGGGTGTTTGTGGCCACGCACGCCGGCGGCCTCCATGCGCTGCGCGCGGATACCGGGGAGGCGGAGTGGCGTTTCCGGATCGAGGGCGCCTTCCTGCATTCGCCGGCGGTGGCCCAGGGGGTGGTGATCGCCGCGGGCACGGATGGCTTCCTTTACGGGTTGGAGGCGTCCACGGGGCGGATCAAATGGCGCCTCGAAACCGGCCCCGGGGGCTTTTCGGCCGCGCCCGTGGCCGCGGGGGAAGCCGTCTTCATCGGCCACCGGCGGGGCGATTTCCTGGCTGTTTCCGCCCGCGATGGGAAGCTCCTGTGGTGGCAAAACCTGGGGGCGCCCCTGCGCCAAACCGCCGCCGTGGCGGAGGGCTTGGTCTTCGTGGCGGCGGAGGATATGCGGGTGCGCTGCCTGCGCGCCGGGGACGGCACCCCGGTCTGGACCTCCCCGCCGCTGGCGGGCCAAACCGCGCGCGATTACTACCCGGTGGTGGTCTCCCGTGGCGGGCGCACCCGGGTGGTGGTGCGCACCAACCCCCTGCTCAACATGGCTCAGCGCCTCGGCCGCGACCGCACCCTGCTCTGCCGGAACGCCGGGGTGGATGACAGCGCCTGGCAAAAGGTGGAGGCCTGGGTCAAAAGCGGGGCGGCGCACGGCACTCCCGCCTTGTGGCAAAAGGAGCAGGAGGCCGTGGCGGAATATCTGCGGGCCGACCCCGCCGCGCGCAGCTTTTTCGTGCTGGATGCCGCCACCGGCGCCGAAGCCGCCCCCGCCCCGGTGCTGTGGGCCGCCGGCTGCCAGGGAGTGGGCGCCCCGCCTGCCTTGGCTGCGGATGGCCGCCTCCTGGTTTTTCACCGCAGCGCCTATGGCAACTGGAGCCTCGGCGTGGCGCCCCTGGTCGCGCTGGGCCTGCTGGACCCCGCCGAAAACTGCGTCACCCCGCTGTTCCATCAGCGGGGCCAGCAACCGCCCTGGAACTGTTTTTGGGGCACGGCGGACGAAAGCCAGAATTTTTTAGTCGCGGGCCGGACGGTGCTGGCGGTGCATCAAGGCACCTTGAGCGGCTTCCGCCTGGACGGCGGCGATCTTTTTCCAATCTGGGGCGAGCGCGACAGTTACGGCGGTTTCCGGAATCCACCCTGGGCGCGCAACGAGTGGCACGGGCCGGGCCGGGGCGGCGTGGCGGTGGCGGGCCGCCGGATCTATTGGCTCACCGGCAGCCGCCTCTTGTGCCTGGAAACCGGCGGCCCGGCGGCCGGGCCGGCGCCGAAGCCGGAACCGGTGGCCAAACCGGATTCGGCCGGCCAGGCCGCCATCCCCATGGGGCCGGGGCGCCGGGAATTGATCCGGCAGCTGGAGGCCACGGTTGAAGCCGTGCTTTCCCGGCGCTGGGCGCCGCTGTTCACCGATCCCGGCCTGGCTGGCCGCTGCTTCAGCTTTGACCGCAGCGGGGAGTGGTTCGAGGCCCTCGCCTGGGCCTTCCCGCACCTGCCGGCGGAACTCCAGGACCGGGTCAAATCAGCCCTCCGCGAGGAATGGCGGGCGCATCCCCCTTGCAGCGCCGCCGCCTGGCCATCCCTCCGGGAAGGGGAGCGGCGCGAGTGGTTCGCCGTGCCGCTGGATTATTGCGCGCGCCTGGGCAGCGGCCGCCTGCCGCACCCGTTTGGCAACCTGGCCGGCGCCGTGCTGGCGGCCCGGCGCTGCCGGGAGCCTGGCTGGGTGCGGGATGGCTGGCCCGGCCTCCAGGCGGCCTTCCACGATTTCACCCGCACCGGCTGGCGGCTCGATCCGGCCAAGGGGGATCCTTATGCCAACCTTTACCTGGCCGCGCTGCAGGCTTTCATTGAGGCCGCCAGCCTGGTTAATGACCCCGCCGCCGCGGCCCCGGCCAAAACCCTGGCGGGGGAAACCTCCGCGGCGTTGATCGCCTGGTGGCAGCGGGCCGCCGAACGCGGCACGCTGCAGTCCTTCCACTCCTCCGCCGAGCTGGATCCATTCATCGGCCACGGCGATGGCATCTTCCTCGCCGTGGCCCCACACCGGCACCAGCTGGCCTTGTTCCAGGATCTCACCCCGGAAATCGCCCGCCTGGTGCTGGCCGGGGCGCCCGCCGCGGTGGAGGCCGTATGGGGCGCTTTCGAGGCGCTCTGCCCCACCTGGGCCTTGGTGGGGGAGGAACGCCAGGTCCATTACGGGGAAAATTTTGTCGATCCCCCCGGTTTCGCCGGCGGCGCTTTCAAGGTGTTGGCCTGGCTGCGGAAGGCGCCGGCCGCCGAACTCAGCCGGCGGGTGGATCTGCCCTTTTGCCAGGCGGATCTATATTACCTCACCAAGCTGGCGCTGGCGCTCGAAGCGCTCGCCCCCAAATATTGACCATCCGGCCCCCGTGGATGGAATCCGGAAGAACCTCCGAAAGATGTTGCCCGCCGGTGCCCATCTGCTCTAATTCACGCACCAATAAACGAGAGAACCGACCATGAACATAAAAACCATCACCCTGGCCGCCGCCTTTTGCCTGGCGCTGGCCGGGAGCCGCAGCCACGCTGATTCCTTCAACCCCAACACCGGCTGGTTCAAGGATGCCCGGTTCGGCGTCTTCATGCATTTCCTGCCGGGTGATGACCAGGGGCTGGCCGCGGTCGGGAAATTCGACACCGCCGCGCTGGCCGGGCAGCTGGAAGCCATCGGGGCCAGGTATTTTGTGCTCACCCTGGGCCAGAATTCAGGCTATTTCAACGCGCCGAATGCCACCTACGAAAAATATGCCGGTTACGCGCCCGGCGAACGCTGCGCCGCCCGGGATCTGCCCCTGGCGCTCTACGAGGCCCTCCAGCCCAAGGGCATCCGGCTGATGCTGTACCTCCCCTGCCAGACGCCCAACTCCGACGCCCGCGCGCAAAGGGGTTTCGGCCTGCGCGAAGGCCCCCAGGATCAGCCCATCGACACCGCCTTCGCCAAAAAATGGGGCGCGGTGATCCAGGAATGGTCCGACCGCTACGGGGATAAGGTCTGCGGCTGGTGGTTCGACGGCGGCTACGACCACGTCCGGTTCAACGAGGAGATCGCCACCATCTATGCCCGGGCGGTGAAGCACGGCAACCCCAAGGCCATTGTGTCCTTCAACCCGGGCGTGAAGCTCGTGCGGCACACCCAGGCCGAGGATTACACCGCCGGCGAGCTGAATGAGCCGTTCAATTTCCTCCCCGCCGCCCGCTGGGTGGAAGGCTCCCAATGGCATGCCCTGACTTACCTCGGCTCCAACTGGTCCCGGCGCGACACGCGCTACCCCGCGGACCGCTGGGCCAAATGGGTGGCCGCCGTGGCCGCCAAAGAGGGCGTCGCCACCATCGACATGGGCCCCAACTGGAATCCCGCCGAGGGGCCGATCGGTTCCTTGCCCGAGGCGCAGGTCGCCCAAGCCAAGGACATCAAAGCCGCGCTGAGTCCATCCGCCGCCGCCGCCCAGCCCAAGCGCCTGTCCCGCGCGGAGAGCTTCCTCGGCATCCACTTTGACTTCCACGCCGGGACTGATTGCACCGAGATCGGCAAAAACACCACGCGCGCCATGATCGAAAACATCCTCAGCCTCGTGCAGCCGGACTACATCCAGATCGACTGCAAGGGCCATCCCGGCCTCTCGAGCTATCCCACCCGGGCGGGCAACCAGGCGCCCGGCTTTGTGGGCGATCCCCTGCGCCTCTGGCGCCAGGTGACGGCCGAGCGCGGCGTGGGGCTCTTCATGCACTATTCCGGCGTGTGGGATTCCGAGGCGATCCGCCGCCACCCCGATTGGGCGGTCGTGAATGCCGATGGCAAGCCGAACCCCAATGCCACCTCGTTTTTCGGCCCCTACGCGGAGCAATTGCTGATCCCCCAGCTGCGCGAGCTGGCCGGGGACTACGGGGTGGACGGCGCCTGGGTGGACGGCGAATGCTGGGCCTCCGTGCCGGACTACAGTGCCGCCGCCCTCGCCGCCTTCCGCCAGGCCACCGGCCTCCAGGACGTGCCCCGCAAGCCGGGCGACCCGCATTGGTATGAATTCCTCCAATTCCACCGCGATGCCTTCCGCAAATACCTCAACCATTATCTCCGGCAGGTGAAGCAAACCCACCCCGCCCTGCAGCTCTGCAGCAACTGGGCCTTCACCGACCACATGCCCGAGCCGGTCTGCGCGCCGGTGGATTGGATTTCAGGCGATTATTCCCCCGAGGACAGCGTCAATTCCGCCCGCCTTTCCGCCCGCTACCTGCCTCGCCAGGGCAAGCCGTGGGATCTCATGGCCTGGAGCTTCACCACCCGGCCGGGCAAGGACGGCTCCCGCCAGAAATCCGTGCCCCAGCTGCAGCGCGAGGCCGCCGCGGTCCTGGCCCAGGGCGGGGGCTTCCAGGCCTATTTCAGCCAGCGCCGCGACGGCTCCGTGCGGGAGGAGCTGATGCCCATCATGGCGGAGGTGGGGATATTCTGCCGCGCCCGGCAGGCCTGGTGCCACCGGGCCATGCCCGTGCCGCAGGTGGCCCTGCTCTACTCCACGGCCGATCATTACCGCGCCATCAACGGATTGTTCAGCCGCGATTTATCCCCCCTCAACGGCACCCTCCAGGCGATGCTGGAAAGCCAGGAGTCCGTGGAAGTGGTGGGTGAGCATCACCTGGCCGGCCGCATGGATCAGTATCCCTTGATCGTCGTTCCCGAGTGCGACTACCTGGACCCGGCCTTCATGCGCGAACTCCTGGCCTATGTGGAGGCCGGGGGTGGCCTGCTGCTGCTCGGCCCCGGCCCGGCGGCGATGTTCGCCCCGCAGCTGGGCGCCACCCTGTCCGGGAAGCCCCAATCCGGCGCCCGCTTCCTGGCCCACGGGGGCGCTCTCATTCCGTTCAACGGCCATAGCCAGGCTGCCCAATTGGACGCCCAGGCCAAGCCTTTTGGCACGCTCCACGCCGCGAACGATGCCGCTTCCCAGTCCCAGCCGGCCGCCTCCGTCACCCGGCTCGGCAAAGGCTGGCTGGCCGCCACCTACTTCGATTTCAGCCGGGGTTACCTGGCCGGCCGCCCCGCCGCCGCCCGCTCCTTCTTGAACGGCCTGGTGCGCCAGGTTTTCCCCGAGCCGATGGTGGAGGTCAAAGGTTCCTCCCTGGTCGATGTGTCGGTGAACCGCCTGGGCGGGCGCCTGGCCATCAACCTCGTCAACACCGCCGGCCCCCATGCCGACGTCACCTCGCCCATCCACGATTCCGTGCCCCCGGTTGGGCCGCTGGCCCTCAGTGTGCGCCTGCCCGCCAAACCGGCGCGCATCACCCTGCAGCCGGAGGGTCAGGCAATGTCCTTTGAATACCGCGACGGCCGGGCTTGGTTCACCCTCCCCACGCTGGCCATCCACTCCATCCTCATGGTGGAGTGATGCTGGGCGGTTCTTCCGCCCGCCACTTCGGAGTGCCATGGAAAAGGGCTTGGAATCCGGCGCCGAACCTTTTCCATGGCCAGCGGGGCGAGGGGATTCACGGTGGGCGGTGCGGGTAGGTTCGCGCTTTGCCTCCGCCATGAGCTTGCATCCCAAAGCGTCTTCCCACTCCTGGAAGAGAGGGTCAGGGTGGTCCGTGGAAAACCAGCCTGTAGTTGGCCTCCGAGCCTTCCCACGTTTTGGAACCGGAATGGGGGAGGTTGGGAACCTGCGCGTCCCTCTACCAGGAAGTGACGTCCCGGCCGCAGGCAATTCCAACCTGGAAAGCGCCACCAACCGGCGCCCTACAAAACCTGGCGCAGATCTAAACGCGCTGGATGTGATGCAGGCCACGGAGGGTGCGCGAGCTTTTGGATTGCGGCGCCGCGGCGCCGCTTTGGATTCCGGCCGGTTGCTGGCGGCTGTCCACCGGCTGGTTAAAATCATTTGCGTTTCTCAAATTGTTACCCCCCACGGTTTAAGTTTTCCCTTTTCTGTGTATTCGGGAAAGCGCCAAGCAAGTTTGGTGGTTCTCGTGAACTGAAAGGTGTTCATCATGATAAAAGATCGAAAGTCATGTAGCCGACCCTTAAGCGGGTGGGAGCAATCCTGCCCGTTGAAGCTGGGGAAAGTCAACGCGCGAGCCGTAGCGTCCCGCGAACTCGGTTCGGCCTCGTTACACTAACATGGGAGTGGCCAGACTGCCGGAAAAGATGAAGCCCGCACCGGAGGGGAAGCCTCGATCGCGAGCATCCGCCGGACTCCCCGGGGTGAAAGGAGACAGCGCGCGCGGAAAGAATCACTGGGAACTTGGGAGACCCCGTGTTGTGCCGAGCGGCGGCCACCTGGGATCGGAATCCATAACGATTCCGGGACGGCATGGGGTGTCGGATGGGCTCATAGTAGCGTCGATCCACCGGTTAAGCCGGTGGGGAGCCAAGGAGCCCTGGCCAGGGTCAAGCGGAGTCGGAGGGACCAGGAGCTGATTGGGATGAAATGCATTCCTACGACAGAAGAGGTGGTGGAAGAAGTTTCTTTTCGGGAAGCAATTTTGCCGCCGAGCCTCCAGGAACTGAGACAGAAGCTGGGCTGGAAAGCCAAACAACAGAAGCGGTATCGCTTCTACAGTCTCTACGCTTTGGTGTGCCGGGGGGATGTCGTCCAGGCGGCGTGGGCCGCGGTGCGGCGGAACCAAGGGGCGCCGGGGGTGGATGGAGTGAGCATCGAACAGATTACCGCGACGCCGGAAAGCGAAGCGGGGTTTCTGTCCGAGATCGAGCGGAGCCTGAGGGAAAGGACCTATCGTGCCCAACCGGTGCGGCGGGTCTACATCCCGAAGGCCAACGGGAAGAGGCGACCGTTGGGCATCCCGACGGTGATTTCATAATGCATTTGATACAGATGAGTTTTGGGTTTGTTGCGAGGGAATGTGCTTTGAGTTAACGACCCAGCGGCGTAATTCTTCCTCCTTTTCCGGGGTAAGAGAGATCCAATAGGGATAGCCATCTCCAAGGCGGCGGGCTGGAAGATGGCCTCTTTCAATCCAGTAATAAACCATCCACAGGCTGACGCCCAGCCGACGGGTGACTTCCCCGACCGTGATTTCGTCATTGCGTTTAAGGGAGGGAGTCGCAATGGAGTGCCGGTATCGGATCCATTTAATCATGCTCAGGGTGAACGATTTGCCTTTGGCGCTCACCAAACCCTCTTGATTGAGCATGGCCGCGATCTGAGGATCGCTCATCGACACGGCCAAAGATCGAATCCGCTCTACGATGGGCGCCGGGTAACGAACTTTGTCCGGTGCGGGTTTTGGAAGTTCGATGGTGAGATTTTCCAGTGCGCCTCCTTGCCAGCGAAGGTGTAAAACGGCTTTACGTTCTAGGCGGCGCTTTTCGACGGTGATGTCCTTAATTAAGAGCCGCAGCATGCGTTTGCGATCCTGGCTGGAAGTGGTTGGGCTTTTCCAAAGGCTGGGCAAGTCTTGGGCCAACGCTTGGACATATCGTTTCTGTGCGGCAGTCAACTCCAAGCCCTGTTCTTGTCGGAAACGCTCAAATTCCGCCTGAGTCTTTTGAAGTTCCTGCAGTGCGTCATTCCATCGCCGCTCCAAGGTGGAAGCCACCAGTCGGTTGGATGGGTCGACCTCTTCGTAACGTCTCTGCGCCAGTTGAGCCTGGTATTCCAGCCTTTCCAGGCGCATGCGCCATTGTTGATCGACGGTCTGGCTGCGATGTTCCAGTTCTTTGAGTGCGCGCAGAGCAATTTCTATTTGTTCGGGCTGGAGGATCTCCATCACCCGGTTGACCACCACCTGGTCGATTAAATCGGCCTGGATTCGGGCGCATTCAGGCAAATAACTCGCGTCTTGCTGACGGCGGGTGCATTCGTACCACGGATGGATGCCGCCGTTGTTCATGTAACGGGGGCTGAGCCGTCGTCCGCAATGCGAGCACAAAAGCAGCCCTTGCAGTAAAGCCCGGCCTTCGCGCGCAACACCGCCGGTCACGTTGTCTGGCAGGTTGGTCTGGTTTTGCTCGATCAATCGTTGGTTCTCCAAAAACCGCTCCCAGTCGATATAACCGGGATGGTGCTCCTGGATCAAGACAGACCAGGAGTCGATCTGTTTTTTTTGGACTTTGACCTGGATTTGCCCCTCCATCGATAAGGATTTGACTCCTTGGTAGCGTCCATAAACATAAGCGCCTGCATAACTCGGATTGCTCAACACCCCCAGCACACGAGAATGACTGAGCGGACTCCAGCGGATCTTGCCAGCCCAAACGCCGCCATAGGCGCGCTTGGGAAAACTCAAATGATGCTTATGAAAGTGGCGAACCACGCCGTAGCCGGTGCCTGTTTGTTCGAATAAAGTGAAAACCAAACGCACCGCGCTTTGCACCTCTGCATCTGGATCGAATAAAATACTGCCGGGATCATCACCAAAAACATAGCCCACTGGCAGCGGAAAACGCAGGTCTCCCCGCTGGGCTTTGTTGCGTTTGCCCCCAAGGAGGCGCGCGCGCATGCAGTGCAACTCGGCCTGGGACATCGTTCCTTTGAGTCCCAGAAGCATTTGATCGTTGATATCGGAAGGGTCGTAGCAACCGTCGGCGTCGATAATCAGAGTGCCTGTCAACGAGCAAATTTCCAGCAGACGGTGCCAATCGCTGCAGGAGCGCGCGAGCCGCGAAACCTCCAGAGCGAAGATGGCCCCCACTTTTTCCAGCGAGACCTCCGCCACCAGGGTCTTGAAGTCCTGCCGGTTGTTCGCTTGAGTTCCCGAGATTCCTAGGTCGGCATCCAGCACCCGGATCTGGTCGGGCGGCCAGCCCAGTTCCAGAGCTCTGTCCTTCAAGGCATACTGGCGCTGGGTGCTTTCCTGGTGGTGGAGGACTTGCGCCATCGTCGATTGGCGCAGGTAAATATAAGCCATTTTCTGGCGGTGATGGGGTTGGATTTTGGAGCTCATGGCAAGTTTGTTGATGGGGGTTTTCGAGAGCAGAGCCAGCTTGCAGCCAGCCCTGCAAAAAATTGGCGACAATCACCCCCAGCGAGTTCAGATCGATAGGGGTTACGGACAAACACTCCATGAGCGTGGATGTTTAAAAGGTGACTCGGCGCTTTAACAGTTCGCGATTGATTTCGCAGATGGCTTCGAGCAATTGGCGCGCCTTGTGGAAGTTGTGCAAATATTCCAACGTTTGCTGGCGAAATTCCTCCGGCACGTAATCCATTTGAGGCCGGCCGCCAGCCCGGCTGACCGAAAGATAATACTTGGGCCCGTGCCCCTTGCCTTGGTGGCATTTGCAGCCAGGGCTGCCGCAGCGTTTGTAGCGCTCGATCAGGGAACCGCGAAGAACGAGTGGTTCGAGCGCGGCCAGCTCTTTGGCCAGGGCTTGGCGGTTGCGAAGCAGGATAGCGTTGGAGTCGTCCATAAACAGACCAGTCTAATAACTGGTCCGAATATATCGCGTTATTTGGCATGGTCAACCCCCCTTTTTCAGGATTTGAACCAGATGGCTCAACTGGAGCAGGCAACGCGCGTCCAGAATGGGAGCCGGTTCCAACAAGGTGTTGCAAGAGGGTTGTGCCAGGTCGGTCCATTCCCGAGGCAATCCGAAGACCCCCGTTTTTTCGTCGAAGAGCGAGAGAATTTCGCGGCTTGCGGATTTTTTGGTTTTGAGCACCAGGAAGCGTTTGCCCGCCAAAGGGTGAAACGGATGGGTTACCGTTGCCAATCCCAAAGCCTGGTGGGAGCGCAGTGCGGTTTGTTGGGGGCATCCCGACGGTGCGGGACCGGGTGGTGCAAGCGGCAGTGTTGTTGATCTTGGAACCGATCTTTGAAGCGGACTTTGAAGATTGTTCCTACGGGTTTCGGCCCGGACGGTCGGCGCACGACGCCCTGCGGGCCATTCAGCAGCACCTGAAAGAAGGCCAAACGGCGGTGTATGACGCGGATCTGGCTGGCTACTTCGACAGCATTCCCCACGATAAGCTTCTGGCTTGCGTGCGGATGCGCGTGGGGGACGGCACGGTCCTGGGACTGATCCGACAATGGCTGAACGCGCCGGTGGTGGAACCGTCGAAAGACGGGAAGCCGCCGACCGTGCAGCGGAATGACCGGGGCACTCCGCAAGGGGGTGTTCTCAGCCCACTGCTGGCCAACGTCTATCTGCACTGGTTCGACCACCTGTTTCAACGGGGGGATGGGCCGGTGCAATGGGCAAAGGCGAAGTTGGTACGCTATGCCGACGACTTCGTGGTCATGGCCCGGTATTGCGGTTCGAAGTTGCGGAACTGGATTGAAGGGAAGCTGGAGGGCTGGCTGGGCCTGCAAATCAATCGGGATAAAACCCGGATTTTGGATTTGCGGGAAGCCAGTCAAAGCCTGGACTTTCTGGGCTATACCTTTCGGCTGCACCGTGATCAATATGGTCGCCCCCAATGCTACTGGCACCTGGAACCGTCGCGCAAAACGATGGACCGGGAACGGGAAGCGTTGCGTGGTTTGATCGGGCCAAAACAGTGTTTTACGCCGGTCCCGGAATTGATTGGGCGGGTGAATCGCCACCTGCAAGGCTGGTCCAAGTATTTCAGCTTGGGTTGTCCGCGCAAGGCGTTTCGCCAACTCAATCATTTTGTGCGTTCTCGGCTGGGACGGCACTTGCATCGTCGTAGTCAACGGGGCTGGCGTGCCAGAGAGGGCGTCAGCCTATATGCTCATCTCCAGCGGCTGGGCCTGAAGGCCTTGTGAATGCGTTCTGGAAGAGTCGATCCTGGCGAGAGCCGGATGGGGGAAATCTCCATGTCCGGTTCGACGAGGGAGAGGGGATGTCAAGGGAGACTGACAACTGCGGTCGGTTCAACTCCTTTTGCTCCCCTCTCTACTCTACTGGTTTGTTCCCCTTTTTTGCCCCTTTTCGCCGACATTCCCTGCTCCCCACCCGCCAGTCACTCCAAAAATGGTGGCCGTTGATGGTTCCAATAAGTGCGCCTTGTTCCCGCCGGGAATCAGGGCGATTTTCAATGGGCTAGGGCCAGGGTGAGGCTGTTTATGCCTTACTCCCCGGAGCCAAAAGTGGCGGACGCCAAATATCCTGCGCAAAAAGATCCCGCAAGCACGCCAGCAACATCAACACCCAGGAGGCGGTTCCCTGGCAAAACCGGATAGCCACTTGAAACAGAACCATTTGTGAGAGTGTGGGTTATCGCCAGGCAGGTGGCCTGCGCATTAGTTGAAACTCATTGTGGCCCAGGATCTTGCGTTCAGAAGAGTGCCCCAACTTTTGTTTTCAGGTTCAAAAAACCTCAGTAAATGCTTGCCTTGAATTCCGCCTTGGTTACCATGGTTCCCCTATGTGTGGCAGGAGCCGTTCCTGCCCGGTTGCCAGGGTAGCTCAGGGGTAGAGCAGGGGACTCATAAGCCCTTGGTCGGGGGTTCAATTCCCTCCCCTGGCACCACCTTCAGCCGCAACAACTTATGAAGGAAATGGTGGATGCGGAAATGGAGTAAAAAAAGTTTGCTTGGGCACTTTTTTGGTCCACCCACCCCATCCGATCCACTCCCGCCGGCTTGAATTCGCATCGGCGATGATTCTTTTGTTTAGCGACAATTACTAACTTTTGAAAATGTTTTTGGAATGGTGAGCATTTTTCTACTCCACAAACCAGCCGCCATCAGGGATTTACCTACGGTTGGTTTGGAAAGCAAAAATGCGACTTACGTAGATCGATAATTTGGTCCGAAGACCGCAAAACGGAATGCATAAAGTCTGGGTCATGTTCGGTGTACATAAAAAAGCACACCTTGGACCGGTGTGCTCTGAAAATTTATGACAAACCCAAAAAGAGGCTATTTTAAAAACTTGCGTTTCAAAGCCCCTGCAAAAGTGATCGCTGCACCGAGTAAATACAGTGTAGATCCAGAGTCTGGAGTATGGTTGTAACGGTCGCCCGTAATTTGCATATCAAAAGCTGTTGCCACGCCGTGATCCTCAAGTGCGACTGCGATGATGTTATCACCTGGCAGAAGACCACTTGGAATTCCACCAGAATATTCCCAGCGTTTGGTATATCCTTCTGCATTGTCACCTGCGACAAATACGCCATTCACATACAGCATAAAACCGTTGTCCACACCCAAATCCCAATGGATTGTGCTAAGATCATAGCCAGTAAGATCGATCGTGGTGCGGACGGAAAGTATACCGTTTTCAGGCCAGAGGGTGTTATACCCAAAATCGGGACCGTATGTATTATTTCCAATGGGCATATTGCCAAAGGGGGCGTTACCCTTATTCCACCCTCCGGTTGTGGTCGTCCATGTTGTATCTGGTTGAACTCCAAAGGCGTACTCCCATTCAGAACCTGGAGGAAGTATAGTATCTGCCTTTAGCGTAAAAGCTAGCGATATAAAAGCAATGACAGATGCTAATATTCGAATCATTTTTCCTTTATTGTTTTTCATATATTTATTAATATTCATAATCTACACGTTCTGATTGATTGAAAGCATTAAATGTGCCACAAGGGACGCTATAACGTGCAAGTGCCTAATGCTTAGTGGTTTGCATATTTATCAATCGATTTGCGCAGGCCGAAATTTGTAAGGATATTCGACATGTTTTGTTGGATCATAAAGAAAGAACCTTTAAGTCCCACAGCATAAACACTTTATGGAATCTGACCATTGTGTAAAGATCCCCGTCACTTTATCAGTATGTGGCTTAAGTGTTACACAACATACTAATTACAAGATATTTACGCACCTTAATCAAACTGTAAACATTTCCGAAAGTCCGATCCAAAACTGATCAATCCTGCGACCGTTTGTTGGCAACTCATCTGTCTAACTCTCTGCCTATAAGAGATTAACGAATGGGCGACCGGATTGTCTAATGCGGTAATTGGGTTGTGGGGCCAAATTGCTGGAAACTACGAACCGGCAACACTCTCTGCGGTTGCTGAAAGCAGTCTTGAGCGTCACTGTCAAGTGCTGCGAGCGGATACATCCGTTGAGGGAAAGACTTCCGTTTGAACTTCCGCTCCTACTTTGGGCTGTTGTACATAAAAAAATGCACAACCCTAAGGTTGTGCACTTTGAATAATGACGGAAACCCGGTTTCTCTTACTTTTGAAATTTGCGGCGAACAACGCCCAGGAAAGTGATTACACCACCGAGCAGCGCGAGCGTAGAACCACCATCAGGCACATTATTGTTAATTTTAATGCTAGTATCGATTCTTAAGTTGCTTGCCACGGTATGGCGTTCAGCAAAAAAGAAATCAAACGCATAATCATTGCCTGCCGTAAGGCCCAATGAGTTTAGATTGATCGTTGCCGTTTCCGCACCATGTATTCCACCCAAATCCAAAGCGAGTTTATCGTTGATGAATACCCAGACATCGTCGTCACCGGTAAACGTAAACGTTTCACCCCCGCGGTAAGTGAAATCACTATGGATTTCATAGGTGAAATGAAAATTGTGGTCATTTCCCTGGTTTCCTCCCAACTGGCCATCAATAGGGAAAAAACTATTGTTTACATAGGAATAAATTCCAGACCCCGGAGTGGTTTCATTCAAAGTGATTTTGAGGTCCGTGGAGAGATTGACCCCGTCCACAGTATTATACCATTGATTGAAAGCATCTTCACCGTGCGTCGTGAGGCTTAGGGAGGGGTTATTATAGACAGGCTTCCCATCAACTCCTAAATCATATTGCACTATTTCTTTTTCAGAACCGTAGGGGTTAACTTCAAAATCAGGATGCCCAACCATAGTAGCACCTCCTCCAGGAACTGTGCCTGATAGAGTTCCTGTTTTCCAGAAATCACGCACGGTTCCAGTTAATTCAATGCTCGCCGCAGTTGCGGTGCTATCAACTGCCGCAATGAGAGCGGCTGCTGCCAGTATAATGCATGTTTTTTTGTTCATAGGTAACTCGGTTTTATTGCTCAGTTCATTTTCTTCTAACTCAGATCCCGTCTAGCGGGCACATTAGGAAACATGATTAAGCATTTAGTGTGCCAGGCCGCGCGGGCAATAATATAAGTCATTTATAATGAGTATGTTATAGAAAATCCGCAAAAAGCAGCAGGCCGATTTTATGTAAGGATACCTGACACGGTTCTCTTTGGCGCTCCGGGTAATGGCTGTAAGTCACGCAGAGTGAATGGGTTAACAGCCTAATAAACAAATGTAAGGATTTTTTCCAGTTTTTTTAACCAGGCACTTAAAATGGTTATAAAGTGCTTGTTACCAGCATATTACAGCCATTCCTCAATGTGTAAGCCTTTCCGACACCAAGTGACCTCAACTGGCAATCCCTTTTACCGTCCGCTTCAAATTAATATGGGTAAACCACTGAATAACAGCGAATTATGATTTATGCGGAAAGTTTATAAGCTCTGGACAGGTCCTGTGTTTCTGCCCATTTGTGGTGCCAAATCCATTGCCTTGTCAGGGGGGCCATTTCTTCAGGCTCAGCCAGTGGTCTGCGCCAGCAGACGCATTGTTCCATGACCTCATAAGGTCCAAGGCGTCCGGGGATGGGACCAAGCGTTTGGGTTCCGCGAGGTCGCGGTATTCTTATCGGCCCTCCGGGGTTGCCCGGCTGCGCGCGGTGGGTTCACCAGCCTGGATTGGTCAGGGTCGGGCCAGCCAGGTTTGGAAAGCGGGGGTTTGGGCCAGTTTTTTGGCGAGCAGCTCGTAGCCTTGGGTCAGCGGGTGGCTGGCGTCGGCATAGAGTTCGCTGGGCAGGGCCTCGGGGGCGGCGAAGGCGACCTGGTTTTCGGCCAGCCACCGGGTGATGCCATCCCGCAGGCGCTGGAAACCGGGGCGGGATTCCGCGGCCACCAGGTGCTCGTTGAAAGGCCCCACCACGACCAGGCATTCGTTGCCGCGCTCGCGGAGGGTTTTGACGAGCCGCTGGAAGGCGCGCCACTGGAGGGAAGATTCCAGCGATACCCAGTCGAACCGGGCCGGCCCGCTCCCTTGGAACCACGGCTTGTGCCGGGGGCTGCGGGGGCCGCGCTGGGGATCCTCCGCAGGGGCCACCGGGACGCGGAAGGCCACCTGGGCGAGCGGATTTTTCCAGGCATTCGGGTATTGGGGCGGGTCGCCGCCGTTATCCTGGAGGGTCCAGTTCAGGAGGCTTTTGCCGCCAAACCAGGCATGCTGCAGATGGTTGATCCAGGAGACGAAGCCGAGGGAACGCTCCACCTGGATGCCCAGCCGGGTGCTGGCGTCGGCCTTGTAGCAGGGGATGTGCGGATAAAACTGCGGCACCAGGGAGGCGTGGTTGAATTTCTCCTCCTTGTCGGTTTGCAGGTCCACCTTGGGGCTGGTCATCCACAGGAAGTTGCAGTGGAGCAGGATTTTCCGGTGGCGCAGCGGGCCGCCATACCAGGTGGCCAGGCCTTCCAGGGCGAGCGGGAACAGCCCGTTGACCCCGGCATTGACAAACCGCTCCGGAGTGCCCGCATCGCGGTTGAGGAAGTGGGACAGGGTGCCGTCCGGCAGGACGTATTCGCCCCACACCACGCTATCGCCCAGGAGGACGATCCGGCCGGGGCTGAGATCGCGCTCCAGGCGGCGCTCGTAGAGCCAGTAATCCTGGCTCAGACTGTAAGGCAGGCGGTAATCCGGAGCGGTGTCGAAAGCCTCCAGGCGCTTCCACAGGCGGGGCGTGATAAAAAGCACGAGGGCCAAAAGGCCCAGCACGGCGCACCAATGCCGGCCGTTGAGGCGCAGCTCATTGACGCCAAACGGTATGCCGGGGGCTTTCGCCGGGGGGGCGGGAGGCTCAGGCTGGGGAGTGGGGGCGGGGTCGGTGGCCATATCAGAATTGGAAATAGATGAAGGCGCCGCCGCCGGAGGAGAACAGGAACATATAGAGGATCATGCACACGGCCAGGCCCACCCGCACCGGGGCCGCCTGCAGGAACGACCGGAAGCGGGATTCGTAAAGCATCTGGTAAAGCCACACGGCCGCGGCCAGCAGGAGCATCAGGAGGGGGATCTGCGGATCCCGCCAGGGCGCCGAGAACAGGTGCGTGGTGATATACAGCGCGTCGGTGAGCGAGTTGGCCCGGAAGAAGATCCAGCTGAAGCAGACAAAGGCGAAAACCCCCAGCTGCTTGGCCAGCTTGGGCACCCGGTCCCGGTAAAAAGCGGAGCGCTCCAGCTCGCGGGTGAGCATGACGCCCAGCGCGTGGAGCGTGCCCCAGATGACGAAGGTCCAGGCCGCCCCATGCCAGATGCCGGAGATGAAAAAGGTGATGAACAGGTTGCCATACATCCTGGCGGCGCCCTGGCGGTTGCCGCCGAGCGGGATGTAAACGTAGTCGCGGAACCAGGAGGAGAGGCTGATGTGCCAGCGGGTTCAGAATTCGCCGATGCCGGTGCTCAGGTAGGGGTTGTTGAAATTGAGGATGAGGTTGAAGCCCATGAGGCGCGCCAGCCCGCGGGCCATGTCCGTATAGCCGCTGAAATCGAAAAAGATCTGCCAGGCAAAGGCGAACGTGGCCGCCATGAGGGCGGGCCCGCCGAAGGCCTGGGGCCGGTCATACACCCGCTCCACGTAAAAGGGGAGGTAATTGGCCAGCGCCAGCTTTTTGAACAGGCCCACCAGGAAGAGCGACAGGCCGTCGGTGATGTTCTGCCAGCGGAAGGGGGGGAATTGCTGGAACTGGGGGAGCAGGTGCCGGGCGCGCTCGATGGGGCCCGCCATCAGCTGGGGAAAGAAGCAGACAAAGGTGGCAAAACGCAGGAAATTGCGCTCCCGCTGCACCTTGCCCAGGTAGAAATCGATGGTGTAGCTCAGGGATTGGAAGGTGAAAAACGAAATCCCCACCGGCAGCAAATACTCGGCGCCGAAGGGCATCAGGGTGGCCGGGTCAGGGAACCGGACCGGCAGGTGGCACCAGGCGAACACGGCGGTGAGGTTTTCCGCGGCGAACCGGGCGTATTTGAAAAACAGGAGCAGGGCGAGGTTGTTGAACAGGCTGATCACCAGCCAGATCCGGCGGCTGCTCCACCAGGCGCCCACGGCCATCAGCAGGAAAATCAGGCCCAGGATGGCCATGGTGGGGCGCAGGGTGGCGGGGCCGAACACGCCGGTGAGCGCGCTGCCCAGCGTGGCCAGGGCGGACACCAGGAACGCGGCCAGGAGGACGTTGTCATCGAAACGCAGCCGCGTGAGGCGGGCGCGGAGATCCACTTTCCGGCCCGTGCGCGGGCAGTGGTCCATGAGGGTCACCAGGGAGTAATCCAGCGCGGTGGAATACACCACCAGCAGCAGGTAGTAAGGATTCCACCAGCCATAGAAGAAATAGGAGGCGGCCATCAGCCACGGAATCCAGAGCCGGGTTTTGCGCAGGGCGTAAAACACCGGCAGCACGATCAGGATGAAAACCAGGAAGGGCCAGGTATGGAACAGCATAGCGGTCTAACCTCGGGGCGTGGGCGGGGCGGCGTCACCGGCCGGCGGATTTCAAGGCCTCCATTTCCTCCGGGGCGGGCCGGCGGACGCACCGGAAGCCGCAGTAGTCGGTATAAAAACAGGCGTCCGTGTCGCCGGTGCGCTCGCCCTGGCGGTAGGTGGCGCGGCACATGTCGGCGCTGGCTTTCCACGAGCCGCCGCGCATCACGCGCTTGACATCCCTGCCCTGGCCCGGCGGGCCGGTGGGATCGGCCGCGGGGCTTTCGGCGTAATAGGTGGGGCTGTAAACGTCCTCGCACCATTCGGCCACGTTGCCATACAGGTCGTGGAACCCCCAGGCATTCGGCTTTTTCTGGCCGGCCAGGTGGGTCTTTTCGTCCGCGTTTTCTGCGAACCAGCCATGTTGCTTGAGCCTGGCCGCCGGGCCGAAATCGTAGGGGCCGTCCGTGCCCGCCCGGCAGGCGTATTCCCACTCCGCCTCGGTGGGCAGGCGGTAGCCGCTGGCGGCATAATTGCAGGCCCAGTCGGCGGTCTTTTCGTCGTAGCAGGGCTTGAGCCCCTCGAGCAGGGACCGCTCGTTGCAGTATTGCTTGGCGTCGCGCCAGCGCACCCGCTCCACCGGTTTTTTGGCCTGGTCGCCCCAGTGGGAGGGATTGGGCAGCTGCGCCTTGGCGAAGAGATCCTGGGTGACCTCGTATTGGTCCATGAGGAAGGCGCTGATTTTGACCTTGTGCGCCGGGGCCTCATCCGGGTTGCCCCGGGCATTGCCCATCAGGAATTCCCCGCCGGGCACGAGGATCATGGCCACGCCGGATTTGGTGGCAACCTCCCGGGCGCCGCCGGCGGCGGACGGACGGCCGGGCGGCTCGGCGGGCGGCGTGCCGCTCCCCGGCTGCCCGCAGCCCGGCAGCAGCGCCACCGCGCCCGCCAGCCACAGGCCATGGATTTTTCCCCTCATGGCCTACTCCCGGGCTCCCCGGCGCGGCCAGAACCACGCTGATTCCTTGTTGCTGAGTCCGTTGGTGGTCAAGGTGGCGTAATCCGCCTCGGTGGCCTGCTCCAGGTTCAGCGCCCCCTGGCGCTCCGCGGACACCGCGATGAGGTTCCAGCCGGGCGCATAGATCCCCACCATCTCGCAGGCGCCGTGGAATGTGCCCGCGTGGCTGGGATCCCCCTCGCCGTCCGGCCCCCGGCTGAGGCTCAGGAAGCGGCTGTCCGGCGACCAATCCACATGGTAGATCTTGAGCTTCTTCTCCAGCACCCGCAGGTTCCATTTCCCCACCGCCGGCGTCTCCGCGTCCAGGCTGATCGGGGCGGTGGCGATCTCGAAATCCCCCGCGCCCCAGGCGATTTGTTTGCCATCCGGGCTCAGGCACGGGCGGCAGCCGGGGATGTTCAGGTTCAGGATCCGGCTGCCCCGGGCCTCGATCAGCAGGATCGCGTGGCCGAAGCCCATGCCGGCATGCACCGTGGCCACGATCCATTTGCCGTTCGGGGCAAACCCCGGGTTGTACAGGTGATGCAGCTTGGCGCTGTTCGGATGTTCCTCGATCCGCCCGGTGTCCAGGTGGCAGAAGCTCATGCCTTTGGTGTAATAATCCACCACGTTGAACTTGGGATATTCCTGCGGCAGGAAGCCGATCGTCTTTCCATCCGGCGCCCAAAATGGCTCGCGCGCGTGGTCCGCCAGTTTCCGCCGGTTCTTCCCCTCGAGATCCATCACCCACAGGCTGCGGACCGTTTCCCGCCCCGCCCCTTGATCCACCGAGTAGCAGATCGACCGGCCGTCCGGCGACACCTGGGGATAATGCTCGTGGACCCCCGGGGTTTGGGTCAGGTTCACGGGATTGGACCCATCGGCGTTCATCACGAAGATTTCCCAGTTGCCGTCCGCGTAACTTTCGCAGGCGATCTGATAGGGCAATTTCTTCAGCGCCTCCCGGAGGGGGGGCGGGGTTTGCGCCACGGCGCCGGCCACAGCCAGCAACACCATGGCCGAGCATGCGATGCGCCCGGAAACGCGCTTCCAGCCATCGCCAATTATTCCCGACCTGACAGGCAGTTTCATAATGGTCAAATTTCGACGCAGGCTAAGTGCGCCAGCACCCACCGTCAAGCGGCAAAGCCATGGCTTCCGGCTGTATGGAACGCGCTGGCGCCACTGGTTTACCGCCCGGCGCCGGGAGGGCCCTGCCTTCAGCAAGTCGGGAATCCGCGGCGGCCGATGAACACCCATTCACTCCGCACTCCCCTCCACCCCCTGAAAAAGCGTGCTAAAGCGTGCCTGGGGAGCTGGAAAGAATCCGGCGGCAACCGCTGGGGAAGCAGGGCAAAATGCCCGGATGTGGAAACAGGTGGAACGGTGCGGAAAATGGTGGGCCTTCCCGAAACGGAGGGCAGAGGGCAGAGGGCGGAGGGCGGGTCCCATATGATTGTTTTTTCCTGATGCAGCCTGCGCGGACATTGCCGCGGAGCGGATTCACATCCGCCAGGGTGAATATGGCGCAAATGGATGACGGAGGCCAATCTTCAGTGGACTGGGTGGACTCCATTGAGGAAAAGTGCAGAGCGCAGAGCTGGATCCACCCTCCTGCGGCAAAGCTCCGCCTTGGAGAGGGCGCCGCGAACTGGCGATCACCGGCATTCCGGTTCCCAGTCCGCAGGGCGATAGGTTGCAGCCCGGCATTTTAATGCCGGGCTAGTGATCTGCCGTCCTTCGGACTGGAATCGGGTTATGGGATACGTCCATTCTTTTCCATCGTCCGGATTGGTCTTCACCTCCTCCGCGAAGAGTCCCCACGGGGTTGCGGCCCTGGGTGCGTGCCTGCGTGGGAAAGTATGTCAGACGGATGGTTTGGGATCTCGGCTCAAATCTGCTGAGGTTGCTATGATTGGGTTCGCATTTAACCAGGGTGGCTCAACGGATGGTGCGCCTTCTTCGAAATCCTGGGCTTGGAGGCGAAATCCCGTTGGAGTTTTGGATGGAGGTGCTGGCATTACTGGTTGGCCAGCGCGCATTAACGAGGCTTTTGCAATTCCTTTAGGTTGGGCGCAAATGGCTGCGTTACAGGTCGTCCGGTTTGTAGACGGTGATTCCTGGGACTACGTCGAATTGCGGATCGGCGGTGACGAGAATATTGATGCCAGCCCGCATTCCTGCCGCCAGGAAAAGAGCGTCATTGGTGAGCAGGCCGTGCTGGCGCTGGAGCTGGATTGCCTGGGAAAAATCGCCAGAATTGTGAATTCGCCGGCCAGCAGGTCTTCAAAATCCCGTGCGTATTGAGTCAATTGGCGAACCAACCCGGGCTGCTGGCTCAGGGATTGGGCGGGGTTCGAGCCTGTCAAACCCATGGCTTGCGCCTCCTGCATCATACGGCGATGGCAGAACTCCACAATGGTAACGGTGGCCAGCGCACCGTTGATTTCCCGCTTTGCACAACGTTTCAGGAGGAGGCTGCACTGGCTGGACATCCCGCGCCTGGCGTAAATGAGAACATTGGCATCCACAATTACGCTGGCGCCGGTGGGAATGTCGGAGAGGCTCATTGCTCGAAAACGTCCGCTTCCATGCTGGCGCGGAACTGTTCCGAAGTAAGCGGGAAATCGCGGCTGGTGAGGAACCGGCGCATGCCCGAACCTGATGGCGTTTCGCGTGCCGGCAGGCTGTTGTCCGGCTCCAGGATGGTCAGCAGGGCGCGGGCCTTGACCGGGAGCTTCACGTCCCCGTGCGGCCGGACTCGGCCGTGGTCCAGCTCAACTTCAACCGTGTTATAGTGCATATGGTTAGCTTACCATTTAGGACTGTATTGGCAAGGGGGACAAAGAGCGCCAGGCAAAGGCCAAGGGCTGAAGACCAAATGCTGGCTTATTGGATCCTTATTCGGGGCAGGCGCTGCGCGCCAACCCCGGGCTTGGTTGCGGAATCCCGCTGGGACTCACGGAGGGAAAAGGGAATGGCCACGAAAGAGCACAAAGGGCACAAAATCTCAAAGGGGGGCCGCCGCTGCGATGCGGTCCACGGAGAGTGCGCGAGCTTTTGGATTGCGTGCGCTGCTGCGCCGGTTTGCATTTTTCAGCTTGCAGTCCGCCCCCGTTTTTTATGCGTCCACGGCGCTTTTTTTTGCGGCAGATCTCCTGCTTGTCCCTGTTCAACTGGGCCATCTGCAACCTCGGCCAGAATCAATCTCAAACGCCGCTCCGCGGCGCTGGGGCACGGAGATTTGAGACCGCAAAGGCAAGGCACCAAATGAAAAAGGGGATAAACGGATCCTAACAATGAAGCCGGACCGAAATTTTTTTTCAGGAACCGATCTCTGGGGCGACTCCACGGAATTCACCGGCGCTTTTTTTGCCTGAACATCCCCAATTCAGGATTAACGATAAAGGATCACCCGCAAAAACCGGGTTTTGTCCCGTCTTTGTAACCGGCTTAATGCCAGTGGGTTAGCCCCTGTTTACTGGGGGGACTTACACGGTGGACGTGGGCAATGTGGTGGGGTCGGTGGCCAGCGCCGGGGCGGTATTGAGCCTGAACACGCCGGTGGCGATCACCCAGCAACCGGCGAGCCAGACCGTGAATCCCGGTGCCAATGTGACCTTCACGGTGGTGGCGACGGGAACCACTCCATTGACCTATCAATGGAAACTGAATGGCACGCCGATCACAGGGGCAACATCGGCCAGTTTGACACTCAACACTGCGGCCAGCGCCAGTACGGGAACTTACACGGTGGTGGTGGGCAATGTGGTGGGGTCGGTGGCCAGCGCTGGGGCGGTATTGAGCCTGAACACGCCGGTGACCATCACCCAGCAGCCGGTGAGCCAAGCCGCGTTTGCGGGGAGCAACGTAGTATTCAGTGTGACAGCGGTTGGAACACCACCCTTGCGTTTCCAGTGGCTTTATAATGGGACACCCATCGCCGGACAAACCAATGACGCCTTGAGCCTCGCGAATTTGAAAACCACCCAGGCGGGACAATATGCGGTGACGGTAACCAGTTCAGCCGGAGCAGTAACCAGCGCGGCAGCCGTTTTGACGGTGGCTCCGCCGCCGACCCTGGCGGCCAGTTTGGTGAAGCGGCCGGAAGGCTCATTCATGCAATTGAAAGTGGCTGGGCTGCCGGGTTCGGCCTGCCGGATCCAATCCGCCTCCAGCCTCGGCGCGAGTGGCCAGTGGCAAACCAAGTCCACGCTGGTTTTGGCCAATGGATCCCTGGATTGGCAGGATTCGGAGCCGCTGACGACAACCTATAGGTTTTATCGGATAGAATTGTCGAAGTGATCTTGGCCGGGGGGCAAGGTTTCCATAATATGCCATCCCACCCTCCTGCCCGCGGATTCCATCGCCTGGCGCAATAATCTGCGGCGCAGCCACTTCCATCCCACCTTCAGGAGCCTGGCGGAGGGAGTCCGGGCGTTTATTGAACACCGGCCGGCGTGAGCTGCGCCGGCCCTTGGCCTTTTAAGAATGTAGTTGGCAAAACGGTGAAATCGCCCAATATTCACGATTTCGAGACGGTTTTGAGACGCTATGGCGGAAAGCAAAAAGCACGTTTACGACGAGAGCAAGATCAAGACGCTCTCCTCGCTGGAGCACATCCGGCTGCGGACCGGCATGTACATCGGGCGCATCGGCAACGGGACGGATTACGATGATGGCTGTTACATCCTGCTGAAGGAGGTTCTGGACAACGCGGTGGACGAATTCATCATGGGCCACGGCCGCGAGGTGCAAATCCAGATCCAAGGCAACCAGGTGAGCGTGCGGGATTTCGGCCGCGGGATCCCGCTGGGCAAGGTGGTGGACTGCGTATCCAAGATCAACACCGGGGCCAAATACAACGACGACGTCTTCCAGTTCAGCGTGGGGCTCAACGGCGTGGGCACGAAAGCGGTGAACGCGCTGTCCAAGGATTTCCTGGTGCGCAGCCACCGCGGGGGGGAATTCGTGGAAGCCGCCTTCAAAATCGGGCGGCTCAAGCAGCAAAAGGATGGCAAAAAGCCCGGCGAACCCGATGGCACATTCATCCAGTTCGAGCCGGATCCGACGATTTTCAAGGATTCCCATTTCCTGGAGGAGCACATTGAGCGGCGCCTGCGCCATTACGCCTACCTGAACTCGGGCCTGAAGCTGATCTTCAACGGCAAGGAATTCCAATCCCGCCTGGGCCTGCTGGACCTCGTCCTGGAGGATCTGGCGCGGGACCAGAGCGAGCCGATTTACTCGCCGCTGCATTACACCTCCAAGACGCTGGAGTTCTGCTTCACCCACACGAACAGCCGCTACGGCGAGACCTTTTTCTCCTTCGTCAACGGGCAATACACCTCGGACGGCGGCACGCACCTGAGCGCGTTCCGCGAGGGCCTGCTCAAGGCCATCAACGAATTCTCCCACGGCAAATACGAGGGCGACGACGTGCGCGAAAGCATGGTGGGCGCGGTGGCCATCCGCCTCAAGGATCCGGTGTTCGAATCCCAGACCAAGAACAAGCTGGGCAACACCGAGATCCGGTCCGACCTGGTCAACCAGGTGCGGGAAGAGCTGCTCCATTTCCTGAACCGCAACAAGGAGATCGCGGAAAAGATCCTCGCCAAAATCGAGGATACCCGCCAGCTGCGCAAAGAGCTGCAGGAGGTCAAAAAGCTCGCCCGGGAGCGGGCCAAGGCCATCACCATCCGCATTCCGCAGCTCAAGGATTGCAAGGTCCACTTCGACAAGAAAAAGGAAAAGGGGCACGGGAGCATGGTGTTCATCACGGAGGGCATGTCCGCCGCCGGGTCGATTGTCAGCTGCCGGGATGTGAACACCCAGGCGATCTTCACGCTCAAAGGCAAGCCGCTGAATGTGTGGGATCTCCACCGGGATGCCATCTATAAAAACGATGAGATGTATAATCTCATGCGCAGCCTGGACATCGAGGACACCCTGGAGAATCTCCGCTACGAAAAGGTGATCCTGGCCACCGATGCCGACGTGGACGGCCTCCATATCCGGAACCTGATGATCACTTACTTTTTCCGGTTTTTCGACCAGCTGGTGCACGATGGCCACCTGTATGTCCTGGAGACGCCCCTGTTCCGCACCCGCAACAAGGACAAAACCATCTATTGCTATTCCGAAACGGAGCGGGATGAGGCGGTGAAAACCCTGGGCAGGAATTTCGAGATCACCCGGTTCAAGGGCCTGGGCGAAATCTCCCCCCACGAATTCAAGCAGTTCATCGGCCCCCAGATGAAGCTGAGCCGGGTGGAATACGCCCCCAAGCAGGATACCCAGGTGATTTTATCGTTTTATATGGGCCGCAACACACCGGAGCGGAAGGATTACATCATGACCAACCTGATCGTCCCGGTCGAAGAGTGATCCCCTCGCCCCGCAACGCTGAATCTGACCGCCCATGAAAGAGTCCGAAGCCAATAAACCCGTCCCGCCTGATCCTTCCGCGCCGGCCAATCCATCCAGCCATATCCAGACGGAATTGAATCTGGCGGCGCCGCCCTCCCCGCCGGTCACCGCCACCAAGGCCGAGGGCCTGCTGCACCGGCGGATGGACACGAATTTCCTGCAGTATGCCTCCTACGTGATCCGGGACCGCGCCATCCCGAACCTGGCGGACGGGCTGAAGCCGGTCCAGCGGCGCATCATGTGGTCGCTCCACGAAAAGGACGACGGCAAATTCATCAAGGTCGCCAACGTCTCCGGCCATTGCATGCAGTATCATCCGCACGGCAATGTGTCCATCGACGACGCGCTCGTCGTCCTGACCAACAAGCGCTACCTGATCGAAGGGCAGGGCAATTACGGCAACCTGTTCACCGGCGATGCCGCCGCGGCCTCCCGGTATATCGAGTGCCGGCTCACCGAGCTGGCCCGCACGGAGCTGTTCAACGACGAGCTGACCGAGTTTGTGCCCAGCTACGACGGGCGCAACAAGGAGCCGGTGTTCCTGCCCTGCAAGCTGCCGCTGCTGCTGATGCTCGGCACGGAAGGCATCGCGGTGGGCCTCTCGGCCAAGATCCTGCCGCACAATTTCCCGGAGCTGCTGCAGGCCCAGATCGCCATCCTGCAGAACAAGCCGTTCAAGGTGCTCCCCGATTTCCAGACCGGCGGGCTCATGGATGCCCGGGATTACCAGGACGGCCTGGGCAGCATCAAGGTGCGCGCCAAAATCAAGGTCAAGGACGAGTCCACCATCCTCATCAAGGAAATCCCCCCCACGTGCACCACGGAATCCCTGATCGACTCGATCGAGGACGCCTCGCGCAAAGGCAAGATCAAGGTGCGCGGCATCAGCGATTTCACCGCCGAGTCGGTCGAGATCGAGGTGCGCGCCCCCGTGGGGGTGAGCGCCGAGCAGCTGGTGGATGCGCTCTATGCCTTCACTGATTGCGAGACGAGCATCACCAGCCGCATCATCGTGATCAAGGACGGCCGGCCGGTGGAATTATCCGTGTCGCAGGTGCTGCGCGAAAACACCGCCCAGCTGGTGGACCTGCTCAAGCGCGAGCTGGAGCTGAAGGAAAAGAAGCTGCTGGAGGATCTCTATTTCAAGACCCTGGTGCGCATCTTCATCGAGAACCGCATCTACAAAAAGATCGAGCAGTGCAAAAGCAACGAGGCGGTTTGCGAGGCCATCTTCGAGGGCTTCAAGCCCTTCCGCGCCGAGATGTACCGCGACCTCATCCAGGATGACGTGGAGATGCTCCTCGGGGTGCGCATCCGGCGCATCTCCCTCTTCGACATCCACAAGCACCGGGACGAGATGGTCAAGGTCAAGGCGGAGCTGGAGGAGACCCGGCGCCACCTGAAAAACCTGACCAAATACGTTGTCAGCCACTTGCAGGGCCTGCTGGACAAATACGGCCCGCTGTATCCGCGGCTCACCCGCAGCAGCCGGTATGACGAGGTGGAGGCCCGCGAGGTGGCCTTCAAGACTTTCAAGGTTGCCTACGACCGCGAGAAAGGCTACCTCGGTTACAAGGTGGCGGGCGAGGAGTTCAACCTCGATTGCTCCAAGTTCGACAAATTGATGCTGATGTTCAAGGACGGCCATTACCGGGTTGTGGAGCTGCCCGAAAAACTGTTCATCGGGCCGGATCTCCTCTATTGCGCGGTGCCCGAACGGGACCGCGTGATGACCCTGGCCTACGCCAGCGGCGGGGCCACTTACCTGAAGCGGTTCACCTTCGGCGGGACGATCCTGAACAAGGAATACTGGTGCGTCCCGCTCAAATCGCGCATCCTGTTCTTCGAGCCGGACACGCCCGAAACCTTGTTTATCCGCTATAAGCCGGCCCCCTACCAAAAGATCAACCAGCAGACCTGCAGCCCGGCCGAAATCATGGTGAAAAACGTCAAGGCGCTGGGCAACCAGGTGTCGATCAAGGAGGTCGCCTCCATCACCAGCAAGCCCACCCGCGGCTGGGACTCGGAAGCCCCCACCTCCAAGCTGCAGTTCCCCTGAGCCGCGCCCCGGCAATGGGCGATTGATCCTTCCGGGTGCAGGGGCACCGCTGAACGGAATCCGAGCCGCCGGCGGCGAGGCGGCGCGGCGCGGCACGCATTAACTTGACGATCCGGGCAGATGTTCCACAATGCCGGAGTGCAGCAGGAATTGGATTTGGGATTGGTAAAAGAAACACCGAAAAAGCGGCCGCCAGCCGCCCTGCTGCCTTTGCCCGAGGAGCTGGCGGGCTTTTCGCTGGATGGCGGCAAACAAACCCGCATCTTGAAAACGCCCGTCCCGCTGGGGGATGGCCGCCAGGCGGAGATCGACACCTACGTGAACGAGTTTTGGACGGCCCGGCAGCGGGCCGCCCACGGGCTGCACGAAATCTCCTACCGCGCCTGTTTCAAGCCGCAGCTGCCCCGTTTTTTCATCGAGCGGCTGACCCAGCCGGGCGGCCGCGTTTACGATCCGTTCATGGGGCGGGGCACCAGCCTGCTGGAGGCCGCCCTGCTGGGCCGCGTGCCGGTGGGCAACGACATCAATCCCCTGAGCCTCACGATGATCCGGCCGCGGCTCAACCCGCCGGCGCTGGCGCAGGTCACCGCCCGCCTGAAGGAGCTGGATCTGTCCGAGGCCCCGGAATGGCCCGGGGAGCTGCTGGTCTTCTACCACCCGGACACGCTGCGGGAGATCGTGGCCCTGAAATTTTATTTCCTGGAGCGCCTGAAGGAAAAGGCGCTGGACCCGGTGGACGATTGGATCCGCATGGTGGCCATCAACCGGCTGACGGGGCACTCGGTGGGCTTTTTCTCCGTTTACAGCCTGCCGCCCAACCAGGCGGTGTCGGTGAAATCCCAGATCAAAATCAACGAACGCCTCAAGCAGGCGCCGCCGCTGCGGGACGTGCGGAAAATCATCACCAAGAAATCCAAGTCGCTGCTGGCGGATCTGACCGCCGAAGAAACCCGGCGGCTGGCCCGGTGCGCCAAAGCGGCGCAGCTGCTGAATGAGCCGGCCGAGGCCACCCCCCAGATCGCCGCGGATTCCGTGGCGCTGGCGGTCACCTCGCCGCCGTTCCTGGCGGTGGTGGATTATGCGCTGGATAACTGGCTCCGGTGCTGGTTCCTGGGCATCGACCCCAAGAGCGTCGAGATCTCCACGCCCAGGAGCGTCAAGACCTGGCGGGAGATCATGACCCGGGTGTTCCACGAGCTGTTCCGCGTGGTCCAGCCCGGAGGGCATGTGGCCTTCGAGGTGGGCGAGGTCCACCGCGGCCAGACCCGGCTGGAGGATGAGGTTCTGCCCTGCGGCATCGCGGCCGGATTCAGCCCGGAGCTGGTGCTGATCAACGACCAGAAATTCACCAAAACCGCCCACTGCTGGGGCGTGGACAACAACGCCGGCGGCACCAATACCAACCGCATCGTGCTCTTCCGGAAAAAGCCGTTGAAATGACCCCTGGCGAAGCTCCCTCATGAAGACCACCCAAGTGCCATGGGCGGAATTGGCGGCCCGCCTGGACCGCTTCCGCGCCCGCCTGGAGGCCACGAGCCCGGATTGGGAGATGGTGGCGATTTTCAGCAAAATCAACCTCTACTACTTCACCGGGACCATGCCGGAGGGCCTGCTGGTCATCCCGCGGAACGGGGAGGCCGTCCTGTGGGTGCGCCGCAGCTTCGAGCGGGCCGCTGCCGAATCCCGGTTCCCGCAGATCCGGCCCATGGAAAGCTTCCGCGAGGCGGCGGCCGCCACCGGCCCGCTGCCGGCCACAGTCTTCCTGGAGACGGAAAAAGTGCCGCTCGCCCTGTATCAGCGCTTCCAAAAGCATTTCCCCTTCCAGCGGTTCCGGGCGGCGGACGCGGCGCTCGCCGCGGTGCGCGCGGTCAAAAGCCCGTATGAAATCCAGCGCCTGGAACAGGCGGGGGAAATCCACCGCCGGGTGCTGGAGGAGCGCCTGCCGGGCCTCCTGCGGGCGGGCATGAGCGAGGCCAGCCTGTGCGGGGAGCTGTTCCCGCTGCTGCTGGCGGAAGGCCACCATGGGGTGACGCGGTTCGGGATGTTCGACACGGAGATCGGCCTGGGGCTGGTGGCTTTCGGCGAAAGCTCCATCCACCCGAACTGCTTCAACGGCCCGGGCGGCAATTACGGCCTGGGCCCCGCCGTGCCTGCGCTGGGCAGCCGGGAACGGAAGCTCCAGCCCGGGGATCTGGTGTTCGTGGACATCGGCTGCGGCGTGGAAGGCTACCATACGGACAAAACCATGACCTGCATGTTCGGCCGCGCTCCCGCCCCGGAAGTGGCCGCCGCCCATCAACGGTGCGTGGAGATCCAGAATGAAATCGCCGCCCGGCTCGTGCCCGGCGCCATCCCTTCCCAAATCTACCGGGATATCCTGGGGGGGCTGGACGCCGCCTTCCTGGAGAATTTCATGGGGTTTGGCGCGCGCCGGGTCAAGTTCCTGGGGCACAGCATCGGGCTGGTGGTGGATGAGCTGCCGGTGATCGCCGAGGGCTTCGACGAACCGCTGCAGGAGGGGATGGTGTTTGCCATCGAACCCAAAAAAGGCCTCCCGCAGGTGGGCATGGTCGGCATCGAAAACACGTTCCTGGCCACCCCCCAGGGCGGGCGCAGCCTCACCGGGAACCACCCCGGCCTGCTGCCGGTGTTTTGACTTAAGGAACCGCGCCCTGGGCGCCGGAGCGTTGCGGATAACGGAGCAACGCCGGCTTATTGGCCGGCGCCGCGCGACCCTTGGAACTGCCTCACCGCCTGGGCACGGGTGTGGACATGGAGCTTTTTGTAAATGCGCTGCACATGCGTGCGCACGGTGTCGTAGGAAATCCCCAACGCGGCCGCCGCTTCCTTGTAATGCCGGCCCTTGGCCAGGGCGGAAAGGACTTCCCCCTCCCGCAGCGTCAGCGGCTCCGCGGCAGTGGCCGCCGATTCAAACTGGCGGAAGGCGGTGATCACCTTGCGCGCGATGGCGCTGGACATGGGGGACCGGCCCGCGTGGACTTCCCGGATGGCTTCCAGCAATTCATCCGGCAGGGTGGATTTCAAGAGGTAACTGCTGGCGCCGGCGAACAGGGATTGGCTGATGCGTTCGTAATCTTCAAAGACCGTGAACATGGCCACCTCGGCCTCCGGCAACCGGGCTTTGAGCTCCCGCACACAGTGGATCCCCGACTTTCCGGGCAGGTGGATATCCATCAGCACCACTTGGGGGCGCAGCGGGGGCAGGTGGCTCAGGGCCTCCTCCGCCGAGGAACACACGGCCACGCAGGTGAAACCCGCGGACCGGTCCAGCAGGCTTTTGACACCTTCGGCGAAACCAGCATCATCCTCCACCATGGCAACCGAAATAGACATAAATCACCGTTCCACATCCTTCATTACCTGAATCTCCCGCCGGGCGCCCGGATCCGGCCACCTGGGACGCCCCAGTTCATGGCCTTCCAGCCGGCGGCCGTTGGGCCATGATAATAAGCCAGCCCAAAGGGACGATCAAAAAGCAAAACTGCGTAATTTCTGCGTATCCCGCCGCCGGTTCCCTCCCCTGGCCCGCGGAAGGATCGCCGGAATTGGGCTTTAAATCCGGCCGCTCCCATGGCCTTCCAGCGGCACCGTGATGGTCACCATGGTGTTTTGGCCCAGCGTGGATTCGATCTGGATCCGGCCGCCCAAACTGGCCGCCCGGGCTCGCAAATTGCGCAAGCCATTGCCGCTGTTAACCGAACGGCCGGCACTGGGATCGGCATGGGCGGCCGGATCGAAGCCGCGCCCGTTATCGATAATCTTCAGGCAGAGAGTTTGATCCGGAAGCGCCCGCATTTTTACCGTGACCCGGGTGGCCCCGGAATGCTGCAAAATATTCCGCAAAACCTCCGCGAACATAAACACCAATTCCGCGCGGGCGTTGGAACTCAAGGTGGCCTCGGGGAGGAACTCCGGCAAATCGAGGTTGAGCGCCATCCCGGGAACCAGCAGGGCTTGGCGGGCCAGATGCTCCAGGCGGGCGGTGAAATTCTCCAGCTTGTCATTGGCGGGATCCAGGCGCCAGACCAGGTCGCCGATGCTGGTGAGGGCGGAGCGCGCGGTATGGGCGATCTGATTCAAAAACCGGGAGGAATCGGCGGGCTGGCTGGCGGTGGCTTTGGCCAGCTCGCTCTGCAGGGCGATCTGGCTCAGCTGGGCCCCCAAATGATCATGCACATCCCGGGCCAGGCGTTCGCGCTCCTGGTTGCGGACCAATTGCCGCTCGGCCCGGCGCATCCGCGCCACGGCCCGCCGCCAGGCGGCGAACAGGAAGGCGCTGAAGGCGAGAAAACTGCTCAGAATGCCCAGCTTGGCGAATTCCGGCACCCGGTCCATCCGTTGCTGGATCGCCACCAGAAGCGGTTTTTCGAGGCTCCAATGGAACGGATCCGGCAAGCCCTTGGGCCCCCCGTAATACAGATAGGCCCGGCCGAAATTGCGGCCATTGCGGCCGAAATCCGGCGCGGCCACGAGCACATCGGCGTAGCCGTCGCCGTTCACATCCCCGGCAAAAGTGACCTGCCGGCCCATGAACTGCTGGGTGTTATCGCTTTCCACAATCCAGGAGGGCTGGCGGCCCAAGCCCTGGCGGGAGCCGTTGAAAACCACGGCCGCCCCTTCGTTATACTGGCCATCGGTGGCATAAGGCACACCCACGATGGCGTCGTCGAAACCATCCCCATTGATATCACCCGCCCCGCTGACACTGAAGCCCAGCAAGGCATGGGCATGGTTGCTTTCCCCCACCCATTGCGGTTTCAGGCTCAACCCCGCCCGCGAGCCGTGATAGGCAAATGCCAGGCCTTCATTCAGGTCCCCGTGGTCGGCATAGGGAGCCCCCACGATGATGTCGGCGAAGCCATCGCCATTGACATCCCCGGCGGAAGCCGCGCTCCAGCCGAAATGCTGCTCGTAGTTTTCATCCACATCTTTTTGCACCGGCCAATCATACTTGGCTTGCCAGGCGGGAGTGGGCAGCAATCCCGACGGTGATCCGTGATAAACCAGAACCCGGCCGCCCGCCTTGGAAAGGCCGCTCCACTTGGCAACCCCAAGGATCAGATCATCGCAGCCATCGCCGTTCACATCCCCGGCGCAGGCGATGCAAAGCCCCTGTGCGCTGGGGATATCGGCCAAATCCCATTGCGCATCCGGGGTGGTTTTGGGCCCGGTAAGGGATCCGTGGAAAAGGAAGAGCCGGTAAAACTGGCCCGCCGGCTGGTTGCTGATCGCGAAAATATACAGGTCGCCAAAACCGTCGCCATTCACATCCCCGGCGCGGCCCGCCAGGTAGAAGCTGGTGGCGCCGAGCTGGTTGGCGCTAATCTTCCAGCCGGGTGCAGGCAACAACCCCGAGGGTGATCCGCGATAGAGATAAGCCGCATCGCTGGCGCTGGGAGTGTCGGTGCCAGCCCGGGAAAGCACCAGGACATCATCAAACCCGTCCTGGTCCATATCGCCCACTCCCTCGGCCTGCACTCCGAAATATCCGCCGCCTGAGGGGTCGGCGGCGGTCCAGCTGGGCTTGGCGTGCAAACCGCTGGGTGAACCGTAATAAGCCCGAACGCGCCCGGCATTTTTATTATAGCCTGATTCGCAGATCAAAATATCCGCGCAGCCGTCCGCGTTCACATCCCCGGCACAGGCCACCTGGCTGGCAAACTTCGCCGCCGCCGTTTCCCATTCGGCGATCCAGGTGGGTGGCGGCGAAGGCTTCGGGGAATCCGCCGCCCGGGGTTTGGCGGAATGGCGTGGCCACCGGGGCGCAGGTTGCCGCTGGCCGCCGGAGGCGGTGCGGGCGGGGATATCCCCTGGCTGCCCGCTTCCGCTACCGGAGCCAGCACGGGCCGGCCATAAGGCCAGGCCGTGGCTGAGGAATGCCGCGGAAACGGCCAGCAGCGCGATGAACCTGAAAAATGCAAAGGCTGGGCTGCCGGGCGGCTTGCCTGGTGTATTCGGTTGCGTGTGTGGCGCTTTCAAAGCGCCTCCATGGGGTGGCTTTTGCACTCGGACAGCACCATGAAAATATCCTATCCGTCCATTTATTGCAAGCTGGAATACAATGCGCCGCGCACCAAAAAATGCGCCGCCGGAACGGAGGAATATTTCACGTGCGCGGAAAGCTGGACTTTTTGCCTGATTCAGGCATATTGGGAGTCAACAAAACGGTTTGAGGCGGTTCAATCCTCAACAAATCATATTGTCAAACCAATGGACGTGGCACGAATCAATGCGGCCGGTGCGGCGAAATCCGCGGCGCTGGAGACCGCCAAAGGCCCCCGGGCGAAGGCAGCTGCCCAGGAACCGATGGCCGATTTCAACCAGTCCAGCCAGCTGCGCGAACTGGCCAAGGCGGAGCCCGAGGTGCGGGCCGACCGGGTGGCGCGCGCCCGCGAGCTGATCCAAAGCTCCGAATATCCCCCGCGCAACCTGATGGACCAGGTCGCCGGATTGCTGGCCCGCAAGCTCTCGTAAACGATCTGCTTGAATTCCCTCCGCAGGCACTTTCCCGGCCCCCGGCGCGCGCCGCTGAACCGCTGGTTCCTGGCCGTCCGGAGAAGCCATCCAACCTGAACTCTTTCCCCTCATGGAAACACCCCTGGAGATCCGCATCGATAAATGGCTCTGGTCCGTCCGGGTTTACAAAACCCGTTCCCAGGCCACCGCCGCCTGCCGGGGCGGGGCGGTGGAGATTGGCGGCCAAAAAGTAAAACCCTCCCACGTGGCGCGCCCCCTGCAGATCATCACCGCCCGGGTGGGCGGCCTCTTGCGCACCGTGAAGGTCCTGGGCTTGCTGGACCGCCGGGTGAGCGCGGCGGTGGCCAGGGAGTATTGTGAGGATTTGACCCCCGCCGCGGAATACCTCAAGCCCAGGGAACCCGACTTCCGCCCCCTGATGTTCCGGACCAAAGGCTTGGGGCGGCCCACCAAAAGAGACCGCCGTGAAATCGAACGCACCCTGGACTCGGTGGAGCAGCAATCCTGAACGCAGCCGGGGCGCGGATCACCAGCCCTTGACTGGATCGTGAAACACCAAACCCGTGGGGAACCGAAACCGTGGCCGGCCCGATGAATGAGGAATGGGAAAGCCTGAGCCGGGAGGATTGGCAATGGCTGCTGAAGCGGGCCAAAAGGGAGGTGGATGCCACGCTCAAAGCCCTGCCTGCCGCCCTCAAAGAACGGGCGCAATCGGCGGCCATCACCTACGACTCCCTTCCCGACGACGCCATGGTGGAGGATGGCATCGAGCTGGACACCCTGGGGCTCTTCGTGGGCGACGCCTGGCCCGACGAAAACCTGGCCGGCCAGCCGATGCCCCCCCAGATCATCCTTTTCCTGGAAAACCTTTGGGACCAGGCCGAGGGGGACGAAGCCATTTACGCGGAGGAAATCCGGCGCACCCTGCTGCATGAGCTGGGCCATTACCTCGGGCTGGATGAATTGGATCTCGAGGGCCGGGGCCTGGAATAGTTTGGGCTTTCAACCCGGGGCCGCCCCGAATACATTCCCCGCGGCATGAATGACCAGTTGGCCGCCAACCCGGCGCTTAGTTTATTGACCACCGTTTACCGCAAATTCCTCGAGGTGCGGCCCGGGGAACATCGGATTTGGTGCCAGCTGGGCGTGGCCTTGACCCGCCAGAAACGCGCCGAGGACGCCACCCGGGCCTTTGCCGAAGCCAGGAAGCATTCCCCATCGGAGGCCTGGACCCACTATTTCCGCAGCGTGGAATGCTTTTTTGCGGACCGCATGGGGGAGGCGATCGCAGAACAGCAAAAGGCCAAGCGCCTTTGCCCGGGCGAACTCACCGAGCGGGAATGGAGCGAGCTGAACCTCGCCTTTTCCCGCCAGGGCACCTGGGGCGAGATTGCCACGGTCTGCCGGCAGCTGGTGGAATTGTCCCCGAAGCTCATCGCCGCCTGGCGCTGGCTGGCGGACGCCCTGGCCGCCGAGGGCGCGCATGCGGAATCCGAGCAAGCCTGGAAACGGCTCGCGGCGCTTTGCCCGGAGGACGCCGACCCCTGGCGGAAGCTCGCCAGCCTTTACGCCGCCCAAAACGAACCCAAAAAGCAGATCGACGCCCTGCAGCGCTACCTGGAGGGGCAGCCCGAGGATGTCAATGAGTGGTGCAACCTGGGCGCCATCCTCGGCTGGCAGGGCCAATTCCCGGAAAGCATCCACGCCTACCAGCAAGCGCTCGCCATCGAGCCGGAAAACGCCGATACGTGGGGCAAGCTGGCCGCCGCCTTCGCCAAAGCGGGCGACCGCAGCCGCGAACTCGAAGCCTACCGCCGCCTCCAGGAACTCCAGCCCGCCCCCCGCCCCGCCACGCAGCTGTCGTTGTTTTAAAGAAAAATGCCCCGCACCACCAGCGATGCGGAGCATTTCCAATATCCCAAGTTTCCCGGCGTTGGCTGCCCGGTGCAGTAAATGCCGGGGAAACCTGGTATGAGTTCCGCTTTTCTATGCCAGATCAGCGGCTGGAATTGGCCTTCCTGTTCTCCAAAGAGCGTATTGAAACCCTGTTCCGGCTGCCGCTGCTCCCTCACTCAGGAACTGGCGCCCTTGAACTCGCCCGCTTTGTCCTTGAAGAGCAGGTTGAACGTGGTCATGGAGCCGTAGCAGCGGCTGATATACTGCTGCAGCTCGACCTTGTCGGTGTCGCTCAGTTGCGGATGGGCGTTGATCTTCTGCTCCAGGACGCGGAACTGGTTGCGCATCATGACGATCTTATGGAAGAACACCTCCAGCGGAACCTCCTTGGTCTGGAGGGTGGGGTCGGCCGGGTGCAATACCATTTTGCCCCGGTGCCAGCGGACCCCCAGTTGCTCCACGACGGCGTCCGGTTTTTCCCAGCCCAGGCGGTCCACAAAGGACTGCACGGTCTGGTGGATCAATTGGGACAGCGGCATGGTGAGCCCCGCCAGGTCCGCGACCGGCTCCGCCGGCCGCAGGCCGCTGGAGCCTGGCTCGATGGTGCGGAGGCCCTCGTCAAACCGGATGTCTGCGGTGTGTTCGTTCAAGGTTTTTACAATCCCATCGCCATACTGGGGATGGTTTACTTTCATGCCGATGTGCAACGCTTCGATTGTCATATCTTATGGCCTTCGCCAATGGATGTTCAGTTTATTGGTCCGCATTATTATTCCGCCGGGGCCGGGAATCACGGATGGCTCCGCCGCACTCCGACCGTCGTCAGGTCGATGGGCTGGAAACCCAGCTTGAAGGCTGGCGACTCTGGCTTGAGCGAAAAATCGTTCTGCGCCGGGTCCACAAAGAGCGGATCGGCCACCAGGGAATCGGCATCCTGGCCAGCCTGGCGCCAGGCGGCCCAGGATTTGCCGTCCAGCTTCAGGGTATCGGGCCCTTGCCCGGGGCGGGCATCAAAGTAGAGGTTGGAGCGCATCCGGTAGTGGTCGCCGGACCAGTTGGAGCCCAGGAGGCTGCCGGAGTCGAAATAGACGAGGTTGCGCTCGAAAGTGAAGGACAAGTGGGCTTCGGCCCGGGTGCGCATGAGCTGGTGCTCGCGGCCCAGGGCGAAGATGTTGTTGCGCACCAGGTTTTCGCGGCCGTAGTGCTGGTGGAAACCGGCGCTCTTGGTGCGGTAAACCACGTTGTTCTCGATGAGGAGATCGGTGCTGCCTTCGTCGGGGTAGATGCCCCAGCCGCCATAGGTGAAGGCGCTGACGTCGTGGATCAGGTTGTTGCGGATGACGGTGCCGCGCTGGATGCCCAGGGTGTAAATGGCGCCCATGTCGCTCAAGATCCCCTGGCCGATGTCGTGCAGGTGGTTGAACTCGATGCGGTTCTCCCGGCAGGGGGTTTCCTGGTAGCCCCAGTTCCAGCCCACCGAAATGGCGGTGTAGAAGAGGTCGTGGATATGGTTGTGGGCGATCCGATTCCGGCCGCTTTGCAGCACCAGCACGCCGATGGCGGGGGTGTAGATCCGCCCGAGCCGGTGGATTTCATTGTCCACGATTTCATGGCCGTGGTTCATTTCGAAGGGGGAGGTGCGGATGGCGGTTTCGCCCACGCGCACGCCGCCGCCGCCCAGGTCGGTCATTTCGTTGCCGGCCACTTTGAAGCGCTGGCAGCCTTTGGCCAATTCGAGGGCGTAGCCGCCGAGATGCTCGAACCGGCAATATTCGATGGCGCAATCCACAGCGCCCTCGGCAAGGACATCGCCGCGGATGTCGATGGCGGCCTGGGTATCGGCGTAGCCGGTGGCGGCCAATTCCCAATCGCTATGGGCGAAGGTGAGCCCGCGCAGGGTGACGAACTCGACCGGTTTCTGGCCGGCGAAATCGCCCGCGAACCGGCACAGCTCCGTCAGGCGCGGGGCGATGACGGCCAGGCGGTTGGGATCGGCCCCGGGCTGGCCCCACCAGGTCAGCACCCCGGTTTTGCGGTCGAGGTGCCATTCGCCGGGGGTGTCCAGCAGCCCGGGCGCATTCTCCACATAGTATTGCGCGTTGTCCTCGCGGTTGGAGGGCTTGGGATCGCCGGAAAGCACGGCCACGCGGCTATCCTCATCCACCGAGCGGATGAACAGCCGGAAATCGGCCCAGGCCAGGTTGGCAACCACCTCCACATCGCCCAGGGCGGCCCAGGCCTTGTCGATGTCCCCCGCCCGGTATTTGAGCTTCACCGGGTGATCCTGCGGGCTGGCTCCCTGGATGCGGAAAAACCCCTGGTTGGGGGTGCGGGCGCGCTGCTGGCGCTGGCCATCCACGAACAGCTGGCGGAAATACCATTGGCCGGAACGCACCTCGGGGACTTCTGTGCGCCAGACCCCGGGACGATCCGCCACGGGGGTCCAGCCGGTGATCCGGCGGCCGCCGCTGAACACCGGTTTTTCGTGCCTGTTCGCCGTGACCACCAAGGGCGCGGCGGCGCCGCAGCCGGAATCGGCCGGGGTGAAGACCAGGGGCTGGCTCAACTCATAGAGGCCGCCGCGCACCTTGATCTGCGCCGCCAGGAACTCGGCGCCGGCCGCCTGCCGGGCCTTGCGGACGGCGGCCAGCGCGGCGGGCAGGGTGGCGAGGGGCCCATCCTGGCCATCCGCCGCAGGCTCAGCCAGCAAACCCTGCCAGGCATCGTTGCCGTTGGTGGCCACATACAGGGTCAGATCCTTGCCTTGAGCCAGGGCCGCCATTAGCAGCACACCGCTGAGGCAAAGTGGATAAATCCGGTTCTTTAACGATTTCATGCCCCCAACAAAGACACAATTCGCCGGGGCGTCAAACTAAAACCGCTCCGGGCGCGCCCAAGGCCGGCTGCCCGCTGCCCGGGCAAGCCGGGCAAGGGACCCGGGGCAGGATCCGCTGCTGGAGGTTCATGGCCGCCAGGCGCCCGGTGCGGGCCGCCAGGCAGGAGGGGCAGGCCGCGAACGGGGCCAGATCCCAGGTGTCGGCAAAAACCCGTCCGCGGCGCAGTTCCAGGCCGGCCGCCAGCGCCCGCTCGAGCGTGGACAGTTGTGGCGGAGCAAACTCCCCGGCGGCCAGCAGCCGGTCCAGCGCGCCGTTCCCCGGGCGGGTGGGGATGAGCGACACCACCGAAGCGCCACTGTCAAAGGCAAACCGGGCCGAGGCCGCCGCCCACTCCACCGCCTCGCCTTCGGCCATGAACGGCGGCTGCACCAGGACAAAGGCCCGCACCGAAATCCCCTTCCGGACCAGGCTTTCCGCCGCCCGGGCAAAATGGCCGGGGTCCATCCTTTTGTTCAGCTTGGGCAGCACTTGGGGGTGGATCGTCTCCAGCCCCATGGCCACCTCCAGGGAACCGGCGAGCAGATCCCGGAAACGCCAGGTTTTGGGCCCCACCAGGCGGGGATGCGACTCCACCACCACGTGGCTGGCGAAGGCGGTGGCGCGGGCGATCGCCGGGTAATCGGCCTCGGGGATGGCGGCGGGATCGAAAAAGCTGCCGCTGTTATAGAGCTTGAGCTGGGCGGGCTGGCCAGCGAGCTGGCCGAGGGCGTAATCGATCTGGCGCACAATGGCGCCGGGGGGAACCGCCTGCGCGGTGGTGTGCCGCCAGAGGTCGCACATCAAACAGCGCCAGGGGCATTCCTTGTTGGTCAGCAGGATGACGGCCGACTGGACAGCCTGGCCGGCGGCGGCGCGTTCGTTTTCGAGAAACCAGGCCCGGGGCCGGTCCGGATCGACCGGCTCCCGGGCTGGCCGCTGCGCGAGGATCCAGGCGCCGCGGCCCTGGTCCGGATAGATGGAACTTGCCACCGCTGGCTCCTCCTTTGGGACAGCGAATCCGCCGGGGTGCAGGATCAGCTATACAGGCCCAGGAATTGCTTGCGGTATTCGATTTCGCGGCCGGGCAGGCGCTGGCGCAGGCTCTCCACCGGCAGCGCGCCATGCTGGAAGCGGCGCTTGGGGAAGACCGGCATCTCCAGCCCGGTGATGGCTTTCACGCCGCGGGCCACGATCTCTCCTTTGAGCGCGTAAAGCTGGTCCACCTGCATGGCGGTGAGGCTGGCAAAGGGGATGCCCTCGGCCTGCTCCACCACGCGGGGCCGCGTGAACGGGCTGAAGCTGTCGAAACCGAAATGGCGGGCGGGGGCATAAGACCGGGTGCAGGCGCGGCTGAACCCGCCGGAATACGTCAGCGAGTGCTTGATGGTCCCCAGGCCCCAGCCTTCCTGGTACAGCATGCGGTTATTCACCACGCTCCGGATGGTCAGCTCGGGATTTTCCTCGATCGGATAATCCTTCAGGTTTTCGTCGCCGCCGTCGCCATCGACCAGATGTTTCCAGCCCGGGTATTGGCGGCGGATGCCCTGGCAGAGGGCCAGGGCCATCGTGGCGGACTCGACATCCAGGGCCTTGTAATCCTCCACGATGCGGATCGTGTCGAGCACATTCAGAGCGTCCGGTTTGGCCTGGATCGGTTCCAGGAACAGGCCCAGCCCGAGCTGCTCCAGGAAGGTGCGCGCCTGGGCCAGGTCCGGCCCGTTCTCAATGGAGAGGGTGAAGGCCTTCAGCCGGGAGGGGCTCAGGCCTAATTTCAGAAGGCGGTGATAGGCAACCAGGAATACCGCCCCGCTGTCGATGCCGCCGGAAAAGCAGACGCCGATCGGCTCGTCCGCCGGCAGGGCACGCAGCCATTGGTCGATCTCCCGGTCCAAGGCGCCAATGTAGCCGGCCCCCAGCTGGTCCAGATCCCCGGTGAAAACATCCCGGGCGGGGGTGAAGAACCGTTCGTAAACCGGGTCCGGGTCCGGACAGCCGACCAGGTGGATTTGCACGACGTAATGGGCCGGGACCATGCGGGTGTAATTGGGCTGGAACTGGGCTTCGAAGCCTTCAGCCTTCAGCCAGTCCGCAATGGCGTCAATGCGGTTGGCCACCACCAGGGCGGGCCCCTCGTGCCGCTTGGCCAGGAAATACCGCAACGGCCGGTCCAGCGATCGTGCGAGCCGGACGACTTTATCTTCCTGGGCGGCGAGGGCAAAGGAGCCTTCGATATCGCGGACCGCCTGCGCCGGCTGGCGCAGCAGCAGGGCGCGCGCCTCATCCGCCGTCATATTCAGAATCCGGTTGGACGCCGGATCGGTGAGATCCACCACTTTTGCGAGGTATTGTGTATTCATCGCCGGGAACTTACCCGGATGGGCCGCGGGGGTGAAGCGGAAAGTGGCGGCGCCATGGCCGGCGCCGTTGGTGATCAACACCCTGCCCAACGAGTGCCAGACGCTCAAAACCGGTAAAGCCGGTCCACCACCCGGGGATCCTCTTTCAGGGCCGGATTGACAATCACGACCGGCTCTGTGACGAGGGCTTCGGCCAGGGCGGCTGGGGCTGGGGCGTTCCCAGATGGGCGGGCGCTCCAGGCGAGGTCGAACTGGAATTCCATGATCCCGGGGCTGTCGGCGCGGAAGTTGGTGTACCAGACATTGTTGTAAACCATGGCGTTCAAGCGGCCCGGGCTGGCCGGGGCGGAATTGATGCGGGCCAGCGGACGGGGTTCGCCCAGGCTGACCAGGGGAGCATCGCGGCTGACCCACAGCCAGCGGCCAGCGTCCGCCAGGTATTCGGCCCAGCCATCAATGGCGAAATAATCGCGGCAGGTATTGGGCAACTGATCGGCGAAGGGCGTGAAGGGCTGGCCGCCGGAGCTGAACCGGGGCAGCGTGTTGGTGCAGGGCAGCGGGAAACTGACAAAGGTGACTTCCGGCAGGAAGGACGATTGCCGGTTCATCCGGAGCGTCAGCCGTGCCCGGGCATCCTGTTTCCAGATCTCCAGCCGGCGGGTGGCCCATTCATAGCCGGGCACGGCCAGCGGCTGGGTGAAGGCGATGGTGTGCGGGTTTTCTTCACGCTGGGCGGAGCCTTCCGGGCGCGAGGTGCGGCGGGGCAGGAGCTTCCGCAGTTGCGCATCCCGTTCCGGGCCGGCGGGCTGGCCCCAGAGGGAGCTTAAGGCGCTGCGGGGCGCGAAAGCCTCGCAACGGAAGACGCTCACCTCGCCCAGGCCCGCGCCGAACAACGGCTGATCCATGCCGGGCCAGCGCACGGCGGTGGGCCAGCCTTCCGGATCGCACTCCAGGGCGGGCGCCGGGGAGGCCGGCGGCTCGGGCGCCGCGGCGGCGGGGCTGAGGCGGAAATGGCGCGCCCCGTGGGCCGCCAGGTTGCTCACCCAGAAGCGGGCGGCCAGGCCGGGCACGTTGTCCGGGAAGGTGGACGACACATTTTCCCGGGTGAAATCGGACGGCTGGGTGGCCCGGCCCCAAGGCTGGATGGCCGGACGCAGCTGGAGGGGATGCAGGATGCCGGTGGCGGAATCCTGCAGCACCAGCGCCTCGCTCCGCAGCGAATTGCGCGTCAAGGAAACCCAGCCGGTGTAGGGGGCATCCGCCGGATTCACCAGCCAGAGGCCTTCGCCGCCGGGGGTGAATTGGACCCGCGCGCGCCGGGCCAGGAGCCACTCGCTCAGGGCCATGGGGCGGTAGGCGAGCCGGGCCTTTTCATTGAATTGGCCGAGGGTGTCCAGGCTGTAAGGAAGGGCCACGCTCATGCTGGAGCCCCAGGTGTGTTCGTCGAACAGGCTCAGGTCGTGGTAGAGATCATCGAGGCGTTCCCGGGTGGCCGGATCCAGGGCGCCCCACACGGGCGATTGGGCCGCGGCCAGGTTGCGTTTGGCCTGGCGGCTGGCAGCCACTTCCTGCGGGGCGGAGGCGGTGCCATTGGCCCACCAATCGGTCCATTCGCCCTCGTATTCGGGCGCGTGGGCGCCCAGGGAGGCCTCCAGTTCCCGCATGGCGGTGGTCACAGTGGCCAGGCGCAGGCGGGGCTCCAGCCCCAGGCGATTCCAGGCGCTGACAAAGTCCGCCATCGGCAGGAAAGGCGGATCGTTGTCGAAGCGCCACTGGCTCGTGATGGAGATCGTCAGGATGGCATTGGTGTAGCCGGCCTGCTCCACGTGGCGGACCTGGCTGAGGCACCGGGCATGGGCCTGCCGCAGGTAGGCTTCATCGGTGCGCAGGAAATCCCCGGCGCGGGGCGGGCGGTATTGGGTGTCCGCCGCGCGGGGCACCGGACCCCGGCGCCACTCGCCCGCCTCGAAAAAGTCGAAGCCGGATCCATAGCCGGTGTTCAGCCAGACGAACAGGCGGCGGCCATCCGGCATTTTCCACCAGAAGGCCGATGGCCTCCGGAACGGGACGCCGCCGCTGTCTTCGTTGATGCCGGTGAACAGGTAGCGGATGCCGCGGTCCAGCAGGCGCATGGCGCCCGCCCGGGGGAGGCCGTTCACGTCATTTTGGATGGCCGTCTGCGGCTGCACCGCCGCCCAGAGATCCTCCGGCAGCCAGTGGAGCATGCGGTCCCATTGGTGGCGGTCGAGGAAGGGGGTGTTGTTGAAGGGCATGGCGGCCACCTCCAGCTGGCCGGCCCGCGCGGCGCGCAGGAATTGCCGCCGCCGTTCCGGGGGCGCCTGCCGCCACCAATCGGCCACCGGCACGGTGCTTTCGGCGGTCCAGCGGAATTTCCGGTCTTCCGGGCCATTCATGGTGGCCAGCGCCCCGTCCAAGGCCAGATCCAGGAAGCGGGGATAATACTCGCGGCACACGGACGGGTGGTCGGTAAAACCGAAATCGGTGTGGGAAAAGTGCAGCAGCATGATTTCCCGCACCTGGCGGGTCTCGGCGGATGGCGCGGGCATGGGGGCCGCCATGGCCAGGCCCGCCGCCAGCAGCAGCCAGCCACAGCCGCCTGGAAGGGCGAAGCGTTTGGAGCGGGAGGCCTGGCGGGCGCGGCGATCAGCGGCGCCCGGGCTTTCCTCCCCGCAGCTTGAACACCGTTCAGCAGCCGCGCCATCCGGCCGCAGAAGACTATCATTTGGGAATAATTGCATAGGGCACATCATACGGCGCCGGGGCGTTCCTGGGAAATGTTTTTTGCCCTCTCAAACCGGAAAGCCAGGAAAATCCGGGGCGGGCGCCAACCGCCGGCCAGCCAGGGAAAAGACGGCGAAGTGCGGGATCGCACCCCTTCCCGCTGTCGTTTTTTATCCGGCCTACCGTTTGTAAATGCCCGCCTGGCTGGTGAAGCCAGCGCTGGCCGCCGGGTTGCTGGTGGGAAAGAATTCCACCTTCAATTGGTTGTCCCCGGCCAGCTGCACCAGCAAGATGCCCACCGGCGTGGAAAACTCCCCAGCCTGGGGCGGATCTTGCGGCGGAGGGAGCAGGGGATATTTCACCAGGCCGGCGCCCATCCCAACGCCCGCCGGATCCGGCGCGCCTGGCGGCACGGCATAAACCCCCGCGGGGGCCACCGTGCCGCCAATGGAAATCCGGACCGCTTTGGGCTGCCGCACATCGTAAACGAAGGCCAGGTGCCGGGCCCATACTCCCGGCTCTCCCCGCTGGCTTTCCTCCGGTGACAGGGTGTTATGAAACCAGTTGCCGGCCAGTTTGCCAGGCTGGTCGAAGTCGATTTTCCCGTGTTTGTCCGCCCCCTCCCGGGCCACCTTGGCCAGCAGCTGGCTGCGCAACGGTTCGGCAAAGAGCGCCAAAGGCGAAACCGTGTGGAGCGTGGAGGCTGGGTAGCGGGCGGGGTTGAGGAAGCCTTTCAGCTGGACCCGCGCATCGCAAGCGCCCAGGTCGAGCCAGGACCGGGCGGAAACCCGGCCAATGGCCTGGCCCGCCTTCACCCGGCTCCCGGTTCCGATCCCCGGCTCCACACGCAGATGCGCCAGGTAATAGCAGAGCTGATGATCCACGCGGATCTCCACTTTGGAATCCCCCTGGGATTGGTCCCGGATCGCGAATACGGTTCCCGCCGCCGGGGCAAACACCAATAAATCCGGCTTGCCCCCGTAATCCAGATAGACGTGGTCGGTGGGAAGGACATGGCCACCGCGCGGATTCAAATTGCCCAGGGGCACGATGGCGCGGATCTCATCCAAGGCCAGGGGGGAGGCTGTGAAAGCGGTTGCAGCCGGGATAGGCCCGGATTCGGATGCGAGCAGCAGCGGCAGCGCCAGGCCCATGGCCGTCAGACCCGCGCAGCACCGCTGAAGCCGCCCGCCCCGGTATTGGCGACAGGCGATTCCACCGTTCATAAGACCCCATTCTTTTGCGGACTCAATGGCTGCAGTGCAGCTCTCTTTTTAAAAAAAGTAAAGCGGAGAATGCCCGATCCTGGCGCGAGGGGCGGCCAGGGAAAATCGCGATAGGTGGTTTATAGCCAGCTTTTTGGATGGCCTGGAGAGCCCCCTTGCATCAACTTATCCGGATGGATGTTTTTCATGGTTCACCCACTTTGACGTCAGGTATTTTTAATTATTTTGAAAAAATATCTTGCATCGGAATACATCCTGATTTAATTTAAAGGCGCATTCGATGAAAAACTGCATAAATATATCAAACGTGAGCAAGCCGGCGACGGCCGCGATAGCGGCCCGTAAGAGCCGGCCGGCCGCGGGTTGTTTGTCTGGCCCGGGACAAGCCCGGAGCTATGCAGGCCAAAAACCCACGAGCCGGTGGCATCGGCTGGAGGTGAGCAGGTAGGGGAATTGTCGAATTGGTATTTTCCCAACCCTGCTGGCCGAAGAGGTAGCAGGGTTTTTTATTGAACCAAACAGAACCAATTGTCCGCTGAAAAAAAGATCATGGAAAGTGAGCAACGACCAGGCGGCATCTAAATGATGTCATCCGGCACAAAATTGAAAATGGCAGAGGCGAACCGGGATTGGCCACCTATGGGGTGTGTCCGGAGCACGCCAGCAGAGCTGCCAAGGCGAATTTCCCGAATTTTAAATTTGAAGGGCTGCGGAGGAGGTGTGCCCCAAAACACCGAAACGACCACCGTGAAAAACCTGTGGCTACGGAACGACCGACCGTAACGGTGTATGTTCTTTTTTGAAATGGCCGGGGCCAGGAGCAGTTGGAATACTCCTGGCCCCTTTGAATTTCCGCGGCTGTGGTTAAACAGCAGAATATTTCTGGCAGGGAGAGCGTCCGGGCGCGATGCCCGGCGGCCGCACCGATTTAAGAAAACCGTTTGCCCCCCAAACTTTCAGGCGGTTTTCAGCTATCATACGCCGGGCGCCAGCGAGCGCAGCCTGGTCTCCAAAACCGGGCCGGTTTGGGGCAGCACCAAAACGGCGTGCCATGGGGTCGTGGCAGACAAGCAATGCACCTGCCCTGCAAGCAGGTTGATGCGGGAGCGTTACCCGCCGGCTCCACCATTTCACTGCGGGGAGAATGAGATTCAGGCGAGCCTCATAAACTCAGCCTCCGTGGGCGCAACTCCCACCCCCGCTGCCAATCTGGGGAGGTGTTCCGGCTGCCGGCCGGTAAAACCGGTGTCGCTAACAAGGGCCGGAAGTGACGACTGGAGCATTACCAGCACCTCCCACTTTATTGGATCCGCAGCCCCATCAGCGGGCCAACCCGTTGCCTGCGGGAAGGCCGGGGTGTGAGCCCCTTCGGATCCAACACTTTATCGGAGCGTAGCTCAGTCTTCAGAGCACCCGGCTTGGGCCCGGGAGGCCGCAGGTGAAAATCCTGCCGTTCCGACCATTTGACAGGCTGCCGTGGCCGAACAGATGGGGCATTCGCCTCCGAAGCGAATCGATGCGGGTGCGATTCCCGCCGGCAGCTCCAAGCCCGTTCCGCGCTCCCAAGGTGTAAGCAGACTGCACACCTCCCTGCGAAGGAGGAAGCTCGTGGTGCAAATCCATGTGGGAGCGCCAGCTTCATGGTGATCCTGATGTAACAGCAGCATCACGCCCTGTGAAGGCGTTTGTGCCGGTGCGAATCCGGTTGATCACCCCATTGGCAGTGCGCCAACGCTTTTTGTCCGGGCCTGGTGGCCTGGACGGTTCAAGGACGTCCTGCCAGTGGCGCGATTCGGGAGCAACCCGGGCGGGCGGGCCGCGCGGCAGCAGTCTCTTAAACCGCGGAGCACGGGGCAATTCATCATTCAGCTGCTGAGGCTGGACATTTCCGGCCGCATTTTGCGATTCAAAAACAATCCATATTAAAAAGGAGGTAATCATGAGCCAACGAACGCCAGCGGAAGCGCGCCGCATCGCGGAAGCCCTTGGCCCGGCCGAAAAGCTGGTCCAGTTGATTGTCAACTTCCCCGATCATCTGTGGCACAACCGCCCGGGAGTAGTGCGCAACGGCAAATGGAAGGCCGCCACGCGCCAGGAGATCCAGGAGCACAAGCTGTCCGGCCGCCTGGGCAACGGAGAATTCCAGCCGGCCGGCCCGAATCCGGAAGCCATCGAGCAGGTATACCTCACCCTGGCCGAAATCTGGGAGGCCAACAACGAACTCGCCGCCCGCCTGGCATCCTACGTGATGAAAGAAACGGATTGGCGCGATATGAAGGTGGTTTGCGCTGCCTTCATGCTGGTGCAGAGCCGGGCCGGCCAGCCAGTCACGGAGAAACAAAACGGCAGGCAGGCCGTGCTGTTCCACGACGACGATTATCGCGCCATCGGCGAGGCGATGATCAAGCTGTATGAGCGCGGGTCCAACCGCATGATGAACCCCAAGCTCATCCAGCGCATCGGTGAGGTGCTCAGCCTGCCTGCCATCGCGGCGATCAACGGCATGCTCGGCTTCGGCAATCCGCACAAGCGCAAGCCATTCATCGGGCGGTATTACCACGCCGTGACGGATTGGCTGGAATTCCGGGAAACCAACCTTTTGCTCCTGGAAGGCCTGCGGAAGTCGGGGTATGCGAGGACGGTCCAGGGCCTCGCGCGCATGGCCGGCTACAAGCCCCAGTCCAAGCGCTTTTTCGAGGTGCTGGGCTGGAAGCAAAAGCAGGCCGCCGCCGGGCACCGCTCCATCGGGCTGACGGACCTTGAGATCCGCAAGTTCACGTTCGCGGGCCTCTCTGAACAGGAGATCTGCGAAAAGATCGTGGCCGATAAGCCCGGCTGGAAGCAGGTCATGGGCTTGCTGCCTCCAAAAATCGGCCTTACTCCGGCCATCCTGGTCGCCTTGCTGGACCAGATGTCGGACAAGGATCTGACGATCCTGACGCCGACGCTGGAAGAGCTTGGGCTGTTGCAGCATGAGCCGGTCAAGCAACGCTGGCAGGAGGCGATCCGGAAGCAGGAAGACCAGCGCGCCCGCAACATCGCGAAAAACCTCCGTGACCGCGGCCTTGCCGGCCAGCTGGACGCTTCGGCGGATGCCGCCGTTGCCCAGGCGGTGGCGGAGGCCACGCAGGAAGCCGGCCTCCACATCATGTTCATCATCGATGCGAGCGGCTCGATGCAGGGGGCCATTGAAGCCTCGAAAGAGGCGCTGGCGATGATCGTGCAGGGGTTTCCGCCGGAGAAGCTGCACATTGCCAGCTTCAACACCATGGGCACCCTGTTGAAGCCCCGGCATCATTCAGCGGCCGGGGTGCGGAACATGCTGCGGGGCATCAAGGCCAGCGGCGGCACGATCCATGGCGCCGGGGTGCGGGTGTTCCATGACCAGGGCGTATGCATCCCGGAAGGCGCCAGCCTGATCTTGTTCGCGGTGGGTGATGAGCTGGGTGAGCCGGGAAGCCAGTTCGCGAAAAACCTGAAGGATTGGGGCTATGTGCCAAGCGCCATCGCGCATATTGTGAACGTGGGATCCGAATATGGCCGGGGCACGACCCTGAGGAGTGCCGCGGAGATTCTCGGGGTGCCCTACACCGAGGTGAAGGTGGAGCAGCTTACGGATGTTTACCAGGTGCAGCGCACCCTCAAAGCCGTGCTCGAGGCGCAGCCCTTCCATGAGAAATGCTCGATCATCGAGAAAATCATGCAGACTGAATTATTGGTCCCGCCTTATTAAAGGCACACCCGGGTGGAGCAGATCCACCCGGGCACTTGAATTTTGACAATTTACACCACGCAATCGGCCGGAAGTCACAAGCAAGCTCAATGGTAGAGCATCTGTTCCAGGAACAGACGGTAGCCGGTTCAATTCCGGCGCTAATCCAAAAACTTCTGCCCACTCGCGTGGTGTTCCCTTTTTGAAATGCCAACGTTACTTCCCACCCGCGGAAGGCAACCCATCAACCATCACCACCCATGGACTATACGCCGTTCCTGCAAAAACCAGATGAATGGCTGCGGCTCCCTTATTTCGAGGGCAAATCTGTCTGCAGCGACCGCCAGGGCTACCGCCTCCGGGAAACCCTGCAACCCGGCTGGTATCAATTCCGGAAATCGGGCCGCTACCTGGAAGCCGGGCGCCGGATCGAGCCGGAGCCGGACGCCTGGAAACTGCCGCGCGTGGGCGGCTACGAGATGGACGGCCGCCTCTTTGGCAACGACTCGCAGGCGCGCCTGTTCGGTTTGCCCACGGAAATGGACCTGCCGAAGTTCACGCCGATTTCCGCGCGCAAATGGTTCGATGGACACCTGTTGTTCCACGGCCAGGAGTTCGAGACCGGGGTGGAAGCGCAGGTCCGGGAAGCGTTCGAGGAGGAGCATTCCATTGATGCCATCAAAGGCGTGACCCCGGCGCTGGCGCAGGTATTTGTCCTGGAGCATGCCCGGCGCGAGCTGGCCCGCGAGGCGGAACGGCGCGCCCGCGAAGAAGCCGCGCGGCAGCAGCAGCAGGCCGAGCTGGCGCGCTGGCAGGAAACCCTGGAAGGCCGCCTCAGCCTGGCCTTGTCCCACACTGGGGCGGAGCTGGTCAGCTGGCGCCGCAACGGCGCGCGCCAGGCCGTGGTCCGCTACCGCATTGCCCGGAGGCGCTTTGAATGCATCATCGACAGCGAATCCCTGCAAATCCTGGATGCCGGCATCTGCCTGGAGGGCGCCGACGAAGCATTGAACTTGTCCAGCCTGCCCTCCGCTGTGCGCGAGGCGGCTGACTCCGGGCGATTACATGTTTTTCGGCCAGCCTGAGCCGGCCTCATCCCTATGCGCGAAGTCTGTTTAATCCTGGCCGGAGACAAAATCATCCGGGCGTATTTTGGGTCGCAAACCAAAATCCCCGACACGCCGGAACGCTGGGAAATCATCTGGGAGCACCGGCAGGAGATCACCGAAATCGCCCATTCCCACCCGGGCAATTTGCTGGAGTTCTCTCCCGAGGATCTCACCACGATGGAGGCCATCGAAGCCGGCGCCGGGAAGGAATTCACCTGGTCCATCGTCACCCAGGCCGGATTCCGGTCCCGCCAGGGCGGGCGGGATATCCGGCGGTCCGGTTCGCCGTGGTGGGTGGGCCTGCTGCGCCACCTTTCTTATGCGTGTTCAGGCCATGGGGAGGGAAGTAATTGCGCCGCCGATTTTTCGCCAGCCGCGAAGGGAGTCGTGAGTCCCGATCCGATTGGGCCCCATGACGAAGGGCTTATGGCGGACCGCAGTCCAATAAAACAATCCGATTGAGAAAGGAAAAAATGAAATGAACGAAAATAATGTATTGATCAACATCACCTGGCAGGGCCAGAGCGGCAATTACGTGGTCCGGCTGGATCCGGGCGTGGACGATGCCACCATCCGCAACCTCTGCGAGGAAGCCGTGCGCTCGGGCGAAGTGCCGGGCATCCGGCCGAACATCCCGAAGCACGCCTTTGCCAACTTCGTGATCGACCGGTTCCACGGCGGCCAGGCGCGTTTTGTGGTGCGGCCGAAGGTGCCCTTCGGCGTTTAACTGAAAGCCATGAAAATACTTTTCTGTGGCGGCGGCGCCCTCGGCTCGCATGCCCTCTTCCTGGCGCGCGATCTGGGCCAGGAGCTGGCGGTCGTTGACTTCGACCGCGTGGAAACCAAGAACCTTGCTTCCCAATGGTTCGTAAAACAGATGGCCGGCAAGCCCAAGGCGGCCGCCCTGAAGCTGCAACTCCTGAACTTTTACGACGTGAAGCTCCAGGATTACCCGCTGCGGCTGACCACCCTGAACGCCGGGGCCATCCTCGGCTCCGCCGATCTGGTCGTCGAATGCTTCGACAACGCGGAGAGCCGGCGCGTTGTGCAGGAGTATATTCGTTCCCAGGGCAAGGCTTGCGTCCATGCCGGGCTCGCCGCCAACGGCGAGTACGGCGTGGTGCGCTGGGACCGGCATTTCACGGTCGATGAGGAAGGCGCCGCCGCCCGGGCTACGTGCGAAGGACGCGGTTTCCTCCCCTTGATCCTCCGGGTCAGCAGCTCGCTCGTGGCCTCCATCCAATTCCACCTCGCCGATGGGCGGGAGGTGAATTGGAATATCTCGCCACGGAACGCGGAAAGCTTCTGAACCCCGCTCTTCGCTCCCTTGGGCCGGCGCTGCGGCGGCAGCTGGCGGGCGGCAGCTCAGCGCTGATCGGTCGTTTGCGCGCAGCCCTTTGGCATATACAGCAGATCCGGGCTGCCGGGAGCGGAGACTCCGTAATTCAACCCTCGGACATCTTGAACGTGCGCGGATCGAGCCATTTATGCAATTCGACGTGCCCATCGGCAAAAGCCAGGCAGTTTTTGAGGCCGTGCCGGATGGCGATGGGATCCCACCAGGCGTCAGTAAAGGGACCCATCCACCCCAATTCGATCCCCCCACATCGGTATCTTCCTCCACCAGGACATGTTTGGTGGCCGGCGGCTTCAAAACCCCACTGGGTGCCTTGGTCCGCGCCGCACCGCGGCGCGCATAGTGATCAAGATGAAGAACGGGCTTCCACCCGCATGGTTTTGTTTTTATCATCGCCGGCGTGAAAATTGAAATGATCACCTCGGGCGCCGGCCTGGCGCCAAAGCGCGGCGAAACCGTCACCGTTCATTACACCGGATGGCTGACCGATGGCACCAAGTTCGACAGCTCGGTGGACCGGAATGATCCGTTTGCCTTCGTTCTGGGGACCGGCCAAGTCATCCGGGGCTGGGATGAAGGTGTGGCGGCCATGCGGGTGGGCGACAAGGCGCGGCTGACCATTCCACCGGAACTTGCGTATGGCAAGACAGGTTATCCGGGGGCCATTCCCCCGAACGCCACGCTTATTTTCGAGGTCGAGTTGCTGTCGATCTCGTAAGCGTTCCCGAGTTGGCATGGGGAGGCGGGCTTGGACCATCCGAATGCCCACCGGTTGCAAAAAAACCCGCGTAACAGGCCTTGGGCAAATCCAAAACGGATGGAACTTCGCCAGCGGCAGATCCGCCTCGTTACCTCGGCGGCTGCCAGGTTTAGGTTTGCGTATGCGGCGGAAGTATTCGCCCGCCCAGCTCAGGCCGGGCGCTCATTCCGCTGAGCTCTTGGCGTTCGGCTTTTTGAATCCGCAACGCCCGCCCTGGATCCCCTCCGTTGATGGTCCCCAAAAGGCAGCATTGTTCCCCCGCGAATCAGGGCGATTTTCCACCGGCTAGGACAGCCCTTTATTCCAGCTTTTTGAGCAAGGCTTCCAGGCCGCCTTCCACCGGCTCGATTTCGATCGGCCCCTGCCCCGCGGCTGGGGCAGCCGGTTTGGGAACGCCGGATTTGGCGGCTGCCGGGGTGCTTTTGGCGTGCCCGGGGACCGGCGCGGAGAGGATGGCCGGCGGCGGCGCCACCGTGTCGCCATCCGTGAAAGCGGCGTTGGGATCGGGAACGTGCCACTGGTTTTTGCGCTCCATCCAGGTGCGGTAGCGGGCGAAAGTCCACATGCCCTTCTCGGCGCCGGTTTCCATGACGGGCATGATCTTGAAAAAGTCGCGGCTGCGGATGTGGGCTTTGACGGCGGTATGGGAGGTGAGCAATTCCAGCTCCGGCAGCCGGATGCCGAGGTCGGCCCGGTAAACCAGCCGCTGCGCCACCACGCCCACGAGGCAATCCGCCAGCTGGGCGCAGACCGGGCTTTGGGTATCCGAGGGGAAGGCGGAGACGATCCGCTGCAGGGCTTCCGCGCAGGTGGCAGCGTGGACGGTGGCCAGCACCAGGTGGCCCGTTTCCGCGGCGTTCAAGGTGAGCCGCATGGTTTCGGGCTCCCGCATCTCGCCCACCATCAGCACATCCGGATCCTCCCGCAGCGCGTCCAGCAGGGCCTGCTCGAAGCTGGGCGTGTCGCGGCCCACCTCGCGCTGGCGGATGTAGGCGTGGCGGGGCTGGAAGGAATACTCGATGGGGCTCTCGATGGTGACGATGTGCCGGTTTTCGGTGAGGTTGATCTCCTGGATCAAGGCGGCCAGCGTGGAGGATTTGCCGCTGCCGGTGCGGCCGCTGATGAGCACCAGCCCGTTGCTGGGGGCGACCAGCCGGATCAGGTCCGGGTGCAGGTTCAGCGATTCGAGCGTGGCCTGGAAGGTGCTGAGCAGCCGCACGGCGAAGCCGGTGCCGCGGCTGGTCTGCAGGATGTTGATGCGGCAGCGCACGCCCTGGATCGTGCGGGAGCAGTCGAAGGATTTCCGCTCCAGGAACAGCGGCCACTGGGCCGTGCCGATGATCTCCTGCGCGCTGGCCAGCAGCTGGCCGGCTGGGAGCGGCTCGCCCGCCGTGCGCAGGGCGCCCCGCACGCGGATGGCGGGCGGCAGCCCCGGCTCCAGGTGCAGGTCGCTCGCGCCGCTTTTCTTGGCGGTGGCAATCCAGGAATCCAAACTCATAATCAATTCATTGAACTGGGCAATCGGGGAATGGTTGCGGGCTGGAACCGCCCGCTCACTGGGCTACCAGCTCCAGCTGGCTCAGGTTTTCCACGGTCACCTGATACCCCGCGGGGAAAGCCGCCTGGTAAACCAGCCGGCCACCCTGCTTGCGCCAGCGCAGGGCCACCGGGCCATCGGGCGTGGGCAGCCGGCCTTCGCACCAATCCAGGCGCAGGTTGGCGAACCGCAGCCGCACGCGCTTCTGGACGGTATCCACCTCGTAAAGGCCCAGCACGTCCCGGTACAGCACCCGCACCCCGCCATGGGAGGCGAAGCCGTGGTCGCAGCTGGCGTAGGCCCCGTCGTTTTCCCACAAGGTGCCGGTCTGCTCCACCATGTAGAGCTGGTAGGCCAGGGATTCATCGAGCAGCTGCTGGCACCGGCCGTGGCGGGACAGCAGCTCCAGCCGCAGCACGTTGCCCACGAAGGCGTTGGCGGGATGCACCTCGGGGAAGGCTTTGGCCTGCTTCCGGCCGGGGCCGAAATCCCGGGCCAGCGTCTGCCATAGCTGCGGGTGGCTCTCCGGCGTGGCCAGCCCGAAGAAAAAGGCGAAATACTGGCACACCTCGCTCCGGTTGCGCGTGACCTGGAGCCGGCCGTTTTCCCGCACCGCATTATCCACGAAAAATTCGCCGTCGAACGATTGCTGGCGGATGACGCCCCGGATTTTCTCCGCCTGGCCGGCCAGGTCCGCCAGCCCGTACATCCGCCCGGCGGCTTGCAGCGCCTGGGCATACAGCATATTGGATGGATAGTTCACATCCTGCACAAAATCGTTGGCCTTGGACCATTCCACAAACACCCAGCTGGCCAGTTTTTCCAGCAGTCCGTCCGGGTTCTGGAAGCCCCGGAAATACTCCAGCAGGCGCAGCACGCGCGGCCGCAAGGCGTCCACCAGGGCGCGGTCGCCGCTGCGGGCCAGGTATTCCTCCAGCTCCACCACGAACCACAGGGACCAGTTGGGGATGAACACGCCGTCGTTGTGGTCCGCCGGGTAGCACATCGGCAGCATCCCCTCGGGAAGGTGCGCAAACCGGGCGGGCAGCAGGAAATTCTCGAAGAAATTCTTTTCGAGCAGGCAGTTGCCGCTCAGATCCCGGGCCACCCGGGCCGTGAAAAAGCTGTCGCACAGCCAGCCGGCGCGTTCGCGCGAGGGGCAATCCATGAAAATGTCCAGGGCGTTCTGGCGGAAGGTTTCCCGGCCGGCTTCGAAGAGCCGGTTGAAGCGCTCGTCGCTCGCGGCGAATTGGGCCTGGTCCACGGCGGGATTGGCCAGCTCGCGCAGGTAGAGCCCCTCCACTTCGCACTCGCCCTCCAGCACCATCACCTTCCAGTAGCGCAGCGTATAGGGTTCGAAGGTTTCCACCTCGTAATCCCCGGGCGGCAGCTCCCAGCCCACGGCATTCACGCACCCGAGCCGTTTGAAATCCACATCCCCCTGGGACAGGATCTCATCGAACGTAAAGAACAGCCGGGCCGGGCGCTGGCAATGGATTTTGGCCCCCAGGAAGCCGGTTAAGTTGCAGCCCAAATCCACGATCCGGCAGGTTTTTTCCCTGAGGGAAACAGCCTGGCTGGCGGCGCCAGCCGCCGTGGCGGGCCGCAGGTTGGCGGTGGCCACCGTCTGCAGTTCCAGGCTGGGGATGGTGGCCAGTTCCGTTTCCGGGTAACCGCCCAGCTTGGGGCCGATATCCGTCAGGGAGCGGTCTTTCCAGGGGTGGTCCACTTTGCGCCCGGTTTTCAGCTCGCCATCCGCCACGATGCGCAACGGTGGCCGCCGGGTATAGTCCGGATAGGGTACCCGCCGGGGCAGCCACGCCGGGGCCGGCTGGACCGCCCAGCGGGCCGTTTCCAGGGGGGCTTCCAGGCTGGCGCGCCAGCGGCTGCCGCCGGGGGCCAGGCGGTAAACCTCGGTGAACGGCCGTTGAAAGCTGTAGCGCTGGACCTTTTGCACCCGCTCCTTGAGGATGGCGGCTTCAAAAGGCGCGCCGGCGCCCCCGGTGGCGGCCAGCACCTGGCCATCCGCCACCACTTCCGCCTGCAGGAAGGACGGCTGGTCCAGCAGGTAGTAACTGTTGGCGTTGTATCCGGCCACCTCGAAAGCCACCACGTTGGTGCCCGGTTGGAGCCGGGCGGTGAGGTCCAGCTCATCCATCCGGTAAAACCCATGCGGCCCGCGGGCGGGGCCGTGGGCCAGGAATTCCCCGTTGAGGAACACCCGGTAAAGGGTGGATCCGCCCGCGCGCAGCAGCACCGGCCCCGCGTCTGGACGCAGGAATCCGGCGCGGAAACCCACAAAAAGGTTCTTCTCTTTTTCGCGCCCCGCCGGCCAGATGGCCTGGGCCGATTTGAAGGCGGGCTCCGCGATTCCGGAGACCGCCGCCGCCAGCAGCACCAGGAATGATCCCCAGCTCAAAACCGGGGCGGATGGGGAACGACAGATATTTGGTTTCATGGCCGATTCAGGTGGATGGTTCGGGTGGGGGGTTAATGGGCCGGCTGGAGCCGCAGCAGTGCGCGCCGCAGCTCCAGCAGCTTGATGACCTGCCGGCCCAGCAGGCGCAGGGCGCGCTTCTGGTCTTCGTCCAGCTTCCGGGGCACGCGGTCCACCACGCACAGGGTGCCCAGGGCGAAGCGGTCCGCGGTGAGCAGCGGCGCCCCTGCGTAAAACCGGATTTTGGGATCGCTGGTCACCATCGGATTGCTGGCGAAACGGGCGTCCGCCGTGGCATCGTCCACGATGAACAGATCCTCCTCCATGATGGCATGAGCGCAAAAGGCGATTTCGCGGGGCGTGCCCGTGGCGGCCGTGCCCACCCTGGCCTTGAACCACTGCCGCTCCGAATCCACCAGCGAAATCATCGCGATGGGCGCCTGGCAGATCAGCGCCGCCAGCTGGGTCAGTTCGTCGAAGGCTTCCTCCGGCGGCGTGTCGAGGATTTTGAAGCTGCGCAGCGAAGCGATCCGCTCCGGCTCATTGTGGGGTATGGGCACCACAAACCTGGTGGGCGCCGCCCACCCGACCTTGATCCGCCGGACTTCCCCGGGCGCGGCCTGGCACTCCGCCGCCGCCGTTTTGCTCGCTTTTTTCATGACATTCCTCTTCCAGCCACAAGTGGTTAAACCATTTTGCGGATCAAGTCACCGATTATTCCATGCCGCGTTCAAAATGCAGCCCGGCCGCGCCGGAGGCCTCCCCGGGAACGCGGCTGGCCGGCCCGGCCGGGGGCGGCGGCAGGCAATGGCGGTCAAGCCAATCCAGAGGCCCGGCCATCCGGCGATACCTTGATCCGGGCGGCGGCGGGCGCCTTGGGCAGCCCGGGCATGGTGACGATGTTGCCGCAGATGGCCACCACGAAGCCCGCGCCGGCGGAGATCCGCAATTCGTTGACCGTGATGCGGAAATCCTTGGGCCGGCCGCGCCGCGCCGCATCATCCGAGAGTGAATTGGCCGTTTTGGCCACGCAGATGGGCAGCCCGCCGAAGCCGTTGCGGGTGAGCAGCTGGAGGTCCGTTTCCGCATCCCGGTTGAAATCCACCCCATCGGCGCCGTAAACCAGCCTGGCCAGCCGCTCGAGCTTGCGGTCCAGCGGCGCCTCCAGGGGGTAAAGGAATTTCAACTTGCGCCGGCGGTTTTTCTCCAGCACCCGCAGCACGGCTTCCGCCAGGGCCACCGCGCCGGCTCCGCCCTCCGCCCAATGCCGCGCCACCACCGCCTCCACATCGTGTTTGGCGCAGAATTTCACGATTTTTTCCAGGTCGTCCGGCGGGTCGTCCGTGAACCGGTTGACGGCCACCACGGGGTCCAGGCCGAACAGGCGGATGTTTTCGATGTGCTTGGCCAGGTTGGCCAGGCCGCCGTGGGGGCCGGCGCCCCCGTGGTAGGCCACCGCCTTGGCGGTCGCCACAATCACCACCGCCTTGGGCTGCAGGCCGTTCAACCGGCATTTGATGTGGAAGAATTTTTCCGCGCCCAGGTCCGTGGCAAACCCGGCCTCCGTCACCACGTAATCCGCCAGCTTCAGGGCCAGGCGGGTGGCGATGGCGCTGTTGGTGCCTTGGGCGATGTTCGCGAACGGGCCGGCGTGCACCAAGGCGGGCGTGCCCTCCGCGGTTTGCACCAAGTTCGGGTGCACGGCATCCCGCAGCAGCACCTGCATGGCCCCCGCCGCCTGGATCTCCTCGGCCCGCACCGGCCGGCCTTTATAGGTGAATCCCACCACCATCCGGCTGACCCTTTCCCCGAGGTCGGCGAAATCCCGGGCCAGGCACAGGATGGCCATCACCTCCGAGGCGGGCGTGATGTTGAACCCGTCCTTGCGGGGCACGCCGTTCTTGGTGCCGCCGAGGCCCACAAAAATCTCCCGCAGGGCGCGGTCGTTCAGGTCGATCACCCGTCGCAGCGCGATGCGCCGCGGGTCGATCCCCAGTTCATTCCCGTGGTGCAAATGGTTGTCCACCATCGCCGCCAGCAGGTTGTTGGCCTTGGTGACAGCATACATGTCCCCCACGAAATGCAGGTTGATCGTCTCCGCGGGCACCACCTGCGCCCGGCCCGAGCCGGTGCCCCCGCCCTTGATCCCGAAATAAGGCCCCAGCGATGGCTCCCGCAGGCAGATCATGGTTTTTTTGCCCAGGTGCCGCAGGGCGTCGCCCAAGCCGATTGTCGTGGTGGTTTTGCCTTCGCCTTGGGGTGTGGGCGTCATGGCCGAGACCAGAATTAGCTGCCCGTCCGGCTGGCCTTCCCGGGCCGCCAGCTCATCGATGGGGATTTTCGCGATATAATGCCCGTGGGGCAAAATCTGGTCCAGATCCAGGTTCAGCTCGCGGGCCACTTCCTGGATTCGCCGGGGCGGAACCGCCTCGCCGGCTGGGGGGTTGGTCGGGATACTCATAATCAACTTTGGCTGTTTCATCCAATAATCATTCCACCGTGTCCCCAGCCGCCGCACCGGCGCGCGCGCCAGCCCGCGGCGGGACCGGAAAGGCCGGTTCTGGCAGTCCTGCCCTGCACCTGCCCCGCGGCGCTGCTTTACGGCGGCGGGCCGGCCACCGGCTGGGATCAGCTTTGAGTTGGTAGAGTATGGCGGCCGTTCGATTTGTCAACCATTCGATTGGTCCGCAGCCCATTTCCCGCCGGTGGCCATGGCGCGCCTGCGCGCCCATGCCGGGCATTAGCCAGCTGCCGTGGATGTTCCAGGCTGCATAAGACCGCCTGCGGCAGGTGGGGCGCCCACTCCGTTGAGCACCGTCGTTAGTTTGCCGTTTGGCTCACCGGCGGGCACGTACTGCCCGCCCGGGCGCCCCAGGCTCTCCACTGCTTAATTCCCACCGGCCGTCAGCCGGACCCGCAGCAGGGATGCTTGCAGCCCTTCGATCGGCACGGTGGCCGAATGGTTCGGGGAGGATTGGGTGATGGCGGTGAAATGGGTGGGATCGGCCACGTTCGCCCGCTCGACCACATAATTATGCACCGGCGTCGTGGCGCCGGTATTGGTGTCGAAAATCACCGAGGCCGGTCCTTCCCACGCCAGGGTGATGGAATCCGTGTTCCGGGTGAATTGAGTGATCTTCGGTTTTGGGTGGTAGCCGATCACGCCACGCAGCGGCAAATCCGCCAGCCAGGCGCCCGGCGCCCAGGAACAAAAGCGGTTGTCCCCTCCCGCCCAGCTATCCCGGAGCCGGACAAATCTCTGGGTGCCCTCGAAATAATATCCATAGGCCAGGATGCCGTGCAGGCTCGGGTTGGCATTGGGAATGGAGCCGACCGGCCGCGATTTGGCATGGGTATCCTGGAGAAACAGCAAAACCGGGTATCCGGCTTCGATTTCCCGCATCAGGTCATCATACGTAAAACCCTTGCCCACTGGCACTTCCGGGTTGATCTCGGCGAGCTGGCTGAAGGTCTCGCACTCGCTGCCCCGGCAGCGGGTCCAAGCCGCCAAACCGCTGGGCACATCCCGCACCGGCTGGCCATCCAGCGCGGGGGGTATGAAATTCCAGCGCCGCTCCGCGGTGGCGTCCCAGAAGGTAAACACATAACCATCGACATTGCCGGCGCACTCCCCGTTCAAGTTGCTCCACTTCAGCTGGTTCAAGCCGATGAAATCGCCGATGCAATCGGGATCATGCTCAGGCCGGCTGCTGCCCTCCCACGGATCCGAGTCGGTTGCTTCGTAATCAATCCAGTAATCCTCATCGTGCCCGGGCTGGTTCGCCGGGCGTCCGTCAAATCCTGCCCGGGAAGCCCACATGGATCGGATGCCGCCGTGGCCGGCCCCGCTATCCAAGGGGGCCAGCCCGCCGGTCGTGGGGCCGGTGTAAAAACGATCCATGCCATGCCGGTCCCAATAACCCATCAGGTTGCCCGTGGCGGTTCCGAAACATCCCCGCCACCAGTCGTAATCTGGAACCTCAGTCAAAAACCGGTTCTTGGATGCCTGGCCCTGTGGCGCCCAAATCAGGAGCAGGCCAAGGATCATGCCCAACCTAGGCGTCATCCTAGGAGAAGGGTCAGGATTTTCAGCTAAGACTGGGATTTTGGTTCGTTCCATGAGTATCCTTGCATTTCCCGGCACTCTAATGGAAAAAAAAAGTTCCGCAACCCCGCTTTTTTTGAACGCTTTGCCGGGCGGATCGTTGGGCGGGTGGCTTTGCAGCGGGCACACCAAGCCTTTTTTAACGTTAACCGCAACCTTGTGGAAACAAGGACTTTGCAAAGCGAACTCTGAAAAAATCCGTCCCTTGGCCCGGAATTCCAAGACGCCATAGCGGATTGAGACAGCGGTTGTTCGAAAAATGTTCAAAATAAATTTGACACTTGGGGGTTCTTTTGAGAGATTGAGCGCACACACGGAATATAAAGGATAAAAATGATGAAAAATAAAACACTGTTACTGACCGCCGTCCTCGGTGCGGCGAGCTTGGCCACCGCGGTGGCACAAACTGTTTATTCAGTGAACGCCGTTGGCTATGTCAACGTCACCGTTCCCGCCGGGAAGTTCGCCTTGCTGACGAATCCCTTGAACCAGCCCACCAATTCGCTGGCGGCTGTGTTGCCGGACGTTCCGGCCAATACGTTGGTTTACGCCTACAATTCGGCCTCCTCGACCTTCGCGACGTTCACCAAACGTACGACGGGTTGGACGGGCACGGGCGCCGCAACGGCAACGTTGAATCCTGGCCAAGGCTTCTTCATCAAGAACGCCGGAACCACCGATTTCACCATCACCTTCGTGGGCGAAGTTCCCCAAGGCACGGATCTGACGGTGAATTATGTTGCTGGTTTTAACCTGATCGGCTCCATTGTTCCCCAAGCGGGCAAACTGGAAACGGATCTGAAGTTCCCGGCCGTCGCCAACGATAAGGCCTATGTCTTCAGCACCGCCACCCAAGGTTATACCACCTTCACCCGCCGGGCCAGCAGCTGGACGGGCGGCACCGGCGAACCCACGCTCGACGTGGCCGGGGCTATGTTCTATCAAGCCGGCGCAGCTGGCGCCTGGAAACGCACCTTTAGCGTGAATCAGTAGTAAACAACCAAAACCAAAAACTAACAGACCAACTAACTATGAAAAGACTAGCATTACTTGCAGCCTTGATCATCGGTTCGGCTGCCTCCTCCTTCGCGGCGGTGGGCACCGTTATGTTAAACAACTACGATGCCGATAAGGCCGTATTCTTGGATGCCGTCGGCACCAAGGCTCCCATGGACAGCGTGTTCTTTGAACTGCTGGGCAATGGCGCTCTGGTTCAGAATACTTCCGACAGCTCCACCAAGTGGGCCGTCAATGCCGAAGCCGGCTATTTCGATACTGGCGTGGGCGTTGTCCCTGGTGTTGCCGCCAATGCGACCGGAGTGAATTTTGAACTCCGCGGCTATGTCGGTTCGAGCTGGGCCACGGCCACCAAGGTCGGCTCCATCACTTGGACCCAAGCGGTCGGCAGCTGGGACAATACAGCCCAGCCCCCGGCGCCCCCTTCAGGCGCTGTGCTGGCCCTCCCTGGCAGCCTGCTCGTCAAAACCGCCGTTCCTGAGCCTTCCACGATCGCTCTGGGGCTGCTTGGCGCCGCCGCGTTGCTGATCCGCCGCCGCAAGTAGTTCAGGCTTGATTCAAGCAATTCATGAGCCGCCCGCAAGGGCGGCTTTTTTATTGCCTTGATGACTGGCTAAAACGGCCGGTGAAACACGGCGCTGGCAGAGCAGGCAACCCCCTGTCCGCCGGTTAAATTCCCCAAAATCGTAAAACCCCACCCCTGCAATCTTGCAAACCGCGAGGTTTGGCGCGATTTATAAGCCATGTCGCAATTGGAACCGCCGGATTCGCATTTCTACTCCGCCGCGCAAGGCTGGATCGAGCTGGGCCTGCCCGCCGAGGCGGAGAACGAACTGCTCCGCATTTCCCCCGAAAACCAAGCCCAGCCATGCATTCTGGATCTGCGCTGGGATCTCGCCGCCCGGGGTGAGGACTGGCCAAAAGGCCTGGCCATCAGCCAGCAGCTTCTGGATTTGGCACCCGATAACGTCACCGGCTGGCTGCACCGCTCGTATTCCCTGCGGCGCCTCCCTTCCGGTGGCCTGCAGGCCGCCTGGGACGCCCTTTGGCCCGCCCGCGGGAAGTTCCCCGGGGAACCGATCGTGCATTTCAACCTGGCCTGTTACGCCGCCCAACTGGGCCGCCTGGACGAGGCTTGGGATCTCTTCCAGGACGCCCTCAAAGCCGGCGAACCCAAGATCATCCGCCAAATGGCCCTCCATGATGCTGACCTCGAGCCGTTGTGGGAGCGCATCCGCCAGGCCGGCTGAAAAACAACCGGGCCTATAGCCTGTACGCGGCTAAACCTGCGGCCCAAAGAACCAGCGGATCAGCATCACCTTGAACGCGCCTTGGGATCAGGACCGTTCCGCTGGCGGCAGCTCGATTGCCTCGCTGGCCAGCAGCACCGGGATATCCCGCCGCACCGGGAACAGAACCCGGCCATCGGCCCGCACCAGGCCGCCGTCCAAAGGCATGGAGACTGCCTGGCCGCCGCGGTTTTTCAAGGTTCCGGCGGCGATCTGCTGATTCAGCCGGACGATCAAGGCGGTCTCAGCCATCTGCAGGCGCTGGCGGGTCTCGGGGCACCAGATGACTTTCAGCAATCCGGGGTTAATCATACGCGGATCCCAGTTTGGCGGCGGCGGCGTAAACCTGGTGCAAGGGCACCCCCGCCTGCAGCGCCAACTGGCGCGCCGATTCGTATTCGGGGGTGGCGTGCAGCACCCGGCCGTCCAGGCGCCCGAGCTTGACGGTCAGCGGCCCGAAGGGGGTGTCCACCGTGCGGAATTCGCGGCGTAATTTGCGGCGTTCCAGAAGGGAACGGCGCACCCCGAAGGCGCTGGTCTCGCGGAGGATCAGCTCGGTGAACAGGTCTTCCTGGCCCGGCTGGCACAGCACGGACAGCAGGATCCCCGGCCGGTTTTTCTTCATCTGGATGGCGGTGTAAAAGACATCCCGGGCGCCCCGGGCAAAAGCTTGCTCCAGGAAATGGCCGAGCACCTCGGCCGGCAGGTCATCCAGGTTTGTTTCCAGCAGAGCCACGCGGTCCACCTCCCAATCCCGGTCCGCCGCGCCGGATTCCCCGAGCACCGCCCGCAGGACATTGGGACGGTGCTTGAGCTGGCGGGTTCCCACGCCGTAACCGATGCGCACGGGCTTGAAATCAACCAGGGGCCCGAAGTTTTCGACGAACTCCGCCAGCAGGGCGGCGCCGGTGGGAGTGACCAATTCAAAGGGTTCCTCGCATTGGGTGATGGGCACGCCGCGCGCGCCCAGGATCGCCAGGGTGGCGGGGGCGGGCAGCGGCAGGCGGCCATGCTGGCAATCCAGCCAGCCCGTGCCGTCCGTGACCGCCGAGGCCAGCACCCGGGGCTTGCCGAGCGACTCCAGCGCCAGGCAGGCGCCCACAATATCCACAATGGAATCGATGGCGCCCACCTCGTGAAAATGCACCTCCTCCGGCGGATGCCCATGGATGCGGCCTTCCGCCTCGGCGATCCGCCGGAAAACCGCGATGGCTTTGGTTTTGACCCAGCCGGACAAGGAACTCTCCTGGATCAGCCGGGCGATCTGCGCAAAATTGCGCCCGTGATGGGCATGCTCGGCGGCAGGTTCATGCGCAGGCGCATCCGCTTCCTCGTCATGGTGGTGGTGGCCGTGATGGTGGTGGCCGGTTTCGTCATGCTCGTGTTCCTGTTCGTGCGCACCCTCCTCCTCATGATGGTGATGGTAATGATCATGATGGTGGTCATCTTCCCCCGCTTCGTGGGCATGCGAGTGGCCGTGGCCATGCCCATGCTCATGCCCATCAGCGGGTTCATTGTGGCCGCCATCCTGGGCGTGGCCATGGCCGGTGTGGCCGTGGCCATGCCCATGGTCCTCATGGGCAAGGTGGACATCGAACTTGGCGCCGCAGATGCCCGAGCGTTCCTGGCGGGAGAGGTGGAGATGGCAGCCATCGAGGCGCAGGGTGGCCAATTGCTTTTCCAGCCCGGAAAAATCAACGCCCAGGTCGATCAAGGCGCCCAGCAGCATGTCGCCGCTGATGCCGCTGAACAGGTCCAAAAAGAGGGTATTCGCCATAAAAGGAATCGGTTGGTTCAGCCCCGCCCGGCCAGGGCGTTGATCTGGCTCGCGGCGAAGCCCGCGCCGAAGCCGTTGTCGATGTTCACCACCAGCACGCCGCTGCCGCAGCTGTTGAGCATGCCGAGCAGGGCGGCCACGCCGCCGAAGCTGGCGCCATAGCCGATGCTGGTGGGCACGGCGATCACCGGCTTGCTCACCAGTCCGGCCACCACGCTGGGCAGGGCGCCCTCCATGCCGGCCACCACGATCAGCACGTTGGCGCTTTGCACCAGATCCAGCCGGCCCAGCAGCCGGTGCAGCCCGGCAACCCCGACATCAAACAGCCGGTCCACCCGGTTGCCCATGATGTCGGCGGTGATGGCGGCCTCCTCGGCCACCGGCAGGTCGCTGGTGCCGGCGCACAGCACGGCGATGGTCCCGGGCCGTTTGGGCAGCGGCTCCTTCTCGAGGGTGATGCAGCGGGCGATTTCGTGGTGGAGGGCGGTTTTGAACCGGCGTTTCACCGCCCGGGCGTGGTCCGGGGTCACCCGGGTGACCAGCAGGCGCTTTTCGCGCTGGAGGATGGCGGCGGCGATCTGCGCCACCTGCGCGGGCGTTTTGCCGGCGCCGTAGATGACCTCGGGAAAGCCGGTCCGCAAACTCCGGTGGGTATCGACTTGCGCAAAACCCAGCTCAGCCACGGGCGCGGCCCGCAGCACCTGCAGGACTTGGTCCTTGCTGACCTTGCCCGCCCGGAATTGCTCCAGGAGTTCGCTTGCTTCGTTCGGTGTCACACGTTTAATGCAATGGATGACTCGTCAATCCCGCGTCCGGAATCAGGCTGTCCCGCTCCGCGCGGCACACCCGGGTTCGGAAAACAGATCCCGCCCAACCAGTACACCTGAACGGCTCCCCTGCCAAGCGGGATCTTCAGTTCGCCGCCAGGCAGGCGGCGGCCACACGGGCGCCACGGAAGGTGGAGGGATGCCGCCCGGGCGTGCGGGGAGAGCAAAACAACCGCGGATGACGAACTGCCGCGCCCCGGGGAAACCGGGCTGGCCCGGGCGGCGCGCGGCGGTTAAACTGGGCGCATGATGGAATTCAGCCGCACTCCGGAAGGGTGCTTCCGATTGGAGACCGAACTCTGGCTGCCGCGGCGGCGGGAGGCGGTTTTCCCATTTTTCGGGGATGCCTTCAACCTGGAACAGCTCACCCCAGCCTGGCTGAAATTCGAGGTGCTGACCCCGGCCCCCATAACCATGCGGGCGGGGCTGCGGATCGATTGCCGGCTGCGCTGGCATGGGCTGCCGCTGCGGTGGCAAAGCGAGATCAGCGCCTGGGACCCGCCCGCCCGGTTCGTCGATGAGCAGCGCCGCGGGCCCTGCCGGCTTTGGGTGCATGAACACCTTTTCGAGGAACAGAACGGGGGCACCCTGGCCCGGGATATTGTGCCTTACGCCGTCGCCGGCGGCCGGCTGGCCGACCGCCTGTTCGTCCGCCGCGACCTGGAAAAGATCTTCCGGTTCCGCCAGGCGAAGCTGGCGGAGCGGTTCGTGTGAGCGGGGTTTCCCGGCCGGCCGCATCGCCGGGGCGGACCCGCCATCGCCCCGCGCAAAAGCTGCTGGAATAAGCCGTGTTCATGCCAGCCGGGTGGGGCGTGATGGCGCCGCGGATTATGGCGCCAGACGAGAAGTGAGCCGCGAGCATATCTTTTACCGATTTGCAGGTGACGAATGTCTTGCCCAAAAATGATTCAGCGAGCACGGCCAAGTCAATTATGCCTGGATACGGATAAGGCTGGCCATGGAAGGGCTGTTTGCTAAAATAGCGGCCTGTGAATGAGCCGCGTAAAAGAGCGTACCTGGCAGCCGGGTGCCTTCGGCCAGCCGGCCCGCTCAAGGGGCGCCGGCCGATGCCCATTGGGGGAGCCGCCAGCCAGCTAACCATTAAACCCGTCCCGTATCGCCCATGAGCCTGATGACGAACATCCCGGCGGAGCCAGCGGCGGCGGCTATTCCGGATGACCTTTATCAAACCTACCTCCAAAAACTGCTGGCCGGGGAAAAATGCCCCTGCCAGGATATTGTGCTGCGGCTGCTGGATCAGGGCTTGGAGCTGAAAACGCTCTACCTGGATCTGATCCAGCGCTCGATGTATGAAGTAGGCAGCCTGTGGGAAAGGCACCGGATCTCCGTGGCGGTGGAGCACCTGGCGACCGGGATCACGGAGCAAATGCTCACCCTGGTCTACCCGCGATTATTCGCCCGGCCGCGGACGGGCCAGGGCGCGGTGATTTCGTGCACCATGAACGAATTCCACCAGATTGGCGGCAAGATGGTGGCGGACATCTTCGAGCTGCACGGGTGGGACGGGTATTTCCTGGGCGCCAATACACCCCTGCGCGACCTGGCCCACCTGATCGAGAAAAAACAGCCGTCGGTGGCCGGCTTGTCGGTCAGCTTGTTCGGCCACCTGCCCCTGCTCGAGGACACGCTCGCGGAGCTGACCCGCCAATTCCCATCCTTGCCGATCCTGGTGGGAGGCCAGGCCTTCCAGTGGGGCGGGGCCGGTCTGGCCAGCCGGTTCCCCAATGTGCTGCATCTCCCGACGATCGCGGCGCTGGAGGCCCAGATCGACGCCTGGGGGCAAAACCACAAAACGCCTGCATGGTGAATCCGGCCAGCCTCCAGACCAGCGGCCCGGGCCCGGCTTTCGATTCCGCCGGCTGGCGGTATTGCTGGGAAGCAGCGCCCGTGCTGGCCTGCGTGCTGGACCCCCAGGGCCGGGTGCTGCGCCAGAACCGCCTGCTGGAGCAAATCCTCGGGCCGGTCCGGCCGGAGGCGGCCTTCACCAGCTGGCTCTGGGATCCCCACCAGGTATTCAGCCTGCCGGAGGCGCTGGCCGCTCCGGAACGGGAATGGATGCTGGATCTGAATACCCCGGGCGGGCTGCCCCAAACGTATCATTTCCGGTTTTTCCCGGCCGGGGAGGAGATTCTCGCCCTGGGCCGGGAAAACGCGGCCGAGACGAGCCGGCTGCGCGGGGAAATCATCGCGCTGAACACGGAGCTGGCCAACCGCGCGCGCGAGCTGCTGCAGGACAAAGCCCAGCTGGAACGTCTGAACCAGCTGAAAAACCAGTTCCTCGGCATGGCCGCCCACGACCTGCGCAAGCCCATCCACGCCATCCTTTCCCTGGCGGAACTGCTCCAGGACGAGCTGGCCGGAACCCTTTCCGCCGAGCACGCCGGCTGGCTGGGCCGCCTGCGGCAGGCGGGCGGACACATGAAGCAGATTGTGGACGACTTCCTGGACCTGGCGGTGATCGAGTCCGGCCGGCTGCGGATCGCGGTCCAGACGGCGCGGCTGGCGGAGGTGGTGGAGCAGGCGGGCGGCCTGGTGGAACCCCTGCTCCGCCGCCGCCAGGTCCGGCTGGCGGTGGCCGCCGATCCGGCGCTGCCCGCGGTGCCCCTCGATGCCTCCAAGATCGAACAGGTGCTGGCCAACCTCATCGGCAACGCGGCGGAACACAGCCCCCCGGGCGGGGTGGTGCGGGTGGAAGCCTGGACCCGGCGGGAGGAGGTGGTGGTCTGCGTGCGGGATCAAGGGCCGGGGCTGGACGGGGCGGATCTCGCACGGATGTTCGAGCCGTTCCAGCGGGGCCGCGCGGCCAAAGGCGGCCGCATCAACGCGGGCCTGGGCCTGGCCATCTCGCGCAAGATCATCCTGGAACATGGCGGCCGCATCTGGGCCGAGAGCGAACCCGGACGGGGGACGGCCTTCCATTTCAGCCTGCCCGTCCGGGTGCCTCCAACCCCCCTGAGCCGGAATCCAGCGCCATGAACCATGCCACCTTGATCCTCGTGGTTGACGATGACGAGGCCAACCGTTTCTGCACCGTGCAGGTGCTGCGCTCGGCCGGCTACGGCATCTGCGAGGCCGCCACGGGCGCCGGGGGCCTGGAGCTGATGCTCCGCCGCCAGCCAGACCTCGCGCTATTGGATGTCCACCTGCCGGATCTGGACGGCCGGGATCTGTGCCAGCGGATCAAAAACGACCCGGCGCTGGCCAACACCTTCGTGGTCATGTATTCGGCCTCGCAAATCGGCTCCACGGCCCAGGCCGAGGGGCTGCTGAAAGGGGCGGACGGCTACATCGCGCAGCCGGTCGCCAACCAGGAATTGCTGGCGCGGGTGGCGGCGATGGTGCGCCTGCAGCAGAACGAGCGGAGCCTGCGCCAGCGCACGGGCGAACTGCTGGCCGCCAACCGTGAGCTGGAGACCGCCCAGCAGGTTTTGCGCGAGACCACCGAGCGCGCGCTGGAAGCCCGGTGCATCGCCGAGCGCATGGTGGCCGGGCTGCAGCATGAGATGCGGGAGCGCAAACGGGTGGAACAGGCGCTGCGGGAGAGCGAGGAGCGCTTCCGCCTGGTGGTCGAAAATGTGTCGGATGTCATCTGGGTGCTGGATCTGGAGCAGCGGACCTTCCGCTACGTGAGCCCGTCCGTGGAGCGCCTGCGCGGCTACACCGCCGAGGAGGTGCTGCGCATGGGCCTGAGCCAGGCGCTGACCCCCGCCTCGCTGGCTTTCTTGGAACGTGTGATGCCCGGGCGGCTGGCGGAGTTCCTCCGCGGGGATCGGCAGGTTTACCGGGATGAAATCGAGCAAACCCGGCGGGACGGCACCACGGTGTGGACCGAAACCTCCACGCGCTACCAAACCCTGGACGGCGGGGGCGCCGGGGTTTACGGGGTTTCCCGGGACATCAGCGAGCGCCGGCGGATGGAAACGGAGCTGCGGCAATCCGTGGCGGAGAAAACGGCCCTGCTCAAGGAAATCCACCACCGGGTGAAAAACAATCTCCAGATCATGACCAGCCTGATCAACCTGCAGGCCGGCCGCATCACCCATCCGGAAGCCCTGGCGGCCCTGGCGGATACCCAGGCCCGGCTGCGGTCCATGTCCCTGCTGCACGAGACGCTCTACCAATCCGGCCGCATGGACCGGGTATCCTTCCCGGAGTATTTGGAGCACTTGTGCGCGCACCTGGCGCGGTCCCTCGGGGCCGCGGAACGGCGCATCCAAATCGTGGCCCGGTCCTCCCCGCTGTCGCTGGAGGTGGACCAGGCGGTGCCCTGCGGGCTGATCATCAACGAATTGGTGGCCAACGCCTGCAAACACGCCTTTCCCGGGGGGCGGGCCGGGGTGGTGGAGGTGGAGATCACCCGGCTGCCGGCCGGGGGCAAAGCCATGCTCCGCGTGGCGGATGACGGCGTGGGCATCCCGGAAAACCTGGCTATCCAGCGGATCGAAACGCTGGGGCTCCAGCTCGTTTCCGGGCTGACCCGGCAGCTGCAAGGCGAGCTGGGTGTCCGGCGGCAAAACGGCACGGTGGTGGAAATTGTATTCCTGCCCGGCGGGCAGAACCAGTGAGCATGGAACCATACCAGATATTGATTGTGGAGGACGAGTTCGTCTTCGCCTGCGATTTGGAGCAGCGCCTGGCCGGGCTGGGCTATGCCGTGATGGACAAGGTGTGCACCGGGGCGGCGGCCCTGGCGGCCGCCAGCCAGCGAACGCCCGACCTGGTGCTGATGGACATCCACCTGCCCGGGGACATGGATGGCATCGAGGCGGCCATCCAGATCCACCGGCAGCACCAGGCGCCCGTGGTGTTCCTGACCGCCTTTGGGGAGGAAACCACCGTGGAGCGGGCCAAGGCGGCCGAGCCTTATGGCTACATCCTCAAGCCGGTGGAGGATCGCGAGCTGAAGATCGTCATCGAGATGTCGCTCGCCAAGCACGAGGCCGAAAAGCGTCTGCGGGAGAGCGAGATCCGCTACCGGTCCCTCTTCGAGCGGGCGGGGGATTATGTGCTGCTCCTGGAGCCCCGGCTGGATGGCCCGCCGGTCATTGCCGATGCCAACGAGGCCGCGCTGCGGGCCCACGGCTACACCCGGGAGGAGCTTGTGGGCCAGCCGATCACGCTGCTGGATCCCGATTTCTCCACGGAGGAGCACCGCGAGCGCCTGCGGCTGCTGGAAGGCGCCGGGGCGCCGTTGTTCACCACGCGCCACCGGCGCAAGAACGGCCAATATTTCGAGGTGGAGGTCCGCGCCTCGCCGGTGCTGCTGGGCACGAAACGGTATTACCTGAGCGTGGAGCGGGACATCACGGAACGGAAACGGCTGGAGGCCTGCCTGCTGGAGGCCCGCAAAATGGAGGGCATCGGGCGCCTGGCGGGCGGGGTGGCGCACGAGTTCAACAACATCCTGGCGGCCGTGATGCTGAACGTGAACCTGCTGGAAGACTCCGCGACCGGGTTTGAGCAACGTGACTCCCTGCGGGAAGTGGCGGAGCTGGCCACGCAGGGGGCGAACATTGTCCGCCAGCTCCTGGCGTTCAGCCGGCAGTCCGCCATGAATGCCCGGCCGCTCGATCTGGCGCGGCAGCTTGCCGGATTTTCCAAAGTGATCCGCCGGGTGGCCAGCGAACGCGTGGCGGTGGAGGTGGCGCCCGGCGGCCCCGTGCCGCGGGTCAAGGCGGATGCCGGCATGCTCGAGCAGGCGCTGCTGAACCTGTGCCTCAACGCCTGCGAGGCCATGCCCGGCGGCGGGCGCCTCCAGCTCGAGCTGCGGGCGGCCACCCTGGACGCCGGGGCGGCCCGGCGGCATCCGGATGCCCGCCCGGGGCAGTTTGTCTGCCTCTCTGTCGCCGACACCGGGCGGGGCATGGACGACGCGGTCCTGAGCCGGCTTTTCGAGCCGTTTTTCACCACCAAGGAGGTGGGCCAGGGACCCGGCCTGGGCCTGGCCACCGTGCACGGGATCGTGCATCAGCACCGGGGCTGGGTGGAGGTGAGCAGCACCCCCGGCCAGGGCAGCACCTTCCGCCTGTTCCTGCCCGCGCTGGCCGAGGCCGAGGCCGAGGCCGCCGTCCAAAAGGCCCCGGAGCCGGCCCCGATGCCCCGCGGCCGGGAGACCATCCTGCTGGTGGAGGATGAATCCGCCCTCCGGCTCGTCACAAGCAAGTTTCTGCAGCACCTGGGCTACCGGGTGCTGGAGGCCGAAAACAGCGCGGCGGCGCACCGGCTCTGGCAGCAGCACTGGGCCGAGATCGCCCTGCTCTTTGTGGCGCAAGGCTTGCGGGATGGCCATTCCGGGGGGGATCTGGCCGCCCGGCTGCGCGCGGACCGGCCGGAGCTGAAGGCCATCATTTCCAGCGGTTTCACCACGGAGGTTTTCCGGGTGCCCAACGCCGGGGGGCCCACGACGATCCAGCTGCCCATCCCGTTCCCTCCCGAGGATCTGGCGGCCCTGCTGCGGGCCTGCCTGGATGAGCCTTCCGCCGCGGACACGCCGCCGCCCGCCGGCGCCCAAACCGAAACCCCCGGCCAAGCCCCTCCCCCCCTATGATCACGATCCAGCCCGCGCAATGCCGCATCCTGGTGGCCGACGACGACGAAACCGCACGGTTCGGCATCCTGCAGGTGCTGCGCAAAGCCGGTTATCAAACCCTGGAGGCCGCCAGCGGGCAACAGGCCATGGAATTGGTCCGCGAGGTCCGGCCTGACCTGGTCCTGCTCGATGTCAATCTGCCCGACGCGGACGGGCGGGAGCTGTGCCACCGCATCAAAATGGATGCGGACCTGGGCAACGTGTTTGTGGTGATGTTTTCGGCCAATATGACCGCCACCGAAGACCAGGTGGATGGCCTGGTGAAGGGGGCGGACGGCTACATCACCCAGCCGGTCACCAACAAGGAGCTGCTGGCCCGCCTGGAGGCGCTCGTGCGCCTGCAGCAGAACGAACACCAGCTGCGGGAGCGCACGGCGGACCTGCAGCGGGAAATGGCGGAACGCCGGCGGGCGGAGGAGGCCCTGCGCCAGGCCCACGCCGAACTGGAGCAGCGCATCCGCGAGCGCACCGCCGAGCTGGCCCTGGCCAACGAGCGCCTGCAGCAGCGGGACCGCCTGCTGGATGGCGTGGCAAAAATGACGCGCCAGCTGCTGACGGCCGAGCCGCTGGAGGGGGCGATGGGGGCGGCGCTGGCGGTGCTGGGCCTGGCGGCCGGGGCGGACCGCGCCTGCGTGTTCCAGAACGTGGCGGAACCCGGCGCGGGCGGCCTGCGCTGGCGGCCGCGCTGGGAATGGGCCGGTGGACGGGTGGCCGCGGAAGCCGGCCCGGCCCGGCTTCCCGCTGAACTGCTGCCCCCCGGGCGGCTGGAAAACCTGTCGCAAAAACAGACCTTCCAATGCTTGGTGGAGGAACTGGACCCCGCCTCGCGGCCAATCCTCGGGGAGCGGGGCCTCCGGTCCATCCTCCTGGTGCCCATTCACGTGGCCAATGAACTCTGGGGTCTGGCGGAGTTCAACGACTGCACCCAAAGCCGGGTTTGGCAGGAGGCGGAGATCGCCGTTCTGCAGACCGCCGCCGACGCCATCGGCGGAGCCTTGAAGCGCCAGCAGGGGGCCGAGGAATTGAGGCGGGTCCAAGCCTTGCTGGATGCGGCCATCGAGCAAAGCCCCGCCGGGATCCTGATCGCCGACGCTCCGGACTGCCGCATCCGGCTGGCGAATTCCTCCGCCCTGGGCATCCGCGGCGGAAATGCCGGCCAGCTGACCGGCCTCCCCGCGGAGCAGCACCCACACCAGTGGCAGGTCCATACCCCGGAGGGCGCCCTCATGGCCCCGGCCGACCTGCCGTTGTGCCGCGCCATTCTCAAAGGTGAAACCGTGCGCGACCTGGAGGCCGTCATCCACCACGCCAGCGGGGAAAAGCGCTGGATCCTGGCCAATGCGGCCCCCGTGCGCGGCGCGCAGGGGGAAATCCTGGCGGGGGTGGTGGTCTTCCTGGACATCACCCAGCGCCGGAAGCTGGAGGACCAGCTGCGCCAGACGCAGAAGCTGGAATCGATCGGCCAGCTGGCCGGCGGGGTGGCGCACGATTTCAACAACATTCTGGCGGCGATCATCATGCAGATGAACCTGGTGCTGGAATACCCCGGCCTGGAACCCGGGATCCGGACGGCTCTGGAGGAGGTGGTCCAGTCCGCCCGGCGCGCCGCCGATCTCACCCGGCAGCTGCTCATGTTCAGCCGCCGCTCGGTCCTGGAAACCAAAAGCGTGGATCTGAATGACCTGGCCGGCAACCTCCTCAAGATGCTCAGCCGGCTCATCCGGGAGGACATCCAGCTGGTGCTGGAGTGCGGGCATCCGCTGCCCCCGGTGGAGGCCGATCCCGGCATGCTGGAGCAGGTGCTGATGAACCTCACCGTGAATGCCCGCGACGCCATGCCCCAGGGCGGCCGGCTGGTGATCGGCACCGAGGCCGTGACGCTGGCTGCCGCCCAGGCCCGGCTGAATCCCGAGCGGCGCCCCGGGCGGTTTGCCTGCCTCCGGGTCTCGGACACCGGCCTCGGCATGGAGGAGGAGACGCTCAAGCATATTTTTGAGCCGTTTTTCACCACCAAGGAGGCGGGCCAGGGCACCGGCCTGGGGCTGGCCACCGTCCATGGCATCGTGGCCCAGCACAAAGGATGGGTCGAGGTGGAGACCCGCTCCGGGAGCGGATCCACCTTCCGGGTGTTTCTGCCCGCGGCGCAAGCATCGCCGGCGGCGGCGAAGCTCGAGGCAGAGGAGCAAGGCACGGGGACGCCGCTCCCGCACGGCCGGGAAACCATCCTGCTGGTGGAGGATTCGGCGCCCCTGTTGCGCGTCACCGGCCAGGCCTTGCGCCGGCTGGGCTACCAGGTGCTGGAGGCGCCCAACGGCCCGGCCGCCCTCGCCATCTGGCAGCGCCAGCAAGGCCGGGTGGATTTGCTGTTCACGGACATGGTGATGCCCGAAGGGATCAGCGGGCTGGCCTTGGCGGAAAAGCTGCGCGCGGAGCATCCTGGATTAAAAGTGATCATCACCAGCGGCTACCAAACCGAGCTGGGCAACCCACGCCTGCTGGCCCCTAAAAACATGCACTACCTGCCCAAGCCTTATGAGTCCGCCACCGTGGCCAGGCTGGTGCGGACTTGCCTGGACGACCGTTCCGCGTTATAATTGGCATCGCCAGAGAAACAACCAGAACAACCAGAAATACTGCATGAACAAGCCAAACCTTATAAAACCCGGAACCGGTCGCCAAGCCCTGGTGGCGGCCGCCTTGTGCGCCGCCTGGGTGGCCCGCAGCCACGGTTTTGAAATATCCGAAGCCGCCCTGGCCAGGCTCAGCGCCCCGGCCCGGGAGGCGCTGGCCAAGGCCAGCGTGGCGCCCCTGGGCCCGGTGCCGGTGCCCCCCGGCAACCCGCTCAGCCGGGAAAAAGTGGAGCTGGGCCGGCTCCTCTATTTCGACCAGCGTTTATCGGCCGATAAAACCGTAAGCTGCGCCTCCTGCCACGATCCCAAAACGGGCTGGGCGGAAGCGGAACCCACCTCCACCGGCATCCGCAACCAACTGGGGCCCCGCAACGCCCCCAGCGTGCTGGATTCAGCCTATTACCACGCCCTGTTCTGGGACGGCCGCGCCCAGACCCTGGAGGAGCAGGCGCTGGGGCCGATCCAAAACCCGAAGGAGATGGGCAACGACCTGCCCAAGATGGTCGCCGCCCTGTCCCAGGTAAAAGGCTATGCCCCGTATTTCAAGGCCGCCTTCGGGGATGCGCAGGTGACCTCCGAGCGGGTGGCCCAGGCCATCGCCGCCTTTGAACGCACCGTGGTGAGCGGCCCTTCCCCCTTTGATGATTTCCTGAAAGGCTCCGTTTCCGCCCTTTCCGGGCGGCAGGTCAAGGGCCTCGAATTGTTCCTCACCAAGGGCAAGTGCACCACCTGCCACCGCGGCCCGTTCCTCACCACCGGCCAGTATGCCGTCTCCAGCCTCCCCGGGGACGACGGCCGCGCGCAAGTGACTAAAAACGCGGCCGACAAGGCCAAATTCCGGATCCCCACCCTCCGCAACGTGGGCCTCACCGGCCCTTATTTCCACGATGGCTCGGTGGCCTCGCTGGAGGATGCGGTGTTCGTGCGCGCCAACGGCTTCAAGCCCGGCGCCAGCGCCGCCAGCGCGGCGGAGTTGAAACTGACCCGGGAAGAAGTGCGGGACGTGGCCGCCTTCCTCAACTCGCTCAACGGCAAGCTGCCTGAAATCGCCGTGCCCACTCAATTCCCGGAATAGCATCCGGCTGGGCGGCCTCTCCGCCGGTCTCCCTGGCCGGCGGAAATACCAGTTGCATCAGCGCACCAACGCGGGTAGCCGCCGAGGTAACGAGGCGGATCTGCCGCCCGGATCACGCCCCAATGGCGATGCCGGGGACTTTGCGCTCGGCTTTCGCGATGAACTTTCACGCCCAAGGCGTATTCCCCTCCTCGGGGGGCGGGGGCCAGGGTGAGGAAGAACGACGGGGCAGCCGGACGCCCCCTTTTGAGGATGGCCGGTGCAATGCCTCCCCAATTGCACCCATTGCCCATCAATCCGGCCCTTTGAGCTGCGCCAATTACTTGGACACGGCCAGCGGGATGTGCGATGTTCTCCCGCCGGGAACGGACATTGAAAAGTCAAATCCAAAACCAAACCCCAGGGAATCGGCAGGGCCAGGCTGGTCCCCGCCGAAACACACTCCTTTAAGCCTTGACCTCCCATGAACAAACCGAATCCATACCAATCCTCCTCCCGCGGACCTCAATCCCCTCACGCTTGCGGCTGGAGCCGGCGCCAGTGGCTCGCCCGCAATGCCGGGCTGGCCGGCTTATGGGCCTTGGGCGATTGGAGCGCCCTGGCGCGCGCCGATGATCCCGCCCCGGCCCATGCGCCCGGCAAGGCGGACTCCGCCCCCAGCCTGCCGGTGGCCATCCAGCGCTGCGCCTCCTATGAGCCGGCCGTGGTGCGCCAGAAGCTGGACGCCGCGCTGGACGCCATCGGGGGCATCGGCCGCCTGGTGAAGGATAAGACCATCACGATCAAAGTGAACATGACCGGGCCGGCCCAGGAGGTGAAAGGATTCCCGGCCTCCCGCACCTACCATATCCACCCGCACGTGGTGGCCGCCCTGTGCGCCGCTTTGGACCGCGCCGGGGCCAGGCGCATTGCGATCGTGGAGGCCTGGTACCACAAGGAGCCGGCGGAGACAATCCTGGCGAACGCCGGCTGGGATCTCAAGGCCATCCAGGCCGCCGGCGGCCACAAGGTGGTGTTTGAGAACACGAAGAACCGCGGCTCCTGGGGCCAATACAGCCGGCTCAAGGTCCCGTGGGGCGGCTACCTGTTCCCGGCCTTCGAGCTCAATGGGTGGTACGAGCACACCGATGTGTGCGTCTCCCTCGGCAAGATGAAGAACCACGCCATCGCCGGGGTGACCATGACGGTGAAGAACATGTTCGGCATCACCCCCACCGCCCTTTACGGCGACGACGCCCCGAACGAAGACAGCGTCTCGGCCCGGGTCTCCTGCCTGCACGATAACAAACGGGCGCTGCCCGCCGGGCTGCCGGCCCAGCTGGGGGCCAATCCCCCCAGCCGCGCCGAGGCGCGCGTGCCGCGGATCGTGGCGGATCTCCTGGGCGCCCGGCCCGTGGACCTGGCCATCATCGACGGTGTGGATACCCAGAAGAACGGCGAGGGTTTTTGGAACGAGGGGATCGAGCCGGTGCAGCCGAAGCTGATCTTTGCCGGCCGCAACGCGGTCTGCACGGACGCCGTCTGCGCGGCCGCCATGGGCTATCAGCCCACCGCCGGGCACGGGCAGTTCCCGTTTGTTGGGGAAAACCACCTGCTCTGGGCGGCGGAGGCGGGCCTTGGCACGCACAATCCCGCGCGGATCGAGGTGGCCGGCCTGAGCATTAAAGAGGCGCGGTTCCCGTTCCGGGCGCCTCCGGGCAAATCCGGGTAGGGCCTTTTCAGGTCATCGCCGCCAGGGGGCTTGGGGGCTGCGTCTCCCAGGCGCCCCGGGTGAAATCCGGGACTGCCACCGGCTCTCCGCCCCGGGCCACGGAGGCGATGCTCAGGGGCACGATGCTGCTCCAGGCGGCGGCATCGTAAACGGTGAGATCCAGCGGCTGGCCCTCCCGCAGGCACTGGATCAGCCGCCAGTTCATCACGTAATCCATCCCGCCATGGCCCCCGGATTTGCGGGCCTGGGCGTTGAGCTGGCGCCAGAGGGGATGGCCGTATTTTTCGTGCCAGGGCTGGAGCTCGGTGATCCACTCCGCGGCCTGGCCGTCCAGGTGCAGGCGGGGCGGGTAATCGCTGAAGGTGCCGCCCGTTCCGGCCAGGAGGTTGATACGGCTGTAGGGGCGGGATTGCACCAGGGAGAACTGCACCACGATCGTGCGGCCCAGCGCCGTCTTCAGCAGCGAGGTGTTGATATCCCCGCAGGCGTAATGCTCCCCGCGGCGGGGATTGCCCTCCGGCAGGGCCGCGCTGCGGCGGCTCAAGCCGCGCTCCGGGGAGCTCATGGAGACCAGCCGCTCGAATTTGTCGCCGGCATGGATGCCCAGGTATTGGGCCACCGGCCCGAGCCCGTGCGTGGGGTAGAGGTTCCCATTCAGCCTGGCCACAAAACGCCGCCGCCAGGCCGCCGCATCCGCCTCCTGCAGGAGGTAATCCCGCGCCTCGTGCAGATACCCGGCCTCGGCGTGGGTCAGCTCGCCCAGCACTCCCGCCCGCGCCAGGCGCAGCACCAGCAGCTCGATCTCCCCGTAGCAGCAATTCTCCAGCATGAGGCAGTGGCGGCGGGTGCGCTCGGCGGTGTCCACTAGCTGCCAGCACTCCTCGAGGGTCAGCGCCGCCGGCACCTCGATGGCCGCGTGCCTGCCGTTTTGCATGGCGCAAACCGCGATCCGCGTGTGCGAGTCCCACGGCGTGGCGATATACACCAGGTCGAGATCCTCCCGCCGGCAAAGCTCCTCATAAGCCGTTTCCCCGTTGGAGTACCCGGCCGGCTCGGGCTGGCCGCGGGCCGCCACCTGCCGCCGGGCCGCCTGCACGCGGTCCGCCACCAGGTCGCACACGGCCTTGATCTCTACGCCCTCGATGTCGAGCAGGTTCCCCAGCAGGCTCAGGCCCCGGCCACCCACCCCGATGAACCCGATCCGAACTTTGGCCAGGGGCGGGCATTTCAGCCCGAACACCCGCTGCCGGCCCGGCTGGGCCGGGGTGGGGGAGTTTTCGGCCCCGCCCGCGCCCGCGAACAGGCCGAGGCCGGTGGTGGCGGCCCCCGCCACGGTGAAAAAGGCCCGCCGCGAATAACCGGGTTGATTAACGCCTTTTTTGGGTTTGGATGGCATGAATCCATTCCACCAGCAAACCGCCCGCAAGGCAAGCGCATCCCGGCAGGCGATGACGTTGCGGCCTGGCGCAAGGATCCGTTGCAGGGGCCAGCCTGCGGTGGGTAGCCGCCGAGGTAACGAGGCGGATCTGGCGCGGGCGAAGTTCCATCCGTTTTGGATTTGCTAAAGGCCCGTTACGCGGGATTTTGCGGAATCGGTGGGCATTTGGATGATCCAGGTCCGCCTTCTTACGTCGGCGGCTACCCGCGGTAGGTAGGTGGAAGGTTTGGTGGTGGACCTGCGGTTGGATTGGTGGGAAATAAAAAACCCGTCCACGAGGGACGGGTTTTTCAAAAAACTGATACTTGGAGCGTGAAGGCGGCCAAGCTTTAGCGACCGATCAGGGCACCCAATTTGGCGCGCACGCTGGGCCTGCGCAGCATCGCAAACGCCGCCAGCAATCCAGAAACCGCCGCTGCGGTCGTCGCGGGCTCAGGGACGGCGGTGATGGACATTTGTTGATACATTGCTGGATCTGGTGCTGAAGCCCAATCCAAATTGCCGGTGGAAGATTCAACGGTTCGCAGTGGATTAATCCCTACAGCACCCAAGCCAAACGCAGTGGTTGATGCTTGCCAAACAATGTAATCGCCAGCAGGGGCGATTGTATTTCCGTGAAGAACAACAAAATACTGCGTATTTGGACTTACGTCAATAGTCAAGTTCTGCAAAGTATATGTAGCAGATGAAGATCCGATACTAGCAGCAGACAATGTCCCGGCTGTAGTCAACACCGAATTGGGAGAAGAACCAACACTCGTATAGATTAGAACGTCGATAGATCCACCAGTTACGCTGGGATTTCTGAGGCTTAAACTGATATCGGTAATTCTAGTATCGGAGGAACCGGTAGTAAATGCTTGACCGGTCCATGCATCGTCGTTGACGATATCATTTGCATCTGAAGCCCCCAAATTACTATATACCGCAGCCTCAACCAAAGCTGAAGATGCCATCAATCCAACAGCGGCCACCGCGAACAAACTTTTTATGGTTTTTGTCATATTTCAACCTTCAATTATTCCGTTCAACATTAAATTTACCAACGATTCAGCAGGCGGGAGCTTCCGCACGCTCCGAACCATGACCTGCCATCTCAAACCCAACCTCTCACCGGGTGCAGTCAATCTCGCCGCAATAAATCAATACTCACCACCTGCGAGAACTCCGGCCCCACTTCGGCACGCTGTTCAGAATCATCAGTGAAGGAGGATTTTTCCTTGCCTAATCAAACTTCTCCTAATAATTCACACAGCATGCATCCACTGCACCATCCCCCAAGCGAATCCAACATTCCCAACAAACTACAAAATCACCGGGAAAAAGACCAGAAAAATCGCACCAAATCGGCGGGCCGAAGGTCTTTTTTTGCTGTTTGTAAGCTTGCGCCTACACATGTTGTAAGCCCGCGCCTACAAAAGAGCTTTCCAGTCCTTTGAATCACTTATGACGCAAGAGGTGGATCGTGGGAATTGGCACCGCAGCGGGAGGAAGCAAAAAGGGAGAGGGGCCGGCTTGGCTCGCGGCGAATGATCAGCTTCCAGGCCGTGGAAACCGAAGGTGGCCCTCATTTGGGTTCGCTGCCATGGCCGATTGTGTTAAGCCGTGTTCCGGCAATTGGGTCAGCCGTGCTGACCGGGATCTTTTTGCGCAAAGTAATGGCCTTCGGCATGCATTCCCGATTGAGTCGGAACGCATCCAGCCTGGCCAGCTACGAGGAACTCCGCGGACGGACCCCGCGCCGGCGTTTGGTTCCAACCGCTCCCCCATCACCAAGCTCCGGTCCTTGAGGCTTCAGGCCTGCCCCCAGCAGCTTGAAAGATCCGATATCCGGGCAAATGGCCGCTTGCTGCAAATAATTGTCCAAAGTGCCGGCGTCCTGGGTTTGTTGGAGCGCCGCCCGCAAGGAATCCGGAATGACGGCGAACCGGGCCTCCAAAACCCGCAATACCGCCGATTGCAGGCTGAGGATTTGGCCTTCCAGGCGCCCCTTCTTGCTGGCCCTTCTGCC
>CAYPCQ010000013.1:0-97182 GCA_964409245.1 uncultured Verrucomicrobiota bacterium
ATCCGGCCCGACCAGCGGGCCGCCGTTGTAGGCCATGTCCTCCCAGAACCAGAACACGTCGAAGCGGGTGTGCTTGAGCACCTCGGCGGTGATCTCAATGATGCGCTCGGCCCGCTCTTCCATCATGCGTTCGATCAAGCGAGGCTGGTCGTAAAAAGCCATGCAGAGATTCTGCACCCCCATCAGGTTGCGCAGCGATCCGAAGAAACCGCCCCAACGGTCCGCCCAACACTTGCGCGGCCACATCTCCCCAGCCCCGGCAGTGGACTGCGCAGCGGCCTGGTCCCCTTCGCACAGATCTCCCCGCCCCACAGCGACCTGCACCCGGCCGCCAGCGACGGTTTTCTTCCAATCCGCCGAAAGCCGCTGAGCGGCGTTAAGGACGAGACGCTCTGCCGCGAACTTCTCGAACTCGGCCTCGTTCGCGACCGGGAACTTGATAAACTGCGGCATGCTGGCATCGTGATGCTGCTTGAACTCGCGCATTACAATGCCTTCGTGGTTGACGTAGGTTACCGTTTCCATGTCCTCCGACAGCACCTCATGCTGGAATCCCGGCACCGGCCCATACCAGGGATCCACGCGCACGAGCCGGTCCAGCTCAAACAGGTCGTCCAGCGGCGTGCCGTCCCAGCCTTCCCGCCTCCAACGCTCGACGGTTTCCTCCCACAGGAACGCGCCCCAGCGCAGCCAGGGCTTGGCGGCCGGCTTGAACTTGAGCGTGTCGAGGAACCGCTGGCGGGAGCTTGGCGGTTCTGACGGGGATGGTCCTGACGGGTTTGGGTTCACGGTGGTCATAGGGTGCTGGGTTGGTCCGATGTTTCCATGGGGAAATACTGCGCCGACTTCGCGGCGGCGGCAAATGCCCCGACTTTGTCCGGAATGGGATCCGGGTAGAACCGGCGGAAGTCCGTCTGCTTGCGGGTGGGGGCAAGGTTCACCGAGCGGGTGTCGAAATCGAAACGTTCGCAAGGCTCAAGGCCGGATCCTGTGCGGTCACGATCGACCCTAATCAAGCCGGGCGTAAACGCACCCCAGCCGATACCAAATGGGCAGCAGTCCGGCAGGGTGGTCCGGCGCAGGGCGGCAAGCACTCTTTGGCGTGGTGTCATGGGATCTTTGGGCGCAGCGATCAATCCGGTGTTCGTTCAAACATCCGCACCGGCCCCAGCAGACCGGACGGGACCAACGCCGACCGGGCATTGTAAGGATCATGCGTGCTGAAGGTGTAGCGGCGCGCATTCGCGGCGGTGGGTTGCTGGTCGCCGATCATGCGGTTCGGCCAGCGGTTGACCACTTCGATTTCGAGTTGGTTGTTGGCGGCCTGGATGGCGCCGGTGACCTCGACCCGCCACGGCGCGCACCACACCACACCGAGGTCGTTGCCATTCAGTTTCACCCGCGCCAGGTCGTGAACGACGCCCAAATCCAGATAAGTTTTACCTGCTGGAACCTGGGCCAGGTTGAAATCTTTTCGATAGGTGGCGATGCCGGAATAGTATTTTATCCCCGCTTCCGGCCGTGTCGTCCAGTCCTGCAACTGCTCAAAGACAATCTTCCCATCGGTGCTGTTTCCTGCCTTCTGTCCTCTGTCATCAGGCTTCCCCGGTCCCCCCCACTTCGGATCGAACGCCACTTCCCATGCGCCGGAAAGTTCATGGCCGATCTTTAACTCCGGGAAATTCTTTTCCGTTTTCGATATGGGCCTTTCGTCCTTCCCGCCGAACACAACAAAGAAACTCTGAAAAGCATCGAACTTCATGGGAATGCCCGTCAGACCATCGGCAGGTTCAAATTGCATCAGCGGCCGCCGCTCCCCAGTCACGGGATCCCAGAGTTGCGGGCTGCCCTGGCCGGCCCGGAAGCGGCAGTCCGCTTTGATCGGAGCGCCGGTCCGGTTGGACACGAAGTAGATGTCCCGATCCTTGGTGCGCCGGTGACCGTAGCGCACGGGACCGGTTGCGGTGAAATCCTCCTGCACGCCCATGCCCTTGAGCAGAGCCGCCGCAAGCTCATAGGATGGATAGAGCGGCGGGAGGATTTGGCTCTCCCGGACACGGTTCCATGGCGCCATGGCATAAGCGCCCAGAACCAGGGCATCCTGCCAATCTCCCGGTTTCGTCGCCGCCTGCTCCCAACCCGGCTGGGCGGCCATTCCAGCAGACCACTTACTATCCGTCCGGACGATCTCGTGGGAACCGTCCTGGTAGGACAAGTCGAATGCACCGATCCATCCGGCGGGATTGGCGGCTTGCCCGCTGTTGGTGGCTGCCACCGCAATGACATTGGCTCCCGGACGCAGGAAGGAGGTGATCGAAGTCCTGACGGTGACGGTGAAGTTGTCGCCCTCGCTGGCTTTTTTCCCATTGATCCACAAGGTAAAGGCATTGTCCGCGCTCACCGAGGCGGTGGCGGACGCCAGGACTTTCGCTGCGTCCACAGAGATGATGCGCTGGAAATACCTTGTCCCCGGCGGTGCGCTCCGGGCGGGGTTTCCCTCGGGATACCAGATCCACTCACTCTCGGACATGGAATCGGGCCGGGATGACATTACCTCCGGCGACAGCTCGCCGCCCCAGTGGATGACGCCTTTGCCATAACTGCGCCTGGTCGCCATCGGCGGCGCGTCCAGGCTCCCCCAAAGATCCTTGGCGAGCGCCTGGACTTTACCGTCGCAGGCGGGATAGTCCGAAAGGCTGGGTGATTTGACCGGCGGCGGGCCGACCACCGTGGCCCCGGCCTTCACCAGATCCCGGATTTTGGCGAGCAGCGCCGGGGTCATCGTTTCCACCTGCGGCAGCACCATCAGCCGGTAGGAACTTCCTTCGGGGAAGGTGATCAGTCCGTCCTTCACTTCAGCTCTGGCCATGAGGATTTTCGGGGAGCATCCGTCGAAGCTGTAGCCTTTCTTGTCTGGCATGGCGCTTCGGGCATCATCGAAAGCACTGTCCGGCGCGCGAAACACATGGGGCGCGCCTTCGGGGGTCAGGTAAAGCACGTCGGAAACCGTCACGCCCTGTTGCAGCAGATGGGAACAGCGGGCCAGGTATTGATGATAGCCGCCCAGCAGCGGCCAGAAAGTCTGCGTCCGTTCCCAGTGAAGGCCATAGGAGGAAAAGGCCATCCCAGGTGACCGGTCCAGCCACGGCTGGTGGGCGAAAGACACGATCACAAACCGGTTGATGCCGGCGGCGAACGCCCAGTCTCCCTGATTCTTCAGTGTCCAGGGCTTTTCCGTCCAATCCGGGCTGACGGCCGTGAACGCTTCGGCCGCGACAATGGGTTTGCCCATGATATGCCCGATGGAAGCGGCCTCGATGCAGCTAAAGGCCGAGTTGAAGTGGTTATACCAGAACTCGCCTTGGGGGATGTCCGCCAGCGAGCCCAGATCGAGGTCGCTGGCCGGGGTCATGTCATAGGGCTCGATGGTCAGTTTCAGGCCGCGCGCGTGACATAGTGTTTTCAGGTGCGCGATGTGGTTTTCCAGCAACAGTTCCTGGCAGGTCATGCGCACATCCCAAAGAAAGCGTTCGGTCATCTCCCGGCTGCCCACCACGCGTCCCGAATAGGCGGGAAACCAGGGCCAGGGATCGTAACTCCGCCGTTTCTGGAACTCCTCGCGGAATCCTGGCGTCCAGTTCTGGGCGCCCATCTCCCAGCTATCGGCATCCAGACCGGTAAAACCCGCCGTGCGATCCAGCGGACGCGGGCCGATGCGCTTGAGAAGCGGATCGAAGTAGGCCTCGAAATGGGATTCCAAGGCCCTTTGGTCAAACTTGTTGCTCTCGAATCCAAGCCCGGCCGCGGGAGCTGGACGGGTGTTGGCGCCGGTTGATCGCCGCCCCATGCGCAGGATGGTCCACTCGCCGGGTGGAACCTCCCATTGCAGGCGGCCGTCTGCTTGCAGGCGGCCGGTCAGGTCGATGATCTTTCCGGGGTCGATCACCTGTGCTTTGCCGGTTTCCGGGAAACTGGCCGGCGACGGGAAGTGTGTCCTGACGCCCGCCAGGGAGGTATAGGGGTTGCGGACGAACAATGCCTTTTCGTCGATATTCTCGATCACCGGATCGCACCGCGGAAAGGCATACACCGCGACATCCTCGTAGAAAGCCGCGAGGGTTTCGCGCATCTCCGGCGTTTGTTCAGCGTGATACCCCGAGACCCGTGGTGTTGGTTTTGGCAGGAGCTCGTTAAACGTTGCCGGCCCCTTGGCGTTCACGCTGACCGGGAGCAGGTGCTGCATCGACCCGCTTGCCTTGACCCAGGGTCCGCCGGTGCCGGTCCAACCCGGTCCGGTGATCGTGGTGAACTCCAGCCCGAGCCGCTCGCATTCAAGGACGGCGTGCCGGAAGTTCTCCTGCCAAGTTTCGCTCATGAATGGAACCTTCCCCCGGGGAACTCCCACATCCACATCCATATGGATCATTCCCCCGATGCCGGCGGCCTTCATGGACTCCAGATCGGCCGTGATCCCCTCCTTTGTAAAATGGCCATCCATATTGATCCAGTAAACCCAGGGCTTGGCCGGATGCGGCGGGCTGCGAAACTCATCTTCCAGCGCAGCGGCATTGGCCCGCGGCGAGGCAAGCAGCAGCGCGGTGATGATCGCCAAACACTGAACTGTCCGGTTTTGTTTGCCATTCATCTGCTCGTTCTCCGGTGACTATTCTTTGGGCGGCGACAGCGGCAACTCCAGCCAGGCCAGTCCAATATGGCAAAAAGCGCACGAAGTGATGCTCCTGCCCGTGGCGCCAGGTGAGGCGGCAAGTGTTCCGAAGCGGATCCCCGGCATCGACCGTCTTGAGGCGGATTTGCGCGCCCAGGTCGCGCAGGATCTGCGGCGCAATGGGAACTCGACGGCCCGCGCATTACGGGGCCAATCACCTCGTTGAAGATACTGACGGCCATAGCCTGTCGTTTCGCTTCCGTCCGTTGCTGCCGGCCGGCAACTCTGAATTGCCCCCCAGTGCTGGCGGACATTCTACGGGATTGCCGCCCGGGGTGTCTTGGTCTAGTTTCTCACCCTAGCGTGAAATTGGGCACAATCAAGCCTCGTGTGGCGGGGATGCAGGCCAGCGTCCTGGCCGTGGAACTGCCGGTGCTGGCCGGGCTTTTCGACCATGCACCCGACATGGCTTTCTTTGTCAAAGACGCGGCCGGCCGCTACCTGGCGGTGAATGAATCGCTGGTCAAGCGCCACGGCTTGCGCCACAAGTCCCAAGTCATCGGCCGGCGCCCCTGCGAGTTTTGTGCCGGGGATTTTGGTCGGATTCCTGCGGAGCAGGACGCCGAAGTGCTGCGGACGGGCCGGGCGCTGCTCGACCATCTGGAACAGCAGTGGTACGTGCCCCAGAAACCGGTTTGGTGCCTGACGACCAAGCTGCCACTGCATGATGCCGAGGGCAAAGTCATTGGGCTGGTTGGCTTCTCACGCGACGTGCGCGCCCCGGTCAATTTGAATGACATCCCCCCGGGGCTGGCAAGCGCGCTGGAGTCTTTTGAGCAGAACCTTGCCGAGCCGATCACACCGTCCGGCCTGGCCAGACGCGCCCAACTGGCCCCGTCGAAATTGGCCCGGCTCCTCCGGCGGTTCTTCGATCTCACCCCCAGCCAATTCATCACCCGGACCCGTCTGGAGGTTGCCTCACGGCTCCTGCGCGAAACCGATCGTCCCGTGGCCGACCTTGCCCAGGATTGCGGTTTCTACGACCACAGCGCTTTCAGCCGGGCCTTTCGCGCGGCCATGGGAGTGACCCCCAGCGAATTCCGGTGCGCCAGAGAACGGGCGTGAAATCAAATGCGCCGCCTGGCACGAGCAGCCCAAAAGCTGCTTTCACGCCCGAAAAATGACCGCGCAGTTCGACCGTTACCGGCCCGAGCTCTTCGCTCAACTCTTGGCGGCCGCCACACCTCAAAGCCCTCAATCACTGCAATCCCAACGCACCAGCCATACCAGGGATCGTTTGTTTCGCGATTTCAAACGCCGCTGCCGCCAGCAGACCGGCCAGAACGCTTTGGGCCAAACCCTGCGCACCCTGCTGGCCAATATTCCCCTGGTTAAAAACCGCCATCATGAAGCCGATCTGCAAATCCTCTTAAACGGCCACACCACCCTGGCCGAACTCTTCGCGGCCATCGATCCGGACACTGTGCGCCCGGAAAGGCGCCAAGCCTCCAAAATCCGGAAAAACTCAAATCCAACCGAATTTCGTTTCCATACGCAGATGCGCCGTCCGCGGTGGAAAACACGCCGGCGCCAGCCGGCGGTCACTCCACCAGCTTCCACTGGCCGTTTTCCACCTTGATGATCACCAGGGAATCCACCCCCAGGCCGCAGTGATCGGTGGGGGAGAGGTTGTATATGCCGCTGACGCCCACATAATCGCGGGTGCCTTCAATGGCCGCGCGCAAGGCTTCGGGCTTGGTGCCGGCCTTTTTCATGGCGTTGAAAACCAGCTGCACCGCATCCCAGGCGTAGCCCGAATGGGTGCTCACCTTGCCCAGGCCCCGCTTTTCGTGTTCCTTGATGAAATCGAGCAAGGCCGTCCGCTGGCGGTCGCCGGCGGGCAATTGATCCGCCGCCATCAGTTTGGTGGCGGGCATCAGGGTGCCATTGGCGGCCTCCCCGCCCAGCTTGATATAAGCGGGGTCCGGCAGGCCATGGCACTGGAACAACGGCATGGCCACCCCGGCCTGGCGCGCGTTGCGGGCAATCACCGCCCCGGCGGGGCCGATCGTCCAGACCACGATCGCCTGGGGCTTGGAGGCCGCCGCCCGGGTCAGTTGGACGGTCATGTCCGCATCGGTGGGCTCGAAGGATTCCTGGGCCGCCAGGGCGATGCCGAATTGGGGCGCCAGCTCCTTAAGATAGCCGAGACCCTCCTGCCCGAATTTATCCGAAGCCGTCAGCACGGAAACCGATTTGATGCCCTGGGCTTTGAAATATTGGCAGAGGCGCTCCACTGCGGTGCTGGTCCGCTGGGGGGATTTGAAGATCCATTTGCGGGCGGGTTTGACGGGGGCATCGCCCCCCACGCAGGCGACCATGGGCACGCCGCCCTCTTCCACGGCCTGGAGGCAGGCCATGGCCGCCCCGGTGGTCGTGGGGCCGATCACCGCCACCACCTTGTCGCGGCTCAGGAGCCGCTTCAAGGCCACCACCGCCTGGGAAGGCTCGCTTTGGGTGTCCGCCACCACCAGCTGGATTTTGCGCCCATTCAACCCCCCGCCCTGGTTCAGGCGGTCCACCATCATCTGGGCCACTTCCCGGGTGGGGCCGCCGATATGCTGCGCCTTGCCCGAGAGATCGAACAAGCCGCCGATCTTGATGGGTTCGGCCGCCTGCAGGGAGACCAGGGCGAAGACGCTCCAGAGGGCGATGGTTTTGGTCAATTTGGTCAACATGGCTGATCCATTTCTTAAAATCGCTTTATGTATCACATTCCCAGGTAGGCTTTTTGCACTTCGCCGGAACGGGCCAGCTCGGCGGCCGGCCCCTCCAGGACAATCCGGCCGGTCTGCATCACGTAGGCGCGGCCGGCCAGGCGCAAAGCCTCCTGAACATTCTGTTCGGCGAGCATGAGGGAGACCCCGGCTTGTTTCAAGCCCCGAATCTTTTCGAAAATTTCCCGCACCACCAGCGGCGCCAGGCCGGTGGACGGCTCGTCCAGCAACAGGAGCTGCGGCTCCCCCACCAGCGCCCGGGCCAGGGCGAGCATCTGCTGCTGGCCGCCGCTCAACGTGCCCGCCGGCTGGCCCAGCCGGCTTTCCAGCGCGGGGAAGAACCCGGCGGCCCGCTCCACGCGCCGGGCCAGCTGCCGCCCGGCGAGCCGCCGGGCGTATCCCCCCAGGCGCAGATTGTCCAGCACGCTCAGGCCGGGGAACAATCCGCGCCCCTCCGGCACCAGCGTGCACCCGGCGGCGGCCACCCGGTGGGCCGGCTGGCGCGCGACATCCCGCCCCGCCAGCAGCACGCGCCCTTCCGCGGCCGGCACCAGGCCGGCGATCGTCTTCAGCAAGGTGCTTTTCCCGCTCCCATTGGCCCCCACCAGGGCGACCGCTTCGCCGGGGTGGACCCGCAGGGAAATCCCGTCAACCACCATCAGGCCATGGTATCCGGACTTTAAATGGACTACTTTTAACATGCCGCAGCCGGGATTGTCCGCCGTTCCCTGGCAGGGGTCAACTCCGGGATTGATTTGGGTTGGACTTCCCGGCGTTCATTTTGTAAGGTTGGGTTTGCGGCTAGTATGAAGAAAATCCTGATTGTTGAGGATGATACCCTCATCTCCGGCGTCTATGCCACCCGCTTCAGAGCCGAGGGGTTTGAGGTGTCTGTGGCTGCCGATGGCCAGGCCGCCATCGAGCGGCTGCGCAGCAATCTGCCTGATATTCTGCTGTTAGACCTCCAAATCCCCAAGATCAGCGGCATTGATGTCCTGAAGCGCATCCGGTCCACCCTGGCCATGAAGAACCTCCCGGTGATCGTGTTCACCAACACGCATTTGCCGGAGCTGACCCAGGAAGCCTGGCGGGCGGGCGCCAACAGCTTTTTGCGGAAGGCGGAATGTACCCCCAAGTCCGTGGTCAACGTGGTGCAAAAACTCCTGGCCCAGCCGCTCGGAACCCAGTTCAAGCCCGGATCTGACGACGCCTCCGACACCCCGGTCATCGTCTTCCGCGAAGCGCACGATCTGTTGCGCAGCCTCGATCCCAGCTATGCCAAGCCCGCGCCGCAGCCGGAAAATCCCGAGCAGTTCCTGGAGGAGGCGCCCCGCACCCTCGGCCGCATCCGGCAGGCGTGCGAGGAGTTCCTGGCGGACCGCGGCAACGAGCGGCGCATCCTCAAGCTGCGCGAATTCCACAGCCAGGTGCGTTCCCTGACTGCCAATGCGGGCATGGTGGGCTTCCACCGGTTCGCCGTGTTTTGCAGCGCTTTCGAGGCCCTGCTCAAACACCTCATCGAGGTTCCGGGCGACCTCAAGGCTTCCGTGGAGCGCACCCTCTCGCAGGCCGCCGATTTCCTGGCCGTGCTCACCGGCCATATCCGAACCATCGAGCGGCAAACCCCGTCCGCCTCCCGGATCCTCCTGGTGGATGACGACGAGATCACCCTCAAAATCATCTCGCTGGCCATGGAAAACGCCGGCCTGAAGGCCGCCACCGCCTGCAAGGCGGCTGAAGCCATGGCGATGATCAACCAGGAAAAATTCAGCGTTATTTTCCTGGATGTGCTCATGCCCGGCACGGACGGATTCGCGATCTGCAAGCAGTTGCGTTCCCTGGAAACCAACGCCAAAACCCCGGTGGTGTTCATCACCAGCCTCGTCGATTACGAAACCCGGGCCCGCTCCCTGATCAGCGGCGGCACCGATTTCGTCACCAAGCCCTTCGTGCCCATGGAGCTGACCGTCAAAGCCTTCATCCGCATCCTGGAAAACCAGCTGGCCGGCGCCTCCATGGGCAGCCCCGGCGCCTGATCCTATGGCCTATCCGGCCGGAGGCGCTGCCTCCAGGTTTTCCGGCGGGTGGAAAGCCCGGGCGCGGAGGTCCGGGCAAACCCGCGGGTTGAAAGCGTTTTCTCATCGGCCCCCGCCTCCCGGGCGGTGGATCTTTCGCGCCTGCCTCACTTCACCGCCACTACCTGCACGGCGTCGATATGGACCACGCCCCGAGCCCCGGCCACGCGGTAGAGCACCGCGCCCGGCTCCCCGGCGTGGAACCGGAAGCGGCCCAAGGCTTGGAAACCCTGCTCCCCGCCGGGCGGCTTGGTTTGGTCCAGCGTGAGGGTCCGTTCGCCATCGGCACCAGCCACCGTGATGGGCACTGCCTGGGCCCGGTTGGCATGCGGCTGCCAGGCCACGCGCACTTCGTGGAGACCGCTTTCCCGCACGGTGAAATTGAACCGGGCGCTGGCGGATGGATCACTGGAATAACGATAATTCTCGCCGATGAACGGCCGGAGGCCGCCGTCGTCGCGCCACTGGCCCTTCAGCTGGGCAGCCTCGTCGTCGATGACCAGGCCCGCCAGGCTCACCGGGTTGATGCCCGGCGGCGCGGGCTTCAGGAGCTTCACGCCGGGCGGCAGCGCGAGGGCGCCGTCGATTTTGTCGCGGCGCAAAGCCCCGGGCTGGGCGAGCAACTCCTTGAGCAGGGGGAGATGCTGCTCATAGACGCCCCGCGGGCTGGCCTGGTGGCGGATGCAAATCCACGCCGCCTTGCCCACCACCTCACCCATCATCCCGCAGGTCCGCATCACGCGCACGGGGCCCAAGGCCTCCCGGTTCACACTGATGTCCCGCCCCGCCATGAACAGGTTGGTCACATTGCGGCTGTACAGGCTCCGGTAGGGCGCCCAGTATGGCCCCTGGTAGCTGTAATTGGCGCCCGTGGTGGCCAGGGAGATGAATTCGTTGCCGGTGTGGCCTTGAGCAAACTCGGGATGTGGCGTGTGCAGGTCGATATGCCAGGAGCATGGGAAGCACCCGTCCGGGTATTCCCGGCCCAGGCGAAAGTCATCGCCGCTGAGGACCACGTCGCCCAGCAGGCGGCGGGACTCGCGCTTGCCCGCGATGAAGGCCGCCCACCCGAGGCGGTGGTTCGGGTAAAGCTGATCCACGTTCTTGAGCGTGTCCCAGGCGCCGTACATGGCCCGGAAGTTCAGATCCCGGATCCGTTCGATGTCCTGGATGGGATCGCGGTCGAAGCCGCTTTCCCAGAACCAGCCGCCCAGGTTGCTGAGCGGCGTGGCGGCCCACTGGCCGTTAAGATTGCGGCGCCCGGGAAAAGGCTTGCCGGACAGATCGACTGCCCACGGGCAGCGCGGGAAAGGCACCGCCACGGCGCCCGCCTGCACGGAGAGCGAGAGCGCGTCCTTGTCCTTGCATTCGCACAGAAGGATCTGCGCGGGATCGGCCGCGTCCATCAGGTTCCAAAGGTTGCTGGCCCCCATCACCCCCTCCCGGGAAACCTCGTGGTCGGCCCCGGCCAGGAAGCCCACCGTGCCGTCCCCGGTGCAATCCGCGAACAGCGGGGCGGTGAACCGCAGGCGCCGGGCCGTGCGCGTGTCCTGGGCCACCACGGAGCGGATGCGGCCATCCCGCACCTCCACGGCGTTCACATGCTGCCCGGTCAGCAGGGTGATCCGCGGCTCGGCGCGGACCAGGCCGAGCTTGCGCTCGTCGGCGAAAAAGGAGCCATGTTTGGCGTTGCCCGCGCCGGCGGTTTTGGCCGGCGCCAATTCGTCCACGATGTCGCCCACGTGGGGATAGGGCTTTTGCCGGGTTTTGCCTTCCGGCCACACCCGCACCTCGGAACTGCCGTTGCCGCCGAGCACGGGACGGTCGTGGATCAGGGCCACCAGCAGGCCATTACGCGCGGCGGACAGCGCGGCACTGGTTCCGGCGATGCCGCCCCCCACCACGATGAGGTCGAACCTGCCGCCCTCCTCCGGCTCCTCCGGCAGGCCGCCCGCGGCGCGGCGGAATTTCGCCAGCGTGGCCGGATCCTCCGGCGGGCGGAAGGCGGGATCGCTGCTGAACACCAGCGCATCGCAGCGGCCCTCAAAGCCGGTGAGATCATGGAGCGCGATGGAGGCCGGGCCGCCGGCCTGCACCGTGCCGCCCTCCTGCCAATGCCAGGCCGAGCCCTCCGTGCCAAAGGTGGCCGCCAGCGGCTTGCCCGCCACGAGCACCTGGAATTTGCCCGGCGCCCCGGGGGCGTTCCACGGCGCCACCCAATCACGGGTGCGCACCCACACCCGGTAGGCGCCCGGCGCGGGAAACTGGACGGTCGTCACGGCATCGCGCACCGGCACCCCCAGCCCATGCGCCAGCAGGTAAGGCGAGCCCATCTGGTCCATGCACTGCTGGTCCAGATCCCAGCCACCGGCATCGGCAAATTGCTCGGCTTCGAGAAATACCACCCCCGGGATGGCGGGCGCGGCCACCAGGGCGGCCGTGGCGCAGGCCAGCGCACATAGGCTTGGCAAGGTGGCCCGGAGCGCCGCGAATCGGGCTGAATTCATCGTTCGTTGGTTCATAAACAGATCCTGGCTGAATTCAGCTCAAATTAGTTCAGGCCTCCGCCGTGTCGCAAGCCTTATCTCCACCCGCCGCACGCGGGACGGACGGAAGCTTCCGGCGCCTGGGCAAAGCCCCCCAGGGGCCGCCGGGCTGTGCGGCTTGGATCTGAGGTTGTCGAATTTCAAAACCTTACTTCGTGGGTTGGCGAACACTGCCGTGGCCCAAGCCTGCCCAACCCTGGCAACCAAGTCGGCGACCCTGGCGGCACGACCGCAGCAGCCGGCCGGGATAAAGGGGCGCGGCATCATCCCCGGCCGGCCGGCCAGCCATGGTTTTTATTTTGACTGGCTCCGCTTTAAATTGGATATTGAATCCATAGGATAACTTGAACACGCAGTCCCACAACGACCAGTTCAAGCTGGAACCTTTGGAAGCGAGGGTTCTGCTGTCAGGAGGTGCAGCGCCCGCGGACGTGGCTCCCGGCGCCGCATCGCCGGCAGAACCTGCCAGCCAGGAAGTCTGGTTTGACGCTCCGGTTTCGGACTTGGAGAACGACGGGGGGACCGCCATGAATTCAGTGGCGGAAGGTTTGGCCGGGCTGGCCGCGGCGGCCACCCCGTTGGTGGAGGCCAATCCGGCGGCGACCGATTTATCCTGCGCAGCCGATCAATCTTCCCCGGAACATATCGGAACCGGGCAGAACGCGGAGACCCATCCGCTGCTTTCCCCGGCCAGCGCCAATCCGGACTCAGCCGTGTCCCCAGTGGCCAGCCCGGCGGCCGGGAATCCCTGGCCGGAAGTGCTGGTCACCACGCTGAAAGCCGCCAATGCCCCACCCGCCTCCCCGGAGGCCGGGAGCATCAGCGCCGCGGAAGCAACCGGCTCACGGGTTTATGCCACGGTGATGCTGAATAATTACGACGCGAACCTGCTGATCCGCCAGATCACGCCTTTGATGCCCGCCCAAGGCGGGGACATCTGGGTGGAGTTGCTGGGCGGGCCGGCAGGGGGAGCAATGACCCCGGTGGTGGATGCGGCTTTTGGCCTGACTAAATTCAACCTGTCGGATCCTGGCTTCTTTGACGGCGGTTGCGGGCTGGTGCAGGGGGTGCAGGCAAACGAGCAGGCGCAATTCCAGCTGCGGGCCTGGCGAGGGGCGGCCTCCTTTGAGGCGGCCACCGAACGGGGCGTCTCCGAGGTCTGGAGCCAGGTGACCGGCCGGTGGAATGCCGACGCCTTGCCGCCGTTCCCGCCCCAGGGGCCGGCCTTGAAATTGCCCGGCCCGGTGTTCATCGGCCAGCTCTCCAATAGCGTGGCTTTGGTGGCGCTGAACAACCAGGAGGCGAACCAGCCCATCTATTATTTGACGAGCCCGGATCTGGCGTCCGGGCAGGAGGTATGGGTGGAGCTGCTGGCGGGGCCCAAGGGCGGCGCCAAGGCTCCGGTTTATAAACTGGAAAATGGCGGTGCCCGGTTCAGCCTGGCCCAACCCGGGTATTTTGATGCCGGCCTGGGATTCATCCCCAATGCCACCGGGGGTGCGGAAGTGGAATTCCAATTGCGGGTATGGATGAACGCCGCCACCTACGAGGACGCCACGGAAAAAGGCCAATCCGCCGCCTGGACCCAATCCGCCGGGAGCTGGGACTGGCTCCATGATCCGGCTCCGGCCAGCGCCCCGGCGCTGGAGCTGCCGGCGCCGGTGGTCATCAGCCGGCCGCCGGATGTCGTGGCCACCGTGGCCTTGAATAATTTCGATGCCAGCCAGCTGGTCTATTATCAGAATTCGTCCACCCAGGCGTCGGGAACGTCATTCTGGATTGAGCTGCTGGCGGGGCCGGTGGGCGGCAAGCTCAATCCTGTGTTTTCCACGTCCAGCCACACGGGCCGGTTCCGTTTGTCGGATCCCGGGCATTTTGAAGCAGGCATCGGCACAGTGGCCGGAGTGGAGCCAAACGGCGTGGCGGAGTTCCAGCTGCGGGCCTGGAAGGATGCCGGAACCTATGCGCAGGCGGCGGAGCGGGCGGAAACGGTCAAATGGACCCAGGCAGTGGGCAGCTGGGACCGGAATGCCATCCCCCCGGCTCCAGCCACCGGCCCGGCCCTGCGGATACCCGGCCCGCTGGTGGTGGCGGTGCCGCCGGTTTACAGCGCCACCATCGACCTCGGCCTGCCGGACACGAACGCCCTGATTTTTTACCAGGTGGCGGAGGCCAGGGCCTCCGGGAGTAGGTTCAGCGTGGAGCTGCTGGGGGGCCCGGTGGGCGGGACGCTGAAGCCGGTGGCAGTGGCCAATGGCGCCCAGGCGCAATTCCCGCTGGCCGGCCCCGGATACTTCAACGCCGGGGTGGGAGTGCTGCCAGGGGTGGCCGCCGGGCAGGAGGCGCAATTTCAATTGCGGGTGTGGAAAAACGCGCCGGTTTACGCAGTGGCGGAGGAACGGGGCCAAACGCCGGCCTGGACCCAGGCCACCGGCATTTGGCAGACCAACGCAGTTCCGGCCGCCGCCCCGGTGGGGGTGGCGCTGCGTTTGCCCGGGGCGGTGATCGTGAAGGCGCTCGACCAGGTGGCGACCGTGGACCTGACCAACCTGGGCACCGGGATGGCGATTTTGATGGGCAGCGCCGGGCAAATGGCTTCCGGGAGCACGGTGCAGGTGGAGCTGCTCGGCGGGGATCCGGGCGTGCTGGACCAGACCGTGAGCGTCTCCACGACGGCCACCAGCGCCAGCCTGGTGGGGGTTTACCCGATCCACATCGCCCCCGTGGTGGACGATAATTACGCCGTCACCGTGGTGGACACCACGCTGCGGGTCAAGCTGCCCTTGCAGGTGCAGGTGAGCGCGGATGAAGGCGGCCGGCAGCTCACGCGGGCGGCCAGGCTGAAGCTGGCGTTCTCCGAGTCGGTGGGGAACAGCCTGGGCCTGGAGGATCTGGCCTTGGTGGGCCAGGCCTCGGGGGCCGCCATCGGGGCCGCCCAGATGAACCTGGAATGCCAGCCCGCCTCCCGCATCGCCCTCCTCACTTTCCCGGGGCTGGCGGATGGCCAATTGCCGGACGGCCGGTGGGTGCTCACGGTCAAAGCCGCGGGCATCCAGGATCCCGATGGCTTCCCGCTGAACACCGATTATCGTTTCCGGTTCGGCGTGCTCTCCGGCGATGCCAACCGGGACGGCGTGGTCAACGACCTGGATCTCTACCGGGTGTGGCAAAACTGGATCAAGCCTTTCGGGGCGCAGGATCTGGCGGCCGATCTGAACGGCGACCAGAAAGTGGACCAAAAGGATCTGGATCTCGTCATCGCCAATTACCTCGCCACCGTCACCCAGTCCGCCCGGGGCATCGGGGAAACCTCCTTGGAGGCTGCGGGCGGGATCGACGCGCTGGTGAGCCAGGCGCCGCCTTTGGGGATCGCCGCGGGTTATTTGCCGAAGCCCGGGGCCACGGCTTTTGCGGGCGGGGCGAGCCTGGCGATTTCCCCGGCGGGTTCAGCGCCCGACCCCGGGGCAGCCATCCCCAGGATCACCAGCCTGTGGCCCCCGTGCCGGGAATTTTCCACCATCGAAGTTTGGCAGGGGAAACCGTCCTGGGACCGGCTGCCCTACGAAAATCCGGTTTATTGAAACCTGCGGGCAGCGGTCCCGGCCGGCACGGCTGAGCCAATTGCCGGGACACGGCAGGGAGAACAACCGGTTGACCTATATGTTTGAAAAAATTGAGATCATCGAGGGCGACCTCACCCGCCAGGCGGTGGATGCCATCGTCAATGCGGCCAACTCCTCCCTCCTGGGCGGGGGCGGGGTGGACGGAGCCATCCATATGGCGGCCGGCCCTGATTTGCTGGAGGAATGCCGGAAGCTCAATGGCTGCCGCACCGGCGATGCGAAAATAACCAAAGGCTGCAACCTCCCCGCCCGGTTTGTGATCCACACGGTGGGACCCGTGTGGCATGGGGGCGGCCAGGGGGAGAGCGAGCTGCTGGCCAACTGCTACCGCCGGAGCCTGGCCCGGGCCCGGGAACACGGCTTGCGGTCCATCGCTTTCCCGGCCATCAGCACCGGAGCCTACCGGTTTCCCCTGAAATCCGCCACGCGCATCGCCCTGGCGGAAACCGTGGCGTTCCTGCGCCAGGATTCCACCTTCGATAAAGTGGTCTTCGTCTGCTTCGGCAGCGCCACGCTTGAAAGCTACCAAAACCTGCTCGCGCAGCTGAAAGCCAGCGCCGGAGCACCTTGACCGTGTCCCGGCATTGGGGAGGAAGTAATTTCGCGGCAGATTATTACGCCAGACGAGAATGGTGCCACCTCCATACCTTGAACAGGCCTGCAAGAGGCGAACGGCATATGAGTTGCCCAAAAAAATCCAGCCAGGAGGACTGCGCCATTTGCAGGACACGCACCGCCGGCACGCCCGTTTTTTGCGCATTTGCCAACCGGCCGGGTTTTGCTAGCCTGCCGGGCATTATGAAATGGACGAATGATCAACTTTGGGCGCGGTATAAGAAGAACCTGACGGAATACCCGGAATTGGGGCTGGCGCTGGACCTGAGCCGGATGAATTTCCCGGACGATTATTTCGCGGAGATGTCCCCGCGCATGGCGCTGGCCTTCCAGGCCATGGAGGCGCTGGAGCGGGGGGCCATCGCGAACCCGGACGAGGGCCGCCGGGTGGGGCATTACTGGCTGCGCACGCCGTCCCTGGCCCCCTGCCCGGAGCTGGGGGCGGAGATCACCCGCAATGTGGAAGCCATCAAGGAATTCGCCGCGGCGGTGCATGCGGGCCGGATCCGCGGCCAGGACGGCCCCTTCGCCAACGTGCTGCTGATCGGCATCGGCGGCTCGGCGCTGGGCCCGCAGTTTGTGGCCGGCGCCCTCGGCCATCCCGCCACGGACAAGCTGCGCCTGTATTTCCTGGATAACACCGATCCGGACGGCTTCGACCGCGTCCTGGCGCAGCTGCAAGGCCAGCTGGGCCGCACGCTGTGCCTGGTGGTGTCCAAATCCGGCTCCACCCCGGAGACGCAGAACGGGCTGGCCGAGGTGAAAAAGGCCTACGGCAGCCTGGATTTCGCCGGGCACGCCGTGGCCATCACCATGGAGGGCAGCAAGCTGGCCAAAATGGAAAAGTGGCTCCGCCAGTTCCCCATGTGGGATTGGGTGGGCGGCCGGACCAGCGAGCTGAGCGGCGTGGGGCTCCTGCCGGCCGCGCTCCAGGGCGTCAACATCGACGAACTGCTCGCGGGCGCCCGCGCCTGCGACGCCGAGACCCGCCGACCGGACCTCAGCCGCAACCCCGCCGCGCGGCTGGCCTTGATGTGGCATTACGCTGGCCGGGGCCGCGGGGAAAAGGACATGGTCATCCTCCCCTACAAGGACCGGCTGGAGCTGTTCTCGCGCTACCTGCAGCAGCTGATCATGGAGTCCCTGGGCAAGGAGGTGTTCCTCAACGGCAGGATCGAGTGCCAGGGCATCGCCGTGTATGGGAACAAGGGGTCCACCGACCAGCACGCCTACGTCCAGCAGCTGCGGGAGGGCATCCCCAATTTCTTCGCCACCTTCATCGAGGTGCTCAAGGACCGCAGCCAGGCTTCCCCCACGGTGGACGCGGCCGGAAACACCAGCGGCGATTACCTGAACGGGTTCCTGCTCGGCACCCGGCAGGCGCTTTACGAAAACGGCCGCGAATCGGTCACGCTCACCATCCAGGAGGTCTCGCCGTTCAGCGTGGGGGTGCTGATCGCCCTGTATGAGCGGGCGGTGGGCTTCTACGCCTCGCTGGTCCACATCAACGCCTACCACCAGCCCGGCGTGGAGGCCGGCAAGCAAGCCGCCGGGACGATCCTCAAGCTCAAGGCCGGGGTGGCCGATTGCCTCCGGAAAGCCACCGGGCCGCTCACCGCCGAGCAAATCGCCCGGGAGATCGGCGCCGCCGGGCAGGCGGAGCATGTGTTCAAGATCTGCGAGCATCTGGCCGCCAACCCCGGCTGCGGGGTCCGGAAAATCCGGCCGGCCGCCGACACTCCGTCCTTCAACGCCGCCTACCAGAAGGTATGAGCCCCGCGTTTTGGAACCCCAAGGCGGAGACGATGTCCCGCGACGAGCTGGCGGCCCTCCAGCTGGCCCGCCTGCAGGCCGTGGTGAAATACGCCCGCGAACGCTCCCCGTTTTACCGGGCCCGGATGGACCGGGCGGGCGTCAAGCCCGGGGATATCGAGGTGCTGGAGGATGCCCGGCTCCTGCCGTTCATCAACAAGGAGGATTTCCGGCAGGCCTACCCGCTGGAGATGCTCTGCGTGGACCGCGCCGGCCTGCGGGAGATGCACATGAGCTCCGGGTCCACCGGCTCGCCGGTGGCGATGGCCTACAACGAGGCCGACCTGGACCAGTGGGCCGAATGCATGGCCCGCTGCTACCGCATGGCCGGCCTGGCGCAGGGGGAGACGATCCAGATCACCCCGTCCTTCGGCTTGTTCAACGGCGGGTTCGGCTTTTACCACGGGGCCCGCAAGGCGGGGATGTTCATCATCCCCACCGGCTCGGGCAACACGCCCCGCCAGATCAAGCTGATGAACGATTTCCAGGTCAAGGGCCTGATGGGCGTGGTCTCCTACGGCATCCGCATCATGGAGGTGCTCCAGGAGCAGAAAAACACCATCCCCTCGCTGAAGGTGGGCATGTTCGGCGCCGAGGCGTTCTCGGACAGCATGCGGGAGAAAATCGAAAACGGCCTGGGCATCGAAGCGTTTGACATTTACGGCATGACCGAGACCGGCGGGGTGGGCACCACCGGCATGGATTGCCACTGCCACTGCGGCATCCATATCTGGGAGGATCAATACCTGGTGGAGATTGTGGACCCGGCCTCCGGCCAGCCGCTGCCGGACGGCCGGACCGGGGAGATTGTCTTCACTTCCCTGGCCCGCCAGGCCATGCCGATCCTCCGCTTCAAAAGCGGCGACCTCACCCGGATCCTGACCCGGCAGCGGTGCGAGTGCGGCCGCACCTGCCTGCGCATGGACCGCGTGACCGGCCGGGTGGACGACATGCTCATCATCAAGGGGGTGAATTTCTGGCCGCGCCAGGTGGAGCAGGCGCTCATGGAAATCCCCGGCGTGCTCTCCCATTACCAGATCATCGTGGAGGAAAACGACGGGGTGAAGGACTTGCGCATCAACGTGGAGGCCGAGCCCGGTGTCACCGGGTTCACAGTGGAGAAGCACCTCAAGGAGCGCCTGGGATTCAGCCCGAAAGGGGATGTGTTCCCGCCGGGATCGCTGCCCCGCCAGGAAGGCAAGGCCGTGCGCGTGGTCCACGAGAAAAACGGCAAACAAGCCTGATGGCCGGCTCCCGCTCCAACAACCATTGGGAACCGGCGCTCCAGGTCGGCGGCGGCTTTGTGCTGCTGCTGACCGCCATCAAGCTGCTGGAATACTTCCGGCATATATCCCTGGCCCGGTATGGCATCCTGCCGCGCACGCCAGCCGGCCTGGCGGGCATCCTGTTCAGCCCTTTGCTGCATGGCAGCTTCGCCCACCTGGCGGCCAATTCCATGCCCCTGCTCATCCTGCTCACCCTGCTGTATGCCGATCACCATTACCGGCCCGGCCGGACCCTCGCCATGATCTGGCTCGCCAGCGGTTTCGGCACCTGGCTCATCGGCCGCGGCCATTCGGTGCATATCGGCGCCAGCTCGCTGATCTTCGGCCTGGTGGCCTACCTGGCCGCCGCGGGGCTTTGGGTGCGCAGCTGGCGCTCGGTCCTGGTGGCGGTCGTGGTGCTGGCCGTTTTCGGCGGCATCTTTTGGGGAGTGCTGCCCCAGGCCGGGCCGGTTTCCTGGGAGGGCCACTTGAGCGGCGCCGCCGCCGGCTTTTGGGCCGCCCGCAAAAACCGCCGCTGATCCGGCGCGATCCGGGCCGGACGGATGGCCATAATTTTTCTGGCTTTAAAGCGGGCCTTGGCTAATTTGGCCGCATGAACCGGGACCAATACGAGGCCAGGGTACGGAACCTTGAGGCTTATGCCAGGCTCCATCCCCGTTTATATCTGTGGCGGGTGGGCCTGCTGGCCGCGGTGGGCTATCTCTACCTGGGCCTGGTGCTGGTCCTGCTGGGGCTGGGCACCATCCCCATCGTGGTGATGGTGGCCTGGCACCCCAATTACCTGACGATCAAATTGGCGGTGGTTCTGCTGCCCATCACCCTCGGCCTCAGTTGGATCATTCTGCGCGCGCTGTGGATCCGGCTCGATCCGCCCCAAGGCCTGGCCATCCACCCGCCGGACGCTCCGGCACTGTTCGCCGAGCTGGGCGAGCTGACCCGCCGCCTGGACGCCCCCCGGTTCCACCAGGTGCTCCTGAACGGGGAGTTCAATGCCTCGGTGGTGCAGATACCGCGGCTGGGGCCGCTGGGCTGGCACAAGAATTACCTGAGCCTCGGGCTGCCTTTGCTGGAAGGGCTGGCGCCCGCAGAGTTCCAGGCGGTCCTGGCGCATGAGCTCGCCCACCTCTCCCGCAACCACAGCCGGTTCTCCGGCTGGATTTACCGGGTCCGCCAGGCCTGGAACCGCGTTTTTGAATCCCTGGCCACCAAGGCCCAGTCCGGCGCGGGCTTGCTGGTGAAGTTCTTCCAGTGGTATGCGCCCTACTTCAATGCCTATTCGTTCGTGCTGGCGCGGGCCAATGAATACGAGGCTGACCGCTGCGCCTGCTCCCTCACCAGCCCGCAGGCCCTCGCGCAATCCTTGATCCGCACCCAGATCCACAGCCGGCAGCTCTCCGAGGCCTTTTGGCCCTCGGTTTACCGCCAGGTCAGATTCCAGGCCGCTCCGCCGGAGCGGGTCTTCCACCAGCTCGCCGAAAACCTGGGCCAGCCGCCACCCCCGGAGCATGCCGCCCGGTGGCTGGGGCAGGCGCTGGCCGTGGATACCAACAATTCCGACACCCACCCCTGCCTGCGCGACCGCCTCCGGGCGGCCGGTTGCGCGGTGGCTGGCGCCGCCGCGGAAACGGCCCGCCAGGCCGTGCCCCCCGAGCTGGAAGCCACGGCCGCCCGGCATTATTTCGGGGCCGGTTTGGAAGCGCTGCGGGCCCGGCTGGAGCAGGATTGGGCCACCAGCCTGCGCGCGGAATGGCGGGCCCGCCACGAGGAGGCCGCCACCCTGCGCCAGCAGCTCGAAGAGCTGGAGGCCAAAGCGGCGTCCGCGCCCCTGGCTGCCGCTGAGCAGTGGACCCAGGCCCAGCTGGTCCTCAACGTGCTGGGCGAAGCGGCCGCCCTGCCGCTCCTGCACAGCCTCATGGCCTCCTCTCCCGGGCATGCCGGAGCCCATTTCCTGGCCGGGCGCATTTTGGTGGAGCGGGATGAGGAAGCGGGGGTGGCCTGCCTGGAAAAGGCCATGGACCTGGAACCGGAGGCCGTGGCGGAGGGCTGCAACCTGCTCTACGGTTTTTTCCAACGCACGGGCCGCCAGGACCGGCTGAAGGCGCTCACCGAGCGCTATGACCGCCACGCCGCGATCATGGAAGCCGCCCGGCAGGAGCGGGCTTCCGTAACCCACAAGGACCACCAGCTGCCCCACGGCCTGCCCCCGGAGGCGGTGCAGGCCCTATGCAGCCAGCTGCGGGGCTGCCCGGAGGTGGAGGCCGCCTGGCTGGCCCGCAAAGAGGTGCAGCACCTGCCCGATTCGCCCTATTTCCTGCTGCTGATCAAGCCCCGCCACCGCTGGTATGCCTTCCGCTCCAGCTCGGCCGACCAGGCTCTGGTGAATAAACTGGTGGCCGAATTAAGCCTGCCCGGCCCCACCCTCGTTTATATCGGCAACCAAAACCTGGCCGCCCTGGGCAAAAAAACCCGGCGGGTGGCCGGTTCCGCCATTTACCCGGGCCGCCCGCAGGAGCCGGTGGTTTGAACTTGCTTGCCGGGCGCGGCGCCGGTGGAATCAATCAAAGAAGTATGACACGAGACGAAGCCTGGAAATTGCTGGCCGAATACACGAAATCGGATTCCCTCCTCAAACACGCGCTGGCGGTGGAGGCCGCCATGCGGCATTACGCCGCGCGCCTGGGCGGCCCCGTCGAGCTTTGGGGCGTCGTGGGGCTGCTGCACGACTTCGATTACGAGCGCTGGCCCAATCCCCCCGACCATACCCGTGAAGGGGCCCGCATCCTGCGCGAGCGCGGGGCCGATGCGGAAATCGTGGGCGCCGTTCTGTCCCACGGGGATTGGAACCTGGCGGAGCATCCGCGCGACACGCCGCTGCGCAAGGCCTTGTTTGCGGTGGACGAACTGTGCGGATTTGTGACCGCCGTGGCGTACGTGCGGCCCGGGCGTTTGCACGGCCTGGCCCCCTCCAGCGTACGGAAGAAAATGAAGCAAAAATCGTTCGCTGCCGCAGTCAGCCGCGAGGACATCGAAAAAGGCGCCCAGCTGCTGGGCGTGCCGCTGGATGACCACCTCGCGCAGGTCATCACCGCCCTGCAATCAGTGGCGGAGGCCCTGGGATTGCTCCCCCCAGCGCCGCCGGCCGCCGGTCCTGGCGGCCCGGAAGCCTGAGCGCCAGCCGCCGCCATGGGGCCTGGGTTATTGGACCCGGTGGGTCATATAAGCCCCCAGTCCGGCGAAGAGCAGGTTGGGCAAAAACGCGGCCAGGAATGGCGGCAGGAACCCACCGGTGCCCAGGGCCAGGCCCAAGCGCAGCACCACAAAGTATGTGAAGCAGATGAAGATGCTGCTGGCGGCCCCCACAAAAGCATTGCGGCGGCCGGTGAATGCGGCGAACGGCAGGGCGGCCAGCACCACCACCACACAGGTGAGCGGCTCGGCCAGCCGGCCAAATAACTGGGTGTAGAGCAGGGCGCTTTTGTCCGCCGTGAGATGGCGGTGCAGCCGCAGGTAGTTGAAGACCTCCTCGATCGTCAGGATCGGCCGCTTGGCGGCGGTCTTGACATTCAGCCCGCTGATTTTGATCTCGCTCCGGATCAGCTCCGGCGTCTCGGTGAACTCCACCACCGTCAGCTGGTTGGTTTGGATGCGCAGGGGCACGGCATCCTGGCCGGGATTGTATTCCAGCCGGGTCACGTTTTGCATGAACGTCCAGCCCTGCTCGGCCTTCTTGGCGAAATCGGCGATGATGTGCAGGCGGCGGCCGTCCGGCATGGTCCATTCCACCTGGGGCCGGTACATCTGGTCAATCTCCAGGTGGTAAGCCTGGATGCTCCAGATGCGGTTGGCCCAATCGTTCTTGAAATGCAGCTGCTGCCGCACCAGGCGGCTCATGTCGTTGGTCTGGTGCTGATACATGATCCGTTCAGCGCCTTCCGCCCCCAGCGGAGCGAGCACCTCGTTCAGATAAAAAAGGATGAACCCGAACACCACCCCCACCCCCAGGTAGGGCAGGCTGATCCGCCACAGGCTGTGCCCGGCCACCCGCATGGCCAGGATCTCGTTGTGCCGGGCATGCGTCGTGAGCGCATACAGGAACGCCAGCAGCAGGGTGACCGGGAGGATCACCACCAGCAATTCCGGCATGCGCAGGGCGTAATACTTGGCAATTTCCAGCATGCCCAGGTGGTTTTGCTGGTATTGATCCATCTCGGAAATCAGGTCGAATGAAATCCAAAAGACCAGGAAGCCGCTGAGGCAATAAGCCAGCGGCAGCAGCAGCTCCCTTAATAAATAACGATCCACCAGACGCATCGGGTCCAAACTATGCCCCCGTCCGGGGACAAGCAAGCCCAACCGTGGGGGAGCGTGGCGCGCGCGGCCGGCCTCAGGTTTCCAGCGTTTCCCACTTCATCCCCAGCTTGCGCGCCGCGTAGCCCGCCTCCCGCACATAATCCCCGTAGCTCATCAGCCAATGGGAGTCCCGCACTTCGCCCAGCAGCTTTTTCCAGTCCCCCTGGATCTCCACATCCTGCTGCGACCGGCAGATTTCGTAGCTGGGATTGCCCGCCACCCGGCCTTTGAACCCGAGCCACCGCCCCGTGGTGTAATCCGGATCGATGAAGGTCAGCTCCTGCCCCACGGGCAGATCCACCTTGGGCGCGGCCCCGTAGTCGGATTCAAAATGGGTCAGGACCGTCGCGGGCTCGTAGCTGCGGCCGTTCATCCGGCGGGGCGCGGTGCAATGGGCGCAGGTCACCGTCCGCTGGTGGGGGAAGGTTGAATTATGCAGGAACACCGGCTTGCCCGAAATATACCGCAGCAGCACCCCGGCGGGGATCACCACGAAATCCGACTCGCAGAACGCCATCCAGCCTTCGTCGTTCAGCAGGCTCAAAGTCAGGCAGGCGGTGGTGCCGGACATGGGCATCACCGTGCCCATGCAGCTCTTGATGGTGAACGCGCCGGCCTGGTTTTCGAGCAGCAGATCCTTGAACACGCGGTGCAGCACAAACGCGTTGGACACAAAATCCATCCGGGTGTCCAGCCGGGTGTTCGGCAATGCCAGGTATTTCCGCGCCGCCCGGCCCGCCGCCGCCACCAGATCCCCATTTGCCCTGGCCTTCTGGATGCGCCGGCCCAGTTCCTCGTAGCTGGCCTCCACGATGTCCAGCTTGAACAAGTCCCTGGCCAGCACCGGCGCTTCCGCCGCATACTTGCCCCAGGAGCCGCCCAGCGCCACCACGCGCGTGCCGGGCAGGTTCAGCTTGCCGTATAATCCGCGCAGCCGCCACAGCACCTCGCCGTAATCATCCACCACCACATCCTCCACATGGGGCCGGGCGGCGGTGGCCGGGCTGGCCGTCTGGCTGGTGGCCAGGTATTGCACGCTCAGCCCCTCGAACCAGTAGTAGGCCGGCCCGGACGCCTTGCGCACATAAATGACCGTGTCCCGCGGATTGGCCAGAATGGCCTTCAGCACCTCGCCGCGGCCGGAGCAAGCGTAGAGCAGCACCACATCCGCCGGATTTTCCAGCGCCCTTTGGGCCTCCTCCACGGTGGCCACCTTTTGCACGGGCAAAAACTCCACGCCGAATTCGGCACGCGTTTTTAAACCCGCCAACTCGCGCTGGATGCGGGCGATCTCCTCCGCCACCGCCTGGGCGGTCTGCACCCCGCCCCAGGATTTCCAGGAGGTGGCCTCCTTGCGCTGGGGCAGGCTATAGAGGAACAGCGGCTGGATCTTGAGCACCCGGCCCGCCTTCAGGAGCGGGCGGGCGGGATCCCACGATTCCACTTCGGCATCCGCCGCCCAGAGCGGCATGGCCCGGCTGAGCGCAGCCACGGTGAGGCCGGCTCCGCTGAAACGCAGGAAAGCCCGGCGGTTGAAATTCAAGTTTTGCATAATGTGTGGCAGCACCTTAGCAAAACCGGCCAAACCGGGCAACTACTTTGCGGCGGGCGGGCGCAATGCCAAACCAAGCCGTTCTGGCGGAGCGCCCCATAAACGGCTTCAGCTAAAGGCTGGCCCTGGCGGCCTTGCCTGACAGGCGGGCTCCAGCCCGGCTCCCACCCTACCGATTCTGGGCCAGCCGGTAATACTTCATCGGCCCCGCCATCGGCAGGGTGGCTTGAACCTCCTGCTTGCTGATAAGAACGGGGACGGCCGGCTCATCCACCCAGGGACCGGCCGGGGCGGCGGCGGACTGCACCTGCCAGGCGGTGGCGGAAAACCCCGGCCAGGTGAGCAGCAGGTCCGCTCCGCGCAGGGCGATCGCCAGCTCGGGCAGGGTCAGGTCACCGACGGTTGCCACCCAGGCCTCGGCCACCCCCTTATGGGAGCCATTGCCGGCGATGGTGCGGCCGTCGTCGGAGATGGCGATGGCTTCCTCCAGATACCAATCCGTCAAATCCAACCCATACATTTGGGTCAAAATATCCCTCAGGCTGCGCATGCCATGCGTGATATCCCACACAAAAGCCAGCGGGGGCGACAAACCCACGATCACGGACCCACTGTCGGAGCAGGAGTTGGCGCGGCTGCTGGTTGTCCCGGCCACCCACCCCAAACCGATCATGCCCTCCGCCGCGCTCCACCGGAAGGCCTGGGAGCCGGTGTTATAGCTCACGCCCACCACATATTTGCCACCGGCGGAAATGCCATAGGCTTCGCTGAAAAGGTCTCCCGGCAGGCTGCCCAGTTCGGCCAGACCTTTCCCAGCCTCCCAGCGGTAGGCGTGCTCGTTGACCGTGCCGGTGACGATATTGCCATCCGCCGACACATCGCGGGCATCGGTGATATCGGCGGTGTCCAGGATCAGCCCGCCGCTGTCGCCGGCCCAGCGATAGCCCTTCGCACCATTGTCCCCGACCACCACCGAGCCGTTCGCGCTGGCCTTCTGGGCCGTGCCGACGCCCAGGCTCTGCATGCCGCCAGCCGCGGACCAGCGGAACGCCCACCAACCGGTGATGTCGCCGCTGGGTTGTTTCATGGAGCTTAAGCCCACGATGACTGATCCATCACCGGAGGCTCCTTTGGCGACGCTGGCTTTGCCCCCCGGCAGCCAGCCCAGGCCGGCCATGCCACCCGCTGCGGTCCAGCGGAAAGCCTCGCTGATTTCCCCGGCCGTCGATTGGCCCACCACCACGGTTCCATCCCCCGAAACATCGAAGGCGTAGCTATTGGCGCCATCGGCCAGGGCGCCCAAGCCTTGGAATGACGCCCCCTGCCCCGCCCCGGCCAGGCTCATCCACGCAGCCAGGAAAGCGATCCCGGCGGCCTTTTTCAAGTCTGCATAGGGGACGGTTGGTGGCTGCATCCGCCTGGCATCCAGGCCCCCTGCTTGCCTTGCTGGCAAGCTGCGATTACTCATATTACTCATATCAGGGATTAGGATAGGGATGGAGAATCAGGCTGTCAAGGAAGCCCGGCCTGGAAGCCATTCCCGGAGGAACCTATGCCCTATGCTTCTTTTCCGAGCATTCGGCGTATTCCGTGGCGCGCCGCGGTTGCCTTTTTCATTTTGTGCCCATGGCACCCTTTCGCAGCCATTTCCCGGCCACCTTATGAGTTCTGAAGGGATTCCGCAACCAAGCCCGGGTAGACGTCCACTACGCAGCGCAGTCCCCCAACAGGGCGTGCGGCCTCTGCCTGCCTGCGTATGGCTGCCAGACGAATGGCTTGGGATCTCGGCGCAACCTCGTTGGGGTTATGGGAGCCAGGCGTTAGTCCACCCAAGGCAGCTCGTTCCTCGCAACCCTGGGCTGGTTGCGCATTCCCCGTTGGAGTTGTTGATTCCGCCCGCCAAAAAATCGCAGCCACTGCGCGGACTCCCTTTGTTCTTCATCGGCGCCGTATCCTATTAGCCGCTCCACTGCCTCTCCGCAGGCCCGGCTGGCTCGTCCCTCGCCACGCCAGCCTGCTCCGCCAGCGGCACTCCCTTCTGCTCCTGCCTGCACTCACTGACCTGAGGCCAGGGCAGGGCGGAACCCCAGGCCGCGGTTCCGGTTGTCCGGCGTGCTCCGGTCCCGGTAAGCCGTGCGGCAGTACCTGCCGAAGTCGAACCAGCAGCCCCCGCGATCCACGCGGATCGAACCCGTGGTTGGACCCTGTGGGTCAGCCACACTCCCGCCAGGCAAGGAATCCGTCCACCAGTCCTGGCACCACTCCCGCACATTACCATGCATGTCGTACAAACCCCAGGCGTTGGGCCGATTCTGGCCCACCGGATGCGTTTGCCCGCCGCTGTTGGCATCATACCACGCATACGCCTGCAAGCTCGTGTAACCGGGATCATCCCCATAGCTGAACCGGGTCGTCGTCCCCGCCCGGCAGGCATGCTCCCATTCCGCCTCCGTTGGCAGCCGGTACACATAACCTGCCGGCAGCCGCCCTGCCGCCCGCTCCCGATCCGTCAGCTTCCCACAATAATTAGTAGCGTCACTCCAGCTAACTTGTTCCACCGGCCGCTGCGGATCACCCTGAAACATTGAAGGATTGCTCCCCATTACCGACTGGTACTCCGCCTGCGTCGTCTCATATTGGCTCATCCAAAATCCCTTGGTGATAGTCACCACCGTCTGCGGCCCTTCCCACGAAAAACGATCCTGCTCGTTCGAGGGGCTGCCCATCGTAAAAGTGCCCGGCGGTATCCAAACCATGCCCGCCGGCCCGGGCTGGGCCGTGCTGGCCAGATCCACCCGGTAATAACGCCGGGGCGCTTTTGAGGGATCGGGCACCAGCTTGAATTCCATCCGTTCCCGGTCCGCCACCACCGTCCCCACCTCGAACCAATAAACCAGATCGGTGGATTCATGAATCCAATAATTCGTGCCGGGCAGGGCGGTAAAGGTGAGCGTCACCGCGTTGGTTTCCAATTTGATATCCGTCACATAAGGCCCCTCTTTAACGGTCAGCACCGCCGCCGCGCTGTGGGTGGAGCCGGCGGCGTTGCTCACCGCCACCAGGTAATTCCCCGTGTCCGCCGGCTGCGCGGCCTCCAAAATGAGCGCCGCATTGGTTGCCCCGGCGATGGGGCTGCCGTTCCTCTGCCATTGGTAGGCCAAGGGCGGCAGGCCCACGGCCGCCACCCACAAAGTGACCGGCACCCCCGGCCCCACGATCCGGCCTTGCGGCTGCGCCACGATGGCCGGTTCCGCCAGCACTTGCAGCACCGCCTCCGCGCTCCCCTCCGCGCCCGCGCTGTTGGCCACCGCCACCGTATAAACGCCCGCCTGGCCCGGTTGCACCTCATCCAGCCAGAAGGTGTCACCGGTGGCGCCCGGCAAATCCATGCCGTTGAACCGCCACTGATAGCTCAGCGGCCACGTCCCCGTGGCCACCACCCTGAACGCCGTCCGCTCCCCCACGTGCGCGCGGTGGCTCGCGGGCTGGGCCAGGATTTTAGGCGGGGCCGGCGGCAGCACCGTCAGCGTGGCCAGGCTGCTGGTCACTTTGCCCGCCGTGTTGCTGGCCACGCACCAATACACGCCCGCCTGGTTGGTCGTCACGTTCCGCAAGCTCAGGCTGGTCCCGGTGGCCCCGGCCAACAGCCCGCCATTGGCATACCAAAAGCAGCTGAGATTGCCCCCGCTGACCACCACCGTAAAAACTGCCGAACCCCCGGTTTTAACCGTTTGGCTTTGGGGCTGGGTGGAGATCGCAGGCGGGCGCGTCCGCACCGTCAACCGCGCGGTGGCACTGGTCACCTGCGCCCCCGTAATGCTCACCACACACCAGTAATCCCCGGCCTGGCTGGTGGTGACAGGATAAAAATACAGGTCGGACCCCGTAGCCCCGGGCACCGCCACCCCATTGCGATACCACTGGTAGCGCAAGCCATTCCCGCTGGCGCCCACGTAAAACGACACGTAATCCCCGTCATACACCGTCTGGCTGGCCGGCTGGCTGTAGATCGTGGGCGGCGGCACCGTGGAGACCGAAAGCACGGCCGTGGCGCTCCGCACCGTGGCCCACGGATTGCTCACCTCGCAATAATAATTGCCCGCCTGGCTCAGGGTAACGCTCCGCAGCGTCAGAGTATTATTCGTGGCCCCCGGAATTGCCGCTCCATTATAATACCATAACCAGGCCAAATCCGGCCCGCTGGCCAGCACCTGAAAACTCGCCGTGGCGCCAACCACCACACTTTTATTGGATGGCTGCCGGGTGATCGTTGGCGGCACTTTCAGGAAATTCGCCCGCATCGTTGTATCCTGGTATATCCCAACCGAGAACTCCAGAGCCACCGGCCAGCTTGCCTCCCCAGTCCAGCCCGTGAATTCATAACCCCGCAGCGGCGCCACCTGGATCAGGATTGTTTCGCCGTCCACATATTCGGCCCGCAGCGGATTCACCGTCACCGTGCCGCCCTCCGTGGCCGTGACGGCCACCCGCCAAACCCTGGCAAAAACCGCCTCCACCTCCTTATCCCCATCCATGACCACGGTCTCCTGCGCATTCGTGCCGCTCAGCGCCCCGCCCCAGGACCATAAACGCGCCCCCGCCCCAGGCGCCGCCGTCAGCGTCACTTTCGTCCCCACCGGATACGATCCCCAATAAGGCGCCGGATCCAGGCTCAAGCTGCCCAAGCCAGACACCCGGGCCACCAGCCGGCAGTAGCACGGCCCGGGCACCGTGATCGGCCCCGGAATGCGCAGCCCCGGCCCCTCGGGGGGCTGCGGCGGTTCCGCCTGCGGATTCCAGGAGCCCGTCTCCTGCGTCCAGCGCGCCGTAACGCCTTTGACTTCGGCGGCCTCGTAAGGGGAGCCGGGCGCGCCAGCCCAGGCCCGCACCAGGAAGTCCGCCTGGGCGCCATCGGCCACTCCGGCCACCACCCCCATCCCGCCATCGAAGAATCCCGGCAGCGATGCCGTTGCCAGGCTGCTGATCGCGCTGTTGGTGGTTCCCAGGGGGAGGATCGGCAGCAGCTCGCCCCCCACCGGCCCGCCCAAAACCTCATACCACAAATTCGTGGGCGGCTCCTGGCACCAGATCAGCTTGATCGGCACATTGGCGTCGTAGTTGTTCAGCATCACCGTGGCGGCGCCCCACAACCGGCCGCTGAAGCTCAGCAGCGCCACCGGGAGGCACCCGAAAACCCATAGCTTGATTCGGTTCATAATCTTCCTCCTTCTTCAATGGTCATCCACTCCGGATCGATCCGCCCGCACCGCCCGCCGGAGCCACCCGATCCCCAAGCCCAGGCTCAACAAGATCAGCGAACCCGGCTCCGGGATGTAATAGGGAACCTCCTTCACATACAACGTCGTGGGCAAGGCCAGCACGGGGCCGGTGGCGGGCAGCGGCGGAACCGCCTGGGAATTCCAATAGCCGGTGGCCTGCCGCCAGGTCACCGAATCCCCCATCCCCTCCGTATACATGCCATAATTGCCATTCCATACCCGCAGCTGAAGCGTGGCCATCTCCGTGGGCTCCACCCCGGGGATGATCCCCACTCCGGCGTCAAAAAAACCTGGCTCGCTCAGCGTGAACCGGCTCTGCCCGGAGCCCGCCGCCACCACCAGCGACAAGTGCTCCGCATCCGGCCCGCCCAGCAGTTCCACATACACGCCAGCCACCGGAGCCAGCCGGAAGTCGGTTTGAAGATAGATCGCCTTGTTGGCATCGTAATTATTCAAGGCCACGGTCGCCCGGATGGGGGACTCAGCCACCGCGGGCGCCACCACCGGCGAATTGGGAATGGCCAGGCCGGGCCCGGTGGGCGGCAGGGGGGGCGCGCTTTGGCTGTCCCAATTGCCCGTCTCCTGGGCCCACGCCACCCAGGTGCGCTCCATGGCCTCCGAGAAGGTTTCCGCGTTGCGCCAGGCCCGCAGCTCGAAGGTGGCCTGGCTGGTCGGGGCCACTCCGGCGATCACCCCCACCCCGGCGTCGAAGAAGCCTGGCTCGCTGGGGGTGAACCGCGAGCTGGTGGCGCCGATGGGCACCACCGGCGCCAGGTGATAGGCGTCCGGCCCGGCCAGCAATTCCAGGAAACTATCCACCGGCAGCAGGGCGCCCCCGGCCTGGTAAAAAACCGGCTTGCCCGCGTCGTAGTTGTTGATGGATACCGTCGCCACCTGGCCCCAGGCGCGCGCCGCCACGAACAGCGTCGTGGCCATTATGCATGACAAGGTTTTCATGATCTAATTTCCATTTTCCAACACCATCCGATAAAACCACCGCCCCGGCTCCGGACGGAGCTGGAGGCGATATTCCATCCGTTCCCGGTCGCTGACCACCGTCTCCACCGCCTGCCAGTTCACCAGGTCCGGCGAGACTTCCACCCGGTATTTCCGGCCTGGCTCCGACACGAAAGCCAGCGCCACCGATCCCTCGCTGATCCGGATATCCGTGAAGCCGGGCCCCTCCTTGACCACCAGCACGGCCTCCGCGCTGGTGACCGCCCCGGCGGCATTGCTCACCTCCACCTGGTAAGTCCCCGCCTCGGCCGGTTGCACCGGGTCCAAAACCAGGGCGGGACTGGCCGCTCCGGCGATGACCGTCCCGTTGCGGCGCCACTGGTAAGCCAGCGGCGGAGAACCCTCGGCCGCCACCCGGAAGGTGACCGGCGCCCCCACCGCCGCCACCCGGCTTTGCGGTTGCACCGTGATGGCCGGCTCCGGCAGCACCTGCAGCACGGCTCCGGCGCTGATGGCCACTCCCACACTGTTGGAAACCGCCACGGTGTAATTCCCGGCCTGGGCCAGTTGCACATCCTCCAGCCAGAGGGTGGCCTCCGTGGCTCCAGGAACCGCCACGCCGTTGAACTGCCATTGGAAATCCAGCGGCGCCTCCCCAATGGCGGCCACCGAAAATCCCACCTGGCCGCCCACGTGCGCCGTCTGCGCGCCGGGCGGACGAATGATTTTCGGCGGCTGGGGCGCCACCACCACCAGGGTGGCCGGGGCGCTGGTTACCGAACCGCCCCCATTGGCCACCCGGCACCAATAACGCCCCGCCTGGTTGGTGGTCACGCCGCGCAGGATCAGCGGATTTACTGCCCCCCCGGAAAACGTGGCGCCGTCCCGCAGCCAACGGAATTGGAGGTCGGGGCCGCCCACCCCCACGTAGAAATACACGTCGGCCCCCGGTTTCACCGTCTGGCTGACAGGCTGGTTGTAAAGGGTGGGCGGGATGGGAACCAGAACCACCAATCGCGCCATGGTGCTGGTGGCTGTCCCCAAGCTGTTGCTCACCTGGCACCAATACGAACCCGCCTGGTTCGTGGTCACATTGCTCAGGGTCAGCACCGCGTTGGTGCCCCCCGGCACCGGAGTTCCTTCCCAATACCAAACATAATTCAAACCGCTCCCCGAAGACGACACGGAAAAATCGGCTGTGTCTCCCACTTTTACCGTCAGGCTTTGCGGCTGGCCATAGATTGTGGGCGGCCTGGGCCGCACCGTCAACCGGGCCGTGGCGCTGGTGGCCTGCCCATTGGCATTGCTCACCACGCACCAATAGTCGCCTGCCTGGCTGGCCGTCACCGGATAAAAATTCAGGCCGGGCCCCGCAGCCCCGGGCACCGCGGTTCCATTACGATACCACTGGTAGCGCAAATTATTCCCATTGGCCCCCACGTATAACGATACATAATCCCCCTCATATGCGCTTTGGCTGGCGGGCTGGCTGTAGATCGCCGGCGGAGGAGCCGCCAAGACCTTAAGAATTGCAGTTTCGCTGGTGGCCTGGCCGCTGCCATTGCTCACCACGCACCAGTAATTGCCTGAATTATTGGTGCTTGCACTGTTGAATATCAAAATATTCGTCGTACATCCGGGAAGTAGCGCGCCATTTCCATACCACTGGTAATGCAGATCGGAGCCGACGGCCGCCAGGGAAATGAGCACATAATCGCCTTGTTTCACCGTTTGGCTGGCCGGTTGGATCTTTATGGCCGGCGGCAGCTCGACATACACGGCCAGGCTCGCCGTGGCGCTGCTGACGGTCCCCATTGGATTGCTGACTTCACACCGGTAAACCCCGGCCTCGCGCATCGTCACATTTTGCAGAACCAGAGAGGCATTGGTGGCGCCCACCAAGGCTGCCCCATTGAAAAACCAGGCATATTTCAAATCCAAGCCGCTGGCCTGCACCGCAAACACGACCGTGCCACCCAAAACCGCGTTCTGGCTTTGTGGGTGGCTGGCGATCTCCGGCGGTGTTGCCTGGAAATCGGCCTGCATCACCACTTCTTGAGTAACCTGGCAACTAATCCTTGCTTGCACTGGCCAGTTTAGATTCCCGGTCCAGCCGGCAAATTTATAGCCCGCCAGCGGCTGGGCGGTGATTTCGATCGTATCGCCATCCCGGAACACTGAACCCGCTGGATGGATAGTGACCCGGCCACCTTCAGAGGCAGCAATAGCCACCCGCCAGGCCTTTCCGAAAAGGATCGACACCTGCTTGTCCCCGTCCATGGTCAAGCTGACCTGGGAATTGGTGCCGCTCACATCCCCAATCCAGGTCCAGTTGCCCGTTCCCGCCTGGGGCGAGGCTGTCAAAGTCACCTTGGTTCCGGCCGGATAGGAGGAATAATAGGGAGCGGGATCCAGGACCACACTGCCAGGGCCGATTTCCTCGATCCCCAGCTGGTAATAGCATGGGCCGGGCATTACGATCGGCCCGGGAATCCGCAAGGCTGGGCCAACGGGTGGCTTGGGGGGCATACTGTAGGGATCCCAGCTGCCGGTCTCCTGCGTCCAGTGGGTGGTGGCGCCCTTGATCTCGGCGGTTTCGTAGGCACTGTCCGGCGGACCAACCCAAGCCCGCACCTGGAAATCGGCCAGGTTGTTATCGGCGATCCCCGCCACCAGCCCGATCCCGCCGTCAAAATAGCCCGGCGCCGAACCCGTTCCTATCCCGGTGAAAACCGAGTTGCTGGCGCCAATTGTTGCCAGCGCCAGGAGCACCCCACCCGGGGGGCCGCCCAAAACCTGGAACATCAGATTGGTCGGCGGGGTCTGGCACCAGATCAGCTTGATCGGCACCTCCGCGTCGTAGTTATTTAGCATCACCGTGGCGGCGCCTTGGAGCGAGTTGCCCGCATTCAGGAATAAGGCCCCGAGGCACGCCTTGCATGAGAGCTTGAAGCGGTTCATAAGCGTCTGATAATGAGTTGTTAATCCATGGTTTCTTCACCCGTTTGCGGATTGGCGGGCGCCGGGAATCCCCCGCTGGGTTTGGAATCCTTGCCCCGCTGGCCCAGGGATCCCGCCAAGCCGTTTTGGTGAACCAGTGATTGCATGGGGACACCGGCTGTGCCGTGGCGGATCAGCCGGCTGGCAAGCGGATGCACTGCAGGTTTTTGTGCCAGGCTGGCGGAGTGCCACGAGTCCCGGTCAGATCGGGATAAGTGGCGCCTGGCAAACGTCTTGCACAAAAGAACCCAGCCAGCGCGACTGATCCAGCTATTTGGTCACGGCCGAGCGCCGCAATTCACAAAATCAACACTGTCTTCAGTATAATCTTTTGCCACATGATGTGAAACTTTTTTTCATCTCTTTGAAATTTTCCCAAGTTGCTCCAAACCAACCATTACCAAATCTATCATTACTTTTACTTATCGATAAATGGTAATCATTCACCCGCGCACGGCGAACGCAAGCCGCCCGCCGCCCGCCTCGTTTTCTTTATTCCAGGCAGGCCACGGTCCAATCCCTTTTCCCGTTATCCGCGCAGGAAACGCGCCCTCCGTGGGGGGTGATTGGCCCATCTTTTTCCGCAGAAAAATGGAGTCCACCGGGTCCATGGAAGATTGGCCGCCGCCGTCGATTTACGCCATATTCACCCGGGCGGATTTGAAGCCGCTCCGCGCCAATGACTGGCGCCGGCTGAATCAGGAAAAGCGACCCTATGAAACTGGCGAAACTGGCACCATCCGTGATGCTTCTGCCCGCGGCTTCCCGCCCGGCGCTCTTTTACTCCCGGCTGGCTTCGGAATGAACCACCCGCTGCCACCTGTTTCCGCCTGTTTCCACCTCCGGGCTTTTGCACCCCCTCCAAGGCCATCCTGGGAACACTCCGGATGGATGCCGTGAGAGCGCCAGGGAGCGAATTGGCCGCTTTTTCAAAAACGGCCTTGAAGAACGCCCCCATTTCCCCGGCGGCGGGGCATGCGGGAAGGCTGCCTCCAGCCAATCTCCAATTACTATGGGATTTTCAGACGGGCCTTTTGCGCCGGAATCCAATGCTCCAGCAGGTGGCGGCAATTCACGATTTTTTCGGCCAGATCCACCGACACATAGTAATATTGGTTGGAGGCCTCAAAGCCGAGGCGCGAATCGCGGGCCTGGAGCTCGAGCAATTGGCGGGCCAGGCCGGTTTCCCGGCGCAGCAGATCCTCCACCTGGGCGATCAAGGCCTGCCCCGCCACAGCCTGGGTGCAGGCCGCCAGCTTTTGGCGCAACCGAATGAAACGGGCCTGGTTGGCCGTGGAACGGAAGTGGATGGCCGCCGCCCGGGCCACGCCCAGCTCGCGTTGCAACTCCCGCTGGAAGCGGGCCTCCGCCGCCCGCGATTCCCCGGAGCCAGCTTTCTCCAATTCCGCCAGGGCCTCCTCAAAGCCGCCGGCGACCTTCTCGAACTGGCTGATGAAAACCTCCGGTGGATACCCACCGCACCAGGCGTGGAGGTCGTCATAAGGGAAGCCAACCATGGTGGCGGCATAACCGGAAGGCTCAGCCCACAAAAGGTTGGCGGGGCCGCATTGCAGGGGGGCGTTGTAAACCAGGGCGCCATCGAAGGGGAATTCGCTGAAGGCGCGGCTGAACCGGCGCCAGGCGGCCACCACCGCGGGGGCGAGCTGGCCGCCAAACCGGCGGCGGGCCACCCGGGCCAGGATCTCCTCCGGGGGCGGCAGCGGCCCGGCAGCGGCCGCCTGGGCAGTCTCGGCCACCACTTCCAGGTTCGGCGAGGGATGCCCCCCCAAAGTCCACCCCAGCATCAGCCCGTCCACCCGGGCCTGGCACAGGTTGGCGGCATGGATGGCGACGTTTTCCACCGCCGGGATATACGGCACGGCGGAAAGCTCCCAGGTGTTATTGGCCTGGATTTTGGCGATGGTCTTCAACCCGCGGCGGCGCGCCAAATCCCAATGCCTGGTGGCCCGCGGCCCGGGGCCGATGGTGCTGATGGAATACTCCCCAACGGTTTTGGCCACCCCGCCCCGCTGGATGGGGATGCTCCACTCGCTCACGCTCATCAAGGCCACCTCCGCCGGCAGGCGCTGGATGACGCCCTCCACGGCGTCCTCCGGCCAGCCCCAATCCCAAACCAGGAGCCGGGTGCGGGCGCCGGACCGGGCGATCCCCTCATAGAGCGCGGTGTTCGCCTCGGCGATGACTTCCGCGGGCAGGCGGCGGCCGCAGCGGGGGCATTGGGCCCCGCCGCCGTGGGACCAGCAATGCGTCAGATTCTCCGAGCCGGAAATGGTGAACAGGCCCGCCAGATCGGGAACCGCGCCGCAAATCGTGGCGGCGGAGTCCGCCAGGTAGCGGCGCACCTCGGGCTGGCTGATGCACAGCGCCGCATACGCTCCCTCGGTGACGCCGCGCAGTTCCGGGCGGCCCTGGAAAAAGGCGAGCGGCAAGGCCCGGGGCTCATTCAAATAGAGGTAGATGCCGATGCCGTGCCGGCGGGCGCGCTGCACCAGCTGGCGCAGATTGGCCAGGCGGACCTCCGCCCCCGCGCTTTGCGCCGGATCCCACGGGAACGGCGCCAGGCGGGCCAGCAAGCCTTGCAGCCACACCCCGTCCACCCCGGACGCCGCCAGCTGCGCGAGATAACCGTCCGGATAGGGATCCAGGCTGGGATCCAGCAAAGGATCGCCATACAGCGCAAAATAAGAATAACAGAAGCGGGGCGAAAAACGGCCGGGCACGGGCCGGGCTGCCGTGGCTGGAGGCGTGGACAAGGCGGGCAGGAACCCGAAGAGCGGTTCCTCTGGATGGCCCAGCCCGCGCGGGAAATATTCCCGCGCCAGGGCGGCAAGCCGGCCCTGCCAGGCGCGGATCTCCGGGGTGGGCGGGGCATAGCGGATCGGCACACACTGCGGCTTGAGGCTGCCGAGCTTGATGTAGAAAAAATCATCCTCGCGCAAGGTGAAGGCCATCTGTTCCGGGGTCCACTCCAAAAGTTCGAGCAATTGCCCGTAAGGCAGCAAATGCCAGTTCCGGCGGATGATGGTCAGGGAGGTGCGGCGCAGCTGGTCCCGGGAAATGGGGGGCTGATCCCCCAAGCCCATGGCCAGTCCCAGGCGCACCACCTCGGCCGGCTCGGCGCCCAGCACCCGGGCCATCCGGTCCGCGGGCACCAGCGGCCAATTCCGCCACACAAAGGCATGCAGCCGGTCGGGGAAGTGAGGCAGGTCCAGCGCCTTGGGGGCGCCGCCCCGGGGCAAATCCTCGAGGCGGAGGGGCTGGGCTTTCGGGCCCGGGTCAGCAGCCTCCACCCAGCCGGGATCCGGCCAGACACAGGCTCCCGCCGCCGCGGTCGAAGCCTTTAGGAAATGACGCCGGGAAATTGTCTGCTTATTGTGCATGCGCCGAGCTTTGCACAAATCAGCCGGGCGTCAATCATCCAGAAATCTGCCCCAAGGCGGCTACGGGGAACTGAAACAGCCAGAACAACCCCATGAAGCAATGCATGGTCAGCGTGGAAACCAATTGCTGGACTGGATCCAGATTGATGGCGACGATCAACAGGAACAGCCCATACTGGCTCAGGCGCAGATAGGTTTCATGGCTCATGCGCACGATGTTTTTGAGCACGTGGGAGCCATCCAGCGGCGGGATGGGCAGCAGGTTGAAAAAGCAAAGCACCAGGCTGATCAGAGTGATTTGGTAAAAGGTGTGCGCGATCTGCGGGAAGGGCAGCAAAACCGCCCCCCGCGCCAGCAGCATCAGGAAAAAGGCCAGCAGCAGGTTGGAGACCGGCCCCGCTATGGACACCAGGGTGTCATCGCGCCGCAGGTGGCGCAGTTTCATGGGGTTGACCGGCACCGGTTTGCCCCAGCCGATCACCAAGGCCGCCAGCGGGGATTGTTTGGCGGCCAGATACGCGCTCAGCAAAGGCAGGAGGACGGTCCCCACCAGGTCCATGTGCGCCACCGGGTTGAGGGTGATCCGGCCCTGCAGGCGGGCGGTATCGTCACCGCATTTCCACGCCGTCCAGGCATGCGCGCATTCGTGGATCGTCAGCGCTGGCAAAAAACAGAGATACCCGATCAGGCAATTGATAATCCAATTTTCATCCATCAGGCATATCAATAGGCATTGGGCTGGAGAAAACAAGATCATATGGCAGGTTTTGCCACCTGGCAGGTTCGCCCGGAAAACCGTGCCGCCGGAAGGCGCCTGGCCATCATCCGAACTCTGCAAAAGAAGCTGGCGATGGGATGCATAATGAACTCTACGCCAGCCATGGCGTTCTTTACATTGCCTGCCATGGATAAAGCTTCATATTCAAACCGAAGATCCCCCGGTGATTTAACTACCGATGAAATAAATTAAGCGGCGGTTTATTTTTTATTTTATTTTCACCATTGACCATGACCACCTCGTTGATATATCTTTGCCTCTGAATAAGTAATCCAATTCCATTTATGAGCAAGACAGTAAAGAAAATTGAGAAAGTTGAGATGCCGGACATCAGCGCCTCTGCACTGGATAAATTCCAGCAGAAGCAGAATGAATTCAACAAGGCCCGGGAAGCTTACCGGGAAGAGCTGGAAGCGGAACGCAAAAAGCTGCTGGACCAGCTGAAAGCCTACGATGACGCCCTGGCCAAAATCACAGGCAAACCGGTGGAAAAATCGGAGCGCCGGGACCGCAGCGTGAACCTGGCCGCCTTTGAAAAAGCGGTGGAATGGCTGAAGACTGTCAAAGGCACCTTCCGGCCGAAAGATGTATTCAACCAGATCAAAGCCGCTGGCATCGCCAATTTCACCAAGCTTTCTGTATTCAAGAAATTGGAAGACCGCGGCTGCGTGAAAAAGGAAAAGGACCGCGGCGTTTATTCCGTGGGCAAATTGCAGTAGCCGGCGCAGCCTTTTAAAAACCGCCCATCCTGAATTGCCCTCCCGGTTCCCCCGTAACAGGGTTTTGTGAACCGGGAGGGATTCTTTTTTATCCGCGCATTTCGGATTGCATCCCCGCGGGAGGCGGCTACGCTCATCTTCGGAACAAGCACCTTGGTCATTTTGAAATATTAATTATGGCTGGACGCATGAAACGCCGCGGATTCATCAAGCGCTCACTCGCCGGAGGGCTGGCCGCTCCTTTGGTTTGCAGTCTGGAAGAACACACCCTGCTCGCCCGGGATGAGGCGCCAGGAATCCCCGCCCCCACCCCCAACGCCAAAGGTTCCCTGCCCATGGGCACGATTGGCAAAGTGAAGATCAGCCGGCTGATCTGCGGCGGCAACTTGATCAGCGGTTACGCGCACAGCCGTGACCTCATCTATATGTCGAACCTGCTGATGCGCTATTTCACGGATGACAAGATCATGGAAACCTGGGCTTTGTGCGAACAGCATGGGATCAACACGATGATCTGCTACCCGGAAGACCGGCATGCAGTGGAGGTTTATTTGAAATACCGCGCCCGGGGTGGGCGCCTGCAATACCTGGCCCAGATCGCCCCCAAAAAGAACGATCTAAAAACCGCAGTCCAATACGCGGTCGATACCGGAGCCGCGGGCGCCTTCCTGGTGGGCAACCAGGGGGATCAATGGATCCGCCAGGGATCCGTGGGCTTGGTGGGTGATTTGATCGGCATCATCAAAAGCCAGGGATTGATCGCCGGGGTGGCCGGCCATGAGCTGCGCACGCCCATGAAGGTCGAGGAGGCCGGAATCCAGCCGGATTTCTACATGAAAACCCTCCACAGCACGAATTATTGGTCCGGCCAGCAGCCCGGCCAGACCCAGGAAGTCATCGACAACTACGGAATCGACAACTATTGGTGCCTGGAACCGGATAAAACCATTGCCTATATGCGGGGCATCCAACGCCCCTGGCTGGCTTACAAAGTCCTGGCGGCGGGAGCGATCCACCCCCGGGACGGATTCCGCCACGCGTTCGGGAATGGGGCCGATTTCGCCGTGGTGGGCATGTTCGATTTCCAGGTGGCGGAAGACGCCGCCATCGCCCGCGAACTCCTGGCCTCGGACTTGAAGCGGCAGCGGCCATGGATGGCGTAGCGGTTCCGCGAGGCTAGCCAAACCCGCCGGGGAACGGCTGCCCGCCCGGCCCGGCCCGCCGCGCGGCCCTCCTTGCTTCGGCTTTTTGGTTAAATATCAATGAATTTTTCTCGCCACGAGCGCCGTCCAAGCATTAGATATTAGGGACTGACGATGCGGTCGCAGCGGAACGCTGGTTGGCATTGATAATGAACGTGTTATATTTGGTTTTGACCGCCGCGCCCGGACGCGCTAAACCAAGCTCCGGGAGCATTGAAGCGGAGAACGATTTGTGATGATGGCCACAATTTTATGGGCTGCGGTGGGGGTGCCTGCCAAAGAACAAGAGCTGGTGTTCATTTGGCGCCAGGCCACCCCCGAGGCGAAGATTATCATTATCGTGCTGGGCATTTTTTCCATCTTCGCCTGGTCGATCATGGCGGCCAAAGCCATCCAGATGCGCCGCGCCAAGCGGCTGAACCGGATCTTCGAGGAGGAATTCCGCGGGCAAAAGAGTGTTTTGGAGATTTATGACCGCCGGGTGCAGGTGGACGGCTGCCCCTTGTTCACGGTCTATGTGGAAGGCTGTGGCGAACTGGCGGGCCGGCAAAAAGCGCAAGTGACGCGGGGACTCACCCGCTCCTTGAGCCTGAAAGCCATGGAACATGTGAAACGGGCCTTGGAACGATCCGTGGCGGAGGAATCCCTCAAACTGGAAAGCGGCCTGATCATGCTGGCGATCGCCGTCAGCGGGGCGCCTTTCCTGGGGTTGCTGGGCACCGTTTGGGGGGTTATGAGCACGTTCAGCAATGTGGCCATGCAAAACCAGGCGGATTTGCTCACCATGGCTCCCGGTGTCGCCGCGGCGCTCATCACCACCGTGGCCGGCCTGTTGGTGGCCATTCCCTCCATGTTCGGATACAACTGGCTGGTTCACAACCTGCGGGTTCTCACCGTGGAACTGGACAATTTTGCCCAGGAGTTGGTTTCCAAGATGGAAATCGAATACCTGTCGGACAATGACTGAGACCTCGCCAAAGCACCCTTCCTCCCCCCAGCCTGCCCAGGGCGAAAGGGTGGTCTGCGCCAAATGCGAACAGGTGGCGCCGACGGGCACCTCCCGGTGCCCCGGATGCGGCGCGCACTTATATGTCAGCTGCCATTATTGCGGACAGCGGAACCATCGCATCGAGGAAACCTGCCGCCATTGCCATGAGCGGCTCCATCGCACCCGGTCCCGGCGCTGGCTCAAAAAGCTGCTCCCGGAACACACCAAGGTCAAACCCGCCTACATCCTTTTGCTGATCCTGGCGGTGGCCGTGGTTTACCGCCTCATCGTAAACCTGGCAGAATTCAAATTCCCGAATCCTTAGCCCGTATGCGCCGCTTTTCCCAACGCAACAACCTGGTCACCCTGAGCGACATCAATATCACGCCGCTGCTCGACCTGGCCTTCGTGCTGTTGATCATTTTTGTCATCACCACCCCCGCGCTGACCCAAAGCATCAACTTAAAGCTGCCCAGCGGTGGACGCCCGGACAAAAAAACCATGGATGCCCGGGATATGAAAACGGTGGAAATCACCCGCCAGGGCCAATACGCCTACGAGCGGAAGCCGTCCAACCCGGATTTGATCGAGTCCTCCCTCATCCAATTCTACAAGGCGAATCCCAATTTGATAGTCGTGGTGCGGGCTGATGAAGATAGCCCGCTCAAATACACCACGGAAATCATCAACCGCTGCCAGCGGAACCAGATAACCAGCTTTTCCATCCGCACCCTGGCCCCGAAAAAATGAACCGCCTGCAAAAAAGATGCCTGGTCCTTTCCGTGGCAACCCACCTGTTGCTGGCGGTGGTGCTTTTTGTGGGTCCCGGATTCCTGCCGCCCCAACCGCCGCCGGTCAACGACCTGCCGATCATCAACGTGGTGGTCTTGCCGGATATCCTGACGGACGAAAAAGTGTTTGGGGGTGGCGAGTCCGGCCCGCCTCCCGCGCCCGCCCCCCCGGCCGCCGCCAAGGCGGTTGAGTCCGCCCCGGCTCCTGCGCCCAAGCCGCCCGCCCCCACACCTCCTCCGGCCAGGGAGGAAACACCCAAGGTGGAGCCTAAGAAGCCCGATAAAGCGGCCGATATCCCCGATCCTGAGGCCATCGAACCACCCAAGGAAATCAAGCCCAAGCGCACCTTGAGCAACCAGGAGCTGAAAGCCGTAAAAAGGCCGAGGAAAAGCATGGAAGATACCCAGGCCGCCGCCGCCGCCGCCGAGGAACGCGCCGCCGCGGACCGGGAACGGGAGATCAAGCAGGCCCTGGCGGCCCGCCAATCCCTCACCAAGGGCGTCCTGAGCAACATCAAAGGCAGCCTCTCGGGCAGCGTGGCCATCAAGGTGGGCACCGGCAGCGGCATGGGCGGCACCGGGGGGCCCACCTATGCCAATTACGACCAAGTCATCAAAAGCCTGTTCGACCAGGCCTGGTATGATCCCCCCCGGGAGGCCAACAGCGGATCCCTCCAGGTGGAAGTGGTGGTGGCGATCACCCGCAACGGGAATGTGGTTTCCGCCAGGATCATCAGACCTTCGGGGAACGAGGCTTTGGACCGCTCGGTGCGGCGGGCTTTGGACCGGGTGCCAGCGGTGCCCGCTTTTCCAGCGGGCGCCAGGGAAGACCAGCGCACTTACACCATTGTTTTTGACCTTAATTTAAAAAATAAAAGCTAATCATGATGAAGAAATTCCGTGGTATTGAAGCGGCGGCCATCCTGCTCGTTTGGGGGGCCTCGATGGGGGCCACCAACGCCGAAACTGGTGGGAAAATGATCATCTCCCGGGAGGTGGACGCGACCAAGACCATCCCCATCAACCTCAGCGGTTTCACGGGGGAAGTGTCATCCACTCTGAAGTTCGACTTGGAGGTGGTCGGTTTTTCGATGGCCGGGCCGGAGCAGGCGGATTACCTGGTGGTGGGCAGCAACGCCAGCCGGGTGGAAGCGCGGGTATCGAATCGTTTCAGCAAGGCGGAAATTCTGGCCAAGGCCTACAGTGGCGCATCCCTGCGCGCCCAAGCCCATGCGCTCGCTGACGACATCGTGGAAAAAATCCGGCAGGTGCCCGGGATCGCCCGCACCAAAATCGCCTTCAAAATGGAATCCGGGGGAACCAGCGAAATCTGCATCGCCGATTATGACGGCTTCAACGCCATCAAAATCACCAACGACCGTTCGCTGGTGGCCGCGCCCGCCTGGTCGCCGGGCCGGAAAAAACTTTTTTACACCTCCTACCGCCTGGGCAATCCGGATATTTACGCGCACGATCTGGCGACCGGCGAGCGCCAGGCGATCGCCAAATACACGGGCCTGAACACCAGCGCGGCGGTGTCACCCGACGGACGTCGGGTGGCCATGATCCTGAGCAAAGGCGGCAGCCCGGACATTTACTTGAGCAATCCCGATGGATCGGGCTTGCGGCAGCTGACCTCCACCCGGGAGGACGAGTCCTCTCCGTGCTGGTCCCCGGACGGACAGACGCTGTGCTTTGCCTCCCGCCAAACCGGCCGGGCTTCGCTATATACCATGCCCGCCGCGGGCGGGGCCATGAAGCGCCTGCGCACCGAAAATGTCGCCAGCGTGACCGAGCCCGATTGGTCGCCGGATGGGAAAAATATCGCTTTCACCACCACCACGGGCGGTTTCCACATTTGCACGGTGCCCGCCCAAGGGGGCGCCACGGAGGTGGTGGCGCCTGGGGAATACCCTTCCTGGTCGCCCAATTCGCGCACCTTGATTCTCAGCCGGCGCAATGGCAACCGATATGTTTTGTCTTTGCTTGACGTCCCCACCAAGAAGGTGAAGGATATAGGACAAATTTCGGGAAACGCGTCACAGCCCGATTGGGCTAAATAGGCGGCTTCCCTTATACCGGAGACCTAAAGATGAAACGCTCAAGTTTGGTAAATTTACTCGTGTTGGGGCTGGCCCTTTCCGTTGGTGGCTTTGGCTGCAAACACAGGCCCAAAGGCCCAACCCCCATTCCCGGCCAAAAAACTGCAATCACCGGCGCCGGCACTGAAGGTCGTGCCATCCCGCCCGGTGGCGGTGGCTTGGATAAGGATGCCCGGCCGGATTCAGAAGACCTCAAACCCGGGCAAGGCGGCACGCCGCTGTCCAGTGATCGCGGTTATTTTGAGGGACGCCCCACCGATGGCAAAATCTTTGAAGCTTACACCGTGTATTTCGATTACGACCGGCACAACGTGAAGCCGGACCAAGTCGCCAAAGTCCAGGCCGTGGCCGATTTCTTTAAATCCGCCCCGGCGGGCGACGATTTGGTGATCGAAGGCCATTGCGACGAACGTGGCACCGATGAATACAACCGCGCCCTCGGTGAACGGCGCGCCCTGGCAGTGCGGGAAATGCTGACCCAGATGGGGTTGGCCGCCGGCCGCATCCGCACCATCAGTTACGGCAAGGATAAACCCTTGGTCGATGGCCATAGCGAAGATGCCTGGTCGAAAAACCGCCGCGGGCAATTCCTGCTGCTGCTGCCCAAGGACAAGTAAAAACCGGTTCCAGTTTTTCCGAAACCAATCTGCCGGGCTCCACCGGCAGATTTTTTTTGCTATTGCGCCCGCCGCTTCATCAATCCAAACGGGGCTTAAACACTGCGGTTCCAGCTGATCTTGAATTCGCGTTTGACAGGCGGACCGATTTGCAACTTTACTTGTCCCCGGCAGTGGAGTACCGTTTGTCCAAGAAGTTATGAACGTGATATTTGCAGCATTTCTCGGAGGCTGGGAGATCGTTTTGATCCTGGCCGTGGTTTTGATATTGTTCGGAGCCAAGAGGCTGCCTGAGCTGGCCAAAGGTTTGGGGCAGGGCATCAAGGAGTTCAAGAAAGCTACCCGGGATGTGCAGGATGAACTGCAGAGCGCCATTGAGGAAAACCCATCTCCCCGGCGCTATTCAAATCCTTCCGAACCGGTGGTTCCCGCGCAAAACTCCACTCCCGCCACCCCGGCGGCGACTGAAAGTGCCGCCACCACTTCCACCCCGGCTTCCTCAACGCCAAAAGCTCATTAGCTTATTACCACATAGAGCAAACAGGCATGTCAGAAGAGGTGGATGAGCTGCGTCCCGCGGACGAGACGGGGGAGGCGGACGAAGCGGATGGTGGGGGCGAGGTAAAGTCGTTCCTGGAGCATTTGGAGGATCTCCGGTGGGTTCTCATCAAATGCCTCGTGGTTCTCACGGTGGGCATGATTATCTGCCTGGCGGCGGGTAATTGGCTGATGGGTGTCCTGCTTTGGCCGCTGGAAAAGGCGTTTGAAAATTCCCCCGGGAAAAACCATTACGTGCGGTTGGTGGTGGGCACGAATGTGCTGGGCACTTACCGGGTGGATACCAATCAATACCAGGGGGTCACCTGGGGTGAAAACCAGATGGTCACCCTGAATATGCAGCCTAAAATATCCGGCGCGGAACTGGTCATGGGCTTGCTCCAAACGACTAATGCGCCCGGGTCCATCCTGCCGAAAACCCCGGTCAACCTGTTCAATCCGAGCCCGGCTGGCGGATTCATCGTAGCCTTCCAAATCGCCGTTTACGGCGGAATCATTTTGACCTCGCCGTTCCTGTTTTATTTCATCATTCAGTTCGTGGTTCCGGCCCTGAAACGCCAGGAAAAGAAATATATGGGCCGCGGTTTGCTGGCGGGCATGGGCCTGTTTTCAACCGGCGTGTCCTTCTGTTATTATGTGTTGATGCCCCTGGCGTTGCGCGCCTCGCGTGCCTATTCCGAATGGCTGGGCGTGTCGGCCGCCTTGTGGACCGCCGAGCAATATATCAGCTTCGTCTGCAAATTCATTTTAGGCATGGGGTTGGGTTTTGAGATGCCCGTGATTTTGTTGGTGCTCGTCAAGCTGGGCGTCTTGGATTACCAAAAACTGGCTGGTTTCCGGCGGTATATGATCGTCATCAACCTGGTCTTGGGAGCAGTGCTTACAACCCCGGAGGTTTTGACCCAGGTGATGATGGCCCTGCCCTTGCAGATCCTTTACGAGATCACGGTGTGGATCGCCTGGTATTGGGAACGCAAAGAGAAATTGAAACCGGCGAAACCGGACAGTTCCATCGACACCGTGGCCAGTTGAAATTGGATTCCTGGCACCTTTGCGGGCTATTCCCCACGCGGTGCAAACCAGGTAATCCAGGCGCCTCCGCCAGCGGCCAAAATTTTCGCAGTGGAAGTCCGGGAATCATTGAAAATGGCTTTACATGGGAAAGCCGCAGCGGTAGCTTTTGGAATCAGAGATGAAACATATGCGAATTTCAACCGTGTTCTCGACCGCCTTGGCCGGAATTGTTCTGTTTGCCGCCGGTTGTGCCGGCCCTGAGCAGAAGTTGGGCCGAGGAATCAGCAATGCCACCGAATTTGCCCGCCTGGGCGAAATGCGAAGCTCCATGGAGACAACGTGCTTGTGGGAAGGGAGCGATGCATCTTACACCACGGGTGTGGTGCGCGGCTTCAATAAATCGGTCGCCCGGACGGTCGTGGGGGCTTACGAAATCGCTTCTTTCCCGGTGCCCAGTTACGACCCAATGTTCACCGACTACCTTTCCGTCAAGCCCCGCTATCCTGAGAGTTACCGCCCCCGAATCCTGGGTGGAGCGGATACCAATTTGGGCTTTGCGGGCGGAGACGTTTTGCCGCTTGTCCCGGGAAGCCGTTTCTATATTTTTGAAGAATAGCCCGTCCTTTTTACCATTGCGCCAACCGGTCTTGAGCCGTTGGCGCATTTTTGTTTATGGAATACGAGTTCAAATCCCCGTGCAAAATCAATTTGCTGCTTAATATCCTGGGGAAAAGGCCGGATGGTTTCCACGATTTGGAGACCATTTTCCTGCCGGTTCAAATCCATGACCGCCTGGTTTTCTCGGCCGGGGAATCCGGCATCCAACTGACCTGCTCGGATATCCACCTGCCAATCGGTCCCGAAAACCTGGTGCAGCGGGCGGCCCAAGCCTTTTTCCAGGCGGCAGGCATCCAACCCGGCCTCCGGATTCACCTCGAGAAAAAAATCCCCGTGGCGGCCGGTTTGGGCGGCGGCAGCGGCAATGCGGCCATCACCTTGCGGGCGCTGAATGAGATTTTCAACCAACCGCTGGACCGGGCAAAACTGCATGAATTAGCCGCCGGCCTTGGCTCCGATGTCCCTTTTTTCCTTTATGACCAGGCCTGCCTGGGCGAAGGGCGGGGCGAGCGCCTGTCGCCATTGGGCAGGCTGCCTGCCTTGGAAGGCAGCCACCTGTTGCTGATCCATCCCGGATTTGGGGTGCCCACCGCCTGGGCCTACCAGCAGCTGGCCAAATACCCGGATGCCCAAAATGGTATTCCCGGCCGGGCGGCTCAGCTGGCCAAAAAACTCTCCACGGGCACTCTCAAGGACGCTCGAAGCGATTTTTTCAACGCCTTGGAAGCCCCGGTTTTACCCAAGTATCCATTCCTGGCGCTCGTCCGGGAATTTCTGGCAGAACAAGGCGCCACGGTCAGCCTGATGTCGGGCAGCGGCTCCAGCCTGTTCGCGATCCTGCCCGGAAAACTGCAAGCCGAGTCGCTGAGAGAGAATTTCCAGTGCCGGTTTGGCCTGGCTTGGAATGCGGTGGTTCCCTTGTCTGGACCGGAATTCCGCCAGCCAGTTTAATTTTTGCCCAATTTACCCGCCCCTGGCTGGCCCAGGCGCAAGCAATAAGACGCCCCGGCCTTTCCTTGGCCTGGGGAGCAAAATCTGGTCAGCGTTTAAAGATTCTGCTCCACATCGAATTGGAGGCGGCGTTCTTTTTGGTGGCTTTCAGCTGGCCCAGGAGGGACTGGAAGGTGAGCAGCAATTTGTGCCACTGGTTTTCCAGACCGCGCAGGGAGCCTTCGTTTAATTCGCTTAGGAAGCGGATGGAAGGGGCGTTGCCGATGACCCCGTGCACATCCTCTTTGTTGGGCGCTCCGCTTTCAAACGCGGAGAGGATCATCTCGAATTCCTGGATCAGGATGCTTTTGACTTCCAGAAACTGGTCTTCCTGCTCTTGATTGAACTCCTTTTTGCGGGCCAGGTTGACATATTGGATAAACTGCTTCCAGCACTCGAGATAATTTTCCAGCTGTAAAATCAACTCGTCAATTTTATGTGACATAACAAAGGGTGGTTATTGGGCTGCACGGGTCAGGGCGGCGAGATGAAAATCATGGCTCCCCCCTTGAGTTCTTTGGCAGTGATGCGGAGGGCCGGATAGGTCAGCTGGAGCTCATTAAAAACCAACTGGGCTTCCTGGGCGGATCGAAAAATGGCCAGCACATCCTGGATGATGCGGTTGACCTTGGTTTCGGGAAAAGATTGGGACAGCGTGGAGGTGACAATGGCCCCGTTGCGATCCACCGTCACACACCCCTTGGGCAGGCGCTCCAAGGATGGCCCAGCCTTCGCTTTGGAGAAAAAACTCAGGATACCCATGCGTCCACTACTTTCTTGAGGTTTTCCTTGATCTGATTGCCGGTTTGGGAATAGTGAAATCCCAGGCAAAACAGGCGTTCTGCACACTGGGCAACCCCCACCTGCGTGCGGAGGCCCAGCGCCGTCAAATCATCCAGTTTGCCGATATGCAGGGCTTCGCCCAGTGAATTGCACCGTTCCACAGTTTTCCGGGTCCAATCGGCCAGCGCCTGGGGTTCCTCCACCGCCCAGGCATCAAGTGGATTGGGGGCGTTTCCAGCCAGGACCAAACCAAACTCCAAGCCCCGGAGGGAAGACCATTCAAAATGCTTGCGGGGGGCGGTGGCGAAACCGGACTGGCTCGTGCCGCCCTCAGACGAACCGGAGGCTTGCCCGGCCTGTCCTTCGTCCATGATCTGGGCGCTTTCCAGCAGCAAGCTGTCGATGGAGCTGAAAATTTTCCGGGCGCGCCCATGTTCGCCAGGAATGCATTCAAAGTTCCCCTTCTTCCAGGAAATGATTTTGAGGAAGGCCGGCTGGGCGGTCACGCCACCCACTTCGGCATCCACCACATCCCCGTCTTGAAACCAGATCCGGCCTGCCACCGCACCGTTGATGACCTTGAGCGTGCTGGTATTGCGGCACAAGGATTCCAGTTGAATGATGTCGAGCATGGACTTGCTCTGAATCCCCCGAAAACCGGTCTGCTCTTTTTGCTCCAGCAAGGATTCGATGCAATCCAGGAACAACTGGGTTTCGCGGGCATTGGTCGGCTTCACAAAGCAAAGATCCAGCCCCAAGGCGTACGCCCGGGTCCGGAATTGCTCATCCGTGACCGAGGAAAGCACCACGGTTCGCAGTTGGGGATATTTCCGCCGCACCACGGTCAAAACCTGCAGACCATCCATCTGAGGCAGGTTTAAATCGCAGATAAACAGGGAAACCGGCTCCGCCTCGAGCAGGGCAATGGCCCGTGCGCCGCTGGCACAGGTAATGACCTCCGGCTTGCAGGATAATTGCCCGAGCAACTCAGGATACAACTCCAGTATCCCCGGATCATCATCCAACAGCAATATTTTGGGACGATCTTGCATCGTGTTCATTAATAGTTCTGCCGCCAATAGTCCATATAAGGAAAATCAACGCGCTTTTCAACAAAATAGTGCTTTTAATGCCCCAGGCTGCCGCCGCCGGGATCCCGGACCAGCCGCCAAATTGGATAAACCGGCGGCGCCTTTGCGGGATGGCAGAAAAAAGAGGCCTGCCTTTTCAAAGGGATCATGCGGGGAGATCAGGCCCGTCACCTTTCGCCGTGTTCATGCATTAGGGAAATGATGGTGCCACAGGTTTTGGCGCAAGACGAGAAGGGAAGCGCAAGCAGCTCTTGAATAGACCTGCAAGTGGCGCATGACGAAGGTCTTGCGCCAAAAGATCCAGCCCGCACGACCGAGCCAATGGCAGGGACACGGTTTAGGCAACCCGGCGCGGCGCGGCGCGCTGGAAAGGTTTTATTTTATCGACATTGGCCATGGATTTGCGCATATTGCCACGAGCGACTGATTAGTCTTACCTAAAATGCTGGGCTTTCTCAAAAAACTGTTCGGCGGGCGGGACCAAACGCCCCCCACGACCGTTACAACGGCGCCACGTGAACCCGCCCCCAAGATTACGGCGCCCCCCGCTGCGCCACCACCACCCCAAGCTCCAGCCAAAGCGCCACCACCGGCTGCTCCAGCCAGCCAGCCAGCCAGGGGGGCAATCCCAATCCCGACTCCGGCAGCCGCGCCCCCTTTCCCAGTGCCCAGGCCGGTGGCGAAAGCACCCGATGCGGCACCCCGCCCCCCATCGCCCATCCCGGCGGCCATAAGGCCCGCTCCCCCACCCCCGGCCCGGATCCAGGAAGCACCCAAACCCGGCCAAGCGCCAGCCCAGGACATCCCGGCAGCGTTGGAAACTCTGGCGCCGGTGGTTGCCGCCACGGATGAAACGGTGGAACTGCCATTGCAAAGAATTTTGGACCGGCTCCCGGACCCGGTTAAAAGGCTGGTGGCAATTCAGCCCAAGGCCAAGGCTGCGATTACCCTGCCATTGCAGCCAATTCTTTCCCAGCTCTACAAAGGCACGGTGAAAATGCCATTGGCGGAATTCCAAACTTTTGCCCCGGAAGGCACCTTCCACGCTGGCCCTGAACAGGCATCGACCCCGATCACGATTCCTTTGGACGTTCTGGTTCCGAATTTGAAGCCGGAACACCTGCCAAGGCGGCCAGGCCAGACGGCCGTGGACCTGCCACCGGACATCGGTCCGGTATTCGGCCCAGGTGGATCCATCAACGCCCCCAAGCCCGCTCCCGCTAAACCGGCCCCAGCGCCCATACCTCCGGCCACACCGGTGGCGGCTAAAACCGCCACGCCAGCGGCACCCGCTCCCGCAGCGGTTGCCCCCGCCCCGGCCCCCGCCCCGGCCCCCGCCCCAGTGGCGGCGGCGCCAGAAACCCCGCAACCGGTGGCGGCGGCCACTGCGGCGGCCCCCACCCAGCCGCTGCCGAAGCCAGCGGCTATTAAACCGGCGGCACCTATTCCCCCCCTAAAGCCACCGGCGGCTCCCACACCGCCGCTGCCGAAACCGGTGTTGCCCAAACCGGTCATGCCCGGAGCGGCGATTTCACCTCCCAAACCGGCCCCGGTGCCCGGGGTAGTGCCGCTGCCCAAGCCGGAGGCCATGAAGCCACCGGCGGCTCCGGCTTCACCGGCCCCCAAATCCGCCGCTCCCGTTCCCAGCCTGCTCAAGCTGGCCGAAGCCGCGCCATCGGCGCCGCCGTTTGCGGTGCCGGCTGCGCCGGCGGAATCCTCTGCAGGCGGCCTATTGGCACCCTTGGAGCCCGCCATGGCGGCCTGGCCGGAAACCCTGCGCAGCGCCCTGGCTCCGCTGGCCGGCGACTGCCAGGTCCAACTGCCCGTCACTGAGACGGAACAAGGCCTCAAGCGCGGTAAAATTGCGTTCTCCTGGACGCAGATCAAGCAATGGATCAAACCCGAATTGCCGCCCGGAATCCTGGATTTGTCCGAGGAAACTCCGCTCTTGATCCCGCTCAACCTGGTGGTGCCGCTTTTCCTGGCCATCCGCAAGCCGTCCACCGCCAAGGCCGCGTCCACGATCGACGCCAAGATTCCGGATGTGTTTTTCGCGGCCCAGCCGGCGGCAGCTGCCGAAGCGGTGGCCCCGGCGGCGGCCCCCCCCGCTCCGGAAGCTCCCCAGCCCGCCGCCGTGGCACCGCCAGCGCCACCTGCCCCAGCCAAAGCCCAACCTCCCCAACCCGCCAGCCCACCGGCGGCAGCCGTGGCGCCGGCAGCGCCTGCGCCGGAGGCTCAGCCGGAAGATATGGCCACACTTTTTGGCCAGCCTTCCAAAAAATCATGGACCCCGGTGGAAATCATCCAGAAGTGCTCGGGGTTGCCCGGCATGTCCGGAGCTTTGATTGTGCTGCAGGATGGGTTGCTGGTGGCGGGCCAGATGCCATCCCCTGTGAATAGCGAAACCATGGCCGCCTTTCTCCCCCAGATGTTCGGCCGCATGAGCCATTACACGAGAGAACTGAAGCTGGGAGAGCCCACGCAATTTGCGCTGGTGGTCGGCGATGTCCCCATGCAAATCAACAAAGTGGGAGGGATCTTTTTCCTGGCGTATGGCTGCGCGGGACAGCGCCTGCCAGCGGCTCAACTGGAACTGGTAGTCGCCCACCTCGAACAACAATCGCGAAACGCATAGGTTTATGGCAATCATCAACAACGCCACCAAAGAACTCCAGGTCAAGATCGTGTATTATGGCCCGGCGCTCTGCGGCAAGACCACGAATTTACAGAAGGTCTTTGCCAATGTGCAAACCGCCCCGGAAAACAAAGGCAAGATGGTCTCCCTGGCCACCAATTCCGACCGCACCTTGTTTTTCGACTTCCTGCCGCTGGAGGCGCTGACCATCAAAGGCTTTAAAACCAAGTTCCAGCTCTACACCGTGCCCGGCCAGGTCATCTACAACACCACCCGCCAGCTGGTGCTGCGCGGCGTGGATGGGATCGTCTTTGTGGCCGATTCCCAATACGAAAAAATGGAGGAGAATGTCGAAAGCTTCGCCAACCTGGAGGAAAACCTGCGGACCCTGAAGCTGAACCTCGCCGACATCCCCTTCGTGGTGCAATTCAACAAGCGCGATCTGCCAAACGCGGCGCCAGTGGAATATATGGAATATTTGCTGAACAACCGGGAGGTCCGGATGCCGTCGTTCACCGCTTGCGCTCATAAATCGGAAGGTGTATTTGAAACCTTGAACATGATCACCCGCATGTTACTCAATAAATTCATCAACGAAAGCAACCGCCGCGTGGGTTGATATGTTTACTCTCCCTCCATTGAACGAGGAGGATGTCCAGGTAATCCAGGACGAATTGAGCGGATTGCTTGGGCGGACTGAAGCGATCACCGCCATCCTGGTCGATAAAGGGGGTTTTGTGGTGGCCACCAACGGGCAGGCGGACCAATTTGACGTCACCACCCTGGGTGCCTTGGCGGCCGCCAGCTACACGGCCAACCAGGCCATCGCCAACCTCATCAACGAACCGAATTTCAGCAGCGTTTACCAGCAGGGCGAAAGCTTCAGCCTGCTGGTCAGCAACATCGACGAGCATTGCCTGTTGGTGGTGGTTTTCCACGCCAGCCAAAGCGTGGGCGCCATCAAATACTATGCCGCCTCCACCATCCGCCACATCGCCGCCCAATTGGTCGCCGCCAGGGAACGCGCCCCGGGCGAAGGCTACGATCTTTCCATGCTGAACATGGCTGATCCTTCCGAGATTTTCCGCCGCAAGTAGCCGTCCGGAAAAAACCCGCGGGTCAATCCAGGCGCTTGTGGAACTTGAGTGCCGCCAGGGTCAGGATCCCGCCCCCCCAAGCCGCCAGCGCCAGCGCCTGGGGCCACAATTCCGCCAGCCCGGCACCTTTCAGGAATAATCCCCGGACAATGATCAGGTAATACTTCAAGGGGATGATGGTGGTCAGAGCCTGGAAAAAAGGCGGCATGTTTTCGATCGGAAAGGCGAAGCCGGATAGCAGCACGAAGGGCATCATCACGAAAAACATCGACACCATCATGGCCTGCTGCTGGGTTTTCACCAGGGTGGAGATGAACAACCCCAGGCCCAGCGTGCTCAGCAGGAACAAGCCGGACAATCCATACAAGGTGAGATAGCTGCCGCGGAACGGCACCTGGAAAACCAGGCGGATGACCACCACGGCGAACGTGATCACCGCGAACCCCACCACCACGAACGGCAGCAACTTGCCCAGCATGAGCTCCCAGGGCCGCAGCGGGGTCACGATGATCTGCTCCAGGGTGCCATCCTCCCTTTCTTTCACCAAGGCCATGCTGGTGACGATCATGGTCGTCACCAGCAGCAGCAAAGCCATGATCCCCGGCACCATGTAAAAACGGGAAGTCAGATCCGGATTATACCAGACCCGGCTCTCCGCCACCACGGTGGGCAGGGCCACCCCGGCATTGGCCCCTGGCGCCGGCAGCCAAACGCGGACCTGTTTTTCCGAGTACTGGCGGGTCGCTTTTTGCAGGTAATTGATTCCCTGGACGCCGAAATTGCTGTCCGCGCCATCGATCAGCGCCTGGACCGGGGCAGGCTCCTGCCGGGCCAGATGCCGGCCAAACCCCGAGGGTATCTCAACCACCAGGCCGAGCTTGCCGCTGACCAGGCACTCATCATCGCCCGCCTTGGGGCCCGCCAAAGCCACCACCTGGAAATACCCGGAAGCGCCCAAGGCCCGGACATATTCACGGCTGTGGAAAGAATGGTCAAAATCGCGAACCCCCAGGGTGATGTCCCGGATGTCGGTGTTGGCGGCAAAACCCATGACCAACAATTGAATCACCGGCGCCAGCAGCAGCATCCGCAGCAGGCGCGGATCACGGCGCAATTGAGCCAGTTCCTTGATCAGCAGGCAGCGGAGGCGGTTCATAAGGCCTGGCGGATTTTCACGGCCGCCAGCAGGTTGAACAGCAATCCCAGCAGCAGCAGGGAAGCCAATTCCGGCGCCACCGCAGAAATCGGCGCCCCTTTGATAATGATCTCCCGCAAGGCGGTCACAAAATAACGCGGTGGAAACAGCATGGTGATGCCCTGGATCGGCAGGGGCATGCTCCGGATGGGGAAGATCAGCCCGGAAAGGATGATGGAGGGCAGCATCGAGGCCAGGGTGGCCACCTGGAAGGCCACCTGCTGCGACCGGGTGATGGAGGAAATCAGGATGCCCAAGCCCAAGGCCGAAACGAGGAACACCAGGGTGGTGGCGCACAGCACCCAGGGCGAACCCCGTATCACAATCCCGAACAGCGCATAACCCAGGAACAACACCAAAGCCATGGTCAGCAGGCAGATCAGCACATAGGGCAGGGTTTTGCCCAGGATCAATTCCAGCGGCCGAATGGGCGACACCATGATCTGCTCCATGGTTTCCCGCTCTTTTTCGCGCACGATCGACAGGGAAGTGGCGATCACCGCCGACAACATCAGCAACATGGCGATCAAACCGGGCACCAGAAAACGCGCGCTCTCCATTTCCGGATTGAACCAGATGCGCGGCTCGAGCGTCACCTGGGGCAGGCTCAATTTCCGGCCCGCCTGGGCCATGGCCGCGCCCCGCAGCTCCCGCGTGATCCGGTCGGCCATGGCGTCAAAATAACCGGCCGTGCTGGCGGCGGAAGTCGCATCGGCGCCGTCCACCAGCACCTGGACCCGGGCGGTTTCGCCCCGGATCACTTTGGCGGCGTAGCCCCGGGGCACCACCAATACGGCGCGCACCAGGCCACGGTTGAGCAGGAAATCGATTTCGCTTTCCCGCTGCAAGGTGCGCACCCAGTTGAAATAGGGGTTTTGGAACAAGCCATCCAGGAGCCGGCGGCTCTGCGGCGTGCGGTCATGATCCAGAACCCCCATGGGGATGTGCTTGACGTCGAGCGACAGCGCATATCCATACAAGACCAGCAGCAAGGCCGGGATGAATATGAGCAATCCCAGCGAAAGCGGATCGCGGCGGATCTGGCGGAATTCTTTTTTGACAACGGCCAGGAACCGTTTCATGACCCGGTTCCTTCCATTTGTTTTTGGACCAGCCGGATGAAGCAGTCCTCCAGCCGCACTGGAGCCGGTTCAACACCGAGCACCGCCACTCCGCGCGCGCGCAACGCCGAGGCCAGCCGCTCCGCTGTGAAAAAATCCCGCCGGCAAAATACGTGCAGCCGCGGCCCGAAATAGGAAGTGGCGATCACCCCATCCAGGCCGCTGGCTTTTTCCCGCGTGCCGCGGAGTTCGGGCAGGGATACTTCAAAAAGATCTTCCCGCACCGCTTCGCGCTTGATGCCCGCCGGCGTATCGCAAGCCACCAGGCGCCCGCCCGAGATGAATCCGATGCGGCTGCAGAATTCCGCCTCATCCAGAAAATGGGTCGTGATCAGCACCGTCACCCCGCGCGCCGCCAGGTTGTGGATCAAATCCCAAAACTGCCGGCGCGAGATCGGATCCACCCCGCTGGTGGGCTCATCCAGGAACAGGATCGGCGGATCATGCAGGATGGCGCAGCCCAGCGCCATCCGCTGTTGCAGCGCCCCGGAGATCGTGCCGGTGACCTGGTCTTCCAGCCCGGCCAGGCCCGCCATGGCGATCACCGCCTCGGTGCGCTCCCGCAGGCGCTGGCCCCGCAAACCATAAACCCCGCCGAAAAAAGCGATGTTTTCCGCCACGCTCAGATCCCGGTAGAGGCTGAACTTCTGGGACATATACCCTATATTTTCCCGGACCTGTTCCGGCGAACGGTTGATATCATAGCCGCCCACCCGCGCCGTGCCGGAAGTGGAGGACAACAACCCGCAGAGCATGCGGATGGTGGTTGATTTGCCCGCCCCGTTCGGCCCCAGGAAACCAAACACCTCGCCACGATTCACCTTGAAGGCCACCCGGTCAACGGCCAGGAACCGGCCAAAAACCTTGGTCAGTTCCTCCACTTCAATCACCGGTGCGGCGCTGGGCATGGTCATGGCCATGGTCAAAACCTATTTCCCGGCCGCCTCTGGCGTGGCCGGCTGCACGCTCACCAACCCCACAAAAGCGTCTTCCAGGGAAGGGGCCATGGGCGCCCGTTGCACCGGCCCCAGCTGGTTCTGGTGAAGCCATTGCTCGGCCCGGGCCGCCTCCGGCTCGCCCTGGCTCGTCCAAAAGTGAATCCGATCGCCAAACAACACCACCGAGGTGGTGGGCCATTGCCGCCGCAAACAATGGTAGGCGTCAGCCGGCCGGAGACACGTGAACGCATAAACTTTGCCCGGGAGGGCCGCCTTCACTTCCTCCGGCGTCCCGCTCATGAACACCCGGCCCTGGTGCATGAGGCTGATGCGATGGCAGCGTTCCGCTTCATCCAAATAGGGCGTGGTCATCAGGATGGTTACTCCCTGGTCCAGGATGCCGCTGAGTATGTTCCAAAATTCCCCGCGCGACAGCGGATCGACGCCCGTGGATGGTTCATCGAGGAAGATCAGCTCCGGGGTGTGGATCAACGTGCAAGCCAGGGCCAGCTTCTTTTTCATACCTCCGGAGAGCGCCGCCGCGAGGCGCTTCCGGAAGGGGGTTAACCGGGTGAACTCCAGCAATTCGTCGCGGCGTTTTTGGAACTCCCGGACGCCATGCAATTCGGCGAAAAAGCCGATGTTCTCATCCAGCGTCAGGTCGCCATAGAGGGTGAAATTCTGGGAAAGGTAACCGATGCGGGCCTTGATCGCTTCCGCTTGCCGGCCGAGGTCAAAGCCCAGGATTCGCGCCGTTCCGCCAGTGGGCTTCAGGATTCCGCATAGGAGCCGGATCACAGTGCTTTTGCCGGCCCCGTCGGGTCCCACCAAGCCGAACAATTCACCCCTGGCCACCGACAAATCGAGGCCCGCCACCGCCTTGGCCGGGCCGAACGAACGTTCCAGCTGCCGCGTGGCTATGGCCGGTTCCGGGCTGGCAGACTTCATTGCGCAGGGGACAAATAGCCATCCGCAGGCATGCCGGGCTTGAAAAAGCCTTGCGGATTTTTCAGCGTGAGCTTGACCCGGTAAACCAATTTGGCCCGCTCGGTGGGGGTTTGAACGTTCTTGGGTGTGAATTCCGCTTCCGGGGAAATAAACGTGACTGTGCCCGTGAACAATTCTTTCGCGCCATCCACTTTCACCTGGGCGGATTGCCCCAGTTTGACTTTCGGCAAAAGGTTTTCCGGCAGATAAATCGACAGCCACACTTCATCCAGGCGCGATAAAGTGGCGAGCGTGCCGCCCACCCCCACCATTTCACCCTCCTCGCGGCTGCGGGTGGTGACCACTCCGTCCATGGGTGCGCTCACGGCGCAATCCGCAATCGCCTTGGAGCATTGCGCAACCCGGGCCCGCCCCTGCTCCACTGCTGCCTGCGCCATCCGGATTTCTTCCTTCCGGCTGCCCGCCGTCAGTTTGGCCAGGTTTTGCTCCGCCGCCGCCAGCAGGGCGGCCATGCGTTCCGCCTCGGCCTGGGCATCGTCCCTTTGCTTTTCGGTCACGCCTTGCTCCACAAAAACCTTTTGGATCCGCCGCCAGCCGGCCTCCGCCGCCACCGCCGCCGCCCGCGCCTCCCGGACCTGCTCGCGCGCCCGCTGGATATCCTCGCCGCGCGCGCCTGCCAGCAGCAAATCCAGCTGGGCCTGGGCCTGGGCCTGGCCGGCTTGGGCCTCCGCCAGTTTCAATTCGTAATCCTGCGGATCGATCTGGGCCACCAAATCGCCCTTTTTGATCGCCATCCCTTCCTGCACCGGCAGCTTCACCACGCGGCCCGCCACCTGCGGAGCCACCTGCACCTGGGTGCATTCGATCGTGCCCGAACCATCCGGGCGGCTGCGGCTGGCATCACACGCGGCCAGCCCCAGCGCCAGCATGGCCCAAAGCATTTTTTTCCTGCCGGTGAAGGTGTTCCAAAATGAGTCCATACTTTATTTCAGGTCCAGGATTTGACTGGGAGTTGCCTGGCCGGCACCCTCCGGGGCGGGAAGCGGGCCAGGGGAGTCCGGCTCCCGCCTGACTGCCACCACCCCCTCCAGGACCAGGCTTTTGATCTGTTGCCGGTCATCTTCTAAAACGGGCAGACCAGACGGCTGCAATTCATAGTCCATCTGCATCATGACCTTTTTCATGAACAAACGGAAAAGGCACGTCCCCAGAATGCTCCACCATAATTGGAGCGGATGCATCGGTTTCAATTCCCCCCGGCGGATGCCCTCCTCCAATATTTCCAGAGGCATCAACACCCGCTCCCGCGCCAGCCCTGGCAGGATGCTGGCCATGGTTTCCGGGTGCATAATATTGGCCACGGCCACCAGGCGCATCCGTTCCGGGTGGCGGGTGTAATAATCCCATAAGCCATCCACGAGGAAGGCGATCCGTTCGCCCCCACTGGCAAATTCTTTGCGGGTTGCCTGGAATTGATCCAACAGGCCGGATATGACCAATTTCACAGTCTCCTGGAACAGGATCTCCTTATTCTCAAAATAATAGTAAAGCAGCGCGCTGTTCACCCCGGCGGCCTCCGCCACCTGCCGGACCACCGCCCCATTCAAGCCGGATTCGGAGAAGACGCGGATAGCGGCTTCCAGGATTGTTTTTCGCTGCTCTGAATCACAACGGGCCATGGTGCTTGCGCCTTAAACCGATATTTTAATCATCTGATTAGATTACGCGATTTAAACCAAAAGTCAAACCCCGGCTTTCGCATTGTTGAACCTCAAATGACGAATGCTCAATCGCCACCCGGCCGGGTCTGCGAACCAGGGAAAAACAGCCGCTTGCTTTCTCAGATCCGCCACCTCTAATCGGCTGGCGAGCTTTATGCTGAATCGCAATTATGAACTCAGGAATATTCATCGAGCGCAACGGAATATTAAACCTCGCCCGTGTGGTTGGCCGGTTACAAGCCAGCCCGTGTTCGGCAGAGGAATTTGTGGTGAATTCGGCTGCGATCGAGCCTTTGGGTAAATTGCGAAGGGCGGGATTCGTGCTGATCGCAACCGTCAACCAGCCCGCCTTGTCCACCGGGCAACTGGCCCGGCGCGACTTGGAGGAAATGCACAGTCGCTTGAAAAACCTGCTGCCATTGGACGATATCCGCGTCTGCCCGCATACGGAGGCGGATGATTGCCCGTGCCGGAAACCCAAAGCGGGTCTGCTTTTCGAGGCGGCCCACCACTGGCGCTTGAACTTGGACCAATCTTTTGTGTTGAGCGATAAATGGCAGGATGCCGAGGCGGCCCAAAATGCGGGCTGCACTTCGATCCTGGTCCGTTCGCCTTGGAACGGACATGGCCACCATGATTATGTGGCAGCCAATTTGGCCGAGGCGGTCAGCCGGATTTTGAAAATCCAAAAATACCGCAGCCAACCGCTGTTGGAGCCGGGGATTGAAAGCCAATCCATCACCAGCCTGATCGGTGCTGAATGCCCGTAAACCATCCCCTGCCTCAGCAGTTACAAGACGCTCTTAAACAGAGGCTTGCGAATTGCAGATAAAAACCAAACCGCCCAATCAAACAAGGCTTTCAGCGCTTTCCCTAACCGCGCCTTGCTCAACCCCGTAAAAGGAGCACCTTTCTCGTCTGCCAGGGCTTTAACCCAATGGGTTAAAGCCAAAGGAAAAGCGGCTGTAAAACTATACTTGCTTTTTTGCGCAGGTTCGATAGCCTTCCCATTTTGCGCCGATAGAGGGGCGCTTTTTGAACAAGACAGTTTTTATGGCAACAGCAAACGATATTCGCAAGGGCATGGCAATCAGTTACAATGGCGATGTGGCCATTGTGCTGGACACCCAGCATCGCACTCCGGGCAATTTGCGGGCCTTTGTGCAGGCCACCATCCGCAGCATCCGCACCGGCAAATCCTCCGACGTGCGTTTCAGCTCGACGGAAAAAATCGAGGTGGTCGCGCTGGCCAATCGCAAGATGGAATACAGCTACAAAGATGGCGAGGATTTCGTCTTCACGGATCCCGAAAATTTCGAGACCGTCAACATGACCGCTGAGTTCCTGGGTGAGGCGCGGAATTATTTGACTGAAAACACCCCGGTGGTCGTGACTTTCATCGGCGAAAAAGCGGTATTGGTGGAAATGCCATCCAGCGTGGTCCTCACGGTGACCGACGCTCCGGAAGGCCTGCGCGGCGACTCCGCCTCGAACGTGCAAAAAGCGATCACGCTGGAAACGGGCATCGTGGTCCAAGCCCCATTGTTCATCAAGCCCGGCGAGAAAATCAAAGTGGATACGCGGACTGGCAAATACATGGAACGGGCCAATTAAGAACCAACCGCCGCGCTCAGCGCAGCCATTGCCGCCACCACCGCGCCCTCCGCCGCCAGGCGCCAAAGAACTGCGGCCCAGGCCGGTGGAAGGCATGGAATAAACATTGCCGAGGGGTTTGTCCGGCCTATGATGGCGGACAAACCCCTTGTGGTTTTGATTGAATAATAAAACGAGTTTTTATGGATGGGCGTCTCAATCAATTGGCTGGCTGGCTGCGGGAGCGGTCTCCGGAATTCAAAGCGTTGCAGGTAGTAGCCGGCTTCGACGGATTTGTGGATGAAATCATTTCCGTGGTGGAAGAGCGGCGCGGTTTGTCCGAGTGGACACCGGTCAAGGATATCGGAACCTTTGGCGGCCTGATCCAAGCCGCCGCCGGCCGGAGCAGCCTGCGGGAAATCATTGTGCACCGGGCGGATCCAGGCGGGTGCTCGGTGAATTTGGGTGATGGCTTGATGGCCTTGGGCGTGCAATTCGATTGTTTCGCCACCTTGGGGCAACCGCGCCACGCCGCCTTCGATGCCTTCGCCTCCCAATGCCGCAGCTGCCATTCCTGGGGGAGGGAACCCGGCCGCACGCTGGCGTTTGAATTCGCCGATGGCAAATTGATGTTCAGTTCCGTGGCGCAGCTGGCCGGGTTCAACTGCCAATTGCTGGAGCAGACGCTGCAGGATGGAGCATATGCCGCCGCCTGCCGGAAGGCTGGCTTGATCGCCCTGACCGACTGGACCCTGTATCCGCACATGACCGAATGCTGGCGGAAACTGCAGGCTGAAGTTTATGCCCAACTGGCTCACCGCCCGTTCTTTTTTCTGGATTTGGTGGATCCCACCAGCCGCTCAGAAAAGGATATCCGGGCCATGCTGGACGCGATCCCCGGTTTTGAAGCCGCCGGCCCCACGGTGCTCGGGGTCAACGGCACGGAGGCCAACGTCTTGTCGCGGGCGCTGGGCTTGCCCCCCGCCCCTGAAGAAATGGAAGCGCTGCGGGAGCAGGCGGCACAGCTCCGGGCCAGGCTTGGCATTTCCCAGGTGGTCACCCACTGTGTGAGGGTGGCGGTGGCGGCGGATGCGCACGGCACGTGGGGTGCGCTTGGCCCCTATTGCGCCCAGCCGAAGAAAAGCACGGGGGCGGGTGATCGCTTCAACGCGGGGTACGTTTGTGGATTGTTGTTGAACCTGCCGCCCGAGGCGCGGCTGCTTTTGGGCTGCGCGGCGTCCGGCTTTTTCGTGCGGCAGGCCCGGAGCGGGACGGCGGGTGAACTGGCTGACTTTGCCGCCCATTGGGCGGATGGGCAACCGGATTGACAAATTTGCCATTGCTTCGCACAGCAAAACTGACACCCTGAGAGGATTATTGGTCATGAAAATGGAGATTGTAGCACTGTGTGATGCGGCCACTGATTACGGGGGCAAACTGAATATCCTCGGAGCGTTCGACTGCCTGTGGGTCAGGCAGCTGCCCGCCAAACATCCCATGTGCGCGATCGCCTTGCGGCTCCGGTTCAACCGCGTGGAAGAAGGCGAGCATCGCCTGCGGGTCAATTTTGTGGACGAGGATGGCCACCTGGTGATGCCGTCGATGGATGCCACCCTGGGCGTGCGCTTCAACTCGGATGATGACACCTCGATCGCCAACCTGGTATTCAACATCCAGCAGCTGAAACTCAGCAAGTTCGGCCAATATTCGATTGATATCGCCATCGATGGCCGCATGGAGGCGTCCCTGCCCTTGCAGGTCAAGTCTTCCCCTGCCCCCTCCAGCCAGCCGGAGGCCCCCGCTGGAGGCTGAACCTGAAGGAGCCGGTGGCAGCTGCGGAAAACCACGCCGGGACGGGTCCAGCCGCCAGCAGGCTCGGCAAAATTCTGAGGGATTTTTTCGATGAATTTGTTCGATAAGAAATTTGTGATCGGTTTCGCGACGTTTGCGATGCTATTCATCGCGAGCGGGATTTGGTGGTTTCATCAGCCGGTGGGCATAAAAGCCGCCCCCGCCAGCCAGGCGGCCCAGGCCGCCCCCAAAACCAATCAGGCCACCATCCCCACGCCGGACGCTGAGACCGTGGTCCCGGCTTCCAATTCGACCGCCAATGCCAGCCCGCCCCCAGCTCCGGCCACCAATACCCCCCCCAAAGTGGCGACGATATTGGAGGTCAAGTCCGCCGCCGAAAAAGGCAATAGCGAGGCCCAGTTCAAGCTGGCGGTAAGCTACTTGGAGGGCCTGGAGGTTCTTCAGGACCAGGCCGCAGCGGCTAGCTGGTTCCAAAAGGCCGCGTTGCAGGAACATCCGGAGGCGCAATTTCGCTTGGGCCTGATGCTGGAAAAAGGCATGGGGGTGGCCACCAACCTGGATGAAGCCATGAAATGGTTTCAAAAAGCCGCCCAAAACGGCCACCTCGGCGCCCAAACCGCCCTCGCCATCCTGCAACAGCAACGCCGCAGCACAGCCGATCATACCGCCGAGGCGGCGGAAAAAGCCCGCCGGGAGGCGGAGGAATTACGCTCCAAAGATTATTATCGCCTCGGCATGCGTTACGCGCGCGGTGAAGGTGTGACCCGGGACTTCTCCCAAGCGGCCAAGTATTTCCGCCAGGCCGCCGAAGATGGCAATATGGATGCCCAATTCAACCTCGGTTTGCTGCATGTCAGCGGGCGGGGTGTGAACGAAGATTTTGAGGAGGCCGCCAAATGGTTCCGCATGGCCGCCGACCAAGGCATGGCGGACGCCCAATTCAATCTGGCGATATTGCATATCACCGGGCGGGGAGTGAAATCCGATGTTCAGGAAGCGGTAAAGTGGGCCAGGCTGGCTGCGGAAAAAGGCCAGGTGGACGCCCAGTATAATTTGGGCATCCTTTTCACCGTGGGCCAGGGGCTGCCCCGCGACGATGCCGAAGCCGCCAAATGGTTTAAAAAAGCTGCGGAACAGGGCCACCCCGGCGCGCAATCCAACCTGGGCGTTTTCTATGTGCGCGGCATGGGCACGGAAACCAATTACACGGAAGCCCATAAATGGTTTAAAAAAGCTGCGGAACAGGGCAATCCGGTGGCCGCTTTCAACCTGGGCATCATGTATGGCAAAGGCCAGGGGGTCGTGAAAAGTCCGGCTGAGTCTTTCTTTTGGTCCAGCATCGCGGCGGATCAAGGGGATCCTGAAGCGGCCAATAACCGCGATCAAATTGCCCTCGAAATGTCGCCCAAGGAAATCTCCGACAATATCAAACGCCTGACTGTTTTCTATTCCAAGCTGGAAGCCAATCTGGTCCGCAACGCCCTGCCTGGCGCCTCCCTCACCAACAGTCCGGAAACCTTGCTTAACTCCTTTGAAATCAGCCGGCGGTCCGATGCCGCTTCCCCGGCAGCCAAAGATACCCTCCCGGCTGGTAAAAACAAAACCCGCGGCCCGTAGGATCCCCGGATTCGGCCGGGATTTTTTCGAGGGAGCCGCTTTAAGCTGGCTGCGGCCTTCGGCATGGGTTAAGATCCCGCCTCGTGAATCATTTCCATGGCATCGATACGCGGCGGCACTTTTTGAAAACCATGATGTCGGGCACGGCCTTGGCCATTTCACCAGGCGCATTTACCTTGCCCGCCAATGGATTTTTCCCGGCGGAACCCAATGGCGGATCGGGCGGCACCCAAAGTTCTCCCCCAGCCTGCACCCGCATTCCCGGAACCCAATTCCAGCTTGCGGGGCCGCTGGAGGGCTATCTGGCGGGGGTGACCGAACAGTGGCTGAAACAGGCACCTTTCAGCAACCCGGCCATGCTCGAAATGCTGCGTGACCGGGACCGCTTGCCCCGGCGTGATCTGCTGCCATGGTCCGGCGAGTTTGCAGGCAAATACCTGACCGCTGCGGTGCAGGTTTACCGCACCCGGCGCGACCCGGAACTGAAGGAAATCCTGCGGCGATTTGTGGCCCGGCTGATCTCCTGCCAGGCGGAGGATGGCTACCTTGGCCCCTGGCCCAAGGCCAGCCGGCTGGCCGGCAAAGCCCCCAACTCCGGCCCCAGCGGCGGCGATACGTGGGATGCCTGGGGACACTATCATATCATGCTGGGATTGCTCCTTTGGCAGGAGGAAACCGGGGATGCGCCGGCGCTTGCGTGTGTGCAGAAAATCGCCGGCCTGATCTGCGAAAAATTCGCCAATGCCCGCTTGGTGGATACCGGCAGCACGGAGATGAATCTGGCGGTGATCCATTCCCTGTGCCTCCTCCATCGGAAAACCCCGGCTGCACGCTACCTGAAAATGGCCGAGAAAATCTGCGCGGAGTTCAGCCTCAAGGACGCCAAAGGTACGCCACTGGCGGGGGATTATCTGAACGGCCCCCTGGCCGGCAAGGAATTCTTCGAACTACCCAAGCCTCGTTGGGAAAGCCTGCACCCGATTTTGGGCCTGGTGGAATTATACCGGATCACCGGGGAAAACCGTTATCGCCAAGCTTTTGAGAATATCTGGTGGAGCATCGTCAAATTAGATCGGCATAATAACGGCGGTTTTTCATCCGGCGAACAAGCCCAGGGAAATCCCTACCATCCGGGGGCGATTGAGACCTGCTGCACCATCGCCTGGACCGCGATGAGCGTAGAGATGCTGCGCCTGACCGCCAACCCCATCGTGGCCGACGAGCTGGAACTGACGCTGCTCAACTCGGGGCTGGGGCTGCTCTCACCCACTGGCCGCTGGGTAACTTACAACACCCCCATGAATGGCGATCGCAAAGCCAGCGCCCACGATATTGTCTTCCAAGCCCGGGCCGGCAGCCCCGAATTGAACTGCTGCAGCGTCAACGGCGCCCGGGGCCTGGGAATGATCAGCGACTGGGCCCTGATGGCGGCCGAAGGGGATTTGATCCTGAACTGGTATGGCCCATCAACCATTGCCACCCAAACGGCTGCGGGCCTGCCGGTGACCTTCCGGCAATTGGCCGATTACCCCAAAACGGGCCGCATCCGGCTGATCATCGAGCCAGCGGAACCAACTCGTTTTGGCCTTCGCCTCCGCATCCCCCACTGGTCCCATACGACGCAGGCCAGCGTAAACGGCGAGCGCTGCAACGAAGTCAAGCCCGGGACTTACCTGCGGCTGGAGCGGGAGTGGCGCACCGGCGATGAAGTGCAATTGGACCTGGATTTTTCCCTGCATTACTGGGCCGGAGAACGGGAATGCGCCGGCCTGGCTGCCATTTACCGCGGCCCGCTCCTGCTGGCCTATGACCGGCGATTCAACCAGCTGGATCCACAGGCTCTGCCGGAACTGGATGCACGGGCCATGAATCACTCGCCTGCGGCAGGCGGCGACTGGCTGCCGCCGATAGTCCTGCTGGAGTTCAAGGCGGCGGATGGACAGATCATCCGCCTTTGCGATTTTGCCAGCGCGGGCGCCGATGGCAGCCCCTACCGCTCCTGGCTGAAGGTGCAAAAGGTGGCGCCCGCAAACTTTTCCAGGGCCAATCCGCGGCGGAGCACCCGCTTTCCTTGATTGTTACAACTACCTTCAGCCGTGGACTTTTCGCGGTTCCCCGGGATCGCGAACGGCCCGGGATTCCAGCGGCTCAACAAAAATAAATCAGCAAGTGCTTGATTTGAATTGGCTGTCTGCGCCATACTGATGGACTTGTTTAGTGATTTTTTATGGAGCATATTCGAAACATCGCAATCATCGCTCACGTTGACCACGGCAAAACCACTCTGGTGGATTGTTTGCTGAAGCAATCTGGTTTGTTCCGCGCGAACCAGGTCGTGGCCGTGCGCATGATGGATTCAATGGATTTAGAGCGTGAAAAGGGCATTACCATCCGGGCCAAAAATGCCGCTTTTAAATATAAGGACTACCACATCAATATTGTGGACACCCCGGGACATGCCGATTTCGGTGGCGAGGTCGAGCGGATCATGAACATGATCGACGGCGTGCTGCTGGTGGTGGATGCCGTGGACGGCCCGCAGGCCCAGACCCGGTTCGTCCTGCGCAAGGCCATGGAGGCCGGGGTGCGCCCGATTGTCGTGATCAACAAGATTGACCGCGAACATGCCGATCCCCACCGCGTGCTGGATGAGGTGTTCTCCCTGTTTGAGTCGCTGCACGCCACCGATGCCCAGCTGGATTTTCCGGTGATTTATGCGAGCGCCAAGGACGGCATCGCCAAAGCCGACCTGGCCCAGGCGTGCGACAATATCGAACCCCTGTTTGATGCCATCATCAAGCACATCCCGCCTCCGAAGGCTGATCTGAACATCGAATTCAAGATGTTGGTGGCCAACCTCGATTACTCCGATTACCTCGGCCGGATCGCCTTGGGGAAAATCCTGGGTGGCAAAGTAGCGGTGGGGGATTCCGTGGTCTGCATCCACGGGGACGGGCGCCGGGAGCGCTCCAAAGTGACCGCCATTTTCCATTTCCACGGCCTGCAGCGGATTGAAATCCAGGAAGCCAGCGCCGGCGACATCATCGGCCTGACCGGCTTCGAGGAGGTTTACATTGGGGAAACCGTCACTGACCAGGAATACCGCGACCCGATGCCGTTCATCCCGATCGACCCGCCGACGATCCACATGCAATTCGCGGTGAATGATGGCCCGCTGGGCGGCAAAGATGGCCGTTTGGTGACGGCCCGGCATATCAGGGAACGGCTGCAAAAGGAAATCCGGACGAACATCAGCCTGCGCGTTTCCGATACGGAAGCCCCCAATATGTTTGAGGTGGCCGCCCGGGGTGAAATGCAAATTGCGATCCTCGTGGAACAGATGCGGCGGGAGGGCTATGAAGTGCTGGTTTCCCGGCCGGAAGTCATTTACCGCCAGACGCCCGATGGCGCCACCTTGGAGCCGATCGAACGGCTGTTCGTCGAAATCCCCAAGGATAGCATGGGTATGATCATGGAAAACCTGGCCAACCGCAAGGCGGAAATCCTCCGGATGGACCACATCGCGGATCAGATCAGCCTGGAAGCGCTGATCCCCATGCGCGGGCTGATCGGCTTTGAGACGGACTTGGTCAACCAAACGCGGGGCATGGGCGTGATGAGCCACCTTTACCATGATTACGGCCCCTACAAGGGGGAGATTCTGGCCCGCCAGAACGGCTCGCTGGTGAGCATCGAAATGGGCGTGGCCACCGCCTACGCGCTGAACGCCATCCAGGAACGGGGCCGCTTGATGGTGGAACCGGGCGAGGATGTTTATGAAGGCATGATCGTAGGCGAAAACGCCCGCGAGAACGATATTCCGGTCAATCCCTGCAAAGCCAAAAAGCTGACCAATATGCGCTCCCAAGGCGACGGCAAAGGCATCCAGCTGGAACCGCCCTTGAAGCTGACCCTGGAGCGCGCTTTGGAATATATCGGGGCGGACGAATACGTGGAAGCCACCCCCAATCACCTGCGGCTGAGGAAGAAGCTCCTCAATGAGACCGCCCGCAAGCGGGCGGCCATGAGCGCCGCCGCCAAGAACCTGGCGGCGTAGTCAGGGGTTTCGATTAAAGCTCCGCGGGCCGGCTGGATCTTTCCCACCGGCCCGCTTTTTGTACTGGCAGGCCAGGCGGACTATTTTAATAAAAATGCTTTATTTGCGGGCTTGGCCGCCTTTATCTTGCCCACCAAGCAGGGGCCGAACATAAGGAAATGGGTGCGTCCGTTGACGGCTGGCGGGATTACTTCCTTGGCCGCCCCTCGGAACATATTAGAAAAAGGGCATGAGCGACGATTTCGAGCCAGTATTAAATTTGAACGACTCCGAGAGCGGCGCTTTGTCCCGCGATTGGCTGGAGGGGGGGATGGCGATCCTGGACAGTTCCGGACAAATCCTTGACCTGAATGCACCGCTGAGCGAGTGGCTGGGCGAGGGAGCTCAGTATCAGGGGCAGGACTTTGCGTCCTTGCTGGCCGGCCGGCATCCGCATTGGGCAATTCCTTTAAAGAACGCCTTCCAAACCTCGGAGGTGTTTTCACAGCAGGTATTGAGTTCCGAAGCCTCCAATCCGGGGCGATGGTATAGCCTGGAGCTGGTGAAATCCCCGCCCCGCTGGATAGCGCGGCTGAATTCCACCCTGCCCTCCGCGGCTGATTTGCGCGAAATTTCCTGGGAGGATTTTTCCAACAATGAGGCTGCCCGCCGGAAAATGTATCTGCGGCTGATGCGGTCGGAAGACCAGCTGCAGAACCTGGCCAGCCGGTGGCCGGGCGTGATCTTCAGCCAGCGCGCTGATTTTTCCTTCCATTATGTCAGCCCTAAGATGGAGGAATTCACCGGCCTTCCGCCCGCCGTCTGGGAGCAGGAACCGCAAAAATTCTGGGAAGTGGTCCACGAAACCGATGCCGAAGAACTGAAGCAGCAGATCCGGCGGACAGCCCGCCTGCCGCAAGGGGCCACCACCACTTACCGCATCCGCAACCAGCGTAATGGGCGGGTGTTTTACGTGATGGAACATCGGCGGGCGAGGACGAGCGGCAACGGGCTGATCCTGGGCTACGAAGGGGTCTGGCTGGATGTCACCCGCCAAACCATCGCCGAGAAGCGGCTCACCACTGCGGCCTGGAAGGAGACTTTGGGCGTGCTGACCATGGGCCTGGCGCACGATTTCAGCAACATCATGGCGGGCATCCATTCTTTGAGCGAATCGTTCCTTTCGCAGGTGGACCATTCCCACCCCTTCCAGGAAGGCCTGCAACTGATCAAACAGCATTCGATGCAGGCCAGCCAGCTGGTGCATCGCATCATCCAACTGCACCACGGCAAGACCGGCAACCGCAACTATCACGATTTGAACCAGGTCATCACGGAGGTGATCGACCTCGCCCGTAAAATCCTGTCCCGGCGGATTTCCATCAAAACCCAGTTCGCCGGGGATGCGCTGGCATTGTATATGGATTCGGTGGAATTCTGCCAGGTGATCCTGAACCTGGCGTTGAACGCGGCGGATGCCATGCCCCAGGGAGGGGAACTGCTGTTCGCCACTTCCCGGCACACCGAAATGCCGGCTTTGGACCATATCGAGGGGAATCCCCCCCGGCTGCCCGCCATCTGCCTGATGGTCAAGGATACGGGCTGCGGCATCCCCACCCGGCACCTGAAGGCCATTTTCGACCCATTTTTCACCACCAAGGCCATGAACAAAGGCTCCGGCCTGGGCCTCTATAACACCCGTTTATTTGTGGAAAAACATTGGGGCGCCATCTCGGTTGATTCGGTGGAAGCAGAGGGCACCACTTTCCGGATCTGGCTGCCGGAAGCTGATTTCACGGAGGCGGACCGGCTGGCGATGCCATCCGATTCCCACCGATCCAGCATTTTGCTGGCGGGCGCCGGGGGGGCCGTCTGCGAAGGCACCATCGAATTCCTGCGGTCGCATGGCTACCATGTGGTGACCGCACACACCCCGGACCAGGCGCTGGAAATCCTCGACACGGTGGAATATCCGCTGGTGGCGCTCTGGGTGATTGAAGCCGCCGGGGCGCGCGGCCTGGCGGGCTTGATCCCGGCGGCCAGGCGCAAAAAATATGGATTGAAAACAATTCTTCAGATTATAGGCTGTAACCAGGATGAGCTGGACCACCAGGTTTTGAAGGAAACCGATTTGGTCATTGGCGCCGACTGGTCGGAAAATGCCATTGCCAATAAACTGAAAGTGGTCCTGGAACCGCGCACTGCCTAATGAATCCTGAACCGAACGCTTCGGATCCCCAGATGCACCGCATCCTGGTGGTGGACGATGAGAACATCGTGCTGGTCGCCTTGCGAGAAACCTTGCGGCGCGAGGGCTACGAGGTGGCCACTGCGTTGAGCGCCGCCGAGGGACTGGAACAGCTCAAACAAGGCTCCTTTTCGGTCATCATCACCGATCATCAAATGCCCGGCATGACCGGGCTGGAGTTCCTGGCGCGCGTCAAGGAGATCCAGCCGGACTCCACGCGCATCCTCATCACGGCGGTGCTCAGCTTGAACACGGTGATCGATGCCATCAACAAGGGGGAAATCTACCGGTTCATTGTGAAGCCATGGCTCCGGGAGGAGTTGCTGGCCACCGTGAAAAACGCGGTGCAGCGCTTTGAGCTGATCTGCCGCAACGCGGTGCTCCAGGCCGCCACCCTGGCCATGAACGACAAGCTTTCGCGGCTCAACAAGTCCCTGGAGGAGCAGGTGGGCCGGGTGGAGGACCAAAACAAGCAGCTGGGCCGGATGAACCAGGCCTTGGAGGAAAACCTGCAGCGCTCGGTCAACCTGTGCGTGCGCACGATGGAAACCTTTTATCCCATCCTGGGCAGCCAGGCCCGCCGGGTTTTCGAGCTGTGCAAGGCCATGGGCGGCAGCTTGGGCCTGCCCAGTGACCAGCGCCAGATCCTGGAGATCAGCGCCTGGCTGCATGATATCGGCATGGTCGGCATTCCCCGGCAGCTGATCAAACGCTGGCACGAAACACCTGACGGCCTCAATGAGGCTGAAAAACGGCTCTTCGAGCAGCACCCGGTGCTCGGCCAGGAGCTGACCAGCTTCATGAGCCCGCTGGAAGCGGTGGGACAGATCATCCGCCACCACCACGAACATTTTGACGGCTCCGGCTACCCTGACCGTTTGCGCGGTGAGGACATCCCCTGGCTGGCCAGGCTGCTATCGGTATCGGTCTATTACGCGGAATGCAGTTTCGATGGCGAGGGGGTCATGGACGCCCTCAAGCTGAGCAGCGGCAGCCAGTTCGACCCGGATGCGGTCCGGATCCTGATGCGCAGCCTGCCACAGACCATCATGCCCAAGCGCCAGCGGGAAGTCCTGCTCTCGGAATTAAAGCCCGGCATGGTGCTCGCCAAAGGCATTTACACCGCCAACGGGCTGCTGCTGATACCTGAAGGCCAGGAATTGAACGCCACTTTCATCGACAAGCTGCGCAACCATAACCGCATCAATCCCATCAGCCAGTCCCTGCTGGTTTATTGCTGACCGTCCGCCGGCCACCGGAATTTAGGCAGCAACGGTGAAAAACCGGACGGGTTTTGTTGTTGTTGATCCCTGGCCCAATGCCGACCCCTTCGCAATCCTGCCGGGATCGAAAAACAACCTCGCCTCTCAAAAAACCGTGCTAAATTGCGCTTTTCTGTGCCAAAACGAGACGGGCTGAGGGCAGAAGCAGGAGTTAATCGCAGAAGCCAGCCGGAGGGGGGCTAAAATGCCCAGATGTGGAAGGATGTGGAATTGCGTGAAAAAAAGCGGGCTTTCCCGAAGCAAAGCGAAAAGAGCGGAGAGGGGATGTCAGATGACCGAGAGCAGACGGAGCCAAGGAAAAAAGACCAAGGGCGGCAAACAGCGCAGAGCAAAAAGGCGAACCTGGTTTCGTCAGTTTCATATGGTTGTTTTTCCTGGCTCAGCCCGCGCCGGCATCGGCGGGGAGCGGATTCACATCCGCAGGCTGAATATGGCGCAAATCAATGGCGGAGGCTAATCTTCAGTGGACTGGGTGGACTCCATTGAGGAAAATTGCAGAGCGCAGGAGCGCTGAGCGCGTAGCGGCCTGAGCCACCAGCGCATTCCCGCCAGCAAGTTCCCGTTGGACGTTTCCAAAGATCCAGCCAGCACGACTGAGCCAGCCGCCTGGACACGGCTTAGGCAGCCGTTTTCAAAAAAGAAAAACCCTCTTCCCCAAACGGGAAAGAGGGTGGCCTGGCAATAATCCGACTCTGGATTAATCCTGGTCTTCGTCCTCTTTTTTCCAGGTCTTGTGGATGATCAACGTTTCCGGAGTCATTTGTTCCGGCTCCACGCGCACCCGGCGGAGGGTCAGGATGGTATCCCACAAAGTGGTGGCCAGCTTGCCCTTGTTGGGGATTTTGAGTTTTTCGCAGAGGTCGCCAAAGGAGAGCGGCGGCTTGGTGTTCAGGATCAGGCGGCGCACCAGCAAGGTTTGGGACACATAAAAGCTCTTATCGATATCCTTCCAATTCTTCAGCCCGTAATAACCGAAACCAAAGTGCTTGACCCCCTCATGGTGGCGGATGACGGCCGAGATGGTGGCCCGGCCCACGGAACGTTTCCGGCGCAGCTCCTTGAGGATTTCGGTGGCGGTCATGGGGTGGCCCGCGTCCTTGAGCGCCTGGGGAATCAGGTCTTTGATGTGCTCACGCTCCTGCAAGCCCCAGCTTTTCAAGGCGAATAAAAAGCGGCCGAGATCCACAAAGCGTTCCTCCTCGCGGAGGATATGGGCCAGCTCGTGCACATTGGTTTGGGCGCCCCAGGTGAAACGATTGCGCTTGAGCATTTCGCGGGTCGATACCGGCCGGTTTTCAGTCTGCAGCATTTTAAAGACATCGTTGCGCACCTTGATCCACATTTTTTCGGGGATCGAAATGTGCTGCCGCATGCCGAAAGCCCGCCGATCCAGGAGGAATATCCCCTGTTCGGGCCGCAAGGAATTGCGCAATCCGCCGATGGAGATGGGCGGCACTTCGGTGCCGAACAGTTTGCGGGCCTGGGAGATGATCTCCTCCGGGCGCAAGGGCCGGTCGGATTGGGCCAGCACCCGCTGCACCCAGTCGCAGATGCGCAGGCTGGTCAGGCGGATCACGGCGAGGTCCGGCTTCGGGAATTCCACGGTCAGCGTGCTGCATTGTTTCAGGGCGCGCAGGAATTCGGCCGGCTGCAGGTTGGTGGGCTGGCCCAGCTCAACCAAGCGCTGGTAGATCTCAGACAGCGACAGGGGCGAAATATTCTTGCGCAGCATATCCACAATGGGCCGCACGATGTCCTTGGCGCGCAGGTCCAGGTTCGGATACGGCTTCTGACCATCCGGCCAGGCAGGGATATCCGGGTGAAGCTCGCCGAACAGGCGGACGTAAAAAGCGGGCTGGTGCGCCAGGGTGACCTGTTTGTTGCTCAGCCACTGGGCCAGCAGGTCAGGCGTGAGGGGGCAGATCATATCCAGGCACTTCTGGGCCAGGCGGCGCAGCATGGCATCCACCGACGGGCCGCCGTGCTTATAAATGCGCTCGTAGAGCAAATCGACCACCTGGCGGACGCGCTCGCGGGTCAGGTCGAACTGGGTGCCGATCTCCTCCAGGGTCATGGGCCGGGTGCCGGCGCCACCCAGGCGCAGCAGCAGCATATCCTTCTCCCGGTCGGAAATGGTGGCCACGGCGGCATCAGCCTCTTTGCATAGGAAATCCAAGCCCAAGCCTTTGATTTTGGAGTAATCAAACTCCCCGGCCTGGATCCGCTGCACCAAATTGAACAATTCCTTGATGCTCCGCTGCCCGCAATTGCGCATCGAAAGCACCTGCTCAAAAAGAACCCCGTTCAGATCCCCCACCTGGCGCAAACCCATTTTCTGCAGCACTCCCGCCAGGCGCACCGAAAGCGGCATTTGCGTCAGCGGCCAGTTCCGGTAATTCGACGGAATGCTGATGTTGGTGGACATTGCTGGTTCATTCTTGGACTTGTATATGACTTTCACGGCAGTTCCTGTTTTTTGGCCAGCACTTTACGCCGGCTTGGGTTGATTTTGATTTTGGTTTCCTCGTTTACCTTGTTTATTCAGCAACTTTTTCGTTTGGTATCAATTAACTGTAAAGCAACCTCTGAGTAAATGCAAAAATATTCTGGCCAACTGTAAAAAATTACCCTTTATGAGGTAATTGGGGACACCCCTCCCGGCTGCCAAAAATAGTCTTCAGAACCAAGGCCAGGCATGGCTAATGGCCCGCATTTGCCCACCGGCAGCCGCCCGGTTTGCGCCCTCCCATTTTTTGTTATCCTGCTTACCATAAACAATTTACAAGCCAGCACACCCGCTACATTCCATCCTTTAACCAGCCCCATTCAAGAGAAAATAAGGAGCCGATTTCCGTTATAAAACCTAAGAGGCCACCCCTTTGTCAAGCTCGTCTGGCAGGTGGCACGGAGGAGAGTTTTAGCCCAACCCATGCGAAATGCAACTGCTGAGTTATAATAAAAAAGGAGTTTGGCCCATTTCGGCCCAAACTCCCCTCAAAACGCAACTGGAAAATAGTTGCCGGTTTTATTTGCGCGGCAACGCCACTTTGCCGGTGCGGGTCAGATCCGAAATCCCGAAAGCTTGCATCAACTCGAGGAATTTTTCCACTTTGCTTTCGCCCCCGGTAATCTCAATGGTCAAGCTGGCAGGCTGCACATCGACGATTTTTGCCCGGAAAATATTGGTGATTTGCATGACCTCCGGCCGCGTCTGGGAATTGGTGTTCACTTTGACCATCACCAACTCCCGGTCGATATACTCGTCGGACCGGTAGTCGTTAACTTTAATGACATCCACCAACTTGTTCAGTTGTTTGACGATCTGCTCCAGGGTGGCGTCATCCCCCAGGGTGACAATCGTCATGCGGGAAATGCTGGGATCCTGGGTGGGTCCCACATTCAGGGTATCGATGTTATAGCCACGGCCGCTGAAGAGCCCGGCCACGCGGGTCAGCACGCCAAACTTGTTTTCCACCAGAACCGATATTGTATGTCGCATAAGTTTTTGTGGGTTAACCATTCCTTCCTCGCGCCACCGGCCCAATTAAAAACCCGCTTTCCCCCTGGCGGGGATTGCGGGCGGCCTGCGAGCGATGGGAAGAAAGCTTCAGGCCGCGTCAGGTGACAACCACGACGCTCAGACCTTGCACCACTTTCTCCCGTTTATTCATGTATGGCCAGTTTAAGCGCGCCACTGGCCGCCGTCAAACAGGATTTAGGCGATAAAAACCCGTACGGAAACCCGGCTGTACCTCTGCGGAGACCCACCAAACGCCCCAGCCCGGGCCGGATATTCAATCCCAACCGATTGATTACCAAGCATTTATGACCGTTCAGGATCAGCGCTCGAAGGCTTCCATGAATTTAACCATTCCGCGCACATCGTGGTAGTTGGCCTTCCAATTGTGTGCTTTGGCGGGGTTTTTTGGTTTGCCTTCAGCGGTGACGGTGTCCAGCCAGATGCCATCCCGGGGGTCGGCTTGATGTTGGTTAATAAATTCCAGCAATTGCCCAAGGGCTTGGGCATAGGCGGGATTGGGCTTGTGTCTCAAGCCATCGACCAGGGCGGCCAGCCATTCGGACTGCACCCACCAGACTTTGTCGGTGTCCGTGGCGGGCTGGTCGCCAACGCCGCGATTATACAATCCGCCCCGCTGCAGGTCGCAACCGAACTTCAGGGCGTGCTGGAGGTGGGCGTCAAAATGATCCCAAGCCAATTTTTGGCCAAGCACCTGCTGGGCGCGGATCATCAGCCAGGCGAATTCCACGTTGTGACCATAGGAGAGCCCGGCGCTCTGGGGACCGGTCACCGGCTGCCAATCCAATTGGCGGTGGAAATTGGATTTCCCGGCATTCCTGGGGTAAAAATAGGTCTGGTTGATGCGCACCGCCTCCGCCAGGGAATTGCGAATCCCCCCGTCGTGCGAGACATCATAAAGTTCGGTCAAGGCTTCCATCAGGTGCAGGTGGGTGTTGGCGCTTTTGCAGCCACCCACTTCCACGATCGCCTCCGGCCCCGGTTTCAGCATGGGTGTCCAATCCCGCTCGAAATGCTCGATCCAGCCGCCATTTTTCTGATCGTAGGCGCGCTTGTGCAGGACTTCATAGAGCTCCCGCGCCTGCCGCAAAGCGGTTCGATCCCCGCTGGCGCGATAATATTCCACCAGGCCGTAAATCACAAACGACTCGCCATAAACGATTTTGCGCTGATTCAACGGCCGGCCGGCCAGGTCTGTGCTCCAGAAATAACCACCGTGTTCCTGATCCAGGAAGTGTTCGATCAAAAAACGGTAGCCTTGTTCCGCCGCCTTGAGGTAATTACGCTGGTTATCGGTAAAGCCCTTGCGATGGGCGTGTGAAAAGCCCCAAATCATGCGGGATTGGGTGACCAGCTGCTTTTCCGAGGCCCCCCCGATTTTGCCTTGGCCGTCATCCGCCAGCAGGTATCCGCCATGGGTGGCATCCTGGGCGGTATCATACCAGTAAGGCAGGATTTTGCCCGCCAACTGGCTGCGGAATTCACGGGCATATTCCGCCCGGGTTTTGGCCTCTGCCGACGGCGCCGTAAAGGCGATGCTGCCGGCCAGCAGGACGGCAGCCAGCCAGGAATTCAACTTCGGACCAACCTTGTGGACACCAATTTTTTCGTGCATAGGGCTAATAAATCCCCAACTTTTCCGAAAGCTCAAGCTTGAAAAGCCAATCCGGATTCCCCCCCTGCTCAAAAACCGAGCTCCTCTCCCGCATGCAGGGCCAAACCGATCTGTTCCACGGAACCATGCCGTCCATTATACCAGAGCAACCACTGCCGGCCGTCGAATATGGCATAGGGTTTATAGCAGGCGTCATGGTCCCATTGCCCGGGCGATGGCTGAATGATGGGATTGGCGAAATGCCGCTGCCAGCCACTGATCCCATCCCGGGACCGGGCCAGGCCGATCTGGGCGTGGTCCACATCCCGGAAGCCGATATAGAACAGGTAATGCCACCCCCCGTGGCACACCACCTGGCATGCCGTTACTTTATGGCGTTCCCAGGCGTTGGCGGGAGCCGCCTTGAACACAGGATTAGACCCCAGCTTGGCCCAATGCAATCCATCCGGGCTGGTGGCATAGCCAATGGCGTCCGGCTCGTATTGTTCTCCGCCGGAATACCACATGCGGAAGCGCCCCGCCGGCTCATCCCAAAGCACGTGCGGGCACATCACCGCCACTTTTTCCCAGGGCTGGTCCGGAGCGAGCACCGGGGCTGTGCTCTGCCGGCTCCAGGCCACCCCATCCCCGCTGGTGGCATACCCGATCCAGGAATGCTCCCGTGCCTGTCCGGTGTACCACATATGATAGGTTCCCCCCCGTTTCACCACCACCGGCCGGTTGATATCTTTTTCCCAATCCGTGCCCGGATTGGGCCCGAGGACGATTTCCGGCTCGCTCCAGCGGATGCCATCGGCGCTGGAAACCACGGCCACGCTTTTTTTGGGGCGCCAGGAAAACCACATGCGGTAGCGTCCCCCTTCCCGGAGGAGGGAAACGTCAAAGCAAGTCCCCAAGGCGCCGCCCAGGACCGGATTTTGCTCAAACTTGTGCCAGCCAGCCGGGGCCGGGGCCGGAGCGGACGGATTGGAACCGGTTTCTGCACCCCAAACGGCTGCGGCCGCCACGGCGGCCACCAGCAGGAATGGCATCCGGCAGGTTTTCATAATCAGGAGTTGGTTTATTGACGAGTTGAATGGGTGCGCGAAATGGAAGGATAAGCTCAAGCGGGCAGGTCTTTGCCCGTGGTGGTGACGGAAAGCTTGCCATGCTTGACTCCTTTGGAGGAGATGAGTTCATCGGCAATCTTTTTGACCACCGCCGCCTGGCCGCGCACGACCAGCACTTCCAGGCAATTGTGGTGGTCCAAATGCACGTGCGTGGTGGTGATGATGGCGGCATGGTGATCATGCTGGATGTCCGTAAGCGTGGCCTGCACATGTTGCTTGTGGTGATCATACACCAGCGTGATGGTGCCGGCGATTTCCTCCGCGCCGAGCTGCTGGCGATGTTCCACCAACCGGTCCCGGATCATGTCGGCCACCGCCAGGGAGCGGTTGCTGTAACCCTTTTCCCGCACCATTTCATCCAGCTGCGGCAGCAACCCGGATGGCAGGGACACGCTCAGACGAGTGACCGTCTCTTTTTTCATAGCTTTCATGACCGGAAGGTGATCCTAAGCCAGCCGCCAGCCGTGTCAAACGGAAGGAAACGCTGGAGGAGCCAAAGAGGAAACGGCGCGGACGCTAAAACAGGCCGCAGGTGCGCCAGCCTCCTGGCGGGAGCAAACCAGAGCGGTACCAGCCGGTGGAAAATCGCCCTGATTACCAGGGGAACAAGGCGCACTTTGGGGAACCATCAGCGGCCGCATTTTCTGAGGGTGGCTGGCGGCTGTGGAACGGGGAATGCCGCAAAAAAAGGAAATAAACCACGGAATACACGGATCAGGGGACCAAGAATTTCAAATTTGAAATTTTCAAAAACCGGGATGGGAAATTGAGGGCGGGTCAAAGCGGCGCAGCCGCGCCGCACTCCAAAAGCTCGCGCGCTCTCCGTGGCCTGCAGCGCATCCGGAGCGTGGAGGTCTCCGCCAGGTTTTGGTGTGCACCGGCCGGGGGCGCTTTCCAGGTTGGAATTGCCTGCGGGCAGGACGCAACTTCCGGGTATTGGGGCGGGCAGGGTAAAAACGTGGGGATGGCTTGGAGGCGAATTGCAGGATGTTTTACCTCGGACCAGGGCGATGCCCAGCCGGGAGGCCAGCACGTGGGCGGAAACACGGTTTGGCCGGCCGGCCGCCCGGCCCGGGTCACCTGGGCAGGCCGGCCAACTCGTCCGCCACGGTTTCTTTTTTGAGGCCTTTGAATCCCGGCATGTCGGCCTCGGGCGTGGCCAGCATGAGCTGACGCCCGGTTTCGATGGCCTGGAGCATAGCTTGGAAATCGGGCGCGGCCCGGGTGGCGAACACCGGGGGCAGCTGCCCGTTGACGGCGTTGGTGAGGCCGCGCCCGAAAGGCCGGGCGAGATGCGCGGTGAGCGCGGGGCTCAGCTCCGGGCGCGTGAAATCGATCCACGCCAGCCGGCCATCCCAGATATTGGCGTGGTCGTTCGGGTGCGGATACTTGCCGTGGCACGATTCGCAGGCGCGGCGATAGACGCCGAGGAAATCCCGCGCGAACCACGCCGAATCGGCGCCGGTTGCGACCTCCGTGCAGAGGTCGCGCCGGCCGGGAGACTGCGGACGGCTATGCGCGTAAGTGCCGTAATAGGGAACATTGGCGTCGATCCAGAGGTAAATGCGCTGGCGATCCTCCCGGGGGATTTTCCGCCCGCAGTGTTCGGTGTCCACGTAGTCGAGCAGGCGGCTGGCGAGGCTGCCGGTCCAAAGCGGCTGGTTGACCCCGGAAGGGGTGCGCAGGAGCCAGAAGAAATGGACCAGCGGCTTGGGCCGGGCCTGCTCGGCGGGCAGCATTTCGCCGGTCGCCATGTCGTGCTGGCGGTAGGAGCGGCTGCGGCCGAGCAGGTGGTCGTAGGCCATGCTGAAGAGGCGCGTTTTGTCGCCATTGAGAAGCAGGCCGCCGGATGGTGCCGCGCCATCGTGGCAGCGGACGCAGTATTGGTCGAGCACCGGCTGGACCACGGTGGGGAAATCCACGATGCCGTCCTTCAGCCAGGCGGGGTTCGTAAGTTTTTGCGCCGGCTTCAGCGCGGCGAGCGGAGGGTTGCCCCGGGGCGGGGCTGCCTGGCGCGGCTCGTGGCAGCCGATGCAGCTCACGGTCTGGCCGGGCATCACCTGGGCCCCGGAGGTCATCCGCTGGAGCTCGCGGCCCTCGGCGTCGAGGGCCTGGAAATAAATTTCGCGGAGCGCCGGCGCCTGGAAATAGCTCGAGCCATCCGCCTCGACCGGCACGGTGCCCCAGCAGCGCTTGGCGTAATAAGTGGCGTAGCTCATCACGGGCGATTGATCGAACGCGCGGCTCACCAGATCCTCGGTCTTGCGCACCTGCTCCATGACCCGCAGGTATTTCACCCGGCCGCGTTCGATCCCCGGGAGCCCGCGGTAAACATCCACCAGCAGGAAGGCGCCGGACGGCCCATCCGGGCGGGCGGCCTGGGGCTGGATGAGGGGTGGGGCCGCGGTTGGGCGGAGCGCCAGCGGGTTGTAACAACCGATCGCGGGATCCTCATAAAGGAGCTTTTTGTGGCCGGACACAGCGAGCAGAAAGAGCCGGTAACGGCTCACCTCGCCGCCGTAGGCCACCAGGAAGACCTGGTCCGAGAGCGGGAACGGATCGCGGTAGGACCATTCGGCGGCCTGGTCCCCGATGTGGGGGAATTCACGGGTGATATAGGCGTAGCCCTTCCCGCGCGGGGCCTCCGGCCCCTGGCGGGTGGTGATGAGGCCGATCGCGCCATGGGGCCAGCCATGGTGCGGCGCCAGCGTGGCGACCACCCGATCCGTGCGCCCCGGGAGCGGCCGCGCCTGCCAAAAGGTGGCCACATCGCGGACGGTGTTGCCGAAAAACAACTGGTAGCCGGTGCCATCGGGATTCTGGGTCCAGAGGCTCTGGCGGAAGGTGAGGTCGCGGTCCACGTATTCCCAGCGGGTGAAGAGCACCCGGCCGTCCGGCAGCAGCTGCGGGCTGAAGTCGGCCAGCGTATTCATGCTCACGCACCGGATGTTCGAGCCGTCCGCGGCCATGCGGTGCAGGTTGGAGGACGGGCCGGGCTGGCACAAGGTGTAGCCGCCCCGGCGCGTCGATACGAACACCAGCTCCCCATCCGGCAGCGGGCAGGGGGCGATGTCATAAAATGGCCCGTCGGTGAGCTGGCGCAGCCCCTGGCCATCGGCGCCGATGCGGTAGATGTGCCACCAAGGCTCACCCGCTTTGCGGTAGGAGAAAAAGAACGTCTGCGCGTCGGCGGAGAGGTTCAGATCGTAAATGCACCCTTGCGGATCGCTGAAGATCGTCTTTACGGGCCGCCCAGGGCTGGCCGGATCGAAAATGTGGAGGCCGCAACCCGGCCGGCTGGGCCGGCTCTGCCAGATATCGCAGCTGATGGTGTTGGGGGAGCTTAGCGGATGCCGGGTCAGGAACGCGACCGGCGGCACCGCCACCGTGTCCAGCAGCGGAGCGCCCAGGACCGGGGCAGGCTCGAACGGGAGCCGCTTTTTCCCCCGCCCGGTGTTCACCCACAGGTTCCGGTAGCGCGCCTCCCGCTGCCACGGCCGCAGGCCCACGGTCCCCGAGACCAGCAGGCTTTGGGGATCGCGGCAGCGGGTGATGGCCCGGCCATCGATGACCACCTCGAGCGAATCGGCGGCCAGGCGGACCACCATGGAAAGCCATTGGTTCGTGGGCACCGCGCAGGGGATCTCCTGCAGGGCGTGGAAATCGTGGCAATGCCTGCCCACCAGCAGGTGCTGCTGCCTTGGGAAAAGCGCCACCTCGTAGCCGATGAACGCATCCGCCCCCTCCCCCGCCTCCCGCACCTTCACAATCAGCCCGGCATTCCCCTCCCGCCGGTCGCTGAAGAACATTTCCACCCCAACCTCCCCGGTGGTGAACGCCGGCTCCTCGCTGACCAGCTTCGGCCCGGAACCGCCCGACACCCGCACCTCCCCGGCGCTCGCCAGCCAGTCACCGCCGTGGGCGGTGAAATGCCGGACCGGCTCCGGCAGGACCGGCAGCGGCTCTTCATACAGGGCGGAATGGGTGGAAACCGGGTTCTCAGCGGCCGGAACCGCATTGGCCGAGCACAACCAAACGACCGCAAAGAATAACAAGGGCTTCCGGGCGGCCAGGTAATCGCAAACCTTCATATTTATTGAGGCAATGAAATAACACCCAGCGGAGGGAAAGACAAGTGATGGACGATCCGCGGGCCCGTGGACAAGGCTGGCTCAGGAGGCCGGCAGCGCGGAGCCAAGGGCCTGAATACGGCCAAGCATCCCATCCGCACCGCCGGCAGATGGAAGCGGGCCGCTGTATGATGCGGTGGGCGTTTATGGTCCCGCAGTGCGAACGCAGCGGAATCCCACGTCGAGCGCGGGAACATGGGGATACTGGGTCTGCCGGACCGCCAGCCGCAGTTTTAGGGGGTCGTCATACCAGGAGCCGCCACGCACGATGCGCAGATCCCCGGAATCGGGTCCGCGTGGATCGTCCTGGCGGTTGGAGGTGTAAGCCCCCACCCGGTCCCAGCAAAGCTCGGCGACGTTGCCTGCCATATCGTATAATCCAAATCCGTTCTTCATATCCATCCCGCCGACGGTCTGAAAGCCATTGTAAAAACCGACCGGCGTGCTGCCGTTATCGTAGGGATCGCCGCTGTCCCAGAAGTTGGCCATTTTGCCGAAGACGGAAATCACGTAGTTGGTTTCCTTATTTTCCCAATCGTTGTGCTGATTCGGCAAGCCACCTCGAGCGGCCTTCTCCCATTCTGCCTCGGTGGGGAGCCGGTAGCCGGATGACATCCAGGCCACACATCCATTGGTTAAATTCAAGGCCCCCGTGCGATAAATTGCCGCCTTCGAACCATCGGTGTAATAGACTGGCTGCAGTCCGTTCCGCTCCGACCGGGCGTTGCACCATTTGACGGCATCGTGCCAGCTCATGTCGCCAACCGGGTGGTCCGAGGCATCCGCGAAACCGGGGGAGTCGAACTCGTAGCCGTGAGCGCGCCCCCAGTCCGCCACGTCATCCCATATCGCTTGCGTGACCTCGAAACGGTCTATTAAGAAGGCGCTCACGAAGACGGTGTGGAGGGGCGATGCCAAACTGTTGGTGTAGATAATATCGCCCATCAGAAATTCGCCGGGGGGCACATATTCCATTCCCGGCGGCACCACCACGGGCGTGCCGCGAGCGGTTACGCGATAGAACATCGGCACGGACACCGTGATCGTATTGGCGGCGGGCTGAAGGATTTTCAGTTGCTCCCACGAATTGGTCCAAGGCCCTTCGGCCGTCGGCGCCCATTCGACAAAGTAATTTGTAAAGCCTGGCACCGTTGAAAAGGTCAACTGCCCGTTTTTCGACAAGGCGGTAATTTGGGGCGCGGCCGGAGTGCTTTGGGCCAATGCGCCTGATCTGGACATTCCCAAAAGAAGGAGCGCCAGCCAACAGGAAAAGGGAATCGTTTTCATAATGAGATCGGGATATCGGAGTTCTTCAGCAAATCGCTTATTGGACCACCACACGGTAAAATTGAATTGTGCCCGTCATTTCCACATAAACCGAGACAAAGTTCCCATCGCCCACAAAAGCGTCGCACGGCACGGCCGCATTCGATTCGCCAAGAGTCATTTTCGCTGGATGCCATAGAGCGTCGGCGCCGGCCTGGCTGGCGGCATATATCTGGTAATGGGTGCCCGCGGCCGTCAGGATACGCAAGCGCAATTTTCCGTTCGCCAGCCTGACCGTTTCCTCGACCTTCAGGAAATCGTCGCTCAGGAACGCGTAGGTTCTAGCCCGGTACTCGTCAAGATTGGAGACCCCATCCCCGTCGAAATCATCCCCGGGCTGGACCTGAGATATGTCAGCCAAAGCGCCGCCGGAGTTATCGACCAACATTTGTTCCCACGCGTCGGGCAAGCCGTTGCCATTGGCATCCGTGCCGGTGGTGACATAAATGCCAAGCATATCTCCCGCCTGCCCCGCGGCCAAAGCACGGGTTTCAAGGATCGGGCGCTCTCCTCCCAGCGTGCGCACCGAGATGGCGATAGCCTGCCCAGGGTGGGCGGCATAACCGGCATAAGGGGCGGCAACGCCATCGTCCAGTGCGAGGGGCAATTTGAAATTCACACCTGGCGCCAGCATCCCCAGGATGGGCCAGCGGCTGCACACACGCCCCTCAACCCGGAGGATCACCTCCGCATCGCGCACATAGGGGTTGCCATATTCGTCCCGGGCTTGCCCATAGTAAACACAAGGGGGCTGGGGAACGCCAGCCTGGCAGACACCCAATGCCAGACCGGAGGCGGCAAACAACCGCGACAGCGGCCCAAGCCGCCAGCTGCGAGAAAATTTTACAGGAGAGATGCTCATAGAATAAAATGGGGATAAGCTATCAAGGCGTCATTCATTTCAGTTGCCAGAATAGGAATAGGTTTGGAAGAAGATGCGAATATCTTTGATTCCATTCTCATCGCGAACGCCCGCGGTCTTGGCGCCGTGGATGAATCTCTGGATGCCTTCATCGCCGTCGCTCAGAAGCGTGCGGCCCGGAATGATCAGCAGCCATCGGGTGTTCCATACCGAGCGCCCGATCAGCCGCGAACTGTATGTCATTTCGGAAACATCGAACCCGGCGTCGTGATAAGCGCGCAGCGCCGGATACTTGCGCAGCGTGCCAAATCCGCCACCAAGGGAATCCTGCAGCGGAATCCAGTTCGGATTCACCAGATCCTCCTGGGTCAGCGGGTAGGGCACGGGAAGCGCTTGATCAAATACCGCCCATGTCCGCAACTGGGTTTGGTCACCCGAGGGCACCCGGGCGACGTCCAATCCGATGGGGATCAGATACACGCGCGGCATGTTGGCCAGACCACCACCGTGATCCAGATTGGTGTTGAACACGTTGTTGAAATTCGCAAACCAGACGCCCACACTGCGAATCTTGGTGGCAAAACGGCTCGAATCATACGCGTTGTCTCCAGCCGCCAGGTCGAAGCCGAAAAAGTTCTTGCCGAATTGGATCGTGCTTTCAAAGGGGATCACCAGCGCCGGTTCGGCGGCCGCCACCGGTCCAAACGGGAGGCAGAAGCGCTTGAACTCCTGAACCGAGAGCAGATTCGTGACGTAGCAGCCGCCCAATTTCGAGCGCCAATCGGCGTCGCCTTCCGAGTCGGGCGAGATGCGGAACAACTCGGTGCGCAGAGAGAAACGCCCAGTCTCATTCTCCGGATTATTGAATCCATAGCGGCCTTTCAGCACCCCCCAATTGGCCTTGAGACGAGCCAGCATATCGGCCAGGCCCGGATCCCCCGTTGCACCTGCTGCCAGCGGTTCGGGCAAGTCGAAGGTCTCGTTGACAATGCTGCAGCGGCCCAGCGACCGGGCCCGGGCAATCTGCGCCATCAAGCTGCGTCCGGAGAGCGTCGCGCTGGTTGCGAGCGGAAGCGCGGTCTCGTAGTCATACGCCTTCGCGGCGAGATAGACATAACGCGCCGCCAGGTCGAAGGCTGCCTGGTAACGCTGAAGGGCGTCGTTGCGGAATATGCGAAATGCCATATTGCGGTAACGGTCCGCCTGAAGCGTGCCGGCCGTGTGCATGCGGAACGTCTCCCGTTCCACCTGCAAGCGCTGGCCCTCGGCCAACACCGACTCATATCCCATTCGCGCGCTATCGACGGCTGCGAGCAGGGTTTGCACCTCGAGATTTTTCGTCTCCTGTGAGCGGGCCAGGATGCGGAGTTCGGCAAGGTCGTCCTCGAGCTCGAGATTGTGTTCTTTCTCCTTGATCAGACGCTCGCTTTCCTTTGCCTTCTCTTCATTATTGAGTTCCAGGACTTTCTCCTTCGTCTCGTAGAAAGGCTGCATAACTCTGACTGCGCTGTAGACGCCGGCGCCCAACACTTTTGGGACACCATGGGCAAATTTGAACACTTCGTGAATGCCCGTGGGAATCTCCTCCGCCATGGCCTCTCCAAACTTGGCCGCGATCTCGGCCATCACCTCGGCCTCCTTCGCCATCCAGGCCAAGAACGCAATCACGAGGTTGTTCTTTTTCACGTAGTCTTCTGCGTCCACCATCTCGGCATTGATGTCCGTGAAGGTGCTGGACTTGGCTCGCAGCATTTCCGCGCGTTCTTGGATATCCTGGTTGAGCTGGTGAAACTCGTCCAGCGATCGGCGCATGTCGGTCAGGGCTCGAACGAACTCTCCGAGCGCCATCTGGACGCGGCCTTCGGCCCGGCGCTGGCCTGTGTAATTGGCTGGTTTCGAGGGCAGCCCCTGGGCGCCGATATAGAATTCAACAGTCTGGGTCTCGCTGGCAAGGTGGGGGGATGATTCCTCAACCGTGGCCGCATCCACCGTTATATTCGTCAAGGTCACCGCTATGGTCCGCCCGGTGTTGGCCAATCCCGTGATATACTCGGTGTCGATGTAATTGTAGTGAATCAAGTCCGGTCCCTGGTAGCCTTGCGGATAGGCTTTTCCAGACCCGATATCGTCCGCAAAGGGATACCCATAAATCTCGGCAAGGCGGTTGGTGAAATCGATCTCGGCCTCGGCCACGGTCTTATTGAACGTTTCCTGGTTTTCCGCCTGGTCGCGAAGGGCCTGCGCGTTGAAGCGGACGTTGTCGAACACCGCCATGGCGTTGCGCCAGGCATCGACCGCGCGCGCATAGCTTTGATCGAAGTGGGTCTGTCCCGCATCCGCATCCGCCGGGCTGATGTCGAAGGGAACCACCCCGTTGGCAAGCCCCAGCGGGTTCATCCCGCCGTCGGCGCGATCCACCTGATCCTGCACAGCGCCATATTGCGATGTGATCTCAGGCAGTTCCAGCACGGTCTTGCGGTCGATCAGGCCGATGCCCGAATGCGCCGGATTATTATCGCGGCCGGGCAGCAGGGCATTGCCCACGATCCAATCGAAATAGGCACCCATCCCGGCGCGACTGCCCCACTCGGCCACACCCCAACACCGGTTCGTGTTGCTGTCCCGCATCGTCTGCCAGGTGTCGGTGTCCTCTCCGGCAAAGAGGCTCCGATAGGTGTCGCCGACGATCAAGGCGCCAGTCCGCGCTTTGGCGGCGGCCGATTGGCAGAAACGCTGCTCGTGAAGGTAGGAGACGCTGACCGGTTCCGTGCCGACGTTGACTGCTTCGGACTGGGGAATCCAGACAAAGTTGGTGTTGTGCAACAGGGAGTAATAGGCCTTGATCGAGGAAAGGTAATGCCCCCAGGCATCGCCGTGGCCTTGCGGATAAAGCGCCCGGGCATCCGCCTCGTTAATAACGCCATCCAGCTTGCCATTGGCGTCGCGGATGTCATAGTTCAATGCATACGCCACTTCGCCGCCTGTGATATCCCCAGTGAAATTCCAAAACAAGCGGTTATAAACCGGATAGGTGTCGATGGATGGAGAGCGTGAGTCGTCGCGTCCCCGCAGGAGCGCCAGTTCCTCGTCCAGCAAGGTTGGCACCTGGTTCATAAAGCAAAAGATCGATGCTGCCGCGCTGCCCCAGACCGGATCTGAGGTGCCCAGGCCGATTGTCGGATCGAGAGCGTCCGCATAGGCCTCGTTGCCCAGCAGCATATACAGATCTGAGAGGCGCCCGGCGGCCAATAGCATCGCCTGGCTTGCATCGGGGTCGTTGAAACCTGAGTCGATGCTGAGTTTCCTGCCTTTCTCGATCACAGTCTGGTAAATCTGGATGAGGCCATTCTGGTTAAGCGATTCAATGTTCAGAGGCACATCCCCCGCATACGGCGGGCCTGCCTGGGCGACCATGTCCAGGGTGGTCAGAAGCCCTTGATGGAAGTTCTTGATCCGTTGCTCATAAGGTGTGATGTCATTCATCACGCGCTTGATCCAACCCTCGGCTAGGGCCGGCGGCGTCCATTCGCTCCACTCTGTTCCCACCTCCTTCTGGACCGATGCCTCAAACGCCCGGTAACGGCAGCGAATCCAGTGATCCGACAAGCCAAAGAGGCCCGCGTCGCCAAGGGTGATGCTGTCCTGCCCCTGCGCCAAAGGACCGAAATCGTTCCAAGAATCGGGATTGCTTCCGGATGCATATTGCCACTGGAATTCATAGCTTTGAGGCTTGCCCGCGAAATCAGCCGTATAGCGCATGTTTTGCTGCTGATCCAATGGATTGGTCGAGAGTATCGAATCCAGCTTGCCCACATACTTGGGCTGGTCCACCCGGATAACCTTCAGGTCGATGACATCGCCATCCTGAACCCCGCTGCGATTCGTGCTGCTGCTATTGTTGAACACGAGCGTGACATATCCACGCCCCTGGCCCACGCCCGCCGAGAGGGCAAGTGAATCGAAGGATTTTGTGTCGTTCGTCAAGATCACGGGATCCTTGGGCAATTTATTTATGGCAATCGCCCAATCGCCGCCGGCTTTGGCCAGTTTCAAGGCGGCGACCCGATTGGAGTCGCCAAGCACATTGAGCCGAAGATAGTTGTAACGGCTGTCGGTCATTTCCTTATATTGTCCGATCAACTCCAGCGCAGGTCCGCCGACGGCATTGGGATTCCAGTAAAGCCGTTCCCTCAGGTCGGGAGGGAGCTCGTTAAAGTAGGTGTAACCGGTGGCAGGATCCACATAGCTCTTGATATCGGAGGGCACCTGGGCCAGAGAAGCCGTCCGTTTCACTGTCGGATCCAGAAGTGCCACGCTGTTTTGCGAATTTGTATGGAACGATTGCTGATAGAGGATGTCCACGCTCTTCTGGCCTCGGATTGCAGGCAGCCCATCCCGGGCTTCGATCAGCGTACTGACGACGCTCATTACCGGCGCCGATTCCGGCCAGCTCACAGTGTACACCCAGTCTCTTGGGAGCTGATCCACATTATGGCCGCTGAGCCAGGGGATGTGGTCTCCCACCGACGGCGGTGTGTTTTCGCCCGGAAAACTGAAACTTTCCTGGACAGGGTAGTAATACCGCATCGTGAGGCTGGCCGTGTTGATGCCATCATCGGCAGCATTTTGCGCCCAAATGGCGTTGTTGCGGTCGCGCCAGGCGACAGCGTTGGTTTTATCGTCGGGGGTGTAGTAGCTTTCAGAACAGTTGGCGGGCGACAACAGGCTGAGCGGCAATGGCGCTTGGATCATGTTGCCCGCAACGATGTCCCTCCTGAAGGAGTAAATATCGTTGGTTTGAACGACCTTGAACACAGCCATCGCCTGGCGCGGGCTGATCTCGGCGGGCGAATACTGGACCAGGACATGCGCGGGATCGCTGGCGGTGTTAAAGTCGTCCCGCAACGCATACACCATGTCTCCGACGACCAACGCATGTTCTTCGTTAGGATTATATCCGGGAAGGGCCGGGTTGTTCTGGTAGTAAATCTTAGGCTGTTGCTGGGCAAAACTCTGGCCTGGATGCGCCCATGGAATGCCGTCCAGATTCTCCAGCGGGGCCTTGGCCGGTGTGGAAACGATGGCGGGATTGGCATTGCCGCTCGAGTCGATCAGAGTGCCATCCGTGATGTCCTCCGGATCGAATGAATAGGAGGCAACCAGGCCGCGATCATCGCGGCTGGCTTTGGCATACATGGAATGGGCGATCTCCGCCGGCGTCAGGACACGATTCCAGAAACGCACTTCGTCCATCTGACCGATAAACTTTCCTATTTGGGCCTGGCCTGCGCCAATCCAGAGAGCGCCGAAGCCTTGCTCAAGCCCGCCCAGGGGAAGATCGCTCTGACCCGAGGGTTGCCCGTCGATGTAGAATCGCAGACCGTTCAATCCGGAGGCATAGGTGACGGCAACATGGGACCATTTGCCAGCCGGAACTTTGTTTGCGGAGCTATAGTCGAGTGTCCCCGAAGAGATTTTGTTCAGGAACCGCAGCGTCCCAGCGTTGATCGCGAGAGTGTATTCATCCATGCCTTTTGACAACAAGGGCAAGGCGCCTGCCGCCCCGGCCGGCAGTTTGACCCAGCACTCGAGAGTGAAGTTGTCGGTGAACCTCAGGTTCGGAATGTCGCCTGCTTCCAGGCAGTCGTCAATTCCGTCGAAGGAGAGACAGGCTGCCGCCCCACGATCGAGGGTCGCCGACGCGGTTCCTAATCCGCTGGCAATGACAATCTGCGACGGTTCCGCAGGCCACCGATTCGTATAGAAATTAACCAAGGAAGGCCAGAAGATGGCCAAGTTCGTGCCACAGTGTGTCTGGTTGGCCCACCAGACCTCGAGACGGCCCGTGTTGACCGCAAACACCTGAGAGACCGGAGGCGTGGCGGAGGTGTTTGTGGGGTAATGATAGAGGTCGAGGTTGAACCGGTCACCGGTGGAAAATTGGACGTACCCGGGCCACTGGGTGTATAAGCCGGTGAAAGCGGGTTCACTCTCGAGATGGGCGCCACTGGCCTGCCAGCCCACGTTGCCGCTCAGAACACCTGAGTAGAACGTTCCATTGGCGCCGCGTCCCATGGTCGAGATCCCGGACTGTTCCTCAAAGCGAAACTCGCCGGCCAGGTGCTGATAAGACGGATGATCGGACGCAAGGGGTCGGTTCATCCATTGGGCCAGATTGCTCCTCGACAGCGCCGACGACCAGATGCGAACCTCATCGAGGCTTCCGTCGAACACAAGGTTTTCGCTGTTGGCCCCATCACCGGACCGGCCGATAAACAGGGAATTCTCGCCGTCTTCGCCGAAAGGCAGATGGGAATCGTCGAACACGGCATGTCCGGCCGGATAACCATCGATATAGAACTGAACAGAGCCGTCGGATTGCGCCACGACAGCGGCGTGCGCCCATCGGTTGGCTGGCAGATGCCCGGTGGAAATCGCCCAATGGGTTCCGCCATCGCCGCATGCCAATGCGCCATTGGTAACCATCAGGTTGTAGCCAAGCGCCCCCTTCTGCACGATCGGCAGTATCTTACCGGGGGCAAGGCTCCGGAGGCTGACCCAGGCCTCAATCGTCAGGGCGCTTTTGACGCCGCCGGGGAAGTTCGTCACCGACACAAAGCCCCCTTTGAAATCAATGGCTCCATGTGTCTTTGGCGGCTCCGGCTGCAACTCGCGGCCAATGTCCCAAGACCAATCCTGAAGGTCGAAGCGGTCGGCGTCGGTGTTATAGACGGATTGCACGGATTCAAAGAAGACCTCATCCCCATCCTGGTATCGCAACAGGCAAAGGCCAGGCTGAGTCGTGGACAGGCTTTTGCCACTCAAGATCGCGTGGCCCTTCGGCTCCTGAAAATCCATCAGCTGCACGATCAGACTGTCGGGGAACTGGACACTCGGACCCCGGTTTCCCGAATTGGGGTCGCCTCGAACATAGAGCTGGGTGTTGGCAGGCCAGCCGGCCGAGTAATGGTCAACCTCGAAAGGCCATTTTACATCGAGCTTGCTCTTGGCCATCCAGTAAACTTCGATCTGCCATGGCGCTTCGGTCTTGCGCACGGCGAAAATCCAATCTTTCTGCCGTCCTTGCGTGTGTCGATAAAGAAATTCCTCATTGTTCTGGCCCGCTGAGTTCTTCAGGCCGCGGCTCACCTCCGCCGTTAGATCCTCAGTGCCGTATTGGGCCATGGTCGCTGGAAGCAATCGCTCGCCCAGGACTGCCGGCTGCACTATCACCGAAGGTTCGAGCACTTCGACAATCTCCGCTCCCAGAAGGTTCGTGGCTCCCTTGACGTCCCTGGAGGAGTAGGTCAGGAGGAACTTGCCGCGCACTCCTTTCCTGGCGAAGAGGTTGTTGCCGGTGTCCAACCAGACCATGTTGGTGTCCGCGATCTGGTTGTTGTACCAGATTTTCGGGAGAATCGGAGCCACGGGCAGGTTTACCGAAGGGGCCAGATAAGGCGACTCGGTCCAATAAAGCCTGACAGGGCGGCCCACGGGAATGTCCGAGACGGTGTAGGTGATCGGATTGGTGGAGCCATCCTTCATCAGCCAGGAAACGGTGACAGCGCCTTGGTCTATGGCATACAAGTTATGGTCGTAGTCGATCCAAGTAACTCTGTTGGTGTCGGTGCTCCTGATTATTGGCTGCTTGCCGATGTCGGCATTCAGCGGCGCCGGCAGCGCCTGGCCCAGGTTATAGGTGGTTTCGATAGCTCCAAAAGCCATCCCAAAGCGGGACTGACCGATGCGCACGTAATCATTGGCGGGCGCGCTGCGGTCGGTGCGGCTCACTCCGTCCTGGAAATCGCTGCCGCCGTAGAACGAGGTGCCAAGGGGCGCCCAATTGTTGTTGATTGTGCCGAGCGGGTACCAGGTATTCACGTAATCGGTAGTCGATAACGCCTGGCCCAGAACCGAATTTGCGAGCGCTCCCAGCCCGATCAGGAGCCAGAACAGAAAACTTCGGTTTGTTTGATTCTCTCTCATTGAGTCTTCCGTTTCAGGAAAAGATTTCATTCTATGGTGTCACGGACACATCGCCCGCTCACCTTACCCGTATGATGTACGCCAGAACATAGTATGGAGGCATGAGGCTGAACGCCTGACCGCTGCCACTCTCTTTTGGGGTGTATGTTTGGCTGGTCTCCACCCCAAATCCAATCTTGGGGGCGGCAGTCAGTTCATTGTCGCCGTTGCGAGCTGCGGCGTACCCGAACACCTTTACACTGAGGTCATGAGTATGCTTAGGCATCTGTTCGATTTTGAGTGTCTGAGTTTCAGCTCCTCCGGATTCGTTTATTTTGTGTTCAGGCCTCGTTTCGGCAACGGGATCTGTGTTTGCGCCCAGGACAAATCGCCCGCGCAGGTCCGGCGTCACAATATTGTTGTTTGTCTTGCCATTGCACAGCGCCCAGCCTGCAGGGACATCGGTCCCCGACCACATGAGGATGGCGCCAATTGGCACAAAACCGCCACCGGTCGTCGTGGCCTTGATATCTATATTCCCACGCAGAACCGTCTGGCCGGCAAGGTCCAAGCCTCCGGCCACCAAAGCGCTGCCGGAAAAAGTCGCTTTGCCCCCCACTTGCAGGTCGTTTTCCAGGACCGCTTTCGCTCCGGATACAGTCAGGCCTTTGTTGAAATGCGCCGCCACGTCGGCCCTGAGCGGGGAACCGATCACCAGCAGGCCGTTGTTGGCAATGAACATATCTGACCCTGAGTTGATGGCGTACTGGGCGTACTGCGCCTGGAAAGCGAATGGCGTCGAGAGCAGTTGCTGCCGGGGAGCGCACTCGACGAGGCTGTCTGTGATGGCAAGATGGTTCTCATCCTGCTTCACAGTGATGCCGAGGTATCGATCTGTGGGTCCGGCGGCGATGCGGAAGACATCGCGCAATTTATTGTATAGCGGCGTCGATGGCGTGCGAACGATATTGCCCCCCTGACCCAAAATCACATTGAAATATCCATCTTTCACGTACAAGCTGTATGACTCGGCCCAGAGCAGCTTGTTCGTGCCGACCGGGGCATTCCAAATGCGGAACTCAATGTCATACAGGCCGTTGGTGTAGCTCTTGTTTGCCATCACGCTTTGCAGCCGTCCCTGGTAGTTTACCAGTTCGGGGACGTTCACTTGCTCCTGGGCGCGCAGGCGGAGCGTAAGGCCCGTTAAGACCAGCAGGGCCAGCAAACACGCGGACGGAACGAGGCGAATCCAGGGCTGGGCGGCTGTGGTCAGCCGTGCGGCCGCCCGGCGAGGGGTGAATTGGAACATGTGCTGGAATTTAGAGATCCATTTCATAGTGTTTTTCAGAGGTTCATTTTTCAAACTGCCCGATGGTGGTGAGACGCTGCATTCGGAACCGGCCTTGGACCAGGATCGGACGGTAGAGTCCTTCGACGGTTTCACGATAATCGCCGCCATTCTCGTCTATGCCCCACTTTGGATTGGACGGCTTCAGAGGATCCTGGGCGGCAAATTGGAAGGACAAGCTGCGGATGATGTCGAATGACTGGGCGCCGGAGGGGAGCTTGGTTTTGACCCCGTTTTGCGTCAGCAAATTGTTGTGCAGCGGCGCATAGACATGGACAAAAGGGTTTATCGGATCGTCATAGGCATTCGTCACGGCCCCGTTAAGGGTAGTGCCGACGCCAAACTGGCCGTTCAATACCTGGGGCGCCATCAACGGAAAATTCACTGAGCTAATCCGGGTCACTTTGGCCTGTGGATAGCCCTGCGTTGCCGCCGGCACCTGCGATTCATCGCTCAACAACCGGTAGGCGCCGTTGGTTGTCACCTGGCCTGTTATGGCATTGGTAGTTTTTGCGCCATTCGCACTGTAGACAAGCAATACTCGCTGGCACAGCCGGGCCTGGCCATTGGCGTCCACATGGATGATCACGCGGAAATTAAAGGGATTCGACGATGGGAGGTTGGTTGTCGTGTCCCACGAAGCCGACTCGGCTCCAGGCCGGTTGATGCCCTCCACGGCCACGCTGCCGACCCATAAGCCTGTGCTACTGGAATTGCCGCCGAGCACCACAGTTGCCATCAGCATGGCCAGCCCAGTCCCGATTATCCCGGCGCACCTTGCGATTTGCATAGTTATTTTTCGATTCATAGGGCGTTTACTCCAATCCACTGCCGCACCGTGCCGCCGTCAGTGACTTCCAAAAGGCTTTGCCATGAGGCGCCTGGCGCATTACCTCGCATCTCGTTCCGGCGCACCGTCAGCTCCATCGTCCATGTCTCGCCGGGCGCCAGCGTTCGCGACAGGGAAGGCGCCAACGCCTTATAAACGTCCTGAGGCACATCCCCGCTCCAATCCTGCTCCCTGTAGCTCAACGGCACTTCGCCCGCCACCGGCGGGGATCCAGTGGGTGGCGTTTCCGAAGGACACAAACGCACTTGAACGGTCCGCGCGCTTTGACTTTCATTGACCATCGCCAGTCGGCGTGTCCACGCACCAGGGCCGAATTCCAGCGTAGTTCCATAGTCCAATGTCACTCGAAGCGGCCCGGCATAGCGGCTGGCGTCCTGGCACCGAATCCAATACGCAACACCGGGTTGGACTTGGGCCCGGGCGGGCTGCCAAATCCGGATTGATCGTCCTTCCTTGTCGATCTGATAAACTTCCCCACCATCGGCACTCAAAGTCTTGATTGCCGGGGCGGAGGAAAAAAAGTTTTCGAATGTGGCGCTGCCGGCGGGCACAGGCAACCCGGTCAGATTCAGAGACTGCGCCATCCATTGCCGTCGGAAGGCCAGGGGCGCCCCTTTAATTCGCCAGGTGATCGGGGCGGCATTGGCCGGGAGCCGGATAAGATAGCTCTGTCCCCCGTTAATGGAAAAGAGGCTGTTCAGGGACGACTGAGGATTCGAGGGAGGCATCCAGCAGAGCCAATCCGGGTTGCGGGGCAGCGGTTGCGCCGGATCGGTGGTGAACTGGAGCCGGGTTTCCCGCTTGCTCCACATCGTGACGCTCTGCACGGGTAACTCTGCAAAGACCGAGGCGCAATCGGTTTTCACAGGCTGCACGCCCAGATACACAGCGTTCCAACCGGGCGTCAACGGGATCTCTTGCGTCAGCCACTGCGCGTGGCATGGCGCCGCCATATTCAGAAAAAGCAGCAGCGCGCAGCGGATAAGGACGGGCTTGGTTTTCATGGATTGATTCCGTTCGTGGGCAGCAGGATAAAGAGAGACGTTTTCCGGGCTTTTTGATTTTGGACACACAGCACTACAGTTAAAGGCGTTCGCGGCAATTCCAGTCATTTCACCGCTGCCGTGTGAAATAAACCCCCAAGCCACTGAAGCGAATCGCCAGCTCAGTTGCTATGCTCATGTGTCTGCCTGTCCCGATTTTTCATTACATTTGGCCCGGCAGATAATTCCTGTGGGAATTTATTGTCCCAATTCGACCTGCCGCATTCCTTATCGGCAACTTGCGGGAAAACTTTAATTTTATTTTTAAATTCCAGAATTTGGCGGCGTAAATAAATAAAGGTGGCAAGTGGTTGGAAGGCAGGTATGGTATTGCACCATGAGTTGCCTTGCGGAACTAAAGCAAAAGTTTAAAGCCATCTGGCCGCTGCTGGACGAACGAACCCGCCGCCTCACGGCGGCCAGCGAGGCGATCAGTTTAGGGCATGGTGGCGTATCACTGGTCGGCCAGGCTTGTGGATTATCCCGCAAGGCGATCGCCAAAGGCATCGGGGAAATCAAGGCTGGCCCAAGTCTTGCCCAGGGCCGCCTGCGGCGGCCGGGTGGCGGGCGCAAGCCAATCACCGAAACGGATTCCGGCTTGTTGGCGGCGTTGGATCCCCTGCTCGAGGGCGGCACGCGTGGCGATCCAGAATCGCCTTTGCGATGGATCTGCAAGAGCACACGCACCCTGGCCGCCCAATTGACCCGGCAAGGCCACCCGGTCAGCCATGCCAAGGTGGCCCAAATACTGCACCTGCAGGAATATAGTCTGCAAAGCAACCGCAAACTGGAGGAGGGGCAGGATCACCCGGACCGGGACGCGCAGTTTCGTCATATTGCCGCCTGTGTGACCGGCGCCTTGGCGGCCGGGACCCCGGTGATCTCGGTGGACACCAAAAAGAAGGAACTCGTGGGCAACTATGCCAATGCGGGCCAGCAGTGGCTGCGGACCCGGAAACCGC
>CAYPCQ010000014.1:0-56312 GCA_964409245.1 uncultured Verrucomicrobiota bacterium
GACCACTTGGGAGTCCCAGGCAGACCGGACCACTTGGGAGTCCCAGGCAGTCCGGTAATGCGGCGCATCGAAATTGATCCCCACGGTGGCCGGAAACCGCGCAACGGGTTTATATCCCGTTTGTGATTCACCCAGCAAAATGGATAATTCGCCTTATATCCCAAGCCGTTATCGCGATTGTGCCGACCTGCCCACCCACCTGGCCCGCTCGATATTTGACGCTTCTTTGACACTTTTTGGCCGTTTCCCGGCAAAAACACCTTTGCCACGGCCTGGGGGATTCTGAACCGCCAAGCCTGTCCGGGCCACTTGGGAGGCCCAGCCAGTCCGGCACCACCCACCGGCACCACCCTGGCAGTCCGGACCACCTGGCCAGTCCCAACCACCCGGCGGAGCATTTTTGCACGAAATAACGATAAAGGGCGTCATAGATCCGTCATACTTTCAAAATGCTAGCCGCATGAAAACAGGCATAACGCCTTGTCTGCCTTGGCGATTTTAGGATTTGTCCCAACGGTTTGTGAAACCGTAACCGGCAAAAACACACCCCACCGGGCACCGGGCACCCACTGGCCCACCCGGTGGCGATCCGCTTTGGCAGGAAAAACCGGCAGCATCCGGGCAAAGGAGGCGAAAAAGGTGGCCAGCGGTGTTTTTTTGCTGCCATGAAGCCCCCTGATCTTTGGTGGAGAATTCAGCCAGTTACATACAATTTACATTCATTTTCCCGGCCTTTTCAGGCATGAAAATTCCCGAAATCGCCTTATTTTGCTGGGGATTATAAGAAAATGGCGGAGAGAGAGGGATTCGAACCCACGTTACCTTGCGGTAAACGCGCTTTCCAAGCGCGCGCATTAAACCACTCTGCCATCTCTCCGTAAAACCGTAAACTGCCCTAACCGCGAAATATTCTACGAGTGGAACGCCGGGATGCAAGGTTATTGTTAGGTTCCGCGGAGGGGGGGCGGTGCGGGTCGAAGGCGCGGGGCGCAACGAGCGAATTACGGCGCCTGGTTGGTGCGAGGAAAGGAATGCCGGCCTGGGAAAGGTTGCTGGTTTTCAAACCATCGTTGGGCGGCGGCACTCAACTTACTGCGCGGCTTGAGCCGCCGGTGGGATGGCGGCCACATGATCAGTTCCGGCCAAGGCGCCTTCTTTGTCCGCCAAAACTTTGCTGACCATTGGATCCTCCGCAACGGCCCCCAGAAGAGATCTTGCGTCCTGGCGATAGATTTCAAAGGCACTCTCAGCGGCGGCCTCGCGCACCGCGGGCAAGGCATGCCCGCATAATGATATGAGGAGCGGCCGGGTGTTTTTATGCCGGAAACCCGCCAGCGCCACGGCCAGATCTTCGAGGAGATCGGGGTGATTGAGATGCAAGAGACGGCCAAGAAAGGCCGGATCACTCCGGCGCCGCCGTCCCCGGAAGGCCCACAATGCCTCGGAAAGCACCTCCGGTTCATTGGATTCCAGGATTCTTTGGCGGAACACCGCCAAGGGCGTCTTTGGGGAAGGCGGCTCACTGAGCTCCCGAATCCGCTGAGAACCATAAACGCCACGGCTGCACACCGGGCAGGCGCAAGGCTTGACGCCGTGAGCATGGGGTTTATACCGCCAGCCGATCTTCTGTGGCAGGTGCCGGATTTTGACGATTTCCGAGGCCTTGATCTTGCGCTCAATAAACAACTCAAAGCCCAGGGGGTCAGCCAGCTGATCCAACTGCTGGATCGCCTTCCCCAATGCAAGCCGGTGGTGTTTCTCGTTGTATTTGCCAGCCCAAACCACTTCGTCCGCAGACAGCCGGAAATAAACACCCACCATCACCCGGGCGCCGCAGCGCCGCAATTCCCTCACCCACTGGTGTGAAACGAAATGGCTGAGCAGAACCGGCATGAAATAAACCACGCCGCTTTGCCTGGCCGGCTTGAGGCCGGATTTGGCGATGCCGGCGGAATTCCGCTCATCGGCAATATGAACCAGGATCGCCATGGTTTCAAGCGTGTGGCAGAAGGCAAGATCCACAACCATGGCCACCGCGGCGGCTCGATTATTTTTTGGCGTTCGCCGGGGCGGCGCCAGGGCCCGAAAGGCCCACTTTGGCCAGGGCGGATTCCAGGCGCGTGTCACCAGCGCTGTAGCCAACCAGGACCGAACTGATTTTACCATCGCGGCCGATGATGAATTGGGTTGGGATACCGGTGACCCCGTAATCCTTCTGGGAGGCGCGTTGGGCGTAGGTGGCTGATCCGCGGTCGTTGGGATCGCAGGTGAACAGGAGGTCAGGATATTTCACCTGGCTGGCCTTCATCCAGGCTTCAAATTTGGCGCGGGTGTCGCTGGTGCAAACGGCCAACACCACCACACCCTGTTTTTTGAACTTTTTGGCCACCTCCTGGGTATGCGGCAGGGATTGCTGGCAGGGGCCGCACCAGGTGGCCCAGAAATCCAGCACCACCACCTTGCCTTCCAGATCGGAAAGCCGCACCGTGCGTCCGCTCAGATCCATGGAAACGAAATCGGGCGCCACTGCCCCAGCCTGCAGGGTAGCCTGTTTTGGCTGGTTCGCCGCGGCCGGCTTGGGAATGGTCAAGGGGGTGGCGGGAATGGTTTCTGCGGCGGCCAGGCGGCCGGCTCCGCCCAGCACCAGCAGGGCGCTTTGGGAGAGGACGGCAAACCAAGCGGAAAACCGGGGGGTGATTTGCAATGATTTATTACTCATGTCGTGATGTCGTTTAATCTATTTTTGCACGGATCCCGGAATATGACGCCAAAAGGGCGAAGCGTCAACCAGCTCCCAAAGACCGTGCCATAAAGAGTGACGGCTGGCAACGGGCCGAAATTCACATGCCCATGATCTGGTAGCCGCAATCTACGTAGATGACCTGGCCGGTGATGGCCGCGGCGCCGTCACTGGCGAGGAACGAGGCCGTGGCGCCAAGTTCCTCGGGCAGCAGGTTGCGCTTCAATGGGGCGCGGGTCTCATATTGCTTGAGCATTTCGCTGAAACCGGCAATGCCGCGCGCGGCCAGCGTATTGACCGGACCAGCGCTGATGCAGTTGACGCGGATTTTCCGGGGCCCCAAGTCGTAAGCCAGATAGCGGGTGCAGGCTTCCAGAGCGGCTTTGGCCACCCCCATGACGTTGTAATGGGGAACCACTTTCTCCGCCCCATAATAGCTCATGCCCACGATGCTTCCCCCGCTGGTCATGAGCGGGGCGGCAGCCCGGGCCAGGGCCACCAGGGAGTAGGCGCTCACATCCAGCGCCACGCGGAAGGCTTCACGGCCGGTCTGCAGGAACTCCCCCTCCAGCGCCGCCTTGGGCGCGAAGGCCACCGAGTGCAGCAGCAGATCCAGGCGCCCGAACCGCTGTCCCAGCTCCGCAAACACGCGGTCGATATCCTCATCCCGGGTGACATCGCACGGCAGCAACAGCGTGTCCGCCCCGAAAACGGAGGCCAGTTCCTCCACATTTTCCTTGAGCCGCTCGCCCTGATAGGTGAAAGCCAGCTGCGCGCCTTGCTGAGCCCATGCCTGTGCGATGGCCCAAGCGATGCTGCGCTTGTTGGCCACCCCGAACACAATCCCGATTTTTCCGTTTAACAACGACATGCCCTGAATACTACAAGCATCCCCTGTTTTCGGCAAACCGCCAAATCACCAGGCTGAAACGCCGGGCAACCAAGGCCCGCGAGATCCGGAGCATACGCATAATTTCCTTGTTTCAATAAAGAAAATCTGGTCAGTTGCTTCCAAGGCCCGACTGTCTGCCCGGTGTAGCTCTGGAGTTTGAGTTTCGGGGCCTGGCAAAATTATCCACCATGAATAGATGCGCCTATTGTAACACTTTAATCCTGTTTGGAGGAGTCAGGGACAAAGGGATGCAATTCTGCAATGCAGCGTGCCATGCCTCGGGGCAAACCCTGATCGTGGCACGTTCCATACCGGAGGAGGTTCTTTCGAAATATGCCGGGGAAATCCACCAGGGGGTCTGCCCCGTCTGCCGCGGCAAAGGCCCGGTGGATGTGCATACCTCCTATTTCGTCTGGTCCGCTCTGGTGCTGACTTCCTGGAGCAGCAAACCCCGGATATGCTGCCGGGCCTGTGGCATCAAAAACCAGCTTGGCAGTACCTTGGGATCGGCCTTGGTGGGTTGGTGGGGATTCCCGTGGGGCATCCTGGTCACGCCGATTCAGATCGTCCGGAACCTGGTTGCACTCTGTTCGCCACCCGCACCTTCCAAGCCCTCCGACTCGCTTCGGAAGCTGGCGGCCATCAATCTGGCTGCGCGCTTCACTGCCGAACAAAAGGCCAACCCAGCCGCCCGGCAGAGCTGAACGGGGAGGTTCCGGTCCGGCCCCAAGCGGCGATCGGCGGAAAGGTTGGCCGCTGGCCAATCCCGTCCTGGACTGGGGGGACCGGGATGGCCGGTGAGGCGCCCGCCGCAGCAGGCGAGCGCCACCTCCGTGAGTAATGATCCCGGTCAGGGCATCGCCGCGCGGTAGAACTTCAGGCTGCCCGCCGGGGTGAAGGTCCAGGGAGAAGTCGCTGCGCCGACGGCGTTCCATGGGCCCGCCAGGCTGTCAGCCTGCTGCAGGTTTCCGCTCCAGGTCAGGATGATCTGCCCGCCTTCGCGGCGGATCTGGATCGGCGCCACCGTCCCTCCCGGAGGCACCCGGGTCAGGAGGAGATCCTTCGTCGAGAACTGCCCCGGCAGGGTGATGTTGAAGAGGCGCACCTCGTCGATCCGGCCCAGGAACATCTCCGTCCCCGCGTTTTTCAGCCCGATGCTGAAGGCGCTCTGGTCCGAGGTCGGCGGATTGGGCCGTCCCGCGGTCCCATTCGCCACGCCATTGGCATAGAGCGTGGTGGCGCCACCGCTGGTGACGATCGCCAGGTGCACCCAGGCGCCGTTGGTGACCGGCACGCTGCCAATGAGCGCCACGCCGCCCGCCAGGCCTTGGTAGTGATCGCCGATCTGGTATAGGCCCATGCCGCTGTTGCTGCTGTTGCCATTATAGACGATGCACCGGTTTTCGGCGGTGGTATCGCTGGCCACCCAGGCCTCAATCCCCCATTCATCCGCATTGGTGATCACCGGCGTCTCGTAGCGATATCCCCCCTGGTCCACCGCCAGGCATAACGAACTCCCCGCCACGCCGGTATCCGCGGAGTAAATCGGCGCCAGCCCGGTGAGAGCCAGGTTGAATCCGCCCACCGAGTCCACCAGCATATCCCCGGCGGCTTGCCCCGCCACGGCGTTGGTGTCTTTTTCGCCCAGCCGGTAGTAGGCCGCCGGCGCCACCGTGGGGGAACCCGGGGGCAACACCGTCACCGAGGCCACCAGGCTCGTGACCGAACCATAAATATTGGTGATCACCACCTCATAGGCGCCGGATTGGGCGGTGGTAACGTTGGTGAAGGACACCGTGCCGGCGGCGGCGCCATCGATATTCACGCCCCCTTTGCGCCATTGATACTGCAGCGGGGCCGTTCCGCCCGCCTGGATGCTCAACGTGAAGCTGCCGCCGCTCAACACGGTGTTGCCCGGGCTGGCGGCGGGACCGCTCACCACAAACGGCGGGAGCGCTCCGGGAGGAACCCTGGACAGCAGCAGATCCCCCGCGGAAAAGTGGCCGGATAATACGCTGAACACCCGCACTTCATCGAGGCGGCCCTGGAAGGTTTCCACGGCATCCGTCTTCAGCCCGAGGCTGAAGGTATCTTCGGCCTTGGGCAGGTTGGGTTTGCCCGCGGTTCCAGTCGCCTGGCCGTTGACATAGAAGGTGGTTGTCCCGGCGGTCACCACGATGGCCAGGTGCGTCCAGGCGCCGGGCACTGCGGGAGCGCCGCCCACCACCGCCACCCCGCCGGCGAGCCCGGCAAAACGGTCGCCCAGCTGGTAGATGCCCATCCCGCTGCCGCCGGAATTCCCATTGTAGGCGATGCAGTGGTTGTCGGTCGTGGAATCAGTGGCCACCCACGCCTCGATGCCCCAGTTGTCATTGTTGGTCACCAGCGGGGCGCCCAGCCCGTAGCCACCGCTGCCGTCCACTGCCAGGCACAACGTGCTCCCCTTGATTCCCGTCCCGGCCGCATACACTGGCGGCAGGCCGATCACCGCCAGATGGTTCGTGCCCGCGGAATCGAGCGAGGGATCGGTCCCCGGCTGGCCCGCCGCCGCCCCGGGATCTTTTTCGCCCAGGCGATAGTAGGCCAGGGCGGTTACGCCGGGGGAACCGGCGGGGAGCACCTTGACGCTGACCACGCTGCTGGTCACCGAGCCGGATAGGCCACTCATCCTCACACTGTAATTCCCGGCATCATTGGTGGTGGTTTTGGAGATGGCGAGCGCGCTGTTGGTCGCCCCGAGCAGGTTCACCGACTCCTTGAGCCACTGAAACCGCAGCGGTGGTGAACCCGCCCCCACCACGGCCAAAGTCAAAGCATCCCCCGCCATAACCGTATCGCTCGGGGTGGCTGAGGGCCCGCTCACAATCGTGGGCGGCTGCGTGGCGGGCGGCACTTTCGTCAGCAACAGATCATCCACCGTGAACTGGTCGGGAGCAAAAGTGAACACGCGCACCTCATCCAGCCGGCCCTTGAACGCCTCCGCGCGGTCCGCCCGGATGCCCAATTGGAACCTGCCCGCTGGCGTCCGCGGCGCTCCGCCGCTGGCCACCGGTGCGCCATTGACATAAAGCGTGGTGGCGCCATTGGCCAGCACGAGGGCCAGGTGCACCCAGCTGCCCGCCACCACCGGCTCACCACCCACGAAAGCCACGCCCCCGACCAGCCCCACAAATTGATCGTTCACCTGGTAAAGCCCCATGCCGCTGTTGGCTGAGTTGCCGTTGTAGGCGATGCAGCTGGTGGCGCTTGGGCTGGCCGCCTGCACCCAGGCCTCCAAGCCCCAGTTATCCGCCAGGGTGACCAGCGGGGTGGCATTAGTGTAACCACCGCCATTGACTTCCATGGACAGCGTGCTGCCGTTGACCCCCGTATCCGAGGAATAAACCGGCGCCGTGCCCACTTGCTGCAGATCAGCGGCCCCGCCCGAGTCAGTGGCCGCCGCCGCCATCGCCTGGCCGGCGGTGGCGCCCGGGTCGCTCTCCCCAAGGCGGTAATACGAAACCGTGACCACCGATCCGGAAACCGCGTTCGCCAGCCAAAACCCGCCCATCACCAATCCCAGTAATTGCCGTATTCGAGTATTCATTGCCGAGTGTTCTCCTTTTTGAATGATCCGATCCTCAAAGCCTGTATCGCGCAATAAGCCGGGGGAGTCAATCGCCATTTGATCAGGGCTGCGCGGGAAATATTTTCTGGGCACGGCCCAGGGAGCCGAGATTGAAAACCCGGGTGTAGCCCATCTGCCGCAAGGTGCGCTGGGCCACACCGCTGCGGAAACCGCCCAGGCAGTGGAGCAGGAGGATGGCGTCTTTGTCCGGCGCCTCGCGGGTGATGCGCTGGGCAACCTCGTCCAGGGGCAGGTTGATGGCCATGGGTAAATGGCCGGATTGGAACTCCTCCGGATTGCGCACGTCGATGACTTTGGCCCCTTGCTTGAGGTAGTCGCGCGCCGTCTGGGGAGCCACCAAGGCCGCCCGTTTCAAGGCCAGCCACAGGATCAATCCCAAGCCGAATATCGATGCCAAATACCATTCCATACGGTTAATCTGCCTCGCCATCGACCCCCTGGCAAGCGCACTTGGCTGGCCGGCCACCAATCGCCGTCGCATGGATCAAACCATTCCCTGTTTATCGCCTGCCAGCCAGTCCTCGCAGCAGAAATTAGCTCCTGCTCGGATGGGACTCTAATCCCCTGACGGTGAAGCGTTGGATAGGCTTCCAGGTGCGTTTACCACCGGGTGTGGCAGCCAGCCGGCGCCGGAAGCCGCTTGACGATCCGGTTCCTGTAGCCCCAAATCAATCATCCGGGCTGGCAGCTCAGGCTTCCGCGTGAGATGGCGGCGGCGGAATGGACTGCTCAGTAATTTTAACAGGTCGGAACCCTTCATGTGGCGGCCGAAGGCGCGCAGGAGTTTCCAGGTCCGGATCGGCCGCTTAAAAAGGCGGTTCAGGAAAAGCCCTGCGTAACCTCTGGCCCGCAGGCCATTGACTTCCGCGCTGGGCAAAGCGGCGGGATCGATATCCGAGCACTTGAACCACTTGTGCCAATCCCGCTCATCGTCGATGATCCCGCGCTCCACATACTCCCGCCAAAGGGGCGTTCCACGATAAACGCACAGGCGATTGAAGCCAAAGGTGTCCAGCTCCAGGCGGGCCGCGAAGCGGAAGCTTTCGGCGATATCGTCCGCGGTCTCGTCGGGCGAACCCACGACGAAAAATCCGTGTACCCGGGCGATTCCCTGCCGCTTGGCCTCCCGGACTGCCACCTCCACCTGCGCGAGCGTCTGCTTCTTATTGAGCCGGTCCAGCACCTTTTGGGTGCCGGCTTCCACACCAAACGCCAGGAAATTGCAGCCGGCCCGGTGCAGGAGCGGCAGTTGGGCGATTCCGGCCGAATCCACCCGGCCTTCGCAGCCCCAGCGAAACTCCAGCTTCTGGTCGATGATGCCACGGCAGATCGCCTCGATGCGTTTGCGGTTGATCAGAAAATGGTCGTCAGTGAGGTATATGGAGCGATAGCCCATGCGGTTCAGCTCCCGCAATTCTCCCAGGACATGTTCCGGCGAGCGGCTGCGCCAGCGGCCGTCGCCCAGCGTGGGGATGCCGCAATAGGTGCAGGAATACGGGCAGCCGCGCGAGGTCTGCACGGTGCAGAATTTATCCAGGGAAAGCACCGCCGGCACATCCAGCGGCAGGGATTCTATGTAGTCGATGGGCAGGCTGGTCCGGTCGGGATAGGGAAACTGGTCGAGGTTCTGGAGGAGTGGCCGCCGGGCGTTTTCCACAAGGACTCCCCCGTGCCGCCAGACGAGGCCAGCCACCGGCCTTGGATCCCCGCCGCAATCCAGATATTCCGGCAGCAACTCCTCGCCTTCCCCCACCCCAACGCAGTCGATTTCCGGGCAATCCCTGAGGATGCGGCTCGCATTCAAGGTGGCAAAAGCACCGCCCACGACAATTGGCGTTTTCGCCGCCTCAGCCTTCAGCCGCCGGGCCAGGCTCTTGACTGCGGGATAGGTGGTGGTGGAAAGAAAGGACAGCGCAATCACGGCGGGCTGTTCCAAGGCGGCTGTCTGGGCGATATCCTCCGCCTTCATCTGCGGGTGGCAGGTGTCGAACATCCGCACCAAGTGTCCCCGCTGGCGCAAAACCGGCGCGAGAGTCTGGATCCCCAGGGGCGGGAAGGCCATCACCTTGATCCGCCCACTGTTGGCTTGGGACCGGTCCAGTTCCGCAGGCAGCAGCCGGCAGAAATTATCGTCGCGCACATGGACCAGGAACGTCTTCATAAATGGCTTTGCCGATAAAAAACAGCGGAGTTTATTGGGCACGATTAACAACCGCTTGGCCGGCCAACAAACCCGTTCTCAATGACCGGCAGCGTCCAAGCGCGCCGACATTCATGCCCGCATTATATACAGCACACTTCCATCAACGCTATGGGGTGTTCACCCCACCCGGCCGCCAGGGATCAGCCGATTATGGTTTATTGTCCCCAGTTCTTTTGCGATCTTCACCGCCCATGAACTGTTCCTTGCGAAAAACAACGGGCCTGGGCTGGCTGGCGGCGATGGCGGCCTGCGCCACTGTGGCGGCGGCGGAGCCCCAAGCCAGCATCGCGTGGGTGGAAAAAATGCCCGGCGTGCCGCAACCGCTGCACATCCTGGATTGGCGGCTGACCGCCTCCAATTATTACCGCCTGGTATTCGATCCTGCGGCCCGCGGCCCCGGCCTGCCCGCGGTGGCTCTGACGTCCGACCGCTCCCGCTTCGGTTTCCCGGCCTACCTGAATCCCGGCCGCAAGCCGGACCCCACCGGCGGCGAAGCGATTGCCTGCCTGGCGGGTGTGGCCGGCGCCCAGCTGGTCGGTCTGGACATGCGCGGCCTCCATGGCCTCGACTGGGCGCGCAGCTGCCTGGCTTGGTTCTCCGAGGCGGATGGAGTTTACCAGAACCGCATCGGCCAAAAAGGGGGTGTCATCAGCCACGTGATCTATGGTTATTGGCCGCTGGCGCTGGGCGTGATGCTCACCGATCTGAACCGTGACGATCCCGCTTACCGCCAAAACCTTGGCCGGCAATTCGCCTTCGTGCTGCAGATGGCCCAGGACATGGGCTGCCCGGAGCATCCCAACCTGGAACAAGGCTATGACATCGCCGCCCGCCGAACCACCGCCACCGGCCTCGACTGGAATCCCGGCAACGCCTCCTGCCTGGCCTGGATGCTGTATGCCGGCCACCAATGGACCGGCCAGGCCGGCTACCTCGCGTGCGCGAGGGCGGCCTTGCGCTGGCAGCTCGAGCACCCCGGCCGTTATGAAATCTCCCACGCCATGGGGCCGCTGGTCATGGCCCGCCTCAATGCCGAGCACGGGGACCATTTCGACCTGGCCCGGATGCTGGACAATTGGTTTGGCGACTACACCCGCCTGCCCGGCTTTGTCCACCATTGGGCCATCACGCACGGCACCCGGCTGGACGGCCGGCACTGCGATGGCCTCGACGGCGCCTGGTGGCGGAAGCCGGAGGGCAACGGTTTTTACGCTTTTGCCATGGGCAGCTACCAGGCTCCGGCCTGGCTGCTCCCCCTGGTGCGCTACGATCAACGCTTCGCCCGCGCCGCCGCCCGCTACGCCCTGAACGCTGCCAATAGCTGCCGCTTTTTCCTCGGCCTTGACCTGGATTGGGACCACCAGGACCACTGGGAGTGGCGCCAGTCGCTGCCGGATGGCCAGGGCTTCCTATTCTCCTACGAAGGCTTCCGCACCGAGGCGCACCACGCCGATGCCGGGCATCGCTTCCAGCCTTATGCCACGGGCGATCCGCTGGCGCTCTTCAGCCGCAAATACAGCCCGGCCAACCGAGCCCAATACTGGCTGGACAAAACCAGCTTCAGCCAAACCCCGGATAACATCTCCCTCTACATGGGTCATCACATCGGCTTCCTGGGCGCCATCTGCCAGCCCACGGAGGTGCCCGGCATCATCGTCTGGAACCTCACCAAAACGGATTATTACCGCCCCCCCTGCTACCCCACGTTCCTGGCCCACAATCCATACGGCGAACCCAAAACCATCCCCTTCGACGTGGGCGATGCCGCGTGCGACCTCTATGACACCGTCGCGGGCCGCTTCCTCCGGCGCCAGGCCCGGGGCCGCCTATCCATTCCCTGCGCCGCCAACCAGGCACAAGTGATTGTCCTGGCCCCGGCCGGCGGCCGCCCCACCCGGGAAGGGTCCAAGTTCCTCATCGACGGGGTGGTGGTGGACTACCGCAAAATGGATTGAGCAGCGATTGGTTATTACCGGCCGGCCCGTGGATGGAAAGCCCTGGCGGGATTATCCCATCCCCAGCTCTTTCACAAAATCGGCCTCCTCCCGATAATGCTTCTCCCGCAGCCCAAGCTGTTCGATCACCAGTTTTTTCACCACTGCCGCCACCTGGTCGCGGGTCCAGACGATCGCCTCCGAAGTCGCCGCCATGGGCGCCAGTTTATCGACGCGGGAATAGGGGCCGGGAATGCAGGTGCGATAGCGCACGGTAAGCCGGCTCCCGATCATGGCCGCCACCCCCGCGCCGGCGGCGGCGAACAGCCAATGATAGTGGAGCAGCAAAGCGCCGAAAATGCTGGCTGAAACCAGCCATAAGCAGGCCACCAGCCACCCCGGCCGGACCAGGGCGGGCCAGCTCCTGGCGCCCACAGCGTTCTTGAGATCCTCCCACACCTGCGGCTCGGACTTTCCTTTGGTGAGCAGCCGGATCTCGGAATGGATGGTCCGGGAAACGCTCAAGGCCCGGATCAATCCCTTGCGGATCAGGTAAAAGGCCCGCTGGGTGACACAGACGCGCTCATCGCTGGTGCGGAGCTTGCCAAACACCAGGTCGATCACCGCCGCCGGCGTGACCAAGGCCGCCATTTCGGAGTCCTCTATCGTCACGCCGAAGGCCTCTTCGATGGCCATGATCAATTCTATTCCGTCCAGTCCCACGGGTATCGCTTTTTCCAGTATAATAAACGCCTCCGGACCGCATTTCAACACCCTCCAGCCACGGCGCGCTGGCTGCCGCCTTCATCCTGTTTTTCCGGCCGCCTGGGTGTGCGGTTTCTATGGGTCTTCCGCTTGAATGGTCCAGTCCTGGAATTCGACCGTGTAGGCGCGCTGGTCGCAGGCCCCGGCCGCCAGCCCGATATCCACGCTTTCCGCAATTCCCGGCACTTTCCCGGTCTGCCGGAGATTGGTCCAGGCCACCCCGTCGTAGCTGATGCCGGAGGAAAAACGGTCGCCCTGCCGCACCAGCTTCAGCCACAGGGGATAAGGGTGCGTGCGCGGATGATTCTGGCTGGCGGCCTTGTGCATGCAGCCATTGCCAAATTCATCCCATTCCAGGCCGGCCCGGCCACCGCCCACAGCGCGGCCATCCGGAACCGCCCCGCGGTCGGTTTTCCACCCGCTCGGGGCCAAAGCGAGGCCGCGCGGGCACGCCTTGTCCCCAAGCCAGGACAAATCGAATTTTGCTTTTGGACCATGGCCGGGAGATTAAACACCCGGCGTGGCCCGCGCAATCCGGAACCCTCCTGCGCCACCTCCAGCTTCAACCCCCAATTAATTGAACGCCCAAGTAAAAAAAGCCTGGGGAAATCGCCGGTGGCTTTCCCATCGTGGGCCGGCTTTTCCAGGATTAACCGGGCATGGGGATCCCAGCGCTGACCAGCCAAGGACAAACGACCGTGCCGCTGGAAATCCGCCCCGCATAAGCTCCTTTAAACTCCGTTATTTCCGCTCCAAGGCTTCCACCAGCCGCCATTTGGCCAGCAACCCACGCAAGCACCCCTCCGGCACTATTCATCATTTGATCATTGGTGTTTTTCCTCAATGGAGTCCACCGAGTCCATGGAAGGCTGGCGTCCCGGGCTGGTTTTTGCCATGCTCTGATCAGCGGGTTTCCCGCCCGCTTCCCGCCGGCGCCGCCAGCGGGTTCAGCGGCCACGGCTATGAATATGAATGAAAAAACGGATCAGGCGGTTGACGCCTGCCACAAACCACGCATCGACCGTCTCCACTCGGGCGCCCTGCCGGAAGCCATCCTGGCGATCACAGGCGAATACGGTGTGGGTGCCTCCCCCGCCGCGCTATGCGCTGAGATCGGCCGCTGCCTGCACCGGATCAGGATGGCTGCCTTCGGGATGTTCACCTTCCTTGCACCTGGTTCCACCTGATTCCACATCCGGGCTTCCCCCCCTCCCCGGGGTCGGCCAAATCAATCTGGATGTCCTCCTTGGAGTCGAGAATCGTCATGTTTTGGAAGAACGTCTAATTCACCAACGCCGCCACCGTGATCCATTGGCGGCAGATGGGGGTGGGCTGGAGCGCATCTGTTCGAAACTGGTGCGGCATGATGCAATTGCCAGGCGCTTGAGCCGGCCTATGGGCGGCGGCGGGGCGGGGCGAATTATGATGTAATAATGCCGGATTGTGGTATAAGGAAGAGCGTATGTCAGTCAAACCGCTGAATAGGTCCCGGCGCACCCCAAGCCTGGAATCAAGAATGGGCTGGTGCGGATTGATCATTCTTTGTGCCCTGCTCCCTGCGAGTTTAAGGGCGGATAACCTTCGCATCGCCTTGGGGGGCGCCCACACCCTGGAGCTGGTTTTGGTGAAAAAGGGATCCTTCCAGCAAGGGTCTCCCCCCGGCGAAACCGGGCGCAATGCCGATGAAACAGCGCACCCGGTGACTTTGACGCGCGATTTCCACCTGGGGAAATATCCGGTGACGAAAGGCCAATTTGCGGTATTTGTGGCGGAAACCGGTTACCGCACCGAGGCGGAACGGGGAACGAGCGGCGGTTTCGGCTGGAACGGCAAGGCCTTGGAACAAAACAAAGTTTATCATTGGCGCAATCCGGGATTTCCCCAGACCGATGCCCACCCGGTTTGCCTGGTGACCTTCACCGACGCCCAAAATTTCTGCCAGTGGCTCTCCCGCAAGGCGGGGCGGGAGATGCAATTGCCCACTGAGGCCGAATGGGAGTACGCCCGCCGGGCCGGGACAACCACCGCCTGGAGCAATGGCAACGAGGTGGATCGCGCCTGGGAGGTGGCCTGGTTCAAGCCCATCGCGGGCCACTCCACCCATCCGGTGGGGCTGAAACCAGCCAACGCCTGGGGCCTGCATATGGAAGGCAACGTTTTGGAATGGTGCCGCGATTGGTATGGGCCGTATCCCCCCGGCGCGGTTGCCGATCCGGTGCAGACCGATTCCCAGCTATCCGATAAACCCCGGCGGATATTGCGCGGCGGTTCCTGGCTCAAGGAGGCCGCCGCCACGCGCGCCGCCGCCCGCCACCGCAACGACCCGGGCAGCCGCAACGCCGACAATGGATTCCGCGTGCTGAGCTATGCGGCCCCCTCCCCCGCGCCTGCGCTGGACCCTCCGGTGGAAAAGGCCGGTTTGCCTCCAGCCGCTCCGCAGGTCATGGCCGCCACCCCCTCGGCAGCGCCCCCCGCCTCCCCGGCGGGGAATCCCCCTTGGCGGGGATCTGCGATCCCGGCCATGAGTGGCTTTGCCCTGTTCCCGGCTTTCGTTCTGGGATTTATGGGGTTGGTTTTCGTGTTGTTCATCGTCAAATTGGTGAAGGTTTTCTCCGGATCCCGCGACCACCTGTCCCCCTCCCGGGGCCTGCCGTTTGGAGGGGCCTGCGCCGGCCAGCCGATCCCCGGCGCCTATACGGAGATGGCCGGCGACGGTTACTGGGTCCAGGTGGATCCTGACTACGTGGGCATGGCCCTGCAGGGCGTTTGTTTCATGGCTGGCGAGCAAGTCATCCATCAATTCATCGGCCAGCCGGGGCCCGATGGGCGCCAGTTCATTTACACCGGACGCCGGCCCGACCGGGTCACCATTATGCAATCAGCGCGTGCGGGATCCGGCGCGTTCACCCAGGACAATTGGATCGCTTCCCCAAGCGATTTGGATGACTCCACTGACAGCCCGGGCGATCTGGACAGCTCCCCCACCAACGTGATCGCCGCCAGCACGGTGATTTCCCATTCGGCTCAGCGATTCCCCCCGGCCTATTGATGGCCGGCGCACCTGCCGGATTGATGAAGGCCTGCATTTTCTACCGCCAGCCCCGGGATTTTCTCCTGGCGGGCCGCACCCGCCGGTCACTGCGGGCGGCCGGCATTCAGGAGGTGCAGGAGCTGGGATGGCTCACCCCTGAGAAAATGGCCCTGGCGCGCCAGGCAGCCGGGGTGTGGTTCCTGCGCGCCGGCTCGTGGCTGGCCCGGCCTGGCGCCTGGCAGGCTCCGCTCCCCAGCGCCACCGGCCGGGGGCTGTGCGCCGTGGGCCTGCCGCTCGCGCCGGGAGGCCAAGGCCTGGCTGCGTCCGTGTGGGTCCGACTCCACCGGCAAACCGGCGGCGATTTTTCCAGGCTGACCACCACCGCGGAGGAACGGGCGGAGCTCACCTCCATCTATTGGGATTCCCGCGCCCTGGCCACGCTGAATGCGGAGGATACCCTGGAGGCCTGGCTGGCCGCCAGTTTTGCCCAGGGCCGCGCCGTCCATTTTCCGCCCTTGGATGCCTGCCTCGACCACCGGTTGCGGGTGCTGCAAATCATCCCGGCATTGCATCGCGGCGGGGCGGAGCAGATCACGATCCAATTATGCGGGGACTTGAACCGTTTGGGCACCCCCACCGCAGTGGCCCTGTTGGGCCGCCCCGGGCGCCAAACCCTGCCCCCTCCCCCTCAAGTATTGGATCTGTCCGCCATCCCCCGGCGGCAGGACCGCCACCAACGGCTTGCCCGGTGCGTAGCGGCCTCGGGCATCGACCTCCTGCACACGCACCTGCTGACCGGCGCGGATATGCGGGCGGTCGCCGCTTCCGGCGCTCCCCAAGTCGTCACGGTGCACAACACCCGGGCGGGCTGGCCGGAGGGCCTGGATCAAGTGGGCCGCCAGGACGTGGCCCTGTGCGTCGGCTGCGCCCAGGCCGTCGCCCGGGAATGGGACGCGCGGCGGGTCCCCATCCGCGTCGTGTGGAACGGCATCGATCCGTCCCGCTGTGCCCCGGCGCCCGAGGCCATCGCCCGCGGCCTGGCCCTGCGCCGTGGGTGGGGTTTTCAGCCGGAGGAATGGGTGCTGCTGGCCCTGGCGAATTTTCGCCCCCAAAAACGCCTCCACCTGCTGCCGGAGATTCTCCAAGCCACGCGGGATTTGCTCGCCGGAGATCCGCGTGCGGAGCGCGTGCGCCTGGTGATCGCCGGCGAAGCCTTGACCGGGCACCCGGAGGCGCAGGCGTTGGTTCAATCCATCAAGGCCGGGTTCCGCCGGCTTGGGCTGGAGTCCTGCGTGCGCTGGCTGGGCTCGGTGTCCGATATTGCCGCGCTGCTGGCGGCGGTGGACGCGCTGGTCTCCCCGAGCGCCCACGAAGGCCTGAGCCTGGCGCATTTGGAGGCGATCGCCGCGGGCAAATGGGTCGTGGCCGCCGGGGTGGGTGGAACCCCCGAAGTGGCGGCCAAATGCCCCCGGTTGCGCTGTGTTCCCGCCGCGGCCCCACCCGCCGCCTACGCTGAAATCCTGGTGGAATGGATCGCCAGGCCGCCGGCCAATCCGCCCCCTATTCCCGCCACGGAATCCGGCGCCCGCGGGGCAGTGGAGCTGGATTCCATTTCCCCACCGCCATCGCCAACGCCTCCGGCCCCACCTCCGCCCAGCCAGCCAGCTTCGCCACCGGCAACCTCGCTGCCGGCGGATTTCACCCACACTGCCATGGCCCGGCGCTACCGGTGGCTTTACGAGCGGACCCTGGCTGCCGTCCAGCGCCGCCCGGGCAAAGGTGTCTGGTTGATCACCAACAATTTCTCGGTGGGCGGCGCGCAATCGAGCGCCCGGCGCCTGCTGCTGGGGCTCAAAAAACTTGGCGTGCCCGTCCGGGCCATGGTGGTGCAGGAAGATCCAACCAACCCCACACCCGGCTGCCAGGCACTGGCGCAGGCCGGGGTGCCGGTGCTCACAGTGCCGGCCGCCTCCAGCACCGATCCTCTGGCCGGAATCCAGCCCGCCCTGGTGGCGATCGACGCCGATCCCGCCCAGGCGGTTTTCTTTTGGAACCTGATCCCCTGGATCAAAATCCTGCTGGCGGACGCCCTGTGGGACACGCCCATTTTCGATGTGAGTCCCGGCGAAATGTATTATGCCTCCCTGGACAAATACTGGGCCCATCCGCTGCCCGTAGTGCCCTGCCTGAGCGCTCCCGACTACGGCCAGCGGCTGGCGGGGGTGGTGGTTAAATACCAGGCGGAGGCGGCGCAGGCCGCGGCCACCCTGCAAGCGCCCGTGCAGGTGATCCCAAACGGACTGCCTTGGGAGGAGTATCCCGAAAAACCACCTTCCTCCGCCACCGGGATTTTCCGCTGGGGCACCGCGGCCCGCATCAACCCCCAAAAGCGCCTGGAGGAATTGCTGCAGGCCTTTCGGCTGGCCGTCCCCCATCTGCCACCCTGTGAGCTCCTGATCGCTGGCGGAGTGGAGCCCGGGGACGAGGATTATGCGCAGCAACTGCGGGCCTTGGCCCGGGATTTGCCCGTGGTCTGGATGGGGGAGGTGGACATCCGCCCGTTTTACTCCCGTCTCGATGCCTTTGTGATGGTCTCGCACCCAGCGGGCTGCCCCAATGCCTCGCTGGAGGCCCTGGCCACCGGCTTGCCGGTCATCGCCACCGATGTGGGCGGAGCCAGTGAACAAGTCCTGGACCAGGTCACTGGCCTGCTGGTTCCCCCGGACCGGCCCTATCTGATCGCCAATGCCATGGTCAAGCTCGCCCTTGATCCCGCCTTGCAGCAAACCCTGGGGCGCAATGCCCGCGGGCACATTAAATCCCATTTCAGCTTGGAGAGGATGGTTGCGGATTACCTGAAGCTGGTCCCCACCCAGCGCGAATGAAATTCAAACCAGCGCCCGGCCCGGGGTCCTCCGGTTTCGCCGCCCGCCCTATTTCGGGCAACAGCGCAGCCGGTGCTGGGGCGCCAAAATGGACAAATGGACAAATGGATGGATATTGCGGAAGCCGCCGGTGCCCAGGCCACCAGTGCCAGCCCTGGCCACCCGGTCAAAGAGTAAAATAATTATGAAAAGAGCAGGTTCAATATTTGTGTTGCTGTTTGGCCTTGCCGCCGCCCAACTCTCCGGAGCTGACCAGCCCGTGCTGGACCCGCCACTGGAGCCACTGCGCCCGTTGCTCGACAAAACTTGGAAGGGCGCCTTTAAAAACAGCACCCCGGAAAAACCGGTGGTGGACGTCATGCGCTGGGAGCGGGTGCTGAACGGCAAAGCGGTCCGGGTATTGCACTCGGTGAACGACGGCGCCTACGGTGGGGAAACCATTTTCATGTGGGTGGAATCGAAACAGGCTGTTGCCTACCACTACTTCACCACTGCCGGCTTTATGACCACGGGCACTTTAAGCTTCAAGGAAGGCAAACTGCAGACCCATGAGTTGGTCTCCGGCAGCGGCAGCAATGGCGTGTCTGAAGCGCGGGGGATAAGCGAACTCCGCCCGGATGGAACTTTGCTCGTGAAGACCGAATATCTGAAGGCAGGCGAGTGGCAGCCCGGCCGGGAGACGGCCTACCGCGAAGATCCAGCCGCGAGAGTCATCTTCAAATAACCGGGGTCCAAGCGGAGCCGGTGAACAGGGTGCGGGCCAGCTCCAAGGCCTCTCTCAGGCGGTTTTCGTGGGAACCCCGCAGCCGCTGCCACGGGATCCCTTGCCCGGCCAGTGCGGCTTCGAACCATTGATGCATCTGGCGCCGGATGTGCTCGCCGTCCCGCAAGCCATCCTGCACAAAGGGGATTTCATCCCCGGTCAGCAAGTAAAGGTCGCATCGGCCCTGCCGGGCAATTTGCTGGATTTCCCGGCAGTCGGTGCCCATATATCGGCGGTGCCACAGCGCGGTGGCAAAGGCATTGGTGTCGCAGATCAGCACCCGGTTGGCCGCGCGCGTGGCCTGGTCTTCGCGGCGGGCCTGCTCCCGGGCAATCTCGATGAACTCCCGGGTTTGCCACACGAAATCGTTCCTGGCCCACTTGCCGGCGGAGTATTCTCGCCCGTATTCCTCCACCCAGGAGGTGTTCAACCGCCCGGCCAATGCCTTCGCCAGAGTCGTCGTGCCGGTGGATTCAGCGCCGAGAACACAAATCCGCCTGGCGAACCAGCCCCGCACAGGCGGCTCCAAATATTCCCAGTGCGCCCACGGATCATTCCGTACCACCGTCCCGGATACGGGCACCCGGGTTCGCAACCGGTCCACCAAAACGTGCTGCGCGCCCATCAAGGCGGCATACCGCTCGCCGTAGTCTTCGGAAGTGAAGACGGCGTCCGGCGCCCGGCCCAGCCAGCGGATGGTGTTCCGGGCCCAGACCTGGCTGTCATGCTCATCGTAACGGTCATCGATGACCATCACCCGCGCCTGGGGATGGATTTCCCGCAGCCATTGTCCCCGCAGTTCACCCGGAATGGTTTCGCCGGGCTTGGCGCAGAGGATCACCACGGTTTGCCGGGATTGTTCCATGGCGGTATCGATCAGCAGCTTGTGCCCGCGATGCGGCGGGTGGAATTTCCCGATCACGAGGCCCAATCCGTGCTTCATGCCGCCTGCCCTCCCGGGCGCCAGCTGCGCCACCAGGCCCGCACTCCAGCCAGGCACATCACCAGGAACACGGCATACAACGCTGCCGTCAGCGGCAGCTTCCGGGAAAGATACAGGGGGATGTATATGATGTCCGTGGCGATCCAAAAAAACCAGCTTTCCAGGCGCTTCCGGCAGAGCAGATACTGCGCCGCCAGGCTGGTCACTGTGGTCAGGGCGTCCCAGAAAGGCGCCGCGCCATTCACTGCCAGCAGGATCTCGCGCAAGCCAGCCGTGCCGAGCGGAATGCCCACCGCCAGCCCGAGCCATTCCGCACCGGTGGTCCGGCTGATTCCCAAGGCGGTCCGCTCGCGCCCTCCCATCAGCCAATTCAACCAGCCATAAACCCCCAGCCCAAAATAAACCACTTGCAGCCCCATATCCGCATAAAGGCGGCTCCGTAAAAACAGGAAAAAGAAAAATAAATTGTTGGCCAGCCCAACCGGCCAATTCCACAGGTGCTCGCGCACGACCAGCCAGACGCATACGCCGCCCGTGGCGAATCCCCAGGCCTCCGCTACGCTGATCGGCCACCAACCGCCGTAAGAGGCTGCCAGCACCGCCAAGGATGCGATAACCATGGCCGCCAGCTCAACCGGTGCAACCGTCTTCTCCTGCCCCACCGCCAATTCGTCTTTCATAGCTGCGGACCGGTCAGATATTGGACGCCATCGGCCTTTGCTTCCTGGGGTTGCTTACTCTCTTGTTTTATCCAGCCGTGGATCCGCCAAATCGAGGCGATACATCACCTGGTTGTAATCGTAACGAGGCGTGGCCTCCGGATTCCCGGAAAAAGTGTTGGCATAGGTGCCTTCGAAATAAATCAATCGGCCGCCTTCCTGGTCCAGGAAATCATGGTGCACCGGATTATAAAAGGTGTATTTATCGTGCGTGACAATCTTTTTGACACGCCGCCAAGGCCCGGTGGGCTGGCTTGCCTCACCATACCAGACTTCACCCAGGTAAGAGGAATCTCCTTTTTGCTGGACCCCAAGGAGCACCCAACGCTGGCGGAAGGCATTCCAACGCACCGAACTGCCGTGGATCTCCACCACCCGGCCGGAATCCACATCCACCGGCCGGAACCAAGCCTCCTCCGGTTTCATTTTTCCGCCTGCGATCAAGGTTTTCTCTGTGGCGGAATTCATGGGGGCGGAATTCGTGCGCCACTGGTAATGCAATTGGCCACTGCCAGTCCGAAGCGGATCGGCCTGACCCGGAGCTGATACTGCGGCCAGGCAAGTCCAGGCTTCATACGCATTGGTGTTGGCCAGGTGTTTTAATTCGGCCCGCACCCGCACATTGGGCAGCGGATCCCCGAAATAAAGAAAATCCAGCCCCTGTTCCCGCCGGCGCACCGGATGGCTGCGGGGGAATCGCCATTTCTCCCCCATCTCCAAGGGGACTAACCGCTCGAACTCCTCACGCTGGTCGTTGTAGATGGCCAGGCCATGGTCGAGCATTTTGGCCAGGGACTCCATGTGGGCGTAATGCGCCACCAGGCGCAGGCGGCCCGCATCGTCGGCCACCGTCAGCAAGCCATCCAGCCAGATGAGGCCGGCTTTTACCCCCAGGCGTGCCATCGGCCGGCTAAAGCCATCGGACCCCGTGAAATACCGAAGGTCGATCCCTTGAGCGGGGTCCAAACCGCCACGCCCCGGGGCTTCGGCGGTTGCGCCGGCGGTCCAGAAATGGCCCAGCGGGTAACTCAGGCGCGAAGTATCCCCCCAAAACCAATAAATCCAATCCCGGTAAGGGACCGCCAGCGCGGAATCCTGGCCCACCACGAGGCCGCCGCCTAATGGTTCGCGGAGGGGGGCCTTCTCGCCCAGTAAAACCGTATCCCGGTAGATCCCCTCCCCGGTGATCCGATATAGCCGTTCTGCCAGGTTCAACCGCTTGATCCGGAGCTCGCTTTTGCCACCGGGAACGGTATTCACCCGCGCGCCTCGATACCCGAAACCGTCCTTGGGGAACTCGTAACCATGGCTGCGCACCTGGAAGAAAACGCTCTGATTCATCAATCCCGGCTCAAAAAACGCCACCCGGCCCGCGCTGTCAGTGACCATTCGCAAATGGTTCACCGTCTCCAGTTCCACCAGGGGAACCCCCCGGCCAGTTTGATCATCAACGACTTGAATCTGAAAATAACCACCCGCTTCCACCGCCGCGGCAGCCAGGGCGCCCCCTGCCCCCCCGCCGCCCACCATGCTGAGGATGGCCAATCCAAAACACCTGGCCGCCATCCGCCACTTTCGATCGCACCACTTTGCCATATTGAAAAATCCTTTCGCCCGGCAAATCAACCGGTTTTGGGAGCTGATCATAACCGCAACCAGGCTGAATCTACCAACAGCCGAACCCTTATTTCCCATCCAGACACTCCCGCACGGCCTTCGACAACACCTCGATTTTATAAGGTTTTGGCAGGCGCATGAAACCCTCTGCGCCGGCCGTTGTCTGGCCAGCCATTTCCACGCTGTAACCGCTGGAGAGGATGATCTTCAAGGACGGTTTCGCTTGCTTCATAAGTTTAGCCAAGTCCAGTCCGGTCAGGCCTTCGGGCATCACTACATCGGATAATAACAAATCGATCCCCCCCTGATGTTCCTGCCACAATTTCATGGCCTCCTGTCCGTTGCTCGCCTCCTTTACCTGGTAACCCAGCAACCGCAGGCCCCGGGCCACCGACCGCCGGACGCTCGCCTCATCCTCCACCAACAAGATCGTTTCATGGCCGCGGACGACCGCCGGTTTCGTGGCCCACGCTGGACCTGTATCCCCTTTTGAGGTGACCGGAAAGAAAACTCTAAACGTCGCCCCCTGCCCAAGCTCGCTTTCCACCTCCAGCCACCCTTTATGTTGGGCGGCGATGCCGTAGGCCGTCGCCAGCCCGAGCCCGGTCCCCTTTCCCATTTCCTTGGTGGTGAAGAACGGCTCAAAAATGTGCTTTTGCGTGGCTTCGTCCATGCCGCACCCGGTGTCGGCCACCGTCAGACACACAAAACGCCCAGGCCATGAGTTCGGATAGTTTTTGGCCCGACCTTCGCCGACCTGAATGGCTTCCAGGCGAATGGTCAGCCTCCCACCGCCGGGCATGGCATCCCGGGCGTTGATGGCCAGATTCATGACGACTTGCTCAATCATCCCCGGATCGGCTTCCACCGGGGGCAACTTATCTGCCCGATCAAACCGCAAGGTGATATGCTCCCCAATCAACCGCCCCAGCATCTTAAGCAGGTTGGCCACCACTTCATTAAGGTCCAGCACCTTGACCTCCAGCAAAGACCGGCGGCTGAACATGAGCAGTTGCCGTGTCAAACTGGCGGCTCGCGCGGCTTCCAACTCCAACTCCTTAATCACTTCTTGGATCTCCTCTTCAAGATTGGGACGCTGCTCCACCAGGCCGAGGTTCATCATGATCGCCGCCAGTATATTGTTGAAGTCATGCGCCACGCCGCCCGCCAACTGGCCGATGGAGTCCATTTTCTGGGTCTGCCGCAAGTGTTCTTCCAAGTGTTTCCGTGCGGTGGTGTCTTCTTTCACCGACAGAAAATGGGTGGTCCGGCCCGCCGCATCGACAATGGGAGAAATCGAACAAGACTCCCAGTAGAACTCCCCGGTCTTCTTGCGGTTGTGGAACTCCCCTCGCCACTCCTGCCCCTGGGTGATGGTCTCCCATAGCTGGTGATACTCCTCTGCGGAGGTTTTGTCTCCCTTGAGGAAGCGGGGATTCTGCCCGTTCACCTCCTCCAGCGTATAGCCCGTCATTTGTGTGAATTTGGGATTCACGTATTCGATCGCTCCCTGGGGGTCGGTGATCATGACGCTCACGGGGCTTTGTTCCACGGCGCTGGAGAGCTTGCGGATCTGCTCCTCCGCCCGCTTGCGCTCGGTGACGTCCGTGAAAATGCAAGCAAACTGGCTGGGGGCGGGCTGGAAGGCAGTCACTTCAAAATGCTTCTGGAGATCGGCGGCATAACTCACCAAAAAGGTCGGCTCGCCGGTAAGGGCCACTTTCCCGTAAGTCTCAATCCAGCGCGGCTCGATACCGGGCAGCACTTCCAGCACTGTCCGCCCCACAAGCTCTGGAGCCTTTAATCCGGTCATCCGCTCGAAAGCCGGATTGATGGCCAGGAAGCGGTAGTCGGCTGGATTTCCCTGCGCGTCGAGAATGATTTCGTGCAGGGCAAAACCATCCAGCATCTCGCGGAACAGCATCCGGTAATTCTGCTCGCTCTCCCGCAGCGCTTCCTCCGCCCGCCGGCGCTCCGTCGCATCCATGGCCATGCTCATGACCAAACGCCGCCCATCGGGCAGCCGGCCCAGCGGCGCCGAACCGAATTCCCAAATGCGCATTTCCCCGCTGCGCGTGCGGATTTTATAGTCGCCCTCATATTTCCGGTGGGCCAGCCCGTAAAGCGCGTCGATGTCCGCCTGCGCGAGCGTTTTCCGTTCGCCGTAAGCACGCTCCGTCCAATCCTGGATGGTGGCCAACTCCTCTGGCGGGTAGCCGGTGACGTCGCTCCAAGACCGGCTGATCTGGAGCACGCCTCCATCCTCGGCATGGATCATGATGGGGAATGGGGAATCCAACACCGCGCGGCGGAACCGCTCCTCGCTTTGCTGCAAGGCCTCCAGCGTTCGCTTGCGCTCGGTGATTTCATGCCCGATGCCGACGATGCCGATGACCTTGCCCTGCGCATCCCGCAAAGGCGCCTGAGTGGTGGACTGCCAGCGTGGGTTTCCCGCCTGGTCAAACAGCGGTTCTTCCACATCGACCAGCGGCTGGCCGCTTTGGATGACGGCCTGTTCAGTGACCAGGTATTGCACCGCCAGTTCTCTCGGGAAAAGCTCAAAATCGGTTTTGCCCAAGGCTTGCTCGGGGGAGTCCAATCCCAACAGGCGCGCGTTGGCCAGGTTGCTGAGCAGATACCGGTGTTCGGTATCCTTCACATAAATAAAATCGGGCAGGTTATCGATCAAGGTCCGCAGCAGGCTGCGCTCGAAGGCCAAGGATTCTTCCGCCTGCTGGCGCGTTGCCATTTCCTTTTTCAGATCCTCCAGGAGTTGGAGCGTGCCGGCCTGGCTTTCCCGCAGCTTTTGGTTGGCTTGCTGCAGTTCTTGCGTGCGTTCGTCCACCATGGCAGCCAGCCGTTCCTTTTCCGTCCGCTGCAGGACTCCCGCTTCCTTGATCTTGGCCATGGCCCGGATCTGCGCGGTCAGTTCGACTTCATCGAACGGTTTGGCCAGAAATCCCTCCGCTCCCGCCTCCAGCGCCTTGACGCGGCTCTCCCGGTCGGTTTTCAGGGCGGTGAGGAAGAGCACCGGAATGGTTTGCAGGCGCTCGTCTTCCTTCAGTTTCCAGCAGACCGCATACCCATCCATGCCCGGCATGACCACGTCGAGCAGGATCACATCCGGGTTTTCGGCCTGCGCTACTTCCAGCCCCTGCGGGCCGTCCAGGGCGCTCAGGAATCTCGCCCCGGGCAGACGGTCCAGCACCACCGCTTTCAAGGCGGTCAGGTTGTCACGGTTATCATCGATCGCCAGGATTTTCATGCTTTGCTGCTATTGCCAATCGAGCCATTCACGCATCGTGGTCTTGAGCGCTTCGTGATCCACCGGCTTGGAGAGGTAGCCATCGAAGCCGCGGGCCAATATTTCCTCCCGGTCCCCTTTCATGGCGCTGGCGGTGACGGCCACCACGGGAATTGAGCTCAGGTCCGGAGTTTCCCGGATTTCAGCCAGGGCGGCAAAGCCGTCCATGACCGGCAATGCCGCATCCATCAGGATGAGATCGGGCCGCCAGGTGCGCGCCTGTTCCACGCCCGCCCGGCCATCCGTGGCTTCGAGAACGGTGCATTTGTATTCGAGCAATGCCCGCATGGTCCGCAGGTTGTCGGCATTATCCTCCACCACCAGGATGACGGGCTTGCCGGAGCGCGGCTTGCGGGTCCGCGGGCGCGCGGGGGTTGCAGTTGGTTTCAACGCCGGCGCCACCATGCTCGAAACCGCTGCCAGGAGTTCATCCTTGCCAACATCGCCTTTCTGGATCAGCTGCTGAACATGGTTTCCCTTGAGGAAGCTCAATTCCTCCCGCGTCACATGTTTCGCGGTCAGGATGAGCACCGGCAGGCCGGCGGCTTTCTCCACGCTGCGGATCATTTTGAGAACCTCGAAGCCGTCCATTTCCGGCATCATCAGGTCCAGAATCACCGCGTCGGGCGGGGCTTGTTCGATCTGCTCCAGGGCCTCCCTTCCGTTGCGGGCCACCTGCACCTGGTAGCCGTTGCCGGTGAGGATATCGGTCATCTGGATGATGGCTGGTTCGCTGTCATCGACGAGCAGGATGCATTGGCCCTGGCCGGAAACGGTGGCGCCGCGGCCATCGCTGGCCGGAGTGGAATAGCTCGTGGCCGCTGCCCCATCCCTGCCGGAGCCAGCCTGGGAAAAGGCGAGCGGCAATTTCAAGGTAAAAGCGGAGCCTTGGCCGGGTGAGCTTTCGGCCGTGATGCCGCCTCGCAAAAGCAGGGCGTATTTCCGGGCGATGGCCAGGCCCAATCCCGTGCCGCCATATTTCCGCGAAGCACTGTCGTCGGCCTGCCGGAATTCATCAAAGATGAATGGCAGCTGGCCGGGGGTAATGCCGATGCCGGTATCCCGGACAGTCAGGTGCACCTCTTCCCCAACCCGCCGGGCGGTGATTTCAACCGAACCGGACTCGGTGAATTTAACCGCGTTGCCGGCGAGGTTCTGCAGAATATGCCGGCACTTTTCGGGATCACTTTGGATCGGAGGTAGATCGTCGTCCAGCAGATTGGCCAGTGCGATGCCCTTCTCGCGGGCTTGGGGTTCCAGCATGGCCACGACCTCCCCCACCAGGGCCTTCAGGGCGAAGCGAGTGGGATTAACCTCCTGCTTGCCGGCTTCAATGCGGGAAAGGTCGAGAATGTCGTTGATCAGCGATAGCAATAGCTTGCCGTTGCGCTCGATCACTTCCAAGTAGCTGTGTTCCTCTGCGGGAATCGTTTTGGCCAGGCGGCGATTCAGCACGCCCGACAGGGCAATCACTGAGTTCAGCGGCGTGCGCAATTCGTGGCTCATGTTCGAAAGAAAGGCGGACTTCAGCCGGCTGGCTTCGTCCAGTTGCCTTTTCTGCGTCTCCAGTTCGGCATTCTGATGCCTCAGTTCTTGGGACTGGGCCGCCATTTCGCCCGCCTGCGCTTCCATTTCCTGCTTTTGAGCCGCCAGTTCGCGGTTCTGGTGCTCCAGGCGTTCCGCCAGTTCCTTGATCTGTTGATAAGCCAGCACACCGTTCATCCGGGCGGTCAGGGTGCTTAAGATCCCTTCCAGCAGCCGGAGGGCCAGTGGGTCGTAGCCTCGGACGCTGGCCAGGGAAACCATGGCCACTGCCTCCGGCCCAGCCAGCAGCGGCAAGGTGATGATTTCCCGGGGCTTGAATTCACCGCTCACGGTGGCCAAGGTGAAACGCGTATCGCTGGGAATATCGGTGATCCGCTGCATCCGCCCCGCCGCCAGCGCCGCGCCAAATTCCCCCTCGTACGCCACCGCCGAAAATGAGGAACGCCCGCCAGCCCCCAACCCGATGGACTCGAAAAGTTCAAACTCACGATTCCGCGAGTTCAGCAGATAGACGGCCCCAATCTGCGAACCGGTATGCTCGAGGATCGTCTTGAGCAGTTCCCGGCAGAAAGCGCGCGCCTCGGTTTCCCGGAGCATGACTTCCGCCAATTGCGCGGTTCGCTCGTTGAGCCGAATCTGCTCCTCGATCCGGCCGGCCATGGCGTTGAAGGCTGTGGAAAGCGCTCCGAATTCATTGGCCGAAACATACCCGCTGCGGACCTCCAGCTTGCCATGCCGGAACTGCTCCGCCGCCGTTGTTAATTTCTGGAGCGGATCCCTGATGCTTCTCGAAAGGAAATAAGTTATGGTCACAGACAGCAGCAGGATGGCGGCCAAGGTGGCGGTCAATTGGTGGTTCAGAACATCCTTCTCCGCCACGGCCGCCTCGTAAAGCTGACCAGCCTTCTTTCGGGCAAAATCATCGATGTCTTTGATTTGACCAAACATTTGCCCCCTCTGCCGGCCTGCCTCACCGGTATCCTTAAGCCGGCTCAAAACCTCGGGTATCTTCCCTATGCGCGCCAAATCCTGGATTGATTCCACCGATACCCAACGCACAAAGGAATCATGTGCCTCGTCGATGTCCGTGCTCGGCCCCAGGTAACGTTCATAAATGATCTTGAACTGCCGCTCCGCGTCAGCCTCATGAACGCTGGAGTTCTGCAAAGCGGTTTGGCGGTCCTGATCGTTTTCGGCCAGCAGCAAGTTCCTGATCTCCAGGCGCATGGCCGAAATATCGAGCTTGAGCGCATCGATGGCTCCGCGGACCTGCAGGGGATGCTCATAGATGGTCTTGGTCTGCACCCAGAGCAAATCCGCCTGCCTCCAGGCCAGCACACCCAGCCCGATCACCAACGCCAGGATCAAGCCCAGCCCGAGGCGCAACCGCACGCCGATTTTCATATTCTCCAGTTTCATGGTTGCCATTTGACTTTAACCACGGTCAAGAAAAAGAAGTAAGGCGGGGGCCACTGTCCCGGCGGGTTTTATCCTTGGGCCAACATGCCATACATCCCATAATCCGTGCAAACCGTGGTCAACTAGTTGTTTTTCCAATCAAGATCTCCATCGGTATCATCCGTGGTTGCTGAAGCTCTTTTGGAACAGGGCGGTGGGCATGGCCACGTTGTAGAAGCCGCCGGCACGCTCCACAATCTGCCGTTCCGTCTCGTCGGTCACCAGGAATCCCCCAGGGGCCAGGCTGCGCCACAACCTATCCAGGATGAATTGCTGTTTCTCAGGCCGGTAATAGAGCAGCACGTTGCAGCATAGCACGAGGTTGAAGCCGCCATAGATGCTCGCCGGCGGTGCACTCGCAGCTTTATCCAATAAATCATAAAGTGAAAAATCCACCCGCCGCCGCAACCTGGAGGCAATCGCCATGAAGCTCCCTTGCCGGACAAAGTATTCGCCAAGGTGGCGCCAGCGGACATTCTCCACCGCTTCGGCGCTGTAAACACCATTCCGCGCCAGAACCAGGCTGGCCTCGGACATATCGGTGCCAAAAATACGATGCGGAAGCGGTTTGTCACTCGCTCCGGTCAATTGATCCAGCAGGATGGCAATGGAATAAGCCTCCTGCCCGGCGGCACAGCCAGCGGACCAGATCCGGATCTCGTTCGGGCCGTTTTTTTCCTCCTCCCTCAGGAAACCGGGCAGGATCAACTGCTCCAGCAAGGCAAAGGCGAGTGGATTGCGGAAGAACTTGCTGTAGGAAATCCGCAGGGAACCAGCGAACTCCTCCGCCTCGGCGCGGTCCTCACCCAACTGGCCCAAGTAGTCCACCAAGGTTTCGCCGGCGGTGGCCTGCCGCCGCGTCTCAATGGTTTGGGCTAAAAATGATTCCGCGTAACACGACACATCCAAGCCATGCCTCATCCGCATCAGCTGAAGAACCCGGTCCACCGGGCTTGAGGATTCAACATTGGGGATATTCATACCGGCTGGGAAAATCGAGGCTTCAGTTCCAACCACCTGCACCAGCTGGCACATTCCGTCCTCACGCATCCGCAGGGGGTGCCATTGCCAAACCCACGCTCCCCGAGGCGGCGCTCCTCTCCTGGGAGCGGGCAGCGCTGGCCCGGCACGCAAGATCCCGTGGCATTGAAAGACCGTGCCATTGATAACACCATAAGCTTCCAGCCGCGTTGGGGAAAGTTTAATCTGCCGCATTCTTTTCCGCCGGGGCTTGGAGGGATCGCTTTTTTTTATTCCAAGACCGGCAATTTATAGTACACCCTAGTGGCATGAATAGAATCATCAAAGGCATCACCTGGATGGGGATTGCCTTGCTTGGAGCTTGGGCATACCTGGTGCTGGCCACGCGGCGGGGTGAGCCCGTCAACTCCGCCTATATTTTGGTGGCCGCCTTGTGCACTTACACGATCGGTTACCGGTTTTATTCCAAGTGGATCGCCACCCGCGTGCTGATGCTCAATGACCGGCGGGCCACCCCTTGTGAAGTCCATGACGACGGGAAGGATTTTGTAAAAACCAACAAATGGATCGTCTTCGGCCATCACTTCGCCGCCATCTCCGGGCCCGGCCCGCTGGTGGGTCCCGTGCTGGCGGCCCAATTCGGATACCTGCCTGGGATATTGTGGATTCTGATCGGCGTGGTGATCGGCGGAGCGGTACAGGATTTTGTCATCCTGTTCAGTTCCCTGCGGCGCGACGGCAAATCCCTCGGGCAAATGGTGAAGGAAGAATTGAACACCACCGCTGGCTATGTGGCCTTGGTGGCCATCCTGGCGATCATGACCATTCTGCTGGCCGTGCTGGCCCTGGTGGTGGTGAAGGCTTTGGCCGACAGCCCCTGGGGCGTGTTCACCGTCGGCTCCACGATCCCCATCGCCATGTTCATGGGGGGATATCTGCGGTATTGGCGCATCGGCAAGGTGCTGGAATCCACGGCGCTCGGGGTGGTGTTGCTGCTGCTGGCGGTGTGGGGTGGCAAGATGGTTTATTCCAGCCCCCAGTGGTCGGCTTTTTTCCTGATGGACTCCGAAAAGCTGGGCTGGGCCATCATTGTCTATGGCCTCGCGGCCAGCGTGCTGCCGGTCTGGCTCCTGCTGGCGCCCCGGGATTACCTCAGCACCTTCATGAAGCTGGGCACCATTTTTGCGCTGGCGGCGGGCATTCTGCTGGTTCTCCCCTACTTGAAAATGCCCGCGCTCAGCCGGTTCATCGACGGCTCCGGACCGGTGGTTTCAGGCAAATTGTTTCCCTTTTGCTTTATCACCATCGCCTGCGGGGCCATTTCCGGGTTCCATACCCTCATCGCCAGCGGCACCACTCCCAAGCTGATCCCCCGGGAAAGCCACAGCCGGTTCATCGGCTACGGCGCCATGTGTTTTGAATCCCTCGTAGCCACCATGGCCTTGATCGCCGCCTGCACCCTGGAGCCTGGCACCTACCTGAGCATCAACATGAAGGGCGCCCCGGAAACCATCGTCGCGGCAGTCAATGGTTTCGGTTTTCCCGTTACCGTTCAGGAAATGGACGACTTGGCCAAAACCATTGGCGAAAAAACCCTCTTCGGCCGCACCGGCGGGGCGGCCACCTTGGCGGTGGGCATGGCCAGGATCTTCGCCAACTTTGTGAGCGGGCACGGATTGGATCTCTGGTATCACTTTGCGATCATGTTCGAGGCACTGTTCATCCTCACCACCCTGGATGCCGGCACCCGGGTGGGACGATATTTATTGCAGGATGCCCTGGGTCATGTGTGGAAACCGCTGGGTGACATCCGCAGCCTTGGCGCCAACCTCGTGGCCAGCACGCTGATGGTCAGCGGCTGGGGCTACTTCCTCATTCAAGGCATCCGCGACCCGCTCGGTGGGGTGAATTCATTGTGGCCCCTGTTCGGCATTGCCAACCAATTGCTGTCCGTGGTGGCCTTGTGCCTGGCCACTACCGTCATCCTCAAAATGCAACTGGGGGCCGCCCACGGTGGGACCATGCCCGGACAGCCAGCACCTTCCGCCCCCGGATCTCCGGCCTTGGCCCTGGTCACCTTGGTGCCTCTGGTTTGGTTGCTCAGTGTCACTATCACGGCCGGCCTGGAAAAAATTTACTCCACCGATCCCCAGATTGGATTCCTCGCCCAAGCCCGGGTTTTGCAGTCCAAATTGCCGGACTTGGAGAACGCATCCACCATTGCCCAAGCCTCCGGCAAAGCGGAATCGATAAAAGCCGCTGAAAAAGCCGTGCAAGATAACCTGACGCTCCAATTCAACCAGAAACTGGATGCCGTGGTGGCCGGTATTTTCCTGGTTTTGGTAGCCCTGATTGTTTTGCTGAGTGTGCGGGAGTGGATCCTGCTCCTGGCCCGCAAACGCCTGGCCAGACTTTTTGAAACCGAACCGGTCTGGCTGCCAGACTATGCCCTGGCCGCGGAAAAACCGCTGCGGATCTTCAATTTGTTCGCTTTGGTCATCGCCCTGGCTCGCGAACTATCCGGCGAAGCTGACTTGGCCCGCGCCCAGGCACACCAGGAATTGGCGGCGGTTCAGAACCCCTGCCCTTCCGCCACCAATGGCTGTTCCGCTCACCATCGGCGCCATTTAAGCCCCGGGCAATTATATGCCCGGGTGACCGAACAACGGTTTAATGGAATCCGGCGTTGTTGTTGAGCGGCATAGCTCCCATTTTCAAACCTCAAAACGAAACCGGCCCGCCCGATGGACTCGGGTGGGCCGGTGCTCATTGAAAACAATCTGGCTATTGCTGCCAAACCGCCCGGTAGTACCGGCGGGGAATGGTGATGGATGTCTCGTCCACCAAATCCTGGGATTCGCCAGTCAAGGTCACATTGGCAATGGTGACCCAGCCCGCCAGGTTATCGGAGGCTTGAATCAAATAGACATGGTCCGGCTGCCCAGTGAGGCGAAACTGGAACTGGCCTTGGGCATTCTTGCGCAAAGCGGTCAATTTAGGCGCCGTGGTTGCCAGTGGAATGATATGAACCCGCACATTCGCCAGCCCCCAGCTTTCTTCCGTGGGATTGGGGTGCAAGCCGCTGGCCGCAAAATTCAAAACCAGCGTGGACGCGGAATGGATGAAGGTGTAGCTCTGTTTGTAAACTGAATCCATCACGTCGCCCCCGGGCAATTTGAAGCCCAAGGTGTTGGTTTCCGCGGCCCCGGTGAAGGCTGGATAATCGTTGGCGGGCCAGATCCCCGGAAAGGCTTGGCCGTAGTTGGTGCTGTTGGCGGGCAGATTATTGAACGTCGAATTGATCAGTTTCAATCCGCCACCCACATTCACCTCGAAGCGGTCAGGCCCGTCATTGGTGTTGTTGCCATCCCAGGAGCCGAGCACAAATAAATCATACGCCACCGTGACGGCCGAATGCGGCGGTATCTGGCTCAGGGTCAGGGTGAGGTTCGTATTGCCAAAGCTTCCCAGGTAAGCCCGGTTCCCATAGGGGGTTATGGCCACGTTGGTCTGGGACCACTCGGTCCCCGCCCCATTCTGGAAGTTATTGCTGTAAATTTGCTGCCCGGTGTTGACTTGTCCCGAAGGGGTCACCGTCAAATCATACAGAATGGGTGATGCCTCCCCAATGGTCACCTGGAACGTGGCATCCACTTGCAGATACTTGCCCGCAGGGGTCGAAGCCAGGGACTGGCCCTTCACGGCATTTTCCCATGGCGACCAAATCACTTGGTCATTGGAACTGCGCACACGCACCTTGATCGAAGTGCCAGCCGGTTCCGAACTGGTCCAGCTAACCAAACCCCATGGCGTATCGGCCACTTTGGCATTATGGATGACCATCCAGCGTCCGAATTTCGTGGTGGCGGTGCGGGAAATGATGCCGGTCATGTCGCTGTAACCGTAATGATACCCGTTGGGGATCTGTTTGGAGATGTCAATCGTATCAGTGGCGGGATCGATGCGCTTGATGTATTCATCCCCATTGTTCACGACCCAGACCTTGCCATCTGCATCCACCGAAACGCCAGTGGGTGTGTTGCCAACCGGGATCTGCTTCTTCAGCACGCCGTCATTGGACCATCGCGCCACCGTGCCGGGCGCGGAATTTGCCACCCACACATCGCCATCGTCAGTCACCGCCATACCGCGGGACTCATTGATGCCGTCCCGGGTCCAATCCAAGGTGCGCGTGAGTACGTTGAAGCGCGAAAGCTTCACGCTTTGCCAGCCGGAAATGAACAGGTGGTTGTTTTGGTCCAGAGTCAGGCCGTAAACTGTGTGGCCGATGCTGATGGTGTCGAAGCTGTCGTTGGCCGGGTCCAGCCACAGCACATGGTTGTTGCCAATTCCAGCTGACCACAGGATGCCGCTGGCATCAATCACCGCCCCGTAGGGGGTGTGGTTTTTGGATGAAACATCCACCGTCCGGAGAATCTGGCCGGAAGCCCCGGACACATAGTAATATTTTTTCGTGTTGTAGGTGCCCACCCAGACATTGGCGCGCGCATCCACGGCGATTGCCCGGGTATATGCCGAATCATTCCACGGCCCCTTATAGGCGCCGGGAACAAAGGTTCCCTCCTGTCCGGCGATGAAAACCACCTCGTAAAGCACGCATTCATCCTTGCCCCACGGCAGCATTTCCGAGGCGCTGATCACCCCATCCCCATTGAGATCCTGGGAGGTTTCGATGATGCCATTGCCGTTGCGATCCTCGTATTGGCCATTTTCGTACAAACCGATTTTGGTGGCGGTGCTGGCGGTGCGGTTGATGATCCAGCAGTTGCCTTGCTGATCGACCGTCGTTCGCGATGGGCTGCCGCCCGCCGGACAAGTGATGTAGCGGCCCAGTTCCCGCCCGGTGCGGGTATCCACCTTGGACACCGTGCCATCGTTGGAATTAGGCACCCAAATGAATGGCAGGGTAACCGCCTGTTTCGAAAGCTGTAGTTGATCGTGGACCGTCTGGTATTCCACGCCCACCAAAGTGGCGTTGCCATCGGCGTCGAAGTCGGCGTCGATGGTATAGGTGCGTCCTTGGGGTGTCGTGCTCGAAGCGGCCATCAGGGTAACCGCCTTCACAGCATCCACTTTGCTGGCATCCGCCACGGAGGTGGCGGTCACCAATACTCCAGATTGCGATCCCGCGGTGGCCTGGATATCGGCGTTCACCTCGATCCGGAACTCGGTGGAGGCCCCCAATTGCTGGGTGGTATTGGTCCAGCCCGATCCCACCACCCAATCGGTCACCTCGTTGGTGCTGGTGAGCGAATCGAAAAACCGCACAGTCCAAGGCCGGCTGGGAACCAAGCTTTGAATAATGTATTGGTCGGCAATATTCCCCCGGTTGCTGATTCGAAGATAATAAACTGCTTTGTAACCAGGCTCAATTTCCCGTGATCGCACCTGCCCCGCGGCATCGCGGTTGATGATGTTCTCACCAGTGTAATGAATATCGTTGTTGCGGCTGATCATCAGGTCCACCCCGGTCTTGGGCTGGTTGACCGTCCAAGTGCGCACGGTGTCGCGCCGGGTCGGTTCACCCGTGGATATGAACGAAAGCAATACTTCGTTGGTAGTCCCGCCGACCACACCAAAACCGGGCGTCACCTCCACCCGCATTTCCCGCGCCTGGCCGGGTGCCAGGTTGGTCCAGAGGTAGGTTCCCTGGATGACTGCGGCGGTGATTTCGCTGCTTCCAGCCAGGGAATCGAAATATTTCACCGTCCAGCCCGCCTTTCCAAGGCCGCCAGCCACGCGGACATCGTCGGGAATGTTTCCTGAATAACTCAGCTTGAAATAATAAATGGCGGCGGTGCCGGCATCCACGGTCTGGAGTTTGGTTTGCGCCGCCAGCGAATCCGTGTCCGCGCCCGTATAGCCCGCCTCGCTGGGGTTTTTCAGCAACGCATCCACCAAGTGTTGCGCCAGCGGAGCGTTCTGCTCAAAGGCGCCGATATCCACCCGGGTGCCTTGCAGCCTGATCCGCCCATCCAAATCCATCCACGTGGGCTGAATCAGGCTCGCATCCCCCGCGTCCACGGCCGGCGATGCGCTGGCCAGCTGGTATTTCCCCGCCGCCGCGTCCAGGAACTTCGGATCCGCCTCAATGTCCGTCGCACCAGCAGCCACGCCCTGGTAATTGGCTTTCGTGTTGCCAAAAATGCAATTGTGATTGAGCGTCAGATCCCCGCCCTCCCGGGTGATGCCAGCGACCGTGTTGGAAACCAGGATATTGTTGGCGATCACCGGCTGGCCGGCGTAGCAGTAAATGCCGCTGCCATCACTGTAGGCCAGGGTGTTGTTGACGATCTGCGGGGTTCCTCCGCCAAACATCATAATGGTGCTCCAGGCGTTGCTGTACATCAGCGAATTATTCAGCCGGGCACTCGAGCTGTACAAAGTCACCGCGTGTGCCGCGCCCGATCTGACCACCAGGTCCGCCATTTCCGGGCTGCTGCTTTCCACGTAAATCGAGGAGCGGCGATAAGCATTTTGAAGCCACCCCAGGTTGTCCATGCCGGCGAATTCAACCCGGCAAAAACGCAGCCGGGATGCGCCCGCTGCGGGCCCCAAATAAATGCCCCGCCAATCTCCAGGTGCAGGCGCCGCGTTCCGGCTGGTGAAAACAATGGGCAATTCGGAGGTGCCGGCAGCCATCAAGGTGCCTTGAATCCTCACCCCGGGGCCACCGCTGCGCACTTCCACCCCGGGTTCCATGGTCAGACTAACAGTCTCCGGCACCACCACCTCCCCGCCTAGCAAGTAGGGGAAATTGGTTCCTGGATTGGACCAAGCCCCGCTCAGGCCGAAACTGCCGCCCGGCACATAGATACCCCCCTGCCCGGTTCCTTCCTGCCGGTTGTTCTTCATCTCCGGGAATGTGTTCACGGAATCGAGCACCACTGGATAGCCGCTGGCACTGAAGTTATTGAAGTAATTCCCTTCCAGCCGGGCATGGGATTGAAACATTTCAATCCCATGCGCTGAGCTGTCAGCGATGGTGCATTGTTCAAAGGCCGGGGAACACTGGTCTATGTAAACCGTCACATAACGGTAACCGTTATTGATATAGCCGAGATTGTCGCGCCCGGCGTAGCGGAAAGCGCAATTCTTGAATGCGGAATCCCCGGCCGCCGGGGAAAGGTAAATGCCTTTCCAGTCGCCTGCAGCAGCCACTGTATTGGTGGTATCGCCGTTGGAGTCGCCGCCCACGGCATCATCTTTGGCCGAGGTGAAATGGATCTGGCCCGCTGATCCGTCAGCCTGAAGTGTTCCCTGGATGTAAAGCGCGGCGCCTTGGAACTTGAGGGTGGTATTCGGTTCCACGATCAGGACTGCGCCGGCTCCAACCGTCAAATCCGAGGTCACCACGTAGGGCGCGTTGGTCTGCCAATTCTTATAAACACCGCTGGCTCCCAAGGTGCCCCCCCAGATTTGAATGCCTGAATATTTATTGGTAACAAAAAGAATGGCCGTGGGGTCCGGCAGCGATGAGCCATCCGTGCCCACGGTGTAATATCCGTTGCCCCCGTAGCCATTGCCCGCAAACAAAGCCCGCGTGATCACCGGCCGGCTGCCGGCTTCCGCCTTCAGCCCGTGGCCACCGCACTCCCGGACGGTAAAATCATTGATCCACGCTTGTGAATTATACAGTTCCAATCCATTCCATAGGCTGCTGAAGATAGTGACATGATCCAGGCTGGGGCTGGAACCATTCAGGTAAACGGTGGTATAGCGGTAAGCGTTGTTGAACCAGCCCAGGTTGTCGCGCCCAGCATAGGCCAGGTTGACATAGGCCAGCCTGGAGCTGCCAGCCGCGGGGCCAAAATAAAGGCCCACCCAATCGCCCGCCGCTGGGCTTTCCTGGCGGCTGGTGAAAGTGATTGGCAAAGCGGCGGTTCCCACCGCCTCCAAGGTGCCATTCACATAGATCCGGCGCCCAGCCGATTTGATCGTGGCGCCCGGCTCGATCCGCCAGGTGGCGCCCTCGTCCACCGTGAGGTCGCTGTCCAGGAAATACGGGAAATTCGTGCCCGGATTCTGCAGGGTTACCGGGGTCGAAATCCTGCCGCCCGGCAGCGAAATGCCCGGTACACCAGTGCCCGCAAACGTGTTCAGGGATTGCTGTAATTGGCAGTCGCTAGTGTCGCACACCATGGCGTATCCCCCGGGACCGAAATTGGCGAATTGACAGTTGCGCACCACCGCCGCGCTGGCCCAGAACTCGAGCCCATGCACGGCGCTGTCGGAGATGACACATTGGGTAAACGTGGGCGAACAGCCATCCGCGTAAACCGTGACCCGCCGGTAGCCGTTGTGGATCCAACCCAGGGTGTTCCCTCCAGCATAGCGCAAAATGCAGTTGTTAAAAACCGACGTTCCCGCCGCCGGCGCGAGATAAATGCCCTTCCAATTGCCTGCTTCAGCCACGGTATTGGTGCCATCGCCGTTGGAGTCGCCGCCCGCCGCATCGTCCAGCCAGGAGGTGAACACTATTTTGCCTGGATTGCCATTAGCCTGCAGGCTTCCGTTCACCCACAATAGTGTGTTTTGGAATTTAACCGTGGTTCCCTGCTCAATGGTCAAAGTGGACCCTTCAGTCACCGTTAAATTGCCGGTGAGCACATAGGGCACAGTGGGGCTCCAATTTTTCCATATTCCTGAAGCGGTCAGCGAACCGCCGCCCACCTCAATCCCCTGCATCTGGTTCGTGGCGAAGGTGGTGCCGGAAATTTCCGGCACGGAGGAACCATCATGATAGACTGTATAACGCCCCTTGGCGCCGTTGCCAATGAAGGATGCCGTGCTGATCGACGGCCGGCTTTCTGTTTGCGCCACCAAAGCGTAGCCGCCGCAATTTTCCAAACTGAGGTTTTGGATGCTCGATTTGCACGCCCACAACTCCAAACCGTTCCACAGGCTTTGGGAAATCGTCAAATGGTCGATCACCGGGCTGCAGCTATCCACGTGCATCGCCGCCAGCCGGTAGGTGCTGTGAATCCAGCCCAGGTTGTCCTGGCCACCAAATTCCACTTTCACAAAACTGAGCTTGGAGCGGCCTGCCAGGGGCCCCAAATAAAGGCCCCGCCAGTCGCCCGGGGCGGGCGACGGCTTGCTGCTGGTGAACACGATGGGCTTGGCCGCTGTTCCCACCGCTTGCAGGGTTCCATATACCAGCCACCGCGTATTGGAGGTTTTCAAGGTGTTCCCCGCATCCAAATCCAGTTCTGCATTCTCGGCCACAGTCAAATCGCCGCCTATATAATAGGGGAAATTAAGTCCGGGCTGATTCCAAGTGTTGGTTTCATTCAAGATTCCTCCCGGAACATAGATACCGGGCCAGCCAGGGCCACTGGCGGTATTGCCGCCGGTAACGGGAAAAACCGCCAGCGAATCGAAAACCATGGCGTAATAGCCATCGGCTATATCCAGGAACTGATTATTCACGATGCGCGCCGGGCTGTTCATAAGCTCGATGCCGTGCGCGCCGCTATTGGCAATGATGGAGTTGGTGACGGTCACAAAGGACCGGTCCACATAAACCGTGGTCATGCGGTAGCCACCGTTTATCCAGCCCATATTATCACGGCCGGCATAGCCCAAGTAACAGTTATTCAATAGTGAAGCTCCAGCGGTGGTTTCAAATTTGATCCCTTTCCAATTCCGTCCTGCCGGGGAGGTGGCTAGGCCATCGCCGTTGGAGTCGCCACCCAGCGCATCATCATACCAGGAGGTGAAGTTGATGCGGCCAGACGTTCCATCAGCCAGCAGTGTTCCGCCCACATACAACCCCGAATTCGCGAACTTGATGGTGGCGCCTTGCTCAATGGTTAAAGTGGCATCCTGGTTCACACCGATGTCTTTGGTCACCACGTACGGAGCATTGGCAGCCCAGTTCTTCCACGTGCCGGACGCCGCCAGCGATCCGCCATCCACCTGGATTCCTTGCTGCTTGTTATCGGTAAAAGTGGCATTGGCAGGAGTGGGCAGCGAACCGGCCTCTGTGTAAACCGCATAATAGCCGCTATCGGCTTTTCCATTGCCCGTGAAATTCAGCGTGTTGAGGACGGGCCAGCTGCCGGCGGTGGCGACCATCGCACAACCACCGCAGTCTTGAATGGCCAGGTTGTTGAACGCGGCTTTGGATCCCATCATCTCCATGCCGTGGTAGCGGCTGTTCTGGATCGTCAAATGATCGAAGGTTGGGCTGCTGTAATCAAGGAACAGTGCTGTGTAGCGATAAGCTCCGCGGATCCAGCCCAGGTTGTCACGGCCACCATAAGCCAAGGTGACGTAATGCAATTCCGAAGCACCCGCCTTTTCGCCGAAATACAGGCCGCGCCAATCTCCCGCTGCGGACGGAGTTTTGCGGCTCGTGAACAAAACCGGAGAACCAGCGGTTCCCAACGCCTTGAGCGTCCCGTAAACCACCACCCGCTGCCCCTCAGTCTTGAAAACGCAACCGGCGGCCACGTTCCACTCCACTCCCTCGTTCAAAGACAATTCACCATTAAGGAAATATGGGAAGCTATCGCCAGGCTTGGTCCAAGTGATATTAGCGGAAAGGCCGCCACCGGGAACCGCAATGCCCAATTCCCCAGCCCCCGAAGCTGTGTTGCCACCTAAGGTGGGGAAGGTGTTCACGTGATCGCACGCTATGGCATAATAGCCAGCTGGCACATTCTGGAAGGTATTGTTGAGGATCTGCCCGCCTCCAGGGCGCAAATTGATGCCGTGGCTCGCGGAATCGACAATGCTGCAGCCCACAATATTGGCGGCGCACCCATCCAGGTAAAGCGCACACCGGCGGTAGGCGCCATTGATCCATCCCAAATTGTCACCGCCGGCCCCCTGCAATGTGCAGCCATGCAGCAGCGAGTCGCCGGAATCGGGCGAAAAGTAAATGCCCATCCAGTTGCCCGCCCCATTGATGGTGAAGGTGGCATTGGTGGCCTGTAGGTTGCCGTATACGTAAATCCGCTGGCCGGAGCTGATTTGGACGGTCACTCCGGGCTCCACGGTCAAAACATTGCCGGCATTGACGTTTACTTTAGCCTCTAAAACGTAGGGGCTATTGGCCGCAATCCAGTCTTGGGAATTAATGGAGACTTCACGGATTTCTCCGTTCGGTCCAACCCGGTTCACGTAGGTGATGGCGTGGGCTTGCGGAATTCCGCAGCCAATCCAAAAGACTACCGCCGCCAGACAGGCGAGCCACTGATATTTCCGGTGGAGAATGGGATTTTTCATAATTAGGGATTCAATTGCTTTACTTTACGTTTGTCAGCCAAGGAAGATCACCCTGTGAAGATGCTGCTTTCCAACCGCCATGGAGTGAGCATCCCGACCGTTTGTGCTCTGGCTTAAGCCATAACCCTATGTGTACAAACTGCATAAAGCTCTACCTCCCAATCACTCTAGCAGAAAACAACCACTGAGGCAATTGGTTTTAATAAGCAATTATTGCCTTTATTAGATCCTTTTGGGGTCGAGTCAGTTCCAAGCGGGGAATCCGCCGATGATTCTTGGTAAAACCCAGACTCCGAACCAGGTTCCAACAACTCCTGAAAAATGCGCCGACTCGCGATGAGAATCAGCGTGGTTTAGCGCCGCGTGGGTGCCGACTTTTTAGATTTGCCTGGCTTGGCGGGCTTGCCTGTGGGAAGTGGCATGAGCAGTTGGCCCATATCGGGATTGATTAATGGTCCGAGTTGGTGAAAAGCCAGGGTTACATGCTTGGGATTATTGGCCGTTTCACCTAAATCTGATGGTGAAAAATGCAGGGTAATCAACTCTTTGGATAATGAAAAGTTGAGGAACTTGGCATTCACCAAGGTTTTTACCCGGATAATATCCGTTTCAGTTAAACCAGCTTCATTATTCTGACGGATCTCCTGGGCAACCAATTCAGCAACCGTGGGCAGTCCATCTGGCAAGATTACATCGCCCAAGGCCAGATTTTGGCGCCGGCGCACATCAAAATTGAATGACTGAATTTCCACGCTTCGATCCTGCGGTCCGGTAACCACGTGCGTTTCCAATGAGAAGCTGGCCATTTGGTCGGTGACGTAGTCCAAGGACAGGTGCATTTGGGCTGTCCAAGGCAGCACCGCCTTGCTCAAGGCTTCCTCATCGAGATTGGAGGCATCGTTGACGAATTCTGACCGGATGCGTTCAACGTAGGTTTTAACTGATTGGTTTAAAGACTGAAACGGCGCATTGATGAATTCGGGATATTGCAGGCGGACTTCGTAGGTTTGGAAAACCTGGCCTTTGGTGTTGGCTTGGCTGCCGCGGCGTTCGATATTGCGAATACTGTAAAGAATGCGGGACTGGGTCGGAGGCAGGTTCCGTGCCACCGAATCCCGGTCACTTGGCCCCTGGCATCCTGCCAAAATAACAACCGCAACTGCAGTCAGAATGGTGCGCCAAACCACCGTGGACGCCAAAGGATTGTTCCTCATACCGAAAACCTAAGACTAATTCGACTTCCAGGAAAGCACAATTTAATAGGCAAGACGCTGGAACCTGGAAAAAACGATCCCCGGTATCATCTGAGAAACTAACGTACATCCAAACAGGGCATGCCGACTAAGCCGACATGCCCAAATCTGACAAAGGAGATGTTTACTTCAAAATCGCATCCTTGGCGGCTTTGGCGATGCGAAACTTCAAGGCCCGTTTGGCGGGAACTTGCAGCGTTTCACCGGTTTTGGGATTGCGAGCGGTCCGGGCGGCGCGATTAACCACCAGCAATTTGCCAATGCCGGGAACGATAAATTCATCTTGGGCATGCTCATACGCCAATTGCGCCAGGCATTCGAGCATCTGCTCGACCACTGTTTTAGTGACGCCCGTTTTAGCCGCAATTTCGTCTGCGATTTGTGTTTTCGTAAATGACATACAATCTCCAATGTTAATAAACTGTTCGCGGGTCCAATTCGACCCGCAGCTAATATTGGAACGTCAAAGCAACCCGCGCAACGGGAAAATTCAGGTCCGAAAGACCTTGCCTGCGGTAATGCCGCCTTGGCGCGCTCAAATGGCCACCCGGCTGCGGCCAGCCTGGGTTATTCAATCCAAGCGTAAGTCCCGGGGGCTATCCGTTTAATTTGCTTGATCTTCTTGCCAGTGGAGTGAAGCCACACATTGAGGCGGTTGGGTGTGCTATTTATCCTTTGACAGATTTCCTTGCGGGACATGCCTTGGGGGCTCACTTTTTTCAGAAGCGTTATGATCGCCTCTTTGACTTGGCCGGAACGGCCGGGCTTGGGAACATAGCCCGCCTGGGCCGGGCTGCGCTTGGCAACTGCGGCCGGCTTGGCCTCTATTTTCCCACCCTTGCCGCCCAAGAGAGCGCTCAGTTGGCTATCCACCTCCGCCATTTTGGTTTGGAGGGACTCCTTTTGCTGCATCAAGGCAACGGCTTTTTTCAGATCCTGGCTGGTTAATTCATTAAGGTTCATAGTAGCTATAGATAACTACATCGGGCAGGAAACGTCAAATACATAATGCAACTTAAATTTTTGAATTGCCTTGGCATCCGGCGCGCGTTTGGCCAAATCGCAAAAATCACCCGGCCAGGAATCCCTCACCGCCAGCCAAGAATACCCAATGCTTGATTCCATTATCATAGGCTGGCGAGAATCTTTTTCATCCCCGCGAGCGACATCTGGGTGCACTCCATGGGGGATTTTTCATCGGGATAGGATTCCTGCTCGATGATCACCCATTCGGTTCCTCCTACATCGCAGCACGCCGCATAAACCGCCGCCCAATCCACGGAATCCTGTCCCAGGATGGCTTTTTTATTCTGCTCGCCACGCACCACCGTTGGCTTGAAATGAACCAGTTTGCACCGCCCCGGGTATCGCTTCATGAGGTCCACCGGGTTCAGCCCGGCGGCAGCGGTCCAGCCGCAGTCCTGCTCCAAAACGACGTCCTTGTGGGTGCGTTGGGCAAAAAGATCCCAATAGGATATACCGCCGTCTTTTTTGAATTCCCCCGTGTGATTATGATATCCGCACGCCATTCCCAATGGCTTCAGCGCTTCAGCCGTTTTATTGAAAGTCTCGGCCAGCGCCTTGCTTTTTTCGGGATGGGTGAAATCCCCGTCGCCCGGGACAATGAGGGATTTGCACCCCAGGATCTGGTGAAAATCAATGGTTTTCTGCAACGCATCCCCCCTGAAACTGCCTGTTCCGATGTGAGTTCCGGCCACTTTTAAATCAAGTTCATCCAATTTTTTCCGCAGTTCCCTGGCTTTCCCGTTGTAGGAGTGATAGCCCGCAAATTCCACTCCCTTGAAGCCCATTTTGGCTACTTGTTCCAAGGCACTATCAAAGTCTCTGGTGCAATCGCCCCTGACCGAATAGAGCTGAACGGCCATAGGTAGGGTTTTCGTTAAGGCCGATCGGGCATTCAGGTTGAAACCCAATGTGACGGCGGTCAGGATGGAACTTTTTATAAATTGACGGCGTTTTAGATTATTCATATGGCAGTTAATATTCGCCACCGGATTCCGCATGGCGCAGATGGCTTGTGGTCTGTCTTTTCGGGGGGTAATGCGTCCGTGCAACAGGTTTCCATGTTCCCGTTGCACACTCGCCCCGGGCGATCCATTCCGCCCAGTCTGGCAGTTTGTTTAAATCTATGAGATTTCGCACTGCAGAAGGATTTATAGCATTAACCCCCCGGAGATGTCCAGCCACACTAGTGGACACAGTGGAATCCAGCCACCAAAGTGGCCATCCTCGGATTTAGCCAGGCCGGGGCCACAGGCAGGTTGGCTTTGGCTGCAAAACCACTCACTTGACCTTGGGATTGCTATCCCTGGCACCTGCTAACGGAGTAAAATCAGCCATTGGGGGATCTTACCCCTCGCGGCTTGGCGCCATCGTGGGAGAAACAACCGGGATGACGCCACTGGGATTACGCCTTGGGTATCCCGGTGCTGAACCCAAATACTTTGGGTGGGATACCCGGTTCACTGAACCGTATCCCTCCATTTGGAAGGGTCATGCCTATGCATGATATTTTTTCCGGGGGGGAGATTTGACCGATGCGGTGCCGGAACACCAAGATTCACACTGGGACGCGGGTGGAACCAGCCTCAGCCGTAACTATGCATTTGGAATGGAAGTAACTGCGCCACAGATTTTTGCGCAAGCTGCGAAGCGAGTCGTGAGCATACCTTTCCTGGGTCTGTAGCCGGCGAAGGACAAAAGCTTCGCGCAAAAAGAGCCGGCAAAAAAACCATTCCAATTACATGGCCCATGGACATCGCCCATGGACACGGCTCAGGCGCTATGGCGCTCATTGGCGGCCATTGGGGGGTATCCCAGTGGACCGCGAGCAGCTTCAGATCCGCCCCGGCGCTTACCAAGCCTGCACTATTTACCGTTTCCGTGGCAGCAACAAGCCTGGGTTGAAGCGAATTCGGGACTGTGGGCGAGCCCCGGAACGTTCCATCAAAAACTACTTCGGAACGCCCACCGTCTGGGCTATGACAATGTGCTGATCCGGGCGCAAACCCATGGCCTTTGCCAGGGGCGCCCGTTCCAATTCATGCACCACCGCCCCCAAGCCAGCCGAGGCACAATAGAGATACACGTTCTGCACGATGCAGCCGGTATCGATGCCGGAATAGGAATCGCGCAATTCCGGCTTCACTTTTGGCATGCGGGTGTAATCGGAAACATATACTAATTGCACCGGAGCCACTTTGGCAAAAGGCTGCCCGCTGGTCAGCGGCCGCAAATCTTCGCCGGAGACTTTAATCAGCTGATGCGGCTTCGCCTGGTAGAGGAAAAGACCATCCGCAGTGGCCATGTAAATATCCACATCTTGCGTATTCTGCGCTGAAGGAGCCGTGCGATGATCAATCTCGGGCCGGTTCATGCCAAACGCCGCCCACAGCAGATCCGAAAATTGCTGGTCGGTGAGTTTTTCCGCCGTGTAATCCCGGATGGATTTACGCTCCTTCAGCGCCTGCATGACCGGTTTGCCGCCGCTCATTTGTGGAGCTGGCAGAGCTTTTGCCTCCTCCGCTGCCTGCGCCGATACACCAATCGAAACCGCCACCAAAGCGATGGCCCAATATTTCAAAGTCTTCATATATTGTGCTATTTTGCCGGAATCCTAGGGGGCCACCACTGCCGGAGTCAATGGTCAAACAGGAGAGCTATTCCATACGAACCAAGGATATTTTCTGTTTTATTCAACTTGCCGCTTGCTACCTTTACGCCCTTGGTGTTAAATACGGCCTTTGATGCCCCGGAAATGAACCAAGGCACCAGAAAAACTAGGTTATATCATTATGAGGACTAACGCAGTACTATTAGCTGTATTCACAGCACTTATTGCGACAACCCAGGCGCAAAAGCTGCCTGGTTTGCCTGAAACCAATGGCCTGACACCCAAGTCAGTCACCATTTACGTCAACACCCTGGCCAGCCCCGATAATATCAACAATGGCAATACGGAGAGTCTCGGTGTAGCTCTTGCCAATGGCGGAAATGTGATCGTCGGATGGGAGGACGACGCTGAAGATTCAAGCCTTACTCCCCTGCAGGATATCGAAGCGGTATGGACCATGTATGATTCCGCCGGCGTATCCATCACTCCCCTGACTAATATTACGTCCCTAGCCAATGCTGCCGCCGGGGAGATCTCCAGCAAATTCCTCTCTTATTTCCGGGCCGACAAAAGCCCGACCTTCGGCGGGGTTTCCTGGGGTCCAAAAATCAAAGCCAACTTGTTTGGCGATGGCGTGGGCATGGGTTCCATCGCCTTCCTGCTGGGCGAAGAGGTGGCCGAATTCAAAAGCTACGATGACGAAAACAGCGGCGACTTCCCCGCCGTGCAACTGGTGACCAACAACGGGAAGCCAGCGGGCACCTTGGCCGGGGTCACTGCGGCTTATGCCACCGCCAATGCCAGCAGCATCCGCATCGGCGATTGGGATTATCTGAGCAACAGCAATGTGGTGATCGTTGGCGAGAGCCGGCAGGCATCCGACCTGGTTAATCTATACGGCGGAACCGTGGAGGCAACCCACGTCATTTTCCGCATTGTTGACCAGTCCAACAAGGTGGTGAAAGCGGAAACGCTGGTGAGCGAAACCCCTGACAAAGCAGAGATGTGGCACGGGTCCGGAGTTACCAAGGACGGGTTTGCCATCCGTTTTTCAACGGTCGTTGGAGCCACCGTGCGGATGTTCGACAACCAGGGCAATCCCACTTCCACCAACCTTGATATCGGCAAACTGACTGGCTTCGCCATTGCCGGGAGTGGCGGACGCGGCGACGGCACCGGTTTCCACGGGAATGGAAAAGACGCTTATGTTTACGTAAGCAGCGGTGTGGATGCCACCGATTCAATTGCAAAAGTCTGGGTCACGGTACTCAGTACCAATGGCACGGTGCGCTACTCGAAATCCGTGGCGGACGATCTGGATCTCGTGTCGGTTGGGCGTGCCGATGCGGCGATTGACACCAACGGTGAAGTGATCGTGGTTTTTGATGCCAAGTATGATGCCGCCAACCAGATCCTGGTGATGGGCCGCCGGTTCGATGCCGCAGGCAAACCCATGGGCGGGACGTTTTATGTGAGCGAATTGGAAATACCGGATGCGGCCACCCAGGCGGCCACTGGCCCGCGCGTGGCCTGGCGGAACGGCCAGGTAGCCGTGGCCTGGCAGAGCAAAAACGATCCCAACACAGTGGACCCATCGGGATCCGCTTGGAACGTGGTGGCGTTGAGGCTGTTCTCCACGTTTTCGGTTGGCAGCATCGAGGCGGCTGGTTTGACCCGCATCGTGCCGGACAAGGCAATCCTGGCGCCCAAGATCGCCGCCTTGGGGAATTGGGAGCCCTACGCCAGCGTGCTGGGCAACAGCGTGTTCCTGATCGAAGCCGACACCTTTGCGGAAGGTTTTGAAGCCCCATCTCCGGAAGGCAAACAACGCAACGTCGTGGCGCTGCAGCCAGTGGACGGCAAGGCCGGCACGGTGGTCGAAGGTTTTTATGCCGATGATGGCAAACCCTTCAAAGGCCCCATCAATGCCTCCCGCCAGAACGGAAATCCTGGCCGCGTGGCCGGGGATACCCGGCCCGGCGCGGTCAACTACATGGTGGGCGCCGAAGCCTCACCCCACACCATCTCTCCTGAGTTCGCCTCGGACAACCGCTGGAGCCTGGGCTTTGACCGCCTGGTCGATGGACGTTACGGAACGGTGCAAGCTTATAAGCTGGATTTAACGACCTTGGCACCAGCGCCTCTCAGCAAAGCGATTGACTCCGGATTTGGGCGCCTGACCTCCGGCGTGGCCTCTCAGAATCAGATCAGCCGCTTCGGCGGTGATATTGTGTGCCTGGACAATGGCAACTTCGCCTCGGTGGTTGAGGATCGCAGCCGGGCGATCGTAACTGACAGCGACTGCATTGTGGCCACCATCTTCGCCCCGAATGGCTCGGTGGTGAAAGACAGTTTCGTGGTAACCAAGGGCGACATCTGGGCCAATGTGGCCCCGTTTGCCGGCGGCTTTGCCGTGCGCGCCAAACCAGCCGATGGCACCAACACCCGGTTTATCTATTTCTATGATAACGCAGGCACCTTGCTGGGACAGTTGGACCAGGTCGATACCGGTGTGAGTTTCGATCCGGGCCGCGGCGATGGCACCCGCATCTTCGGGCACATCAACAGCCCCTTTGTGTATCTCGCCGGCCGGGCGGTCAACACGACGATCGTGAAAGTGGCGGCCTTCGATTCCCGCACTCAGAAGTTTGTCGCCGTGGCCGATGTGAACGAAGGGGCCTTCACGGGCGACTTCGACCGGGCGATCGGGGCGGTGGACGCGCTCAATCGCCTCACTGTCTCCTGGGTCTCCAAACCGGTGGGCTACACCAACCAGCAGGTGGCGGCCCGCGTGTTTGCATTCGATGGCACCGCCAAGAAGTTCACTCCGCTGACGTCGAGTTTCTTCCCGTTCGTCAACGTGGCCACCAACACCATCCGCACCCTCCAGATGAGTGTGGCCATGACCACGCGCCAGATTTGCGTGGCCGCCAAAGGCGAGATCAACCTGCAGAACAAGCCTGAACTGGGGGCGGATTCCCCCACGGAAGTCAACTTTTACACGGTGATCAGCCACCCGAAACCGCTGAATGACCCCACCACGCCGGTGGCGGGTTCGCAGGGGCCAACCTTGAGCGCAACCAAATCCGGAAACAACATCATCATCTCCTGGGATGCTTCAGCGGCCGGTTTCACGTTGGAATCCAAAGCGAGCCTCTCGGACGCGGCTTGGACCACCGTGGGCACCCAAAACCCGGCAACCCAGGCTATTGGCACCGGCGCCAAGTACTTCCGTTTGCGCAAGTAAGCCTGGCACCGGACGGCTTCCATAGGAAACCGTTCGGTTGATTGCCTTCGCCTGCCTCAGCCCTCTCTCCGGCCCCCGGAGAGAGGGTTTTTTATCGCCGGAAAGCACGGGTTTTCTTTCTGGCCCGTATGGTGGCGGTATCAGCCGGGCCGATCCGCCACGGCACCGGGCATGCTTCAATCCGTTGCAGGCGGAACTCCCCCTGCACGGCGCGGCGCGCCGCGCCGCGTTGGCTTTTCGGGTTCTGCTTGTGATTCTTAACCTGATGTGGGATAATAAGGCCTGTCGGCGGCAGTTATGAATTTGATGGTCATTGGCTGAACGCCCAACCCCCAGTGTGCGATGAATGCGGGGTTCAGAAAAAGAGATTGCCCGGAAACGGGAAAACCTATTCCGAAAGCACTGCATGCAAACCGATGCTTCTCCCTTTTTTGTCACCGGTGGCACCTTGCGCTATGATGCCCGGTGCTATGTCGAGCGCCAGTGCGACCGCCACCTCTACGAACGCTTGAAGCAGGGGGAGTTTTGCTATGTCCTGACTTCCCGGCAAATGGGCAAATCGTCGCTGATGGTCCACACTGCCAGCCGTTTGCGCCAGGCGGGCTGGCGGACCGTGGTATTGGACTTGACCACCATCGGCCAGAATGTGACCGCGGAACAATGGTATGGCGGACTCATGGAATACATCGGCCAGCAGCTCCGGGTAGATGAGGAAATGGAAGACTTCTGGCGGCAGCACGAGCACCTGGGGCCCGTGCACCGCCTGTGCACCGCCATCCAGGAAGTCGCCTTGCCGCGCCTGGCTGGCCACCTGGTCATTTTCATCGATGAAATCGATGTGGTGCGCAGCCTGCCCTTCGCAGTGACCGAATTCTTTGGCGCCATCCGCGGCTGTTATAACCGGCGCCTGGAGGAAAACAGCCTGGAGCAGCTCACTTTCTGCCTGCTCGGCGCCTGCACCCCGGCGGAGCTGATCAATGATCCCTTCACCACTCCTTTCAATGTCGGCCACCGCATTGAACTGCACGATTTCACCCCGGAGGAAGCCGCCGGTTTAAGTCCCGGCCTGGGCCGGGAGGAACCGCTGGCGGCGGCCAGGTTGCAGCGCATCCTGGAATGGACCCATGGCCACCCCTATCTCACCCAGCGTTTGTGCCAGGCCGTAGCCCGGGATCCAGCCGCTCAAGGCGCGCCGGATGTGGATCGCTGGTGCGAGGAATTATTCCTCAGCCCCGGCGCCCGGGAGCGTGATGACAACCTCCTGTTCGTCCGCCAGCGGATGTTGCAGGGGGGAGCGGACCTTTCCCAATTGCTGGCCTTGTATCGTCGGATTCTCCAGAGCCAATCCGTGCCGGTGGACGACAACGATCCGCTGCAAGACCAGCTGCGTCTGGCGGGAATAACCCGCAACGAAGGTGGCCGCCTCCTCGTCCGCAACCGCATCTACCAGGAAGTTTTTGATCCGGAATGGATCCAGGCCAATCAGCCGGCAACTCTCCGCAAGGCCCAGCCTTCCGTGGCGGTTTTGCCCTTTTCCAATCTCAGCGCTGACCCGGACAACGATTATTTAAGCGACGGTTTGACTGAGGATCTGATTTCTTCCTTGTCCAAAATCGCCGGCCTGCGCGTATCTTCTCCGGTTTCCACCTTTGTCTTCAAAGGCAAACCCCACGACCTGCGCCAGATCTGCGAACAACTGGCCGTGGAACATGTGGTGCAAGGCTCCGTCCGCTGCACCGATAACCGCCTTCAGCTCCAAATCCAGCTGGTCGATGTGGCCCAGGCCGTGAATTTATGGGCCGAAAGCTATGACCAGCAGATGGGCCGGATATTTGCCATCACCGATGAGATCACCAGCCGCGTTTTGGAAGGTTTGCAGATGAGCATGGGAATACCCGTGCCGGGCGCCTCCGCCAAAAGGTCCACCACCAATGCCCAGGCTTACCAGCTTTACCTCAAAGGCCGCTATTATTGGAACCAGCGCGGCTTGGGATTGATGAAAGGCGTTCACTATTTCGAGCTGGCTTTGCTGGAAGATCCCGCCTACGCCCTGGCCTATTCCGGATTGGCTGATTCCTACATCCTGCTCGGGTTTTACGGCTGCCTGCCCAACCACGAGGCCTACCCCAAAGCCAAAGCCGCAGCGCTGAAATCCCTGGCCGTTGACGACCGGCTGGCCGAGGCCTTTTGCTCGCTGGGCATGCTCACCTTCATGCATGATTGGGACTTCGCCACGGCCGAAGTCCACTTCCGCAAAGCGATCGAGCTGAACCCCCAATACGTGCCCGCCCATTACTGGTATGCTTCCTGCCTTTCCGCGGTCAACCGGATGGAGGAAGCCCTGGCTGAAGACCAGCGCGCCATCGGCCTGGATCCCTTGTCGGTCTATGCCCGCACCCAATTGGCCTGGCTTTTATTCAGGACGCGCCAATATGATCTGGCCATCAGCCATCTGCGCCAGGTGTTGGAGCTGGATTCCGGCTTCATGATGGCCCACTGGCTTTTAGGACAAGCCTATGCCTTTACCTATCTCCTGGATGAGGCCGTCGCCGAGTTTCAGCACGCCCTGGCTCTTTCAGGGCATAATCCGTGGCTGCTGGCCTGGCTGGGCTTCGCCTTCGCCCTGGCGGGCCGTTCAGCCGAGGCCCAGGAAATCCTCGCCCAACTGAAGGATCCCATCCGGCATCCCTATTTACGCCCCTTCCTCCCCGCTCTCGTCTGCACCGGCTTGGATCTCAAGGATGAGACCTTTAAATGGCTGGAAAAGGCCTGGGCCGAACGGGAGGAATGGCTCGCCTGGCTGCACCTCGATCCGGCCTTCGACCGGCTTAAATCCGATCCCCGGTTTGCCGCCTTCCTGAACCGGGTTCAAGTAAAGAGGTGATTTGGGGCGCCTCCCACCACCGCTTAAGCCGTGTCCCTGCATTGGGCAGGGAAACAATTGCGCCGCTGATATTTGCGCCAGCCGCGAAGTGAGTCATGAGTCACGATCCAATTGCCTGGGCACGGCTGAGGGCGGGCAGATCATAACTTGCCGAAAACACTCCGCTCAGGACTTCACAGGCTCCGCCGATGGTCGCGCCTGGCGTGCAAAATCCGAAAGACAATGACTTGATGACTCTCGGTGCGGTAGAAAACCTTGCAGGGGAAACGTGGGGTGAACACCCGGCGGAAGCCGCGGTAATAGGGTGGACGCCGTTCCGGATTTATTTGAGCAGGGCAATGGCACTTTATATCCCACGCAGGAATTCGCCACCCAAATCCGGCCGTTGAGCCTCATACCATTGACGAGCCTCACGCACATCCGTTTCGGCGCGGGGCCGAATGAAAACCTCCCATTTCACGCCGTCCGTGGTTCACAAATGCGCTTTTCAACCTCCTGCCAGGGAGATCCGGCAGTGGGAGTCTGCCGGTAATCCTCCAACTCACGATCCAGCAGTGTCTTTTCCCCGGCTGTGGGCTCGATCCCCTTTAGCAGGTCGGCTTCTTCAAGTTCACAAATCCGTTCAAAAATTTCACGCCGTTCTGCCAGTCCTAGCGACCACATTGGTGTCGTTCTGGCGTTGGATGGGAATTTCCAGCCGACCGGATCCCTCGGTGACCGTGCAGGTGGAGACGGGGAATTGGATCACACTGGCCCCATGGGTTGGCAGCGCGGCCGGGAGCAGCGCCATCAGCGCCACCACGGGAAGCGCCCGCTGGGGCGCAAAGATCCCGCATCTGGTGCGGATTGAGGCAAATACGGCACCAAGTTTTGTTTTCATGGCAGGTTTCATTGGTTGTCTTTCGGTTTGGTGATCGGCATTTGGGGGCGTCGGAAACCAGAACGCTGGTCCAGCAGGACTGAACACAGGCTGACACTGGTTTTTTCAGGCACTTCCCCCTGGTGCGATGGTATTACGGTTTGGGATGCGCCAGCAGCCAATCCACGATGCGGGCGATGGAATCGGAGCTGAGCGTCGGAACATGCCAGCCATCTTTGATCGTCCACAGCTCTACGACGCCGCCCGGTGGGCATTGCGTGTAACGTAGAACGGTGGTGTCGAGTCCTGCCACGTCCGGAGTCGTGTCGAGCGATGGTGCGGCTTCGACCACTGGGTCCGTGCAACCGTTTAAACGCGCCCAATTCTGGACGGTTCTGACCGCGCCCGGAACCTCAGCGACAACTGGCAGACCGAAACTATCGAAGTAGCCACCTTGATAGTTGTCTTCGGTGCCTTCGATCTGCAGTACGTTTACGGGTTGAGAGGGGTGAACGCTTTGGGGATCGTAGTAGGTTCGTCCAGAAATGGGGGCAATCCCGGCGATCAAGTCGGCATGTTCGATGGCCAGGCGGTGCGACATCGCCGCACCGCTGGAAGCCCCGGTCACGTAAATGCGCTTGGGATCCACCACATACTGGCGCTGGATTTCCTCGATCACTCCGCGGAGATAACCTGAGTCATCGACATCTCCACAGAAATTCAGAAAGTCGGGTCCATTCCAAAAGCTTCCCCAGGTGGCATTCACGGTCCCGCTCGGATAATAGAAGAAGAAGCCTCTTGAATTGGCCAGGGTTTCGAGTGGGAAATAACTGTTCATCCATCCGCCACCTCCGCCCATGGGGTGGAGCACCAGGATCAAGGGCAGCGGCTGCTTCCCGTTATAGCTGGAAGGCACATAGACCTCGGTGGACCGCGTGCTTTGGAGTTGGTAGAAGCTCATGGGCAGGAGCGGCTTGATCGCGTAAGGGCTTGACACTTGGGCCAGATTTTCCAAAGGTCCGGCCGCCTGGTCGGCCCGCTGCAATACACCGTCTCCCACCCAGGTCAGGAGATTCAGGCCGTTCTCCTGCCGCAGGCTGGCCCGGGCATTGATCAACGGCACTATAGGATAGTAACCTCCCGAGAATCTCGGATGGAAGAGCTTTACCTGCGTGGCCGCCCTGGCCAAAGGGATCCCCCCGGTGGGATTGCTCAAGGTCACCGTGAAAGAGTTCTGGCCCTTGGCCGAGGGATTGTTGAGGATGGGAATCGGGATCGCCTTGAGGGTATCGTTCGGCTGGAACTCCAGGATTCCGGAAGTGGCTTGATAATCCACTCCGGCTTTGGCCGTCCCGTCCGTCGTTTGATAGTCCACCGTGAACGATGCCAGCCGGTCGTCGCCACCCCTTGTAACCGCCACCTTCGCCACCCCCAGGTCCACCCGCGAGACCATAGTGTACGCCCCCGCCGTGAATCCCAGGCCCGGATCGTTGTCGAAGATCTGGACCGTGGCGAATCTCGGAATTCCCAAAATGGCGGCTCCCGTGGGGTTGCTCAGAGTGACGCGGAAGGCCTCAGTGCTCTCTTTGAGTCCATCGTTGAGAATGGGGATGTGGACTAGCTTCAGCCGCTCGCCGACGGCAAACTGGAGAGTGTTCGTGAGGCCTGCGTAATCCAGGCCCGCTTTGGCCACACCATCGCTGGTGGCGAAGTCCACCGTGGCGGCCGGACCGCCTGCTCCCCGCACGACGCGGATTTCCACGTATTCAGCCTCTTCCCGCGCATAGTAAATGGCGCGGTCGAACTGTATAGCTGGACGGGGTGTTGAGATGGTTACGGTCATGACCGATCCAGTGCCCAAAACCCCGCCACCGGAGGGGTGGCTGAGAGCCAGGCTAAACGTCCGGTTGGTGGCCGGCTGGGGGTTATTCAGGATCGGCACCGTGAAGGATTTAAGGACCTCGCCGGGATCGAACGCGAGTGTGCCGGCGGCTGGGATGTAATCCGAGCCGGCTTTCGCCGTCCCGTTGGTGGTCGTATAATCGACCGTTACGCGGTTCGTTCCATCGTCGCCCCGGGCCACCTTGATGACGGCTTGGCCGGCATCGATATCGTTGGTGAGGGCCGGCACATAAAAATGCAGGCCCGTGTCGTTGTCCCAAATGGTGACCATCAGGTTCGTTTTGGAACCGAGCTCGGCCCCTCCGCCCGGCTCGCTCAGCAAGACATTGAACTTCGTGGCCGGGCCCACGATGCCATCGTTGAGGATGGGAACGGACACCGTCTTTATGGCTTCCCGAGCCAGGAAGGTGAGGTTGGTGGCCAGGGTGGTGTAGTTGGTTCCCGGGGTGGCGGTGAGCGCGGCGGTGGTAACCGCCACAGATGCCACCGTATCCAGGTTGTTCGTACGTTGGATGGGTATCTCGAGCTGCCCGCACCCTTCGGTGACTGTGCAGTTGGTGACGGCGAATTGGATTACACTGGCCCCGCGGCTGGGTGGCGCGGCCAGGAGCAGCGCCATCAGCGCCACCACGGGAAGCGCCCGCCGGGGCGCAAAGATCCCGCATCCGGTGCGGGTTGAGAGAAATACGGAACCAAGGTTTGTTTTCATGGGATTTCTATTCGTTGATTCGAGTGTTGGTGTTTTGCCGGGTTAGCCGTTAATGCCTCCTCCAGCCACCAGCCCAGAGGATGGGAATTCACCGAAGGGAACAAAGGATGTGGGAAAATATTCAGCAGTGCTTATTCTCCGAAACTATGGTGTTCAAATGAACACCAAGCGCACGACATCCACGCAGGAAGGAACAGCAATCCCGTGGCTTTTTACGCCGTGCGCCTGGTTTAAATCAGGGCCTCAAGACCTCTCCCGCAGGCGGGAGGGAATCTGACGCACCCGGTGCGACAGATTCCCCAACGCTCGATTGGAATAGGTGACTTAATTGTCAAGTCGTGGCGGATTGGCTATTGGACCCGCACGCGCTTGCCGGTTCCCGTTATCCCTGGAATCGTCAGGATCGGCACGGCACCCGCATCCGGCAGACCGTCTTTGGGGCTGACGTCGGCGGTGGCCGCATCATAGATTTTCACGGTATAATTGATCTCCTCAGTGTCAGGTCCGGTGAACTTAACCGTGCCGGTCCACACCAAGATCGCCTTGATTTCCAGCGTGTTATCCGGATTCAGCATCTGAAAATAGCTCACCATGGTCGATTTGGCCGTATCGTTGCTGATCATGGCCATTTCCCCGACGAGTTCACTGGCGGCGTTGGCCCCTAATTGTGCCACCAATCCGCCCCAGCCCGCGTAGCTGAGGCCGCCGACCCGGACAGCGGCGGTTCGCCCTTCTGGATCGAGCGGGATCGCCAAGGAGTTCCAAGTATCTCCCGAGCCGCCGATAAAGGCCCCGCCTAGTTGGTAATGCCGGTTGGACCAGGCGCCTTGAGTGACGATGAGCAGCGCCGCTGCGGCAACACTGGCCGCTATTAGGATCTTGCTTTTATTGGTTAACATAACTGACTTCCTTGGGTTTGGTTCCGGGTAGGAGCGCCTGGGCACCCCCGATGAGAGCCTTGGGTGTTTCCAAGCCCCAGCCGGGCTGGATCGCTCCATCCGGCTGGGATTCAGGCGGGAGCATCTGGGCCGCTCGCCCCGGAAGGCTGTTTAGTTTTCGATACATTGGCTCTCATCTATGTAATTAAGCGGAACGCGGGAATGGTAACGCGGGAATGGTAACGCGGGAATGGTAACGCGGGAATGGTAACGCGGGAATGG
>CAYPCQ010000014.1:56412-63360 GCA_964409245.1 uncultured Verrucomicrobiota bacterium
TAACGCGGGAATCGGATATATTTTCTTCCGGTAATTAGCACCGGTGCTCAGCCATGTCCCTGAATCTGGGATGGAAGTGACTGCGCCGCAGATTTTTGAGCAAGACCAGGAGTGAGCCAGATCGGCAAGTGGTGAACGACGAATGCTGGCACCAAAAGATCCAGCAAGCACGACTGCGCCAATTGCGTGGATACGGCCAAGATAGAAAACAGTCTCCCCAGAATATCGTGCTTTTCTGTGCCAAAACGTGCCAAAGCGAAATCTGGGGCATAAGCAGGAGTTAATCCCATAGGCCACTCTCGGGAAGCCAGCCGGGGGGGGTAAAATGCCCGGATGTGGAATTATGTGGAATTGCGTGGATAAAGGTGGGCTATCCCGAAGCGAACCGGAAGGAGCCAGGAGCGGAGAGCGGAGAGCGGAGGGCAGAGAGCCCCTGAAAAAATAAACCACGGAATACACTGAATACACGGAAAGGGGATGGAGGGTTTTCTGGGGCCAGGCATGCGCAGGAAAGGCCAGGAAGCCGGGGATGGGCTCGGGAAAAAGCGGGGAGCAGAAGGCAAAGGCGGTGGGCCAAATCGAAGCGGATGGATTTGACCGGGCGGCGGGTCCGCCTCGTTACCTCGGCGGCTACCCACCGCAGGTTCGCCCAGGCAACGGAGCCAGCCGCCAGCCCAGTGCGGGCAGCCACCGGCGTGAGGGGGCGGGAAAGAGGAATGGCCACAAAAGCACACAAAGGACACAAAATGGGAAAGGGGCTACACTGCATACACGGAAAGAAGTGAAGACCGGCTCGTTGCGTTGGTTTCATTTGGTTGTTGTTCCTGGCTCAGCCTGCGCGGGCATCGGCGCGGAGCGGTTTCATATCCGCCAGGGTGAATATGGCGCCAATGGATGATGGCGGCCAATCTTCAGTGGACTGGGTGGACTCCATTGAAGAAAAAGCGCAGTGCGCAGAGCGCAACCCGCCTTTTCCCCCAATTTTCGCGGCCATGCACGCGGCCGGGCCTCAATACCGCAGGCGGTAAAACCGTTTCAAAACGTTGGTCGTATCCGGCTCTTCCAGAATCCACTGGGGACTGTTGGTTAAAGTAAAACTGCGGCTTTGCCAGCCATTGGTGGGGGGCAAATCAGCCGCATATTCCAAGGCGAATGGCTGCCCCACGGCGCCCGTGACCCGCACCGCCGGGCCACCGGCCTGCCACTCGATCCCCAGCGAAAGCCCGGGCTTATCCAGCGCCAAAATGGTTTCCACGAACCAGCTGCCGGCGCCACCGGTCACCACCTCACCCCTCGCCCTCAGCAAATTGGCGGAGGAAAAGGCCGATCCCGCCAGTTTCCAGCCGCCGCTGATCCGCGTGCCGGCCCCGAGCGGCGTCCACGCCAGCCCATCCGGCGATTGGTCGAAAGCGGTGCGCCACACCTCCGGACCGGCGCCACCGCGCAGCCAGGTAATATTCGTGCCCGCCGCTTTCAACTGCTGCGTGGCCGGTTCGGCATTGGCCAGCCGGCCCCCATACTGGATTCCGGCATTCCCCAGATTGGTGAAAGTCCCCCCCAGCAATACCCGGCCATCGGCTTGCACCGCCAAGGCATACAATCCATTGTCCAATTTGACATCGAAGGCCACATCCACCACCCCATTGGTGGCCAGGCGGGCCACATAAGCCTGCTGGGAATTCCCAATCCGGGTGAATGCGCCCCCCATCAATATTTTGCCATCCGCCTGGATCGCCAGGGTGGTGACCCGGTTGCCGGGTCTGGGACCGAAACTGCTTTCCACCATGCCGGAGGCGGACAGCCGGCCAATAAAAGGCCAGGACAGTCCGCCCAAGGACAGTCCGCCCAAGGCAGCAAACTCACCGCCCGCCACGATCCGGCCATCGGCCTGCAAAACGATGGCATTCACAATCCCGCTGGCGCCAGGGTTGAACCCCGAGTCCGCCGTGCCATCCCCGTTCAGTCGGCCGATATTGCTGCGGCTCTGGCCGCCGAGCATGGTGAAGCCGCCCCCCACGAGGATTTTCCCATCCGGCTGCTGGACCAGGGAAAACACATAACCATTCGCCCCGGGATTGAACGCCGTGTCCAGGGAGCCATCCGGATTCAGGCGCGCGAGCGACCAGCGCGGCCGGCCCCGCACCTGGTTGAAGAAACCGCCGGCCAAAATCCGGCCGTCGCTCTGGATGGCGAGGGCGTAAACCTCGCCATCCGGCCCGGGATTGAACCCGGCATCCACCGCGCCACCGGCCTCCAGCCGGGCCAGGCAGGGCCGCGGCAGGCCGCCGATCTGGGTGAAATTGCCGCCCACCACGATTTTCCCATCCGCTTGCAGCGCCAGCGCATACACAAAAGGAAAATCCCCGCCGCCAGTATCGGCCGCAAAAGCGGCATCCAGGGTTCCATCCCGGTTCAAGCGGCCCAGGCAATTCCGCTCCCGGCCGCCCAACCGTGTGAACTCCCCGCCCACCACGATTTTCCCATCCGGCAAGGGCAGAAAAGCGTCGATCGGCCCGTTGGCCTGCGGATTGAAAGCCTCCTCGGCATGCACCAGGTTGATTAAAACCACCGCCGTGGAGCTGGTGGCTTTCCCATAGCGGTTGGAAACCACCACCCAGTAGCTGCCGGTCACCGCCTCTGTTAAATTCTTCAGCACCAGGGATTGAACCACCGAGTCGTTGGTCGTTTGGGAAACCACTCCCCCATCCTTATACCAGAGGTATTGGAAGGGCGCAGTCCCAGCCACCGTGATGCCCAGGGTGATATCCTGGCCCACGGCACCGCCTTGGCTGGCGGGCTGCATGGCAATCACCGGATCATTCACAGTCAACGACGCCACCTGGCTGGTCACGCTGCCGAACAGGTTGGTGATCACCACCTGGTAATTCCCGGCATCGGCCTTCAGGAGATTGGTTATCGTCAAGGTGTTTGAAGCCGATCCGGAAATCTTCCCGGCCTCCGCCAAAACCGCGCCATCCTTAAACCACTGGAACCAAAACGGCGCGGTTCCGCTGGCGGCCACAGTGAAAGCCGCTAACGATCCCGCATTTTTATTTTGGCTGGCAGGCTGGGTATTGAGCGTGAGATTGATCACGCTCAACGAGGCCACCTGGCTGGTCACGCTGCCAAACAGGTTGGTGACCACCACCTGGTAGTTGCCTGCATCGGCCTTCAAGAGATTGGTTACCGTCAGTGAATTGGCCCTGGAGCCGGTAATTTTGACGCCATCGGACAATGCCACGCCATCCTTTTGCCACTGCCAAGACAGCGGGCTGGTCCCGGCGGCGGAAACCTCAAAACTGGCAAACGCCCCCGCGAATTTGGTTTGGCTGGCGGGCGGCACCGTAACCACCGGATCAATCACGGTCAACGACGCCACCTGGCTGGTGGCGCTGCCGAACAAGTTGGTGATCACCACCTGGTAATTCCCTGCATCGGCCTTCAGGAGATTGGTTATCGTCAAGGTGTTTGAAGACGATCCGGAAATCTTCCCGGCCTCCGCCAAAACCGCGCCATCCTTAAACCACTGGAACCAAAACGGCGCGGTTCCGCTGGCGGCCACAGTGAAAGCCGCTAACGATCCCGCATTTTTATTTTGGCTGGCAGGCTGGGTATTGAGCGTGAGATTGATCACGCTCAACGAGGCCACCTGGCTGGTCACGCTGCCAAACAGGTTGGTGACCACCACCTGGTAGTTGCCTGCATCGGCCTTCAAGAGATTGGTTATCGTCAGGGTATTAGAAGCCGATCCGGAGATTTTGCCGTCATCCACCAACACCACGCCATCCTTGTGCCACTGAAAGAAAAGCGGCGCGGTTCCGCTGGCGGCCACCTTGAAAGTTACGGTCAATCCCGCGTCTTTGATCTGGCTGGTGGGCTGCATGGTAATTACCGGATCAATCACCGTCAGCGTCGCCACTTGGCTGGTAACACTACCGCAATCGTTAACGGCCACCACGCTGTAGCCTCCGCTATCATCCCGGCTGACGTTGCCAACCGCCAGACTGGCGCTGCTGGCCCCTGCAAATCGACCGCCGTTGTTCAGCGCCAAACCATTCTTATGCCACTGGTACTGCACTGGGGCGGGGCCAGCCACCGACACCAGGAACGAAGCGGTGGCACCGAAATCAGCAATCAAGGAACCGGGTTGTTTCGTGATGAGTGGAGAACCAATCACCGTCTCGTTAAACCAACTGCTGGCTCCACCGGTTATGACTGATCCCCTGGCCCGGATCAGGCTAATGGATGGTATCGATAGGCCGGCCAGGTGCCATCCGCCAACAATGCGCTGGCCATCGCCGAGCGGAAACCAAACCAGCCCATTAGTTGAATAGTCGAATGACGCACATAAGATTTCCGGGCTGGGACCATTGCGCAGCCAGGTGATGGTTGCCCCATCAAAACTCACGTTTTGAGCCGCTGAGTTCGTATTGTACAACCGCCCAATACATTGGCGCGGTTCCCCACCTAAGGTGGTGAACTCCCCACCCACCACGATCTTCCCATCCGCCTGCAGGGCCAGGGCGGAAACAGAACCTGAATTGCTGTCTGTTCGGCTCGCCCCGGGATCGAAGGTGGCATCCAGCGTGCCATCCGCATTCAACCGCCCAATACGATTGCGTGGTTGCCCGCCCAAGGTGGTGAATTGCCCACCCACCACGATCTTCCCATCCGCCTGCAGGGCCAGGGCGGAAACTTGAGGGTATGATGGTGATGGACCTGCCCCGGGATTGAAGGTGGCATCCAGCGTGCCATCTGTATTCAACCGCCCAATACGATTGCGTGGTTGCCCGCCCAAGATGGAGAAAGATCCTCCCACCACGATCTTCCCATCCGCCTGCAGGGCCAGGGCGAAAACAGGCCATTCCGCCCCGGGATTGAAGGTGGCATCCAGCGTGCCATCCGCATTCAACCGGCCAATATAATTACGCGATTGCCCGCCCAAGGTGGTGAAACTACCCCCCACCACGATCTTCCCATCCGCCTGCAGGGCCAAGGCGGAAACTGAAAAACTTGCCCCGGGATTGAAGGTGGCATCCAGCGTGCCATCCGCACTCAATCGTCCAATACGATTGCGCGGTTGCCCGCCCAAAGTGGCGAAGCCACCCCCCACCACGACCTTCCCATCTGACTGCAGGGCCAGGGCGGAAACTCCACCATCCGCCGCGATATTGAAGGATTCATCCAGCGTGCCATCCGCATTCAATCGCCCAATAGATTTGCGCGATTGGCCGCCCAGGGTTGTGAACCAACCGCCGACCACGATCTTCCCATCCGCTTGTAGAGCCAGGGCGGAAACTGAGTTGCCCGCCCCGGGATTGAAGGTGGTGTCCAGCGTGCCATCCACATTCAACCGGCCAATACAATTACGCGGGTGCCCGCCCAAGGTGTAGAAATTACCCCCGACCACGATCTTCCCATCCGCCTGCAGAGCCAGGGCGGAAACTTCGCCACTCGCCCCAGGATTGAAGGTGGTGTCCACGGCAATCAAATTGACGGTCAAAACCGCGACCGAACTGGTCACAGTGCCATATGAATTGCTAACCACCGCCGAATATTGGCCCTGGTCCCCAGCAGCTATTGAATTGATGGACAAAGAGGCATTGGTGGTTCCGGATATCCGCCCGCCATTTGCCAAAGGAACATCGTCCTTCCGCCACTGGAAGGCCAAGGGTCCAGTTCCCCCCGCCTCCACGGCGAATATCACATTCCGGCCTGGCTCTATACTTTGGCTGGCGGGGTGGACATTGATCGCCGGATCGTTGACAGTCAGAATTGCAACGCGGCTCGCCACGCTGCCAAAACTGTTGGTGACCACCACTTGATAGCCGCCGCCGTCCAGTTTCCCAGGATTGCTTATCCCCAATGCATCGGTCTGAGCTCCGGCAAACTTGCCGCCATCCGCCAGTGGAACCTTGTCTTTGAACCATTGGTAATGAAGCGGGCTGGCCCCGGTGGCCGCCACGTTGATAGTAACCGGCCAGCCTGCATTCTTCACCTGATCGGGCGGTTGAAAGGTAATGGCCGGCTTGTCGGCCGCGATGGCTGATGGGATCGTTACCGCCAGCAACCAGCTTATGCCCGCCAACCAGCGGAAAACATGATGGCCAAAACCAGCACTGCAATTCATGGAACGGATCATAGGCGAATAGTATGGCTGGAAATCCGGCCGTCAAGCATTCTGTGTTATGAAAGGTTTTGGAGATTAAATTTCCGCGCGGGCTTTCAAGGTTCGCTCCGCGAACCGACAGAATGGATCCCTTTTTCATTTTGTGGCCTGTGCGCATTTTTTTCGAGGTTGTCCCCATGTTCCACCTCCGGGAATCACGCTGGGATTGGCTGATGATTGGTATCGTGAGTCTCAATGGTCTTCGGCCCCATCTCCTGCCGATTCAGGAATCCGGCCAACAGCCTTTCCGAATGCTTTACATACGCCTCACGGCGGCGGCTACCTGCCGTGGGTTGGAAGTGAGGCTCCGTTGAATAGGCCAGCCCAACGCTGGTAGCCGCCGAGGTAACGAGGCGGATCGGGGGACTGGTGAATCACAAACCAGGACCAATTCGCCCGAGACCGGCAGTCAGGTGGTTTTTGCGGGCCATAGACATACGAATGGTCCGGGTCCGCCTTCTTACGTCGGCGGCTACACGCGGTGGGCAGGCGGAAGGAACCGTTGCAGGCGCAAACCTAACCCTGGTAGCCGCCGAGGTAACGAGGCGGATCGGGGGACTGGTGAATCACAAACCAGGACCAATTCGCCCGAGACCGGCAGTCAGTTGGGCTTTGCAGGCCATTGGCTCTCGAATGTTCCGGGTCCGCCTCGTTACCTCGGCGGCTACCCGCGGTGGGTGGGCGGCACCTTCTGTTGCATCAGTGAACCTGCGGCGTGTAGCCGCTGAGGTAACGAGGCGGATCTACGGCTGGCGAATCATAAACCAGGACCAATTCGC
>CAYPCQ010000014.1:63460-96283 GCA_964409245.1 uncultured Verrucomicrobiota bacterium
CTGAGGTAACGAGGCGGATCTACGGCTGGCGAATCATAAACCAGGACCAATTCGCGCGAGACCGGCAGCCAGTTGGGCTTTGCGGGACATAGGCTCTCGAATGTTCCGGGTCCGCCTCGTTACCTCGGCGGCTACCTGCGGTGGGTGGGCGGCACCTTCGGTTGCATCAGTGAACCTGCGGCGTGTAGCCGCTGAGGTAACGAGGCGGATCTACGGCTGGCGAATCATAAACCAGGACCAATTCGCCCGAGTCCGGCAGTCAGTTGGGTTTTGCGGGCCATTGGCACTCGAATGTTCCGGGTCCGCCTCGTTACCTCGGCGGCTACACGCGGTGGGTGGGCGGTGCCTTCCGTTGCATCAGCAAACTGGTGGCTGGCAACCGCCCGCAAGCCTTGGGATTTTCAAACGGGGCAGCCATTGGCTTCAATGCCTGCGGCGCTGGTTTACCTGCTAGCCGGGCGGGAGGGGCGGGCCAGCAGGCGGAATTCGTGCAGCGACAGGGAGTATTGGCTGCCGGGGGGATTCCCGGGGCGGTATTTCCATTTGCCGTCCCAACAGGAGGAATAGCACAGCCATCCCGTCAGGCCGTCGTGGGCGAGGAACTTGGTGGGCAGATTGACAAAGTAGGCGTTGGGGCCAAAGGCGGGCAGATACTCGACGAGTTTCCACGGGCCGGCCAGGGAGGTGGCCTCCAGGATCATGGTGTCGAAGGGGGCATCATCCTTCACGCTGGTGGCCCGGGTGATGAACATGAGGAAGGTCTTCAGCGGCGCGGCATAGGAGGCGGTCACAATCCCCAGGCGCCCCTCCCAGGTGAGGAGCGGTTTGACCTGGCCGAACTCGCGGGTCCATTGCGCCTCGCCGGCCGGCCCGCCGCCGGCGAAGAACTCATAAGCCGTGGGATCGTTGATCGTGGCTGGCGAAGGCGCCACCCGCGCCAGGAAGATCTGGTCGCCCATGAACCACTCGTTTTGGGCCTCGCGGCGGGTGGATCCGTGGGCCACCAGGCAGGCTTTGCCATCCGGTGAATGCCGCATATTCCGGCCAAAATCGACGAAGTGCGGCGCCCCGAACTTGACCGGCGCCCGCAAGGGGTTCTCGCCAAACAACGGCTGGGAGGGAGTGCAGGCCGTGGGCGCCCAGGTCTGGCCATAATCAGCCGAATGGCGGAAACCGACCAAGGGGCCGAGCCCGGCCGGCCCCCAAAGCGAATAGGTGCCATAATACCACACCCCATTATGGCACAGGCTGCCGCACGGGTAGCGCCCGATGTATGGCGCGGGATCGGCCTCAATGCGGGGCGGCAGATTGATGACCCGGAGGTTCATGGGATCGTCGCCGACGATCCTGGCCTGAGCCGTAGCCGCCTGGCGTCCGGCAATGCCGTTCACCGAGTTGCAGGAATAGCAGTTTTTGGGGTAATTCGGATCGCCCGGCGGGGCAAACTCCCCTTCGCGCTGGAAAGGGAGGTATTGGTCGCCATTATCCAGGAGGTAACCATCGGTCCAGGGCGAGTAGAGATTGCCGTCTTCGGCCCAGGTTGGGTACCAGGTATCGGCATTGCTGTAGTTGCGGTACCGGCCGGTGAACTCGATGCCCGCGAACCGCCCGGAAGGCGGGAATGGGCAGCCATCGGGCGTCCTGGAGGGCCAGCGAAAGGGTTTGATCTCCGTCTGCACGCCGATTTTTTCCGGCGCGGCGGCGGGCGGCGCCGCCAGGTTGCTGGCCGCGAACGCAGTCATGGCGGCAAAGAACAAAACGCCCGCCAGGCAGAAGGTTTTGGGCCGGTTATCCAAACTGGCTTCCGCGGCCGGCCAGCGTGGTTGCCTGGGGGTGGCCAGGCCATTGGACCGTTCGTTTTTGCCGGATCCATGGACCCGGTTTACCGGGGAATGGCCACCGGTTAATGGGGTATTCCACGGGTTACTCCCGCAGGCAAAAGGATTCCCGGGCGAAATCAAAGGGCCTCCCCGCTGAACAGCACCGACCAGGCCACCGTCCCATTCCCGGCCTGGTCCAGGCTCAGCACAGCTATGCCCCTGGCTTTTTGCTCCCCGTCCATCCGGATCTCCGCCTTGGCGCCCGGAGCGGAGCAGGAAACAGGCCGGTGGCCATTGGTGGCGATGACCAGCTTGCAGGTCTCCCCGCCCACGACCTTGGAGGCGCCGGTGAGCGTCCGCGCAGACGGGTTCCAGCCGGTCTGGAGCACATCGACATAGCCCTGCATGACATGCCGGTTGGAGGAAATGAACTGCGGGTGGGGGGCGGCCTCATGCACCGACATCATCCGCACCTCGCCCGGGCGGAGAGTCTGTTCGAGCCTGCCGTTCCCCGGGAATTTCCCGAGGAAAGCGTCGTTCCAAAAGTCATAGGCGTAATAACTTTTGCGGGAGTCGAGCCCCATCCCGCCGAACGAACAGTCTTTTCCGAGTTCAACCCCGATGGTCCCGTTGGTCTTCACGTCGGGATTGTAGAAGGTCAGCTGATGCCACGAGGCATCGACCGCAAAGTCATAGATGTGCGGGATGCCATCCTCCCGGGTGAAGGCATCCAGCGGCCGTGCGCTGCGCGGGGTGGCATGAATGGGGTAAATCCGGGAGAGATCGTGCAACTGCTCCGGGGTCATCCGGCTGAAGCTGCTGGCCAGGACCAATCTGGGGGCCGCCACGTAGGCCATCGTCAGCAACTGGCGCAGGCCGTCCCGGTTGTTGGGCGACACTTTGAACAGGTTCTTCGAGTCCATGTCGTAGGTGAAGAGGACCCGGTTCTTATACCAACGGTGGCCGCAGCGGGAGTACATTTCGGGCGAAGCAAGGTCGGTGTCTCCCCAAACCCGCTGCGAGTCCACCAGGCCGGCCGTCACATCCATGAAACAGCCCCGGCCATTGGGCTGGGCCCAGACGTTGCGCTCGTCGATGTAGGAATCCGGCCCGAGGATCGTCTTGGGCAACTCAAAAATGGTCCGGTAGGCAGCCGCCGCAGTGGAGTGCTGGTCCTCGAATCCACCCTCGAGCCGGAACGCGCCCTCCGGGTAATCGAACATCAGCCCGGCCATGCCGCCATCCCGGAGGTTCCCATAGACCTTTTGCAGGTGGGCTATGAATCCGGGATCGGTGAAGTCCACGGTGCTTTTGTAGGTGAACTCCCCCTTCTCGTTGAATAGGCGCTTGGTGTCGTTGAACAAATACCAATCCGGATGCGCGGCGATGAAGTCGCGGGAGTTGGCGCCGGTCTGGCTGTAAGTAAGCGGAATGCCGCCACGTTCGAGCACGGCCTGGGCATACTTCCGGGTCGTCTCATAAGGTTTTACGTAGTGGCCGTATTTCTGCCAGTGCTCCTCATCCCACCAGCCCTGCTCGTTGTTCGGGCCGTAATCGTCGGGCACCACCCGCACCGCGATTTTGCTGTACCGCAGGAATCCTGATTTGGCGGCCGCATTCATCTGGGCGACCTGGCCGACGGTGTTGTTGGGCTCCGAGCCGCCGCCGCCGCCGAAGACCGCCACATACCATCCGCAAACCGTCGGGAAATCATTGATCATCAGCTTCACCTTCTGGGCGGCCCGAACCGCCAGGCCATACTGCTCCAGGGACTCGAACGGATTAGCCGTGCAAAAGTCCACATAGCACCGGTCGCCGGGCAGATAGCAGACGCCGGGATCGACCAGCCTCCCCACGGGATCCCAGCTCAAGACACGGGCCTCCAGGTCGTCGGTCCCGTGCCGCGCTGCGCTGGCATACTTCGAGTAATCGCGGTAGGTCAGCCCGCCCAGCACGATCGACTGGCGCCGGCCATGGCTCACAAAAGTGGCCAGCAGGTTGTTCGGGCTTTCCAGGTTCGTGGTGCTGTGGACCCGGGTCTGATGCCCAACCTCCTGTTTGACCCCGTCCATCCGCGGGCCGAGGCCGGCGCCACCGGGGCCGTTGAGCATCCGGAGGTCGGTCTTGGGGCTGACACCGGCAAAGGCTTTGGCATGCAGGGCCGGATTGATCTCCTTCACCCGGATGCCCCGGCCCAGGGTGTTTTTGACACCACCGGCCAGCGCGAGGCAGCTCCGGTCGTCGTAGAGGGCGATTTCGAGGATCAGATCCGGCCTTCCGGGACCGGAGGCAGTGATCACCAGTTTGCGGCCCGTGCCGAGCTCGTCCTTGATGGGCGCGCTCTCCCAGGTGCGGGCCAGGCCCGGCGCATCGGCAGCGAATTCATCCACCTGGAGACTGGCGCCGGTCAGGTTCGAGGACCGATCCAGGCGGCTCCAGGCGGAGTAAGTTCCGCCGGCCAGGTCGTATTCAACCCGCACCTGGCCGTTTTGGAGCCCCACCAGGTTTCCCTCCTTGATCAAGGAGGTCTCTGCGCGGCACAGAATGGCCGCTGACAGCAGCACGAAGGGAGCCAAGGATATTTTATGGTTCATAAATCAGACTCGGAGAGGGTTACCAAGCGCACCGGGCCAGCCAAGCCGGCCGGTTTCAAAGGGGAATCTTTGGTGAAATAATGCCAGGTGGTGAACGTATTGCGGCCTGGGGATGGCCGCACCTGGCCTTTGACAAACCAATCCGGATAGCTTTTCAGCTGGCAGCCAAAACTGCCCGCGCCCCAATCCACGCTGCTCCCCACCTCAAAATCCCTTGGCTCCTGCTCATCGCCGATCAACTGGTTTGCCCAATTGTTCGTCACCACCACTTCGAGATCGTTGTCACCGGCGGCGAGAAAATCGGTGATATCCACGGTGTAAGGCGGATACCACAAGACTCCCACCGCCTGGCCATTCACTCTTACCAGGGCAATGTCGTTCACCACGCCCAAATCCAAAATCGTGCGCCGGTTTGGGAGCGAGCTGGCGGACACGGTGAGCTTCCGGCGATAGGTGGCCGATCCCGAAAAATACTTCACTTCCTTGCTCCCGGACTTGCTGAAGTCGGCCAGCTCCGGAAACACCCGGGTAAATGGCTGGCCCAATTTGGGCGCAAACAATACCTCCCATCCGCCCGCCAGCGCCACGGGAGGCCCGGGGTTGAGGGCCACGCTGCGCTTGCGGCCGGTCGTGTAAACGACCTCCACTTCGACGGCCGTGGCGGAGCGCAAGACCGGCGTGCCGTTGCGCTTCCTGGCCACCATGGCCCGGGTGCTGGGCGGATTCACCGCCAGGATATGCTCCGCATTCGAGGCCGCCCGGCGGAACACGACAAAGATGGTCTGGAGGCCCTTCAGCTGGAAATCCACATAAGTGCGGTCTCCTTGATCGAGCCAAACGGACGCATCGGTTATGGATCCGTCTTCCGCCTGCCATAATTCGGGCTGTTTGCCGGACACCCTGAACGAAAGGGATAGGTTTTGCGGGTTATCCGACTGGTTGGCCACGTAATAAATATCCAGATCCAATTTCCGCCGGTGCAAAACCATGATCTTGGCCGTGCTATCACTCGCTTGCTGGATCAGGTAATCCGGCTTGAGATCCAGCCTGGCTCTGGCCTCCGCCACGGTGGAAAACACCTGCCCCTGGCCATAACGGTTCGCAGCACCCGCACCCCACACCTCATCCCCCAACTGGCGCAGAACCTCCTCACTTTGCGGATAATCCTTCAAACTGGGCGATTTCCGTGGCCGGGTGGAGACCACGGTGCCCCCCCCGGCAACCAGGGCCTTAATCTTCATAGCCACCTCCGGCAACATCACCCCGTCCCTGGGGAAGACCATGAAGGCGTACCGGCGGCCGGATGGCAAAGCGATTTTGCCATCGATGACTTTGATGCTGCTTTGGAGAAACACCTCTTTCGCTATGACATCCGATTCACCTTCCTGTTGATCCAGGCAGAGGGAATCGATGACCCTTTCGCCTTGCTGCAGCAAGGTTTGGCAGCGTCCCAAATAGGCAAAATACGCCTTGCCCGGCTCAAACCAAGTCTGATGGCGGCCGAAGTGTGTGCCCCAGGCAAACATGGTTCGGCCGGGCTGGTATCGGTCATCAAAGGGCTGAAGAGTCCAGTGATGCAGCATCAGTTTATTGATGCCCTGGGCAAAGGCCTCGTCCCCGAATTTTTTCAGGAAGGCGGGATCTTCAGTCCACATGCTGGCATTGGGGCCGCCGGTAAGAGCCTCGGCAGCCACGATGGTTTTCCCGGCAGCCTGTGCCGCGCCGGTATCCGAGGTGAAAACGGATGGGGCATTCACATTCCCCTTCTCGGTCCAAAACTCGCACATCGGGATGTCCGAAGCGGTCACCCCTTGATTCCGGTCAAACGGCCCCCGGTAGCACTCCTGCCAAAACTCGAGGCCGGCGTTGTTGACCATCTGGCGGGCGACCTGCCAGCCGTGGTCGAAAAACAGGCCGCTGATCACATCGCGGTAATCCCATTCGAAACGCCTGGTCTCCTCGAGGCTGCCCAGCACCGTGAGGGATGGGTTGGGCAACTCGGTGGCATAAGTGGTGGGCCCTATCAAATGATACATGCTGATCTGCCGGTTCGCATCGAAGAACCAGGTATGGACCAACGGCTGGCCCAGGGTAACCAGCCAGGGAACCGGATCGTATCCTTTCCTCTGGATGAACTCCGCCCTGAAGGTGGGGGTCCAATTCTGCTCCCCGGATTCATAGCTATCAATGGCTATGGCTTTCAGCGTATGGCCGATGAATTCCCCCAGGTTTTCCCGGATCGGATCGATGACCTGCCCCCAATTGAACCGGCTGACTTCCAGGCTCATTTTGTCCGCCTCAAAGGTGTGCCCAACCAGGTCTTCCGGAATGGGGTGCGGAGCTTTGCCGGTGGGGGCATATCCGAAGCGGTAAATCCTCCATTTCCCCCCAGGGGCCAGCCAATGCAGTCTGCCTGCGGCATCGACCTGGCTGGAGATATCGATCAAATCCCGGACGCTTAAATGCTCCTTGCGGGGGACGGCCAGGACGGCGATAGGACGCCCCCAAGCGCCCCCCTCGAGGGCGGGGAGCGTGAGCGAAAGCTCCTTTCCGCCATCGGCTTCCGTGATGCTCCAGACCACCTTTTGCATGCCACGCTTCAGGTTGATCCAGGGGCCGCCGGTGGTGGAATAGCCCGGCGTGCCCAGCAGGGCTATCTCCAGGCCCAGACGCCGGGCCTCGGCCAGGGTGTGCCGCAGGGCATCCCAATAGGCTTTCCCCCGGTAGGCCTGCCCGGGCCAGGGTCCATTCGCGATTTCCGAACCCAGATTGAATATTTCCGCGCCACCGATCCCCGCCTCCTTCATCGCTTCCAGATCCCTGGTTATGCCGGCTTGCGAAAAATCCGCCCCCATCCAATGCCAGAAGACAAACGGCCTGGCGGACATGGGCGGGGAGATGAAATCCGCCTCGAGGCGCCCGGCGCCCGCCTGGCCAGCCACCGGGGCCACCCGCTGGCCACCGGCCAAAGCAGCCCCATCCGCCCCCTTGCTGGTGGCGGTTTCGCGCGGAACATCCGCCCACGCCGGAACCACCACCTCCCGGCGCCGGCTTTCCGGCAGGACTTTAAGCTGGATGATTTTGCCATCCTTCAGCCGGCATTCCACCGTGGTGTTTAGCGGCGCATGGAGCTTGAAATCGACATCCCACTTCTGCGGCCAGGCCGGCAGGAGCAGAATCCGGCCGCCGACCTCGGCTTGCAGCAGCATGAAGTTCGCGGTTTCCAAAAGGTTGCCGCCGTGGTTCTGGTCGGGCAGCCAGTCAAAGTTCGGCCCCCAGGTCGCCGGCCAGCGGTAAGCGCGGTTCGAGTTCGCACATTTGCCTTTCAGGATGCGCGCCGCTTCGTCCGTCAAGCCGAGCAGCGCGGCGCAGTTGCCATCATAGCCCCAGCCATTGGGAAGGTGGGCGCCCCGGCGGGCATAGGCGGCCTTGCCTTCGGCCAAAAACTCCGGGCGCAACAGGGAGGCTTCGCGGTAGGGCCAGATGGCGTAGGTTTCCGGATTTTCGCAATTGTCGCGCTTGGGGTTGTATTTTTCCGCGGGGGCAAATTTGCGCACGCCACCCACTGTTTCCATGGGGATGGCGGGACAAGCTGCGCGCATCTTCCAGAAAAAGGCCCGTTCCTCGGAGGTGGCCAGATGGGGCGGCAGCGCACACAGCCGCCGGGAAATGTTGGCAAGGCCGGCCACGGTCGGCAGGTCGTTGACCACGCCAGTCCAATAGGTTTCCACCGCCTGCGACGGAGCGATCACCAGTTTACCCTGCGCGTCCTTGGGGAAGCGCGTGTCGAAGTAGCGCAACACGGGCACGGCCATCGGCAGAACCTGCCGTTCAAGGAACTCCTCGTCTTGCGTATAATCCCAGCGGTCGAGCATCAGCGCGACCAATTCCACCCCCGGATTCCAGATCTTGCCGATGTATAAGCTGTTGACATCCCTGGGTTCCTTGTTTTGCCGGTCCCAGCCATAATCGCAACCGGCATAGGAACCGAACACGGTCATGGTCTCGGGGAAATAGACTCCCTCGGCTGCGTGGTATTTGGCGGTGCGCGCCTCGGCCAGGAGGCGTGCGTTGCCATACATCCGGAACAGCGGCTCCATCAGGTCGAAGTCACCGCAGGCCAGCATCGGATGATACATGTGGCGGGTATTCTGCCACCAGTAGCAGTCGCCCCAGGCGCGCCAATCCGCGTCCGGCCTGGACTGCTTCAGATAGACGCTGCCGATATGCGGCTCGACGCAGAAAAAGCCGCCGTTGAACTTGATGGGATAAGCGCCTCGCCCCTGGAATCCCTGGGCATAGCGCTGGAGAATGTAGCTGCGGGTAATGGTTTCCCCCTGATCAACTTTCCCCGAGGCGGCCACCGGTTTGCCGTCGAGGTACAGGGCCATGGCTCCGGTGGCGCCATCCACCGTCGCCACCACATGCTGCCAGCGGCCGGTCTGCAAACAGGAGGCGGGGGCCGAAAGGCTCTGATCGCCCACAACCAGGCGCAGGGTGTTGCCCGGATGCGTGTCGAGCAGAAAGCCATCGGCGCCGCCCGGCGTGCATTTGTCGAAAATGCGCCCGGCAACCAGGGCGGATGGATTGATCCAGGCCATCAGCGTGAACCCCGCTTCGCCCGGCGGCAGGGCCGGCTCAAACTTCGCCGGATCCCTTCCCCTCCCGGCGGCAAAGGCCGCCGCCGCTTGCGCCGCCGTGCCGGCGCCAGCCTGCACGGGCTGCGGCTCGATGGCGCCCGGGAAACGGCTCTGGCCGCTGGCATCCACCCCAACCCGCAGCGGGAGGTCATTGGCGGGAAGGCCGGTTTTTGAGCTGCTGACAAACACATAAGAGCGGCCCCAGAACTGCCCCCACCAGGCACGGGTGCGAGCCAGGGCAGCGGCGGCATCCTCCGACTTTTCCGCTTCTTTTTGCAGGGCGGCCCGCCACCCGGCCACCGTGGCGGTTTGCGCGGAATGGGTGGCCAGGCGCAAATCAAGGCGGGTCTGCGGCACAGCGGTCCTGATGGCGCGCGCCCCGCCGGCGCTGAATCCGGTACCCGTCAGCAGGCCGCCGAAGGTGCGGTGGAGCAGCGGGTCCGCTGCGCCTTTGGCCCCGGTGAGCGACTGATTTTCCAGCAGCTTCGGAGCGGCCGAGGTTTCATTGCGGTGATACCAGACGACGCTGTGGTCCTCGGCAGGCATGAACACATCGGCGCTTTCCAAGCAACGAAAGGGGGGATTGCCGAGCAATGACCAGCAGGAAAGGTCGTCGCCGAGCATTTCCCGGGGGCTGTCGCGCCAGTTTTCCACCGTGGCGGTGGCGGTGAGGGCCACCTTGCTCTCCCCATCGATATGCAGCACATGCGCATCGCAATCCACGAACACCCGCAAGCTCACCCCGCCGCCCGACACGTCCACCACGCCTTCACGCAGGCGCAATTCCTGCCGAAAGTCCCCGCCCTTGAGCAGCGGGGCGCCCTCCAGGTGCAATCGAAGGCGTCCCAGCTTCAGAAAACGGCCAGACTCCGACAGCGCGTCGGTGCGGGCCAGGAGCAGCAGCAGGTCGCCGGTGGTTTTTTCCACCCAGGCATTGACCACCACCTCGCCATTGCCCAGCGGCATCGAGCCGGCGGAATTCTCGCTGGGGGTGTCCCACACCACATTCTCCGCGTCCAGCGAGGCGGGCGCCTGGGGCTGCCCCGGGCCGGCCAGGGCGACCGTTGTGGCGGACCCGTTTTCCGCTGTTGTTTCGGCAGGTTTGCCTGGGGCTGCCAACTCCCCGGCAGGAAGGGCCGAGGCCAGCAGCCAGCAACCGGCCAGCGCGGACACCGCAGGAACGATCCGGCCGGCGCTTATCTTAATCACTTTTTGCCAATTCATTTTATTCTCCCTTTATCTCCAGCCAGGTTGCAGATCCCCATCACTCCATCACGGACAGGGTTTGGGCGGCAGCAGCGGGTTGCGGCGGACGGTTGTGGGTGGCGCCGGGCCGGGCATACCAGAAGGTGCCGATGGCATAATCCACCTGGGTTTCGAAGTGATGACTGATCTCCAGGTCGAGCCTGAGCGAGGTGCGCAGGGGGATGCCATCGAGCAGCCGCACGCGTGAAGTCGTGGTGTAGCCTTGCCAGTTTTTCCGGGCCAGGCCGTCCCGCTGGGGCTGGGAAATGAACGGCGAATTGAAGAATCCAGTCATGCCCCAGGCGTAGCCGTAGTAATCTTCCGTGCCCGTTCCCAGATGGGATGGGAAAGCTTCCCCATCGACATAGACGCGCTCATCGCCTTCGCCATACCAGCGGGCATCGGGGTTGAAGACCGTGAGCGTATCGCCCACATAAACGCCCCGGCCGTGGATCTCGATGCAGTTCCAGTCCGACAGCGGCCGTGTTTTGATGGCGCCCTGGGAGCGCCAGTTGGCGTGGAATAACAGGGACCGCTCGTCCCACTGCCACGGCGCGGTGACGGCGGCGAGCGTGACGGTGACCGGGCCTGCACCCAGATTCCTCAGTGCCAGACGGCCCGCGCTTTGGTAAGGCATGATCCAGCGGGCGAACAGGGCGCCATCGTTCCTCACCGTGCGGAACCAGTCCTGAACCGGATTGAGCCGCGCCCCCGCGCCGAAGAATTCCCCGAGGGGACACCAGATGGCCGGCTCACCATCGAACTCAGCCGTGAGGATGGTCGAACGCAGAACCTGGGGCGCGTCCTTGGGATCCATCTTGACGCGGAGGTTGCGGACAGCGGACGCGCCGGGCGGCAGCTGGAGGATGAGCTCTTCGCCAGGAGCGAGGGTTGCGCGCGCTCCGGGCTCGCTGACAGCGAAGTCCGGCGTGGCGAGCAGCGCTGCGCTGGCCAGTTCCAACGTGGCTTGGGCGTCCTGGTAACCAGCCATGCTGAAGGTTTCCACCGCGGCATCCGGCTCATAGGCCCGGTAATTGATGATGTAGTAGAAAGGCACTTGGTCCAGGGTGATCTTGCAGCCGCGCGCAAAAGGGATCGGCAGATATAGATCGCCGCCAACGCCCCGGAGGATCTTTGGGGCGGCCTGGAGCTGGTGGCGCAAATCGGTTTCGTCCGATGCCACAAACGCCAGCGGCGGTTTCACGAACCCGCGGCCGCTGAGCAGTTCATTGAAGAGAACCTCAATCGCCGGCTTCGGTGAGCCGCCGAAATAAAAGCGGATGATCTGTTGGTCTTTGGACGGCTCCAGCGGCAGCCACAGGCGGGTGATGGCGCCTGGGCCACTATGCTCCATGATCACCCACTCGCGGCGCCCTTCGTTTTCTTCAAGGCGAATAAACTGGCCGCTGTCATTGTTCGCGAACCACGTTGCGGCGGCCGGATTCGTCTGTGATCGGTCGTAACTGCTGGCCTGTTTGAGCGCATAAATTGTGGACGGCCATCTCGCGGCGGCGCTGCGGTCGGTCATTTCCGACAGCAACGAGCGCAGGCTGATGGCCTTTCCGGGGGATGGCTCCGCCGCCAGAGTTTCTGCGGATGGAAAAGCCGCCATGGACAAAATTCCAATGGCTGCCAGGATCGCACTCATCCGCCCGTTTTTAACAATTGGACTCAAGTTCATCGGTTGTGTTTACCGCTTTTGGGGAATTCAAGCCAGCATCCTTTCATTTGAACGCGTCCTGCATCCGGTTCATGCCTGCTTCGCCAGGATCATGGTCCATAACGAATACCCGATAGCGAAACACAAGTTTCTTCCCGGCCGGCATTTCAAGGAGCCGCTCGAAGAGCGGGGCGGGACTGAAATAGGGCATGCTTTGATCGACATACCAACGGGCCGGATGCCGCGGATTGTCCGGATGGTCGAAAATCACCACGGCCGGGGCATTGGTTCCCGCTGAGAGTTTCACCCAGCGCGCAGGCTGGCCATGGATGGCATTCTGGCCGGACCGGCCTCCGCTGGCCGTGAAGGTCCACTTCCTTTGCCCGGGGCCGAGGCGCAGTGAGAATCCCGCATACCCGGCAGGCGACCGGTCCAAGACAACGTTCGTCAAGGCGGTGAATTCCGACACCCAGTCCAAAGTGTAACCCCGGGCTGCCGGAGCAGACGCCTCCACCACCCGTTTTTCCGCCAGCACCGGCGGGCCATCCCACGGGTGATAACTCAGGGAAAAAGCCAGCCGTGCGGAACCGTCGGAGCGGGTCTCGGCGGCCCAGTTGAGCAGGCCGGTGGCTGCCTCACTGATCCCGGTCCGGGGATCCTCATCCCAGTAAAGGAGCCCGTTGATGAGCTTCCACGACCACCAAAGACCGCGGTGCCAGGGATGATCCACGGGGCGCAAATCGCTGAGCACCACGCCACCCGGGGTTGCCAGCGGATGGAAATATGGCTTGCCCTGACCCGGATCCGCCACCGCCTGCCAAAGAACGTTGGTCCCGTAAACCAGCGCCAGCGCAGTTTCCGTCCGGCGCCATGATGGCCCCCCTTCCAGCACTCCGCCGGATGCGGCAAACGGCGCGGCAACGATTAATAATGCGGCTAGTATTTTCATGGCTGTTGGTTCCTTGTTTCTTGCTTTTCATTGATGGTTATTTGGATGGCCGCGCCGGGCTTGATTCCATATTTCGGCCAGGCAAGGAATCCGGCCACGCCCAGCGGGCGGCGCGCCTGGGATTCGTTTTCGGCCAAAATAGAGACCTGGGCATCATACCGGGTGGGATTGGAAATCTTGAGTGTCACACCCGCCGGATCCCGCTGGACCACCTCTGCTTCCACGTGGTCGAAGACGAACATCCGGTCCAGGTCGGTGCGCACATAGATGCCCGGCAATTCCATGGCCATCAGGATTCCGTTCAGCTCGCACCAACCAGTGGAGCCGCCGCCGCGGGAGCCGCGGCTGTCGGCATCGCAGAAGGTCAGTCGTTCCGTGATTTCGCCGCCGGGCTTGATGCCTTCAGCGTGAGCGTGGACGATGTCGTGCAGGAGTTCCGCATAGCGGCGGTCCCCGGTGGCCCGGTAGATCTTGAGGAGCGGATCGCAGGAGGAGGTGCACAATCCGGGGGCGCCATGTTTGTTTTGGGTGCTGGCCCAGACGACGCCGGCCAGCTTCGCGCCCAATCGGGCCAGCTCGGTATCGGGCGGCAACTGGTAGTCATGCGAGACGACCCAGGTGGCGAACAGGCTGCCCAACTGGCGCGATTTTTCCAGCCACCGGGGATCGCCCGTGGCTTCATACAAGGCCAGGAGCGAACTCATGAAGGCGGCCGGGGAATCGCCATCGGCATTTTGCAGTGTATCGGCCGAATGGCCCGTTGTCAGGCCGAGCTGGATAAAGTCGCGCTGGTAATAGTATCCGGCGGATTCCTGGGCGACCGTGAGGTAGGCAGGATTTTGGTAATAGCTGGCAGCCAGCACCAGGGCGCCCATGGCCTGCGCAGCGCTCGTGCTATTGTAAACGGCCACCTCGCCGGTATCCACATTGAGGAAATTGCCCCATTGCCCGCATTTCTTCCAGGTGTCCAGGAAAGCGTCCGCCAGCCGTTTGACATGGTGTTCCCACTCGGGCTTGATGGCGCTGCTCCGGCCTTGGGCCTTGAGCAGCAGGAACTGCTTGATCATCCAGTAAAGCACATCGGCGTTCTTGCGGGTCAGCACAATTTCGGGATATTCGTCATAGCCCTCCCGGCCGAAGACTTTGCCATCGTGGTTGAGCGCGCCATAGAAATAACCCGCCCGCCCCTGCGCGCGCGGGATGGCGAAGTCGAAGGTGCGCGACACCCGATCAAGGTGCTGTGGATCCCCCAGCGCGAGCATGGGGAAGGTGTTCATCAGGCCGCCTACCCAGCCGAAGGAAATCCACTCGGCGTTCTCCGGGCAGTAGAATTGGTATTCCCGGCCGCGATGATAGCGGCTGTCGATCCGGCCGGTCATCAGCCGGGTGATTTCGCTGAACGGGATCAGGTTGCGCGGATGGTTGGGCCCGGTCACCGCTTTGCGGACCGTCATGAACTTATCCAGGAAGCCGGGGAGGTCCGGCGTTTCAAACTGGTATGCCCGCAGCCGCAACACCACCTGGTCGCCCGCCTTCCAATCCGCGCCCCGGTCGGGGCTGGCGCTGAAGCCGATGAACTCGGGCTTGCGCTCGCGCACCCCGGGCGCGCTGACCACGAACGCGGCACGGGTGCGGTCGGAGGATTCCTCGATCATCAGCCCATGATCGCCAAACCGGCTCCCCTGCTCCGCCAATAGGATGAACGCGCGATGGGTTTGGCGGTCATAAAAGCATAAGGCGGGGGTCGTTGTGTAGGAGGTGTTGACTTCGATTTTGGAGGGCGCGCCCGGCTCCGGGGATAGCTGGGGCAGTTCGCCGGTAGTCAACGGCAGGTTCTTTTGGTAGAGATCCCGGCGATCCAAACCGGCGGCGTACGGCCGGCGCTCGATGCGGTTGCGGTTGCCGTTATAGACGGACGCGGGAATGAGCACATAATTATTGGTGCTCCAACCCGCGAACTCAAAGGCCACCGCCACCCCCGCGGCAGCGGCGGCGCCTTCGGCCAGCTGGAAGGTGACGGCCAGGTCGAGCGCATCCTGCTCGCCAACCACGGGTGTGGCCCGCACCTCGCTGGTCCACCGGCTGCCGGGCGTCCGGAGTTCGCCATTGGCCAAAAAAGAGCGCGAGGCGGCCAGTGACGAACCATCGCACCAGCAGGCCAGCAGCCGCAGGCTCCCACCCAGTGGCTCCAGGAACCTGGCCGCAGCGGCAGGCGCCGGGCCGGCAGCCGGGGCCGGGGCCGGGCAAAGCGCCGCCTTCAGCGCCGGCAGCAGAACCCGGCGATACCCCTCCGCCTGGGGATGAATGCGATCCGGAACCAGCTGGTCGAAAAGGGCGGGATCGTTGGTCATGATTTTCAGCCAGTTGGGGTAGTGGTCCACGAGCAGCAGCCCGCGCTGCCGCGCGACCTGGCGGTAACCCTCGAAATACGCAGCAATCTGGGGCCGGTCCGAGGCGTGCTTTCCGCCGCCGGGATGATCCAGGCAGGAGTTCATGGTCTGGAAAATGATTTCGGTTTTCGGATTCGCCGCCAGGATGGCGTCGATGATCGTCTGGAGGTTCTTCCGGGAATCCGCAAGGGAGATTTTATATGGCAGAAAAGCATCGTTTGTGGCGAACTCGATGATGACGACGTCTGGCTGGTGCGCAATGACCGCGCCGAGCTTGCCCAGTCCCGAGGTTGTCACGTCACCGTTGAATCCCACGCTCGAGGCGGAAGCGCCCACGCCCTCGTTGAAAAGCGTGACCTGGCCGGGCCAATCCCGGTTGAGCCAGTCGTTCATCATGATGTCCGGCCAGCGCCAGGCGCCGCCCGTCAGGCTGGTGCCCATGGTCACCATGGTCACCTTCTTGCCGGCGCGCAAGGCCTGGATAAAGCGTGCGCCAGGCGCCGGTGCCAGCCAGGTGCCGGCGGTCGGGTCGGCGTCAAAAACCTCGCTGAAGCCGGCGGCCTGGATGGCAGCGGGCGTCAGCTCCTTCACCGCAAAATCGGTGAAACGCACGCCCTGGGCCCCGCCCACGAATAATCGTCCCTCTTTTCCGAAATCAATCTTGGCCGCGCTGACCATTGCTGCCGAGCCGGCCCGGAAAACGTGGCGATCCCAATGGGCATCGATCTCGAATCGGCCCCGCTTCCCGGCGGCATCCCACGTGAGCCGGAGCCGGTGGGTGCCATCTCCCACCGCAGGCCCGCAGCTGCGGGATTCGCGGCCGGCCACGCTCACGATAGCCGCCCCGCCGGCAAAATCGCCGGGCGCAAGCCGGCCGAAAACCGCGGGCGCCACCGATGGTTCCATATAAACAGCGGGATTCGCCTCACCCCGGCCAAGCCCGAAAAACGCGCAGCCCTCCCCCCCACCCCCTTGGAGCGTGACCGTCACCTCCGCCTGGAAGTTTTGCCGGGCGAAGTCTGTGCGTTCAGTCCGCACATAAGATCGTTGGTTTGCCCTGGTCCCGCCAAAAACCCAGGTGCCGCCAGGCTCAAGAAACCGGGCGGGCTGGCCTCGCTCGGAGGAGAATTCGGTCAATAACCGGCCATCCCGGGCGGCCAGCATGCGGGCCTGCAAGGATTTGGCATCGGCGGTGAGCAGGATGACGGTTCCCTCATCCAGCGCAGGGCCGCCGCCTATCAAAACCGGCCAGGGTGATCCGGCCACCCCCTTGGACAAATGCCGCCACTGGTGATCGTGCCCGGCCAGCATGAGGTCCAGGCGGGCTTCCCGCAGGAGTGGCGTCCAATGATCCCGGGCCGACGCGGAGATCCAGCCAGCAGGATCGTACAGGGGGATGTGGCTGATAAACAGCCTCCAGGCCGCTTCGCTGGCGGGTTGGTGGGCGAGGGTGTCCCCCAGCCACCGCGCCTGGCGCTGGCGGCAAGCCTGCCAAAATTTCGGCCGCTTGTAGCTGGTTTCCGGGGTTGACTCATCGTCGTCCTCGCCGGTATCCATGGCCAGCATGGAAACCGGCCCGGCCCGCAAGGTAAATTGCCACTGCTGTTCGTCTCCCGGCTGTTCGGCGTGGAGGCTGGGCAACTCGAAAAGATGGGCCAGCCTGGAGGAGAAATCGCCGCGCGTTTCATGATTGCCCCGCACGAAGATGACCGGTTTGTGGCTGGCATCCAGCATCTGCAAACAGGCATGCCAAAACCGGAAAAGCTCGTGGGCGCCATTGGCCGCGCTTGGATCCCCCAAACAGTCGCCCATCAGCAGGGAAAACTCGTAATCTTCCGGTTTGACGAATCGCAGGAGCGCGGCCAGGGTTTGGTCATTGTTATGGAGGTCGTTGAACGCCACGAACTTCAATTTCGGGGCCTGCGGATCCAGGGTCCGGAAGCGGCCACCGCTGACCACTGCCCTACCCGGAGGCATACCGTAACGGACTTCATAGCGATAGGCCGTTCCGGGCTGCAGCCCGGCCAGGCGGGCTTTCCAGAGGGTCCAGGGAGTGCCTGGGATAGGGGTGCCAGAAGCAGCCATTTCTCCCAGGCCGGAATGGCCATCCACCGCGCTGGCGACCCGCACGCTCTCCGCCTGCTGCGCCAAAAAACAGATGGTCATGCCATCGGCCGCCGGATTTTGCAGGTAAGGCGGCATGGCCTTGGGCAGCGCGTTTTCGGGTGCCGTTTCCGCCAGGCCTGGCATCGCCAGCACACTGGCCAAAAGCAAGGCGGCGAACGAAACCAACCGGGCAATAACGATTTTGTTCATCATAGTAAAATTCCAAATCCCTGGACCATCGTAAAACTGGGTGCGTTACCCGCCATTGAATATGACTGGCCTGCCAGCCCGCTCAATCCTTTTTAAGCCTCCACCAAACCCCAAGACCATTGTCCAAGTTTCGCATTTATTGATACAACCCATTGATAATCAGCGGCTCGACCTTTCAGGCACGACAAAGTCGTGGCGCCAACATTATCCACCGCCGTTGTGAATTGAGGCAGCGAGCGCTAATCCGAACCAATTGTGTTAGTTGGCTTTCCGTTCTTCCTCCGGCTGGCCGGCCAGGCGCATCCGGTAACGGTCCTCTGCCCGGGTCGGCAGCAGAATGATCGGGTAAGGGCGGATCTGCAAAAGGCGCCGATTGCAGAACCCTGTTGGGTATGTTGATGATCCACATCGCGGTTTGCGCAAAAATCCGCAGCGCAATCATTCCCATCCCACGTGCTGAGACATGACCAGGAGGATTGCCTGGCGTGCCAATGGCACAGCCTATTTTGGATTTCTTAAATGTGTTTGGTTAAAATCAAAATATTTTTCCCATCCCGATACTGATAATCGATCTCATCCACCGATTTTCTGATCATAAAAATCCCCAAACCGCCAGGGATGCGCTCTTCCAGCGGGATGGAGATATCAGGGGGAGTTTGTTTTAAGGGATCAAAAGGCCGGCCATCGTCTTCTATGCTCAACCGGACATCCTGGTTGGAGAATTGAAATTTTATAAGGATCTCGTGTTCCCGGGTATCGCTATAGGCATATTTCAGAATATTAGAAAGCCATTCTTCCAGAGCTAAATCCAATGCCAACTGAATGGAATTGGGCAATCCCTGGCGCTGGCTGAACTCCCCTATCTCACTCCGGGCGCGCCGGATATCATCCGTCCGGTTGAGTGCCACGATCATGAGTTCAGATCCCATTTAAATTCAAATGGAAACCGCGTCACTGCGAACTTCAAGCCTCCACAAGGTCCATAAAGCCCGTCATTTCCAAGGTTGCCTTAACCGCGCCAGACGGCCGGCATACCCGGAACACCTTTTTCTGTTTTTTCATCAGACGGTAGTATTGCAGCAGCACCCGTAGGCCGGCGGAGCAGAGAAAATCTGCCTCGGCCAGATTGACATAGATATTGCCCATTTCCGAGCGCATTCCATTGAGGATCTCAACCTCCAGGTCGTTAGCTACCGCCCCGTCAATGCGCCCTGAAACAAACAATTCCAGACTATCGCCCTCAACTTTTCTTTGTATTGCCATGAGCTTCTTTTAACTTTTGGCGGGCCTTGGTGGCAAACAAAAAACACCGCGCATCTTTTTGCCGTGCCCCTGCATTTGGGGAGGGAAGTGATTACGCCACAAATTTCTTTTTCGCAAGCCAGGAAGCGAGCCACGAGCCAACATCTGATCGGGATAAATGACGAACGACAGAGGCTCTGCGCAAAAATTCCAGCCAGCGCGGCTGAGCCAGTTTCTTGGACACAGCTAAGCACTATGAGGATGTTTCGCGCACTTCCGCCAGCCAGTCCCAACAGGGCGGCAATAATCCGGTCTTCCCACCCGTCATCCACCACCTCATGTCGGCGGCATCCACGAGGGGCGCCGTTTTTTGGGCTTGATCTGTCGGGCGCTGGCGGAGTTCCTGCAGAAGGCGCGTCCGCAATCACAATTGTAGGCCGGCTGCCCCCAGCAAGCGCTGTTTTACCCGCCGGGTCAGAGGATCCTGCGCCTACAACAGCCAAGCGACGGACCATCCGGATCTTGTAACCGGGGAGGGATTCCTTTGAATACATACAATCCCGAACCACCAATATGATCCCCACCTGGAAACGACCACCACCCGCTGCCCTCCTTCCTCCACCCTATTGACCACTTTTTTCTTCCGCCCGGCCTGTTTTTTTTCGTCCCAGGAAACTTTTGGCCGCGATTTTTCCGTACGGCTCCATCAGGACATCATGGTATTATCATAATATTCAAGCCTTTTTAATTGATCGCCCAAAAACTGACTCAAACCGGCCTTCTTGCCGTCGCCTTTCCCGGTTCCGGTTCCTTGTTGGCAGTTAAAAACAAGCACCCATTCTTCCACCCTGATTTTCCTATCCTGCTCATAACCAGCAGGATACGGCATCCATGAACCACTATCAAGCCGGCCGTCATCTGATTATCCCACCCTCCAGCCTGCGGTTATCCCTGACAATGCGCCGGTCTCCACCCGGTCTTTTTGTAATGAAATCCCGGACATCCTTGTAAGCCTAGGCTTACAAGGATGTCGGGTTTTATATACAAGAGTTGTAGTGTTTTCATAACATCCCAGTGTTATGAAATCCCTACAATCTCTGTAGTGTTTTTTTATTTACAAGATTATTGACCTTTTTTCAGATAGTGGTGATACTCGTTGCAGAATTAATCCGTGATGTATGGCGATTGCTGCTAACCAGTCCAAGATTATGGCGATTTATAATTGGAAATACCCCGTGCTAAATACGGGGAATATTCAGGATGCCTCAAGTCCTGCTCAGGCTATTGAACCATATCACCCAAGACCTCAGAGTTCCTCCCGGGAGTCATTTTCCAGCTGGCGGTCATGCCTTTTATTGAGCTGGTTGTTGCTTTCGCTCTCTGCTGAAGCCGCGACCAGGGCTTCCAAGAAGAGTCCGGCGCCCGCAGCCACAGCCCCTCCGGCCTCCATCGCCAAACAGCAGGTTACCTGGGCCGGCGTGGCCCTGCGCGGCCGCGATGTCGATGCCAAGCTCGATTTCCCCATCTGCAGCCACAAGGAAATCCAGCAGCGCTTCCAAAACGAGCTCACCGCCCGCCTGAAGCGCTGCCAGAATCCCCAGTTCGACCTTAAAATCGACGACCTGATGGATTATAAATCCGGTTCCGGCTTGTCGCTGGCCTGCGTGATTGAGTCCGAGCGGGCCATCAGCCAGCCCCGCGAAGATTATTACTTCGGCCAGATCGCGGTTGGCGCCTCCCTGGTGGTCTTCGATTTCCGCAACCAGATCATCATCCAATCCATTCCTTTCGGGACCATTGTTCCTATTGAGAAGGAAAAGGAGGATCCCCAGTCGGAAGCTTACCTGACACGCGTCATCACGGAAACAATGCTCCTTGGCGAACCCGGCAGCGCCATCAGCCTGGCCGCTCAGTTTGAAGCCTTTGCCTCCCAGATGTCCCTCCAGCTCAAGGCCAATTTCGGGCGCCTCAGAATTGACCCGGTTTCCTTGTCCGAAGACGCCCGCACGGCCCTGCTCGCCACCGACGAGGCCGGTGTCCGCTGGTGGGAGAGCTACTTTGCCGGCCGCATCGCCGCCGACCTGGTCAAGGAATACAAGGTGAACGTCCTGCCGGTGGTCGTCGATAAAGTCCTGCAAGACATGAAGTTGCGCTTTGGGGATAACCAGGTGGTTGACCTCCGGATTCCCCCGCCCACCCACGTTTTCCGCCCCGTCGTCACCATGGCTGGCATCCAACCGCAGCCAAAGGTGAGTAATTCCACGCAGACCGTCCTGATGTTTGGCGCCAAGTCCACCGTTTCCGCCGGCTCCGCTGCCCCGGCTAAAGGTGATCCCGTTTTCACCAAATCCTGGGGTTACGGAGTCAACCGCATTTTCAGCCCGGAATCCGTGGACCAAACCACCCCTCAGCTTAAGGCTCTATACTTTTGGGCAGCCATTGAAAATGGCTTCCACCTCCATCTGGTCGAAAACCTCAAGGCCAAGCCGGATAAGATTTGGCAAAGCATTGTGGACCGTTGCAGCAAATAAACCAAACCACTCACCCAAAACCATACTATGAAAAACACTATTAAATTATTCACGATCCTGTGCGCCAGCCTGTTCGCGCTGGGCCTTTTCACCGGTTATGGCCAGAGTGCCACCTCGGTGCGGCGCCAGGTCTCCGCCAGCATCCGCATCAAAGGCTCCAAGCCCACGGCCGCTGAATCCGCCGCTTTGCTCAACGCCGCCAAGGCAGAGATCATTGCCGCCCATATCAAGGAAGCCCCCCAATCCCGCCAGAATCTCCTGGTTCCCCTCGAGGCCACTCTCAAGTCCAATGTGGACCGCATCCTTTCCGCCGTTCAGGTCGTCGCCGAGCAGACTGACCGCAAGGCCAAAACCCAGACCATCTCCATCGTCGCCGATGTGAACGAAACCGCCATCGACCAATTCATCACCCCCGCCGGCCCGGCGGCCACCCAATCCGACGGCCCGAAACACTACATCGCCCTGGTTTTCGTCTCCCGCCGCCAGGCCAGCGTCAAGGAATTGGGGCCGGAAACCATCCAGGCCGCCTCGGCCATGAATTCCACCACCGAAAGCGCCAGCCAGACTTCCGCTGGGGGTGCCGCCACGGTTGCCTCCTCATCCAAGCAGGATTCCGCCACCATCACCAAGAGCGCCGTCGTGAAATCCTCCAACAAAATAAATTACGAGGCTTCCACCTCCGGCGAACTCGACGCCGCCATCTCCGCCGTGCTCGCGGACCGCAACTTCAAATTGGTCGATCCCGCCACCGTCCGCACGCGCAGCAAGGGAGCCTTCGCCGTCGAGAAATTCGTCGAGCAATTCAAAGCCGGCAACGATATCGATGCCCAGGTCGTCGAAGATGCCAGCACCGCCTGCCAGCAGATGAAGCTCCCCTTCTACGGCTTCGGCTCCCTCACCTTGGAACCGCCCCAGCCCGATCCTGTCAGCGGCCGCACCCGTGTGAATGTCCAGATCTATGCCAAGGTGATTGATTGCCGGGACGCTTTCCCAACCACTTTGGCCTCCGTCGAAGCCACCCAGTATTCGGCTCTTGGCAGCAGCCAGACTGAGGCCGAAACCGCCGCCCTCAACGGCGCGGCCAAGACCGTGGCCCGGCTTCTGGCCGATAAGTTCAATGCCAGAGGCGTCCGCTAAAACCGAGCTTCGGTAAACGCAAAAAAAAACAAAACAACCAAACCAAAACCAAACATGAATAAACATACCTTGTTGAATCGCTTGGCGCTCGTCGCTGTGGCCGGCTTGCTGGCCATTTCCGCCCAATCCGCCCAAGCCCAATTGGGCGGACTCGGCAAAAGCATCCCGGGCGCCGGCGGGGGCGGGGGCGCGGCCGGGATTGACCTCGGAGCCAAAGAAACCGAATTGTTCACCAAATTCTCCCCCGCCAGCAAATTGCTCGCCGAAGCCGCCGACTATTACAGCCAGGCGCTGAAGCTCAAAGTCAAAGACGAACGGAAAAAAGCCGAAGGCAAAAGCGAGCAAACCCAGGCCCTGGCCAATTACACCCACGCCAAGACCGTCTTCGAGCAGGTCTTGAAGGAGTCGAAAAAATCCAATGCCGCCTCCCTCTCTCCCGAGGCCAAGGAATTGCTGAAGAAAGGCCATGAGAAACTGCTGGAGGGCGGGGCCGCCTTCGTGCAGATGGCCGTCCCCACTGCCCTGGCCATCAAGGAGATCACCGATAAGGATCCCAAAGCCCTGGTGGGCCATATGAACCTCGTCAAATTGGCCGCCATTTGCGCCAAAGATGGCGTCACCCTGGTCGGTTATTTAGGGGCCTCCAACAAAATCGCCAAAACCAATAATGTCCCCGTAAAAGAAGCCGGCGAATTCAAATAGTTGATTCTGCCGGCCTCCAGGGGGGCAGAATAGCCCCTCCTTTGGCCGCTTTTGGGATTTTCCTGAAGCCAATCAAATATGAAACCATTTCTTGCCCCGGGGAGGGACATTCGTGCGCTCTGTCTGCCCGGTTTGTCCAAGCCTATATTGCTTCCCCGGGGCAAGTCTTCATTCGGTATTCCTCATCGGCCATGCATTCGTGTTTTTAAACAAAATTGAACTGAACTGATTTATGAGTGACGATTCAAGTGGAGGTAAAACAAAGCTGGTTGTGGGCGGAACCGTGACGGCGGTGATTACCTTGGCTGTTACATTCCTCACCCCAATACTGAAAAAAGGCGGCGAAGATCTGGCTGGCGTCTCATCTTCGTCGGCCAAGCAACCCGCTGTCGTCGTAGTGCAAACCCCTTCTGCTGGAGGGGGTGCCAGTATGGCCACAGCTACGACAGTGCCAGCCAGCGCCGGTGGCAATTCGCCCACAGTGGTGGTGGTGCAGACTCCATCGCCTTCCCCTGCTCCTGCCCCGGAAAACACATCCGTCACCCCTGGATCCACTTCAGAAGCGCTGGCTGCGCCTGCGGCGCCCCGCGAGCCAAAGAAAATCAGCAACGACCTCTCCATTCCCCACTACGAGAATACCGCGGAAGTGCAATACTTCGAAAGCAGTGGCACCGGCAGCGCCGATGATCGCGATACCGCTGTGATGAAAGCTTTGGAAGAAGCCCTGAGCAAGCAAGGATCCCAGCTTCACGCGGATGTCCGCCTTAAGATGCTGGCTGAAACAAAAAAGCTGAATGACACCAAGGTCCGCCGCGTAGAGCAGTCGATGGCCTCCGATTTCGAGCGGGTCACCGGCGGTTTGCTCCGCTGGTGGGATATCAAAACCGAGGAGGATGACGGCCGGCGCTACACCATCGAGGTGGCAGCAGTGGTGGCCAAAATCACCGCCCAGGCCGGCAAGCATTCCACCCGCAAGACGCTGGCGGTACTGCCTTTCAAGGTCAATTCCGATGTTCACATGAACGACCGTGTTCTCCAGGCAGGAGCCATAGGCGCCCAGTTGCGGGAAACCGCCCTGAGTTACCTGGTCAACAGCCGAAAATTCGCCGTCCTGGACAAAACCTTTACCGAGGAATTGGATCGTTTGACGGGTGAGCGCCCCAGCGCCGATCCCATCCAGCAGGCCATTGATGCCGCGAAGAAACTCGGCGCTGAATATGTCGTCATCGGTTTGGTGGATGGCCTGAATGTCCAAAGCCGCAAAATCGGCAACCTCCAAGTCCCGGCCGTGGATGGCCTGGTGAGCATGCGCATCATTGACCTTGCCTCCCGCCAGACCGTCCTCGCCAGTTCCATTCAGGTCGCCACCCTGCCTGATTTGGACATCGGCGGCAATCGCCCGGAAAATGCCATCGCAGATGCCCTCGGCAAGTCCATGTCCGAGCGCACCATGGAGACCATATACCCATTCAAAGTCGCCGCCCTCAATGGCGACGATGAAGTCATGCTCAACCGCGGCGGTGATGATTTGTCAGTGGGCCAGCGTTTCGACCTGTTCAACCTTGGCGATGAGGTCAAGGATCCCAGCAACGGCGAATCCCTCGGCCGGGTGGAGCGTAAGATCGGGACCGTGGAGGTCGTCCGCGTGGAGCCAAAGGCATCCTACGCCAAAATCATTGGCAAGACCAAGGAAACCGTTCAGGTGGAAGCCATTTGCCGCAAGCCTCAAACCCCAAAAGCCGAAGCCAAGGCAAAACCGGTCTCCGCAGGAAGTGAAATCGATAACTTGTTTAAATAGGTTTTTGTAATATTATTTAACATAAATGCTAGTTACTTAAAAAATCCATATGATTACTTATACACACACCAAAACACGATACCTAAATACTCTCATCGTTCTGTTGTTAGGAATATTGGCGTTGAATGCGCCTATTCGTGCCCAGCAAAGTGATGATTCGGATAATACTCAAGATAATAATGCTGCTGCTTCAGTTTCTCCAAAGAAGGCAGCATCAAAAAGTCAAAATGCTTCATCATCAAAAAAGGTTGCTGTTCCAACTATATCGGATGGGGAAGGAAATTACGACCCTGACAAAGACCAAGGCCAAGAAGCAGTAATTGATGCAGCCAGACAAAAACCTGCTAGAGTACAGTCCGGTTTATCTGAGGATCAATTCCCAGCCACAGCAAAAAATGCTCTTACAAAAAAGTTATCAGATTGTGGTATTAAATCCTCTTGGGATAATACAAAATGTCGGATGGCTGGAGTTGCAACTTTTTCCTTTCCAATGGATGGCACTGATATCGAAGAATACATGCTGCTTCGTCAAGTCGCGGCCTTGGGTGCCATGGTTAGCGCACAGGCAGAATTGGCAAAATGGATGGGAACCAAGGCTGATATGTCCGTAACGATAAATAATCCAGGAGATCCATTTAAACTTCAAAATGACGATAAATTAGAAACAATAAAATCAAAAAAGGCACAAGCGAAAGCCAAAGTTGAAAAAGCAGGCATCATACTTACTAAATCTGAAGAATCGGCACTTGCCGGAGTGACAACGTCTGATCGAATCAAAGTTGTTGAAGATGCACTAATTAAGAAAATAGACACGAATTACAATAGTGCACAAATACCGGATAAAAAGCAGTCTCTTGCTAAAGATGCGCTTTTAGAATTGCAAACTGCTAAGGATGAACTCGCAACTTTAGAAAATGATTTTTCAAATTATAAGACTCTTTACAGAAAAAGGGAGGTTGAGGCATCATCCAAACTAACTTACGATCATTATATATTTGGAATGAATGCTTTATTTTGGGCTGAAAATGTCACCCCAGGGCCAGAATCCCAGTTGCAAATGGCAGTAGCTTATGTGTGGAGTCCAAAGCTTGCCCAATCCGCGTATGCCGCGCTCATGGGTGATCCATCGCTTGAGCCTGAAATCTCGGCCAAAGGTGATCTGCCACTCGCAGATTGGCTGAATCAGCAAGACTTAACAACTTTTGGTGCTTTTCGGTATTATGTGGATGACCAAGGGGAACGCTGGTACCTGGGTGCCAGTGCTCGCGCCGGAGGTGACGATGATGCTTCAGATGCTGCCAGCATGTCGGCCATAATGAATCTATATATGCCGCTATCTTCAAAACTGATTGGTTTTGAGGAACAGAAGATAAAGGTTTGGAATGGCAAAAAAGGCAGTTCAGCGAAGGAGGATTTAGCCAAGATGTTGGAATCCATCGCCCACCCCAATACACGGGGACTTAATAAGGTTGTGAATCGGGACATATGGTGGCCAGCGAAAGGCATGGAAGGCAACAAGGATGGGCGAGTTCAAGCGGCTATAGCTGTTTATGCCTTGGCCGCTTCGTCTGGTGCAGCTGCTCTTAAAGCGGAAGTGGAAAATGCGCTCAAACTAGCACAAATCCAACGCGAAAACAACCGTCGATGGATGGAGCATGAGCAAAGCAATGCAATCGTGGATAATGCTAAAAAGGAAAGCCTGCCCTCACGGGTTCCGAAGTTAGTCAAGGACCAGCAGAAGCAAAAGGGCAAAGCTGCCATTGAGGATGAACAAGAGTCAGAGCCTGTTGCAGCCCCTCAAAAAAGCAAAGGCAAAATGACGGCCAAGCCAGGTGTCAGAGTCACCCCTGGGAAAGTCAAAGATGATTTTTAATCCACATAAGACAATAAGGGCGGCACTACTCGCCGCCCTTATGTTCAACCTCAGCGGCTATTCTCTATATCCTGCACAGGAGGACACTAAATCGGCAATGGAAGCAAAAAAGGCCAGCGGCGATTACGCCTCGAGAGTGGAAGCCGAAAACAAAAGGCGTGAGCGCGAACTGGCTGTCATGCTTGGCAAAACAAATGCCAATGAACTCAGCGCGCAAAGCGGTCCGCCAAAGGGTCGTTCGCAGTCCTCGATGAAAAGGACAACTCCGGAGAACCTCAGCTTGGTTGATATCACCGTCTGGGCCTGCTCCAGAGATCGATCGGAAATCGATTCTACTGCCGCCGCAGAAATGCAGGGCCGCCAATTATTGCTCTTCGCCAAAGGTGCGTTCGTAAAGGTCATAGATGACGGATTAAAAATCCAATCCAGTGGGGTTTTACCAGGAGTTCAGGTCACTAGGATTAAAGATGCTTACCTTTACACAGTTCTTCAGCTTGATGCAAGCATTGGTATCCAAAAACACGAAGGCATGAGATTGATTGAGTCTAAATCCTATTTGATACCTTTAAAAAGCATCGTTCAATCTATTTCCGAAAACGCTGAGCGGGTATTCAGAAACAACCTTGGGGAAAATCCGGATGCCACGAAAGGGCTGATTATATTGCGTAAGATGGAGTTGCGCGACCCATCCATCAAGTACGGACCACGGTGCCGGTATTGGATGGATATTTACGCAACTGATAAATTATGATTATGTTATATTGAACACAAGTTTAACAATAATATTACTTTGTTAAAATATATATTAATTATATTTTTTGCTGTGATGGGTTTTTTGCTGGGCGCTGTGGCTGGTTTTTTCGCGGCTGTCGCTATGAATCCTGAAGCTGGCCCAGCCTACATTTTCTGGGGCGGTATCGCCGGAACCTTGGGGTTGCTTTACACCTTCGGTTGCATTGGCACCCTGATCAAGGGATTCTTCCTTGCCTGTGCGGGTGCGGTGGCGGGTTACGCCGCCGGTTGGGGTGCCAGCTTGGCTTGGAGTGGATCTGGATTCCAATTGCCATATTGGGGTGCCTCGATGGGCGCGGTAGTCTTCGCCTGCTGGCCGCCCAGGATGTTCCGCTCCGCCGCTGAATTGGCGCCGTTCCGCGGCAAGAACGCGGCCCGGGAAGCCGAGCGGGCCCGGGCGGGATACAACTTGCCGTCCGCCTCCGGTTCCCTGCCCGCGCCACCGCCTTACCGGAGCGACGGGGTCAAAATCGGCATCCAGCAAGTCCAGCAGGAGTTGAACCGCCTGGCGCCTGGTGTTGATTTCGGCATTTCCCACGGCGTCGCCCGGGATGCCAGCTTTTTCGCCGCTGATTTGGATTACATCCGCGGCCCGTTTTTCGACTATGTCGCCAGCCGGATGCGCGCTGAAGGCATCACCGGTTGGTTGGACAGCAAATTCGATTGCGACGATTTCGCCTACTACCTGGGGCAGTGCGCCACCATGTGCCTCCATCACTCCAGCCTTTCCAAAGCCACCCACTCCATCCTCGTCTCCACTGTCCAGATCGCAAAAGGCGCCTCTTTGCTCAACGTCGGCGGGGCAGAAAATGCCTTCCATGCCAACAACCTCATCCGCTGCACTGATGGCAACTGGTATTTCATCGAGCCGCAGGAGGCACTCCACGGCGCCGCCGCGCCGCGCAACATCCTCCTCCAGGCCCTCCTTTCCTCTCAGGGCAAAAACACCGCCCTTTTGCGCGGCCTGGGCAGCCAGATAGCGGCTGGCGATTGGATCTGCCCGGCGCGCTCGGCCTTGAGCGGCCGGGGTGTGAAATTGCTTCACGCCCGCCTGCTATGAATCTCCATTGACTATTGATTGATATGAAAACCTGCAACAAGGACGGCTGCCCGGCCAAGGGCGTGGAAACCGCAGCGGGAAAATTTTGCGCCGAATGCGGCGCACCGCTCGTTGACAAGCCGCAATGGCCCCTGCCCCGGTGTGCCAATGGATCCTGTCCCAATGCCCGGCCACCGCAGCCATTAGCCGGGAAATTCTGCGCCGAGTGCGGCGGCCCGCTGCTGCAGGCGGAGTCCCGTCCCCCTGCCCCGCCGCCCCACCAGGCGCCGCCGCCGCTCAAAGCAGTTGCGGCTCCGGTGGTTCTGGATTCCTATGGCGGCGCCACTTTGGAAGCAGTGAAAGCCGCCGCCGCCACCGGCCACGCCGCCGCCCAGGCGGAATACGGACAGCGTTTGCTCAAAGGCGCCGGGGCCGCCCAAAACGCGGCCCAAGGCTTCCAGTGGCTCCTCAAGGCCGCCAGCCAGGGCCACGTGGAGGCACAAATGGCTTTGGCGGATTGTTTCGGGGATGGGGTCGGCTGCGAGGAGGATGAGGCAGCCGCCGCCGCCTGGTGCCTCAAGGCCGCCCAGGGGGGCCTGGCCCGCGCCCAGTTCCTGGTCGGCGTCTTGCATTACTCCGGGCAGGGCATGGTGCAGCACTACCGGGCCGCCGCCGAATGGTTCCAGAAAGCCGCCGCCCAGGATGACGCGGAAGCTCAGAACATGCTCGGCTGCTGCCACCTGCGCGGCCACGGTGTGGAGGAGGATCCGGAGGCGGCCGTGCAATGGTTCGCCAAGGCGGCGGCGCAAGGCTTGGCCGACGCGCAGAATAACCTGGGCGATTGCTATTCCAACTCCCTCGGCGTGGAGGGCAGCCTGGAAGAAGCCGCGGAATGGTACCGCAAGGCGGCCACCCAGGGCCACGCCGATGCGCGCTGGAATTTGGGAAATTGCTATTACACCGGCTGGGGAGTCGAGGAGAGCTGCGAAAAAGCGTTCCGCTGGTTCAAGATGGCCGCCGCCCAGGACCATGGGCGCGCCCTCGATTCCCTCGGGGATTGCTACCACCTCGGCCAGGGCGTGGAGAAGGATATTGAGGAGGCAGTGGCGTGCTGGCGCAAGGCCGCGGAACTGGGGGACGCCGATTTCCAATTCCGCCTGGGCAACCGCTATTTCGAGGGCAATGGCCCGCCGGAGGATAAAAGCGAGGCCATCGAGTGGTATCGCAAGGCCGCGGATCAAGGCCATGCGGAGGCCATGTTCAGCCTTGGGAAGTGCTGCGAGGCCGGCGAGGGGATTGAAACTGATGCCGGGGAGGCTGTGCGATGGTACCTCCAGGCCGCCGAACAAAATCACGCCGGAGCCAGTGCCAGATTGGCCGATTGCTACGCCAATGGCCTCGGGGTTGAGGAAGACATGGCCGCGGCGCTGCGGATGCAGCTCAAGGCGGGCGAACTCGGAGATGCGGAAGCCCAGAGCGTGCTCGGCTACATCTTTTTTACCGGCCTGGGCGTTGAGGAGAACAAGGCGGAGGCAGTCCAATGGTACCAAAAAGCGGCTGAACAGGGGCATGCAGCCGCCCAAAATGCCTTGGGGGATTGCTATCTCCAAGGGGAAGGTGTGGAAGCCAGCCAGGAGGAAGCGGTGAAATGGTACGCGCAGGCCGCCAGCGGTTTGCAGGAGGAAGCTTTGGAAAGCCTGAAAACTCTGGCCGGGCAGGGCCATCCCGATGCCCAAAATGCCCTCGGAGAATGTTATTACTACGGCCACATCGTGGCGGAGGACAACGACCTGGCCGCCAAATGGTACCGCAAAGCCGCTGCCCAAGGCCACGCGGAGGCCCAGGCTAACCTGGAACGGATCTGACCTCCCTTGGTTCGATCACCACTTCCTGATGCGAGTTGATTATTTATGAAACAGCTATTGTTGGCAACCACCAAACCGGTCGGGCAATACCAGGTCATGTTGGATGAATCAGCCTTTACGATCGGCAGGGGTGACGGCAATGCATTCCAGATCCAGGAAGGCACCGTATCGTCGCGTCATGCGGAAATCCGGACTCATGGAGGGCAAATATGGGTAAAGGACCTCAATTCTACCAATGGCACATTTATCAATGGCATCAAGATAGAAACCGAGGCCATCCTCAGCCCGGGCCAGGTCCTGCGCCTGGGCTGGGTGGAATTGCAGGTGCGCTGGTTGGAGGAGACCATTGGGCAGCAAATACCGGGGATTCCTCCCATTCCCACCTCCTCAATGGAGCCGGCAGCTCCGCCAGTCACCACAAGACCCCCATTCCCGGCTTCTACGCCCGCCCCAGTGCCAGTAAATCCGCCCCAGCCGGCGCCTCCCATGCCCGCCGGGATAGCCTTGCCCGTGCAACCGCCAATTCCACCAGCTCCATCGGCTCCCACTGCCCGGCGGATATCCATCGGCTTGCCAACTGCGCCGCCTCCACCCGCACCTGCAAAACCTGTTATTTGTGCTGTGCCCGCACCGCCACCACCACCGCCGCCCATGCCAGCCGTGCCACCGGCAATGCCATCCAAGACTGCACCGCCTGCACCTGTCTTTTCAGCTATGCCGGCTCCGCCGTCAGCACCTCCGCCGCCGCCCATGCCAGTCGTGCCACCGGCAATGCCATCCAGATCCGCGCCGCCTGCACCGGTTATTTCAGCAGTGCCGGCTCCGCCGTCAGCACCTCCGCCGCCGCCCATGCCAGCCGTGCCACCGGCAATGCCATCCAGGACTGCACCGCCTGCACCTGTCTTTTCAGCCGTGTCGGCTCCACCGGCAGCGCCACCGCCACCGCCCATACCGACGGCGCCACCGGCAATGCCATCCAGGACCGCACCGTCAGCACCTGTTATTTCAGCAGTGCCGGTTCCACCGCCCACCCCGCCGCCGCCCATGCAGTCCGCGTCTCCCGTGCTGCGGATATCAATAAAATTGCCGGCACCACCTCCCGCCGAATCCCTAATGCCATGTCCAACAACCGCAAAGCCGTTAACTGAAGCGCCGCTTTCCATTTCAGCGCCACCCGTGGAGCCACATATTTCAATACCGGTGCCGGTCGTGCCAGAAATCAACCCGGCAGCACCTCCGATCCCAACAGAATCCCCAGTGCCATCGGCAACAGCGGAGGCATCGGCTTCAAGCGCAACCACACGGCCACCTGCTGCGTCAGAAGCACCATCCATTTCAAAGCTTCCTGCAGAACCACAAAATCCAATACTTTTACCGGTCATGCTGGAAATCGTGCCGGCAGCATCTCCGATCCCAGCAGAATCCCCAGTGCCATCGGCAACAGCGGAGGCGCAGGTTCCAACTTCAGCCACTGAAGCCACCCAGCCACCTCCTGCGTCAGAAGCACCTTCCATTTCAGCGCCATTTGCGAAACCACAACCATCCCCTGATGAACCTCCGCGGCCGGAAATTTCACCAATCCCACCTCAATCATCCGAGTCTCCGATTCCGGCCGAAATCCCTGGGCAATCGGCAACCACGGAAGCACCGCTGCCTATTCCCGCCCCGGTAAGATCCCCAGCCATTCCTTTTCCGTCCGCGGAACCCCCAATTTCAATTCCTTTGCCGGCGATGCCAGAAACCGCAACGGCAGAACCTCCGCCTCCATCTGCATCCGCAATACCTTCGGCAACCACTGAAGGGCCGATACCTGAGTCCGTTCCAGTAACATCCCCGGCCATTCCAGCGCCATCTGCGGAATCGGAACCATCCAATGCAGAGCAATCGATGCTGGATATTTCACCAACCAAACCACCATTACCTGAGATTCCGATCCCAGACGCCCCCCCAGTGCCAGCGGCAACAACGGCAGCACCTATGCCAGATCCCGCTCCGGTAGCGTCCCCTGTCATTCCAGCGCCAACTGTAGAGCCGCAAATCCTAATCCCTTTGTTGGCCGATCCTGAAGTTGAGCAATTAACGCCCCCGCCACCGCCCATGCCGGTTGCACCGCCACCACCACCCATGCCGGTTGCACCGCCACCACCACCCATGCCGGTTGCACCGCCACCACCACCCATGCCGGTTGCACCGCCACCACCACCCATGCCGGTTGCACCGCCACCACCAC
>CAYPCQ010000015.1:0-94719 GCA_964409245.1 uncultured Verrucomicrobiota bacterium
CACGCGGTTTGTCTATGACGGGTGGAACCTGGTGGCCGAGCTGAATTCCGACCTCGGAACTCGGACCTCCGACTTCAGCCCTCTGCCCCGCCGGTTTTAAATTTGAAATCAGCCTCCGGCCATTCTACTTTGCCCATCATGGAATCCACCACGCCCTTTTATCGCCAATCCACCCGGATCCTGGCGGTGATCCTGCTCGCCGCCTGGCACCACACCGGCTGGACCGCGGAAACCACCACACCCCGCAAGAAATTCATCGAGCTGGGATGGGACATCCCCTCCACCTCGGAACTCCGCGAAAGCTGGCGGGAAATGGAGGCGGCAACCCCGTTCGACGGGGTTATGTTCAAACTGGAAGGCAAGGACGGCGACGGCCGTCAATTCACCAGCGAAGCCATCTGGGACGGGCGTCCCTGGCAACGCGCCTGGCTCGAACCCGCTTTGGCTGACCTCCAATCCTGCCGGTTCTCACGGTTCACGGATAATTTCCTCCGTTTCAATGCGGCGCCGGGAAACCTGGAATGGCCGGACGAGGCTGGCTGGGTGGCTTTGGCCGGCAAGGCCGGCCATGTGGCCTGGCTGATGAAACAGGCGGGAGGCAAAGGCTTGGCGATCGATTTTGAATCATATGGGGCGCAGCAGTTCAAGTTCGATGCCTCCAAGGGGCCTTCTTTTGCGGAAATTTCAGCGCTGGCCCGCCAGCGGGGCGCCCTTTTCACCCGGGCCATTGCCCGGGAATTCCCCGAGGCCGTACTGCTGACCCTCTGGATGAACAGCATCAACCTCCAGGCCGCAACCAGCGATGACCCGGCGGCCATTCTCGCCCACGCCGGTTATGGGCTGTTGCCCGCCTTCATTGACGGGATGCTGGATGCCGCGCCACCAGGCATGCGGTTGGTGGATGGATGCGAAAACGGTTATTACCTGGATTCGGCTGAAGAATATTTGCGCACGGCGCACGAGATGCGTTCGTGGCAGGGCGGGGCTATCCGGCTGGTGTCCCCGGAGAACCGGCCGAAATACCGGCGACAGGTGCAAGGGGGATTTGGGTTTTATCTTGATATGTTTCTCAATGGGGCCACTAACCGCTACTACCGCGGCCCGCTCAATGGCTCCCGGCTGGCCCGGCTGGAACGTAACCTCGGTTACGCTCACGAAGCCGCCGATGAATATGTCTGGATCTACGGGGAACAATGCCGCTGGTGGGGAAAGCCATTGCCACTGCCAGCGACCAGCGGCCGTGGCCGCCTCTGGGAGGAAGCCATGCCGGGCATCACCCGTGCTATCGCTTACGTCCGCAATCCGGCGGGCGCCGCCCGGGACGAAATCGCCAGGCTGAGAACGGGGGGCAAGCTCACCAACCTCGCCTTCAATGGGGATTTCAGCCAGCCAGCCAGCCCGGAATCCGGTGCGCCACCTGCCCGGTTTGAAACCTGGCAGGACGGGAAAACCTCGGCTGGCAAATTCGGCTGGGATGCCAAAGTGGGAGGCGGCTCAGCGCATGCGGTGCGCGTGAAATGGGGCTGTTTTCTCCAAGCTCACCCGGTCCAACCGGGCGAAAAGTATGTGGTCCAAGCCGCCTGCCTGCCGCGCGGAAAATCGAATCCCACCCTGATTGTGCGGTGGCAGACGGCCGAAGGCCGCTGGACTCACGAACCCGATGACCGCACTTTTGTTTTCTCCCCGGATGAACCGGCAGTGGCGGCGATGGAAAAACCCCGCTTGGAACCATCGGCAAACTGGCGGAAGGCTTTTGCCATGGTCACCGCCCCGCCTGATACCGGCAAAATGGTGATCCTGCTCAATGTCACCGGCCAGACCTCCGACCAGGATGAGTGCTGGTTTGATGACCTGGGGCTTTACGCTTTAGGCCGGTGACCGGCCTGCAGCCACGATTGCCCAAAGGGAACTATGGCTTATGACCCCCAGGACCATTCTACTCACCCTTGATTAATTTGGTGAATTCGGGGAGCTGTTTGAGCGCCTGGAACCGGCTATCCTGGCCGGCCATGGCGGCGACATCCTTGGCGGCCGGCTGTTTGGCCTTCCGGATCCGGCCGAACTGAATGGATTTGCCGAGGGAATCGAGGGCTTCTTTTTGCTTGCCGACCATGCATTGCAGGGCGGCCAGATCATACCAGGCTTCCGGATTTTCGGGCGCTGTTTTGACGAGCCGCACCAGGCATTTTTCAAGCATGGAGGGATTGCCGGCAGCAGCCATTTGCTGGGCCGCAGTGGTCAGGGCTTGGGCATCCACACCCGGCGAAGCGATCACCTGCTCGACCAGATCCAGGGCGAGGGGAAGTTTCTGGCGCTGCAGATAGGCCTGCGCGAGCTGCAACCCGGCGTTGGCATTGTTGCTGTTGGCCCGGTATTGGCCGTTCAGGTTGGTGATCAATAGGTCCAGGGTGCTATTGGCCTCATCCGCTTTTTGGCGCATGGCGTAGGCCTGGGCCACCCAGAAACCCAATTGAATATTGCTGGAATTGGCCCGGAATTGCGGCTCCATCTGTGCCAGCATCTGATCCAGGAAAGCCATGGCTTTATTGGTCTGCTGCTGCTGCAGGTAGGAGTTCACCAAATTGAAGGCCATCGGGATATTGGCCGGATTTTGCTGCAGCTGCTGCTCCAGGTGGTTGGGTTGCGCCTGGCCCGGGAAATTCCGGGCGCCCTGTTCCTTCAGGATCCGCAAGTTTTCCACGAGATCCCTTACCCCTTTGTTCTCAGGATCGAAGCTGAAGCAGGTCTTGGCGATCAGCAGGGCCTCATCAACCCGCTGGGCGCTGATCAGCAGGTTCACGTAGCGGAAGACCGCTTCCGGGCTGTAAGGGCAAAAGGCAAACGATTGCTTGAAGGCGAATTCAGCCTCTTTCAGCACCCGCTGCTGCTCGGCGGATCCCGGGGCGGCGGCATTCACCCGCCAGGCATATAAACCGGCGATGGCGCTGCGCAATTTGGAAAAGGCTTTCTGGGCATCGTTGTCCCGCACGAACTTGCGGTCGCCCCGGAAATTGGTGTAATCCCGGCGCCGGTAAACCCGCTGCACGAAATCGCATATCTCCTGCAGGGAGGTGTCGTATTTGATCCAGTTGCCGCACAACCGACCGGCATACTGGCTCCAGAATTCATGGTCCCGTTTCAACATTTCCTCGGTCATCTCGGCCACCGGCTGGCGATTGATTTTCATGATGATGCCAAAGGGTGTCAGATAAGGGTACATCCACTTCAGCGGGAAGCTTTCCTCCACGTAAAACTCGTGGTCCGGGTTGGCGTCGAAAATCACTTTCGTGAGCAGGCCGTTGATCTGCATCACGGACACCTGCCCGGATACCTGCACCCGGTTGTCGATGACGCGCACATCTTCGCCCGGCTCCAGTTGGTTCGCCTGCAGCCGCCGCTGGGCGTCGCCGATATAATCCTCGAAGCATTTCTTGGATTCCTCGGGGGATGGAGTATGGATTTCCTTGGGCGGATATACCTTTTCGGCCCGCCGGCTTTGCTCCACTTTGGCGCCCATCCAGTTGACGAGCTGATCCAGCGGCTCCACGGCCCTGGCCAAAGAATTGGTATAATCATTGGCTTCCGCTTCCTTGCGCATCCGGAACATTTCCTGGAAGAACGGGGTATCCTTTTGCGTGGAGCGGTTGTAATGGGCACGGATGTAATTCAAGTAAGTGCCATCCGCCAGGGCATTTTGGGTGATGATATAGACATCCCGCCGGTCGAATTTGGGATCGCGCCGTTTATGCGGAGGAATGAAACTCTCGCAAAAGATCATGTAGGTGGGACAGAACCGGCCGGGATCGGTGCCTCCGAACAAAATGGCATCGCGCGCCATTTCCGGGTAAAATTGGCCGGATTTCCCGAAATCCGGCGGTGTGAACATGTCGTGCCCGAACCAGAATCCGAACAGATGCCCGTGCTGTTCATTATCGGCCCAGTGGGCCAGGAAAGGATGCAGGGGCATGAGGGCGATGAGCCCCAGGAGTTGGGGGGTGGGAGTTTTGGTGCGTGACAGGAGTAAAATAACGATAAAGCCAACCGCGAGCGCCAGCCCGAAAAGATCGGTGTAAAACATCAGCGGCGAAGCGATTTCCTGGGGGACATCCAAATTCACCACCACAGTGCTGTTCCGGTAAGTTGCCACCGTGGTATAAAGGGCAATGCCCGCCGCCACCGCGCCTCCGTAAAGAGCCGGCATCCGGAAATTCTGATACTGGGTGACCAGGAAGCTCATAATGAGCGCCAGGCCGTAGCCGACGACGATGGCGATCAGGCTGAAAGAGGCGGTGAAAAACACCTTGTTCAAATCCTTGTTGGCACGGTCGGTGCCCGGGTTAAGCAGGATCATGAGCAGGATGCCCAGGCAAAGGAAGATGGCGAACAAGCCCGCGAACCAGCTCCGCTCCCGCTTTTGCATGCGGGTGAAACAGGCGAAGGGCACCAAGCCGATGAGCAGATAAACCACATTGAACTCCTCCACGGCGCTGCCACCGAACATCCATAGCTGCTGGAGGAATTTCCCCAGGCTGCCGGTGGGATTGGTCCGCTCATATTGGCCGCGGGTAAGGGCATGCAGAAAACCATCCCAGGTGCGGGCGTAGCCCCAATTCATGGGCGGATTGGTGGAGGAAAAGAGCGGCATCAGGAAATACAATCCGGATCCCACCATCCACGCGCCGGCAATGGCCAAAGCGGGCAGCCAATCCTCCAGGGTGAAGATCCGGTCAGCCATATCAGTCAGCCAGTAATAGAAATAGATCAAACCGATGCCCAAGGCATTGATCAGGAACAAAAGCAAGGTGTGGTCGCTGTCCTTGAAGGTGCCTTTTTGCTGCCCCATGATCCACAACAGCCAGATCAAGGCCACCCCGGCGAAGTGGACCAGCAGGATTTTCAGCCGCGTCAAAGCATCCACGGTGAGGGAATACCAGACCACGACATAGATCGAACCAATGCCGACCACATTGAAAATGGTGAACAAGGGGACGTTTTGGTCGAAAGTGGTCATCCAGCCTTTGTATTTGCCGAACAGGCCCAACAGGTAAACGAGGCTGTTGATAAAGAAGAGGTTGCGGCCCAGGCGCGGTTTCACCGCCAGGACGGCGACTTCAATGCCCATCGCGGCCACTAACAGGGTCTGGTGGTTGGTGAAACAAACCCCGAAGAGGAAGGCCGCCAAATACAGATAACGGTATTGATGCGGAGCGTAAACCCAGCGCAGCAGGCAGCACATCACCCCCATCAATGACAAAACGCCCAGGCAATACACCTCCACAATGATCGCCTGGCTCCAGAAAAACCCGTTGAAGGCCAGCAGGCAGCCCGCGACAAAACCGGAGGTCACGCAGATGAAATTCTCCCAGCGGCGGTCGATGTTCTTCAGTTCCGCCATGCCCTCGATGATCATGCTGCTCCCGCGGGAAACCATCAGGGCGAGGAGCCCGCAGGCGGTTGCCGCCGCCACGGCCGAGGCGACTCCCACGCGGAAGGCGATATTCGATACGGGCAGCAAAACGGTGAACAGCCAGGTGAATACGGTCCACACCGGGTAGCCAGGCGGATGCGGCACCCCGCAATAATAGGATCCCACCGCCAGTTCGCCCGAATCCTCCAGGGTCAGATCCGGCGCCAAGGTCATTAAATAACCGATCAGCACCATGAAGGTGGTGACTCCAAAGGTTATCCAATCAATGCGTCGATACAATGGCGGCATGGCGGCCACCGGAGCGCTTACCCCTTTGGCCGGATTTCCGGGCGCCGTTTCTTTGCTTTTCACCTGGCTCATGATTAATTTCTCAAACTGTTCGTCGAAAATAACAAAAATGACCCGTTACTTGAATGGGAAGGGCGGGTGTTTGTCCACTCCAAAATCGCGGAGACCACGTTCCAATCACCGGGGCTGGCGGCATCAGCGTAACTCTGGCTCAGCGGATTGGCCAGTGATCCAGAAAAGGAAAAGGCCTGGGGTTTGGCGGAATGGGCATGGGGAAACAGCACCTGCTGTTGAACCACCAGCAAGCCGGCCAGCATCGACGCGCTGGCCACCGGCGCCAGCCAGCTCCAGCTAAACCAGTGGGAGGGGGAATAAGCGTTTTGGGCAAACAACTTCCGCGCGATCTGCGGCGCGGGACGCCGCAGGGTCCATTTCCGAAGTTGGTTCTCGAATTGATCCATAAGCAGTATCCTCTTTGCTATCCAATAACTTATGCAGTTTTTGAATCCCGTAACGATAACGTCCGGCAGCCGTGTTCGGCGAGACACCCAGCAAACCGCCAATGGCCTCGAAGGTATATTCATGCCAGATTTTCAGCACGATCACTTCCCGTTGTTCCACTGGCAAATGCTCCAGGCAGCGCATGGCTTCGCGCTCCAAGGAGGTTTCGGCGGCAGGCTCAAACCAGCGGGTTGCTTCAAACTCACGCACCAGCCTGCGCCACAAGCCGCGCCGGTAATTGAAGGCCCGGTTCCGATAGCTGCGGACGCAGTACTGAACCGGTTCGGCGGGCGGAGCATCCAGCTTCAGAAGCGCCGTAAACGTGTCCTGCAGAACATCTTCCGCTTCGCTGTGGCTTAATCCCAAGGCGCGCCCATAAAGGATCAGCTCCAGCGCCTTGTTTTCGTAAAGGCGCTCGCACCAATCACCATTGCCGGCTGTTTTGAACGGCGACATTCACTATATACACACCACATCCGCCCACATTTGTATAATCAACCCATTAGAATACGGCACTCCTGCCGGTCTCTACACGGTAAATTCCTCCGGCTTAATGCTTAACGTCTTTCGCTGGATAGCCGCCTCGTTGATTTTATGGAGCAATACTTCCACCGGCCAGGCCATTTCTGCGGAATAGTTCAGCGTCTCCTTGCCCCGCATGGCCGCAATCCAATTCTCCAGGTGGGGCTGATGCAATGGCCGATCCAGAACCACCGGGATTTGATAGCCAACCACCTGCCCGGTTTCACGCACATGGACCGCGTTGGGATCCTCCGGTTCGGTGGCTTCCTTTTCCGGCGGCGGCTGCAGGGATTGATCTTTGACCAGGTGGTTTTGCTTTACCAATTCGTCCCATTCCGCCGCATACGGTTCCTGGCAGGCTTTGGTCCATTTGGGGTTCTCGGACATTTGCAGGGTGCCTTCGGTGCCCATGAATTTTTCAAAATGGCTCTCCAAACCGCTGTTGGAAGTGGTGATCACCTGGAAAAGGGCCCGCACCAGGCCAGCGGGGGCGGGGTATTCCAAAATCGCCATCAGATTGTCAAAGCCCTCGAGATCCCGGTAATAATCGCGGCCGGCGCTGACGGTTATGGCCTGCGGCAGGACGCCCAGGAACCAATTCGCCACCGCCACTTGCTGGACCCCAAAATCGGCAAACAGCCCGGCGCTGAACTTGCGGAAATTCCGCCAATTCCGCAATTCGTTCATGCTGGCATACCCGTAAGGTTTCAGGGCCTCGTCGGTCATGGCTTGCCGTTTGGGCCAGCCCAAGTCCTCCGCCACGCGATGGGCAAACTGGGCGTTCACCTGCGTGGGAATGCCGGTCAATTTCGCTTTTTGAAAAAGATTCTGGCAGGCGTGGCGGTAACGCGGATTGCTGGCCCGCTGGTAGCCGATCTGCAGCAGTTTGGAGGTTTCTTTCATGGTGCGCACCATGGACCGGGCCGCCTCCAAGGTATGAGCCATGGTTTTTTCGCAGTAAACGTGCAATCCCGCTTTCAGGCAGGCATTGGCCTGCTCGGCGTGGGCAAAATCCGGGGTGGCCACGATCACGCCCCGCAAATCCTTCTGCCGCTCGAGCATTTCCCGGTAATCCCCATACTCTTTGACCTCCTGCCCGTAATTCTTCAAGAACGCCGACGCCGTGCGCCGCCGGTATTCCCAAATATCGCAAACGGCACGGAAGCGAAGCTTGGGTATGCCCAGGGCGGCCTGGATAAGAGTCCGGCCATGCTCCCCGGCGCCGATGATGGCGAGGTTGATATCCGGCGCTTCTTCGCCGTGCAATCCGGCCAGCGGCACGGCCAGCAGACCGGCCCCGGCGGCGGATCCGGCGGCCAGGAATCGGCGCCGGGATAACTGGTTGGCGTGGTTCATGTTATTTCGATCCTCCTTGGGTTAATCGCTCCAATTCGGGCCGCAACAAACCGTTGTTGGCCACAATGTGATAGGTATGTTCGCCAGGCAATGCCCGGTGCCAGAATTCTCCGCCCGCACTCTCCAATATGACCGCCCCGGCAGCGATATCCCACAAGCGCACCCCGGACTCCAGGTAGGCATCCATCCGCCCGCAGGCGACATACACCAAGTCCAAGGCCGCCGAACCCATGATCCGGATTTTCCGCACCCGCGGCGCCAATTTTTCCAGTTGCGGCAGCATTTTTTGCAAGTTCTCATCGTATTTGGCGAATCCGACGGAAACCACGGCCTCGCTGAGACGGGCCCGCTGGCTGACCTGGATTTTCTTGCCATTCAACCGCGCCGCCTTGCCGCGGACGGCGGTCCACAATTCGTCACAAAACGGATCACGCACGACTCCCACGCAATTGACATAATCATTCCCCTGCCGCTGCTGCAAAGCGATCGACACGCAAGCGTGGGGTATTTCATAGGCAAAATTCACCGTGCCATCGATGGGATCGATCACCCACCGTTCATCCGCCAGCGGATTCCCCACGGTCCCCTCCTCCCCCAACACCGCAACCTTGGGGAAGACGGAACGCAGAATCTTGCAGATTTTACCCTGGCAGCGCTCGTCCAACTCCAGTTTGATGTCGTGCATGGCCTCCGAATTCACCCGCTTCTGGGTGCGCCAATTCCGATACATCAGGTTGCCGGCCGCCATGGCCGCCTCCACCGCCACCGACAATGCTCGTTTGCTATCCATAGGATTTCCCTTCTTGAACGCCCTGTTTTATAGCGGTTTTCTGAATCTATGCAATGCTTTTAGCGATTCGTTAGAGGCCTTCGTTGCCTCCGTTCGCAAACCTCCCCTAAAGCTTTCAGACCTGCCTGCTGATCCCCGTTTGAAATCATCCGGTGGAACCTTATATAAAGCGTGACACGCCCGCGCGCTTGGCAGCCATCGACGCATTGATCGCCGCCGGTGCCAGGATCCACGAGGCTATGCTTGTCTATCGCGCCCCCATCGGCCGGCTATTCCAGTTGCCCTTTGAGGAGGCTATTCATAACAAACTCCATACCAAATCCATAAACCAGGAACTCCGGCCGCCTAAAGCTTGAACCACAGCTTGAACCACGGATTCCTTTCTTAAATCCATCGGCCTGACCACGCCGATTCACCGGTTTATTTGCTTGCGCGTTCAATTGACGCGGGGGCGAAGCTTGTTAAACTGAGTTCCGCCGTTTAACCGAATCGGTGGATGGAAAAATCATGCTGAAAAGAACTGCTTTATACGAGGAGCATTCCCGGGCCGGGGGCAAACTGGTGGAGTTTGCGGGCTGGGAAATGCCGCTGTATTACACCAGCATCCTGGAGGAGCACCACGCCGTCCGCACCCAATCCGGCCTGTTCGACATTTCGCACATGGGCCAGATCCAGATCCGCGGCGCCGGCGCAAGGCCATGGTTGAATGGAATGGTGACCAATGACCTGGGCCGTTTGAAACCTGGACTGGCGCATTACACGCTGCTGTGCAACGACCAGGGTGGAGTGATCGACGATCTTTACGTTTACCAAGCCGCGCCCGAAACCTATTGGCTGGTGGTGAACGCCTCCCGTTTTGAGGCGGACTTGGATTGGATGCTGAAGCATCAGCCAGCGGATGGCCAAGGGGTGCAGATCGAAAGCCTCCAGGGGCGTTACGGTGCGATCGCCTGGCAAGGCCCCAAAGCGGTGGATTTTATCGACCAACTGGTGACGGAAGTGGCCGGTGCCGGCGGCCCCAAGCCAAAGCCCAGTGCTTTGAAAAAGAACGAATTGGGCGAGTTCCGGTTTGATTCCACCACCATTTGGATCGCCCGCACCGGCTATACCGGCGAAGATGGCTTTGAGATCCTGGCGGCCGGCGGAATCCTCCCGGCCGTGTGGAAACAATGCCTGGCCTTGGGGAACAGCCTCGTGCGCCCGGTGGGCCTGGGGGCGCGGGACACCTTGCGCACTGAGGCGGGCTATCCCTTATACGGCCATGAATTGACGGAGCAGACCACCCCCGTGGAGGCTGGTCTAAGCTGGTGCGTGGGCTTCGACAAACCCGTTTTCATCGGCCGGGAATGCCTGCTGCTGCAACGCGCCGGCGGCGTTCCCCGCAAGGCAATCGCCTTTAAGATGAAGGAAAAGTGCCCCCCACCCCGCCCCGGTTACAGCCTGTTCGCTCCGGGAGCCACCGCCCCAGCCATTGGCACCGTCACCAGCGGCACCCAGAGTCCGTCTTTGGGCGTGGGCATCGGCTTGGGTTTGGTGCCACCGGCGCTGGCCAAAATCGGCACGCAGCTGGAGCTGGAAATCCGGGGGAAGAAATATCCGCTGGAAGTGGCGCCCAAACCAATTTACAAAAAGTGAGTTCTCCGGCCCGATAGCCCAATATTTTATGGAATCGAATGTTCCCCAAAACCTGAAATACGCCAAATCACACGAATGGCTGCTGATCGAAGCCGCCACCGCCACGGTGGGCATCACGGACCACGCCCAGCATGAATTGACCGATATCGTGTTCGTGGAACTGCCCGCGATCGGCCGTCAATTAACCGCCGGCGAAGCCTGCGCGGTGGTGGAATCGGTGAAAACCGCCAGCGACATTTACACCCCCGCGGCGGGCGAGGTCTGCGAGGTCAATGCCGCCCTGGCGGGAAACCCGGGATTGATCAACTCGGATCCCTATGGCCAGGGGTGGCTTTTCAAATTAAAACTGGCCCCCTCCGAAACGGGCCAGAACCTGCTGGCCGCGGCGGCTTACCGCAGCCAGATTGGAAGCTGACGATCCAATCCGCCCAAAAAACGCGGCGGATCTGCCGTAGTGCCACACTATCAAGTGGTTGGGGATCTGAATATTTTCACCAACGCTTGACGATTCACGCGCGAAGTTGTATATGCATTGGATGTTGTGCGGCGCTTTTTAACGGAATGCATTATTGCCTATGACGAAACGCGATTTAGTGGTCCGGATCAGCAAAGAAATGGACATGGTCCAGCAGACGGTGATCGAAGTGGTCCAGAAGACGTTGGATTACATCAGCGAAGCCCTCGCCCGGGGCCAAACCGTTGAGTTGCGCAATTTCGGCGTGTTTGAGGTGAAAACGCGCAAGTCGCGCATCGGCCGGAATCCTCATCGGCCGGATAAGGACATCAGAATCCCGCCTCAGGCAATCGTCAAATTCAAGGCCGGCAAAGAAATGCGGCAGGCGGTGTCCAAGCTGCCGCTTCAGGAAACCCCGCCGGCCGCCCCCAAACCTGCCGCCAAACCCGCCGCCAAATCATAACCCGGCGCCGGCGGGGCAGCCAGGCCTTTTAAGCGCAGTTGTTTTATGCAAAGATTACCCGGATTTCGGGATTTCTATCCTGAGCCGCTACCCAATACGGATGTCTGGAGCGCCGATGCCCGCCAGCATATTTTCGACCGCTGGCGCAAAACGGCCCGGAGCTATGGCTTCCGTGAATACGACGGCCCCCCCTTGGAAACGCTCGACCTCTACACGGTCAAAAGCGGTGAGGAAATCGTCGGCCAGCTTTATAACTTCACCGACAAGGGCGACCGCGGAGTATCTTTGCGCCCGGAGATGACCCCCACCCTGGCCCGGATGGTGGGCACCCACGAACGCAATTACAAGAAGCCCATCAAGTGGTTCGCCCTGCCCCAATTATTCCGCTACGAAAAACAGCAAAAGGGGCGCCTGCGCGAACATTTCCAGCTCAATGCCGACATCCTCGGCGAAGCCGGCCCGCCGGTGGATGCCGAGCTGATCGCCCTGCTGATCGATACCCTGCGCTCCCTGGGGCTGACCCAGGAGGATTTTTTCGTGCGGCTCAGCAGCCGCCATGCGTGGCACGAGTTTTTCGCCAGCAAATGCCAGGATTCATCCCGCGAGCTGTCCTTTTACCAGGTCATCGACAAACTGGAACGTGAAACCCCCGAGCAAAACCAGGAAAAGCTGGCAGCCTTGGGATTTTCCCTGGCCGAGGTCCAGCAATTCATCGCCGAAGGCAAACCCACGCCCGAGCTGGCGGCCATCCTGGAAAACCTGGGCGCGCGTGGATTGGGTGATTACGTGCGCGTGGATTACAGCATCATCCGCGGCCTGGCCTATTACACAGGAGTGGTATTTGAGGCCTTCGATCGGAAAGGCATGTTCCGGGCCATCGCAGGCGGCGGGCGCTATGACCACCTCGTGGAGCTGATCACCGGCGGCAAAGTGAAAATCACCGCCGCAGGATTCGGCATGGGCGATGTGGTGCTGACTGAACTGCTCAAAGAGCGCGGCAAACTGCCCGCGTTTGATGCCGGGGTGGAGGTTTTCTGCCTCATTGAGGACGAATCATTGCGCAGCCAGAGCCTGCGCTGGGTGCAGGAGTGGCGCGAAGCGGGGCTCGTGACAGACTATGCCTTGGCTCCGCTTAAAAGCGATAAACAGTTCAAACGCGCCTTGGATGCCCACGCGCTTTTCACTGCCAAACTGGAAAGAAACGAGGGCGGCGAACTGATGATCCGGTTGAAACGGTTGCAGGATCGCCAGGAACAGGTGGTGAAACCGGCGGAAGTCGCGGGCGCAGTGCGGACGCGAAGTTAAGCCGTTCCTTGGAAGTCGGGATGGAAGTGATTGCGCTGCAGGTTTTTGCGCCAGCCGCCACTTGAGTCATAAGTCCCGATCTGATCTGGGTAAACGACGAAAGACGAAGCCTTTGCGCAAAAAGATCCACCCAAACCGGCCGCTCCCTTTGCCTGGACGCGGCTAAACCAAGGCCACGCGGTTCAGTGTTCAGGCCGGCTTCAGGCCAGGCTGAAGCAGTTCCCGCTGCCAGGGCAGAAGCCGCGACTGGTGTTCCTCCCAATCCTGGGCCAGCAGCAGCAGGGTGGTCCGGCTGGCTATAAAACTGGCTTCCAAGCCCAAAGCGAGGGCGCAGGCATCCCGCTGTATCCGCAATTTTTCATATTCGCGATGTTCCGCATGGGTCATGCGCCGGTCTGAAGAGCGCTGGGGTTTCACCCGCTCGGGATGCGGGCGCGTCAACGCCTGCTCCGCCACCTCCAGCAAACCCGCCCGGCGGCGCGGGGTAAGATATTTGGGCAGCCAGGGCTCAAGATCCCCTTCCGTGGCTTTTTCAGACAAAAACACCAGCAGCTCATGGCTGAGAATGAAAAAGGGCGGCTTGTTCGCCTGGACCGCCTCATGATCCCGCCAATACCACAGCTCCCGCAGAACTCCCAGGGCGCCCTTGGACAGTTTTTCGCTGCCCTTGATGCGCCAGATATCGTGGTTGTCGGCTGGCTTGGTCCGGCAGCAGGTCTGAACCAGCTGGGCGCAGGCATCGGCATGCCATTGGAGCCGGCCTTTGGCGGCCAGCTGCTCCTTGAGGAGGTCCGACAGCGCCTTGAGGTGGCGGGTATCGTTCAAGGCATAATCGCGCATGCGATCCGTGAGCGGCCGCCGCGCCCAATTGGCTTTTTGCGGGCCTTTCTCGAGCTTGATCCCGAGGAATTCCTCAGCCAGATCATTGAGCCCGTAACGGGACAGCCCCAGATAGCGCGCGGCGAGCATGGTGTCGAATACCTGGGCGGGAACGAACCGATAGGCGCGCCAGAGCAGGCGCAGGTCGTAATCACACCCGTGCAGGATGATTTCGCGCGGCTGGAGAACCTCCAACAACGGATCCAGCTGGACTTTGGCCAGCGGATCCACCAAGGCATCGCGCCCCGCCACGCTGAGCTGGAGCAAACAAAGCTTCTCAGGATAGCTATATAAGCTGTCCGCTTCGGTATCCAGAGCTATCCAGCCAGTGCCACCCAGGCACGGGAGCAACTCCGCTAACTTTTGGTCGGTATCGATCACGCGCACTAACCATGTTTCAAAAGATAACAGGTTTGCACAAACATTGGTGATCCATCAGGCGCTTGTCAAGATCCGCCTATGGCTTTAAATTGGCGGCATGCGGAAAACACTGACCGAGAGGTGGGCTGGATGTTCTTTGGCCACCAACAGCTTGATTGCGTCTCCAACCGCGAAGGCCGGGGCATGCCATGTGTCCTCACCCGCATTATTTGCCATTCCGGAGGCTGCCATCCGCCGGACCGCCGCGGCTTTGCTGGCGGGGATGACGGCTGTGGCCCTGTTCTCCTCGAATCCACAAGCGCTGGGGGATCAACTGCAGCTCAAGGACAAGGCGGCCCTCACCGGCAAGATCCTCGCCGAAAAACCGGACCAGGTTTTCGTGGACCTGGGATTCACCGTACTGGCCGTGCCGCGCAGCCAGATCGAAAAAATTTCCCAAGAGGAAGTTACAAATCCCACCCCGGCGGCGGCCTCCTCCGCCACCCCGGCCATCACCCGGAAGAATCTCTACTATGCCTCCTCCTCCATCCCGGCGGAACGCCCGGTGCGGGAATGGGTGCACCGCCTCGGCGAGGCGGTGGTGCAAGTGCGCACGCCCAGCAGCCTGGGCTCGGGTTTCATCCTCAATGAGGAAGGATACCTGATCACCAATTTCCACGTCATCGAAAACGAAACCTCCCTCTCGGTGGAAGTTTATCATTCGAAAAACGGCCAGCTGGAATTAAAGAACTACCGCCAGATCAAAATCATGGCCATCAACAAATTCGCCGACCTGGCCCTGCTGAAAATCGATGATCCCGGCGCGCCCAAATTCACTTTTGTGCCGCTGGGCAATACCGAAAACCTGGGCGTGGGCGAGCGGGTTTTCGCCATCGGCAGCCCGCTGGGCTTGGAACGAACCGTGACCGAAGGCATTTTGAGCACGAAAACCAGGCTGATCGAAGGCTCCCTCTTCCTGCAAACCAACGCCCAGATCAATCCGGGCAACAGCGGCGGACCTCTGTTCAACCAGCGAGGCGAGGTGATTGGTGTCACCAATATGAAGGCTAATTTCGGGGAAGGCCTGGGCTTCGCCATCCCGGCGGAAAACGTGGTCTTTTTCCTCAAACAGCGCGATGCTTTCGCCTACAACAACGAGAATCCCCAAAGCCCCTACCGATACCTGGACCCACCCCGGCGGACGGGCCAGACCACCAGCCAGGCGGGGAATTGAAAACCCGTTGTGGCCAGCCTGGATTGGCCCTGCACCTTCCGCCTGGATTTGGGGGGTGGGAAATAACGGGCAAAACCGGGCTTTTTCATTCCTGAACACCGCTCACGGAGCGTTCAACACCTGGATATCCGGAATGGCGGGCTGGCCAAGTTTCCCGGCCGGGCCTTTGGCGGAGAGCATCAGGTTGGCCAGCCGGATGGCCTGGCCGCCCTGGTCGATCCGGTAAACCCATTGGCGGCCGTTGCCGATGATGCCAGGCGGAGGAGCCACATTCACTTTTCCAGCCACGGACCACTGCAATGTGACCGCGCCGGGCTCGGGCATCACGGCGTTCTCGGGCCACTGGAAAATAATCTGCCGCACATCCTGCGGCTGGTCCCAGAGGAAACCGCAGATCGCGGAAGCACGGTCGAACTTCAGCTCCTCAAACAGCGGGGCGATCTCCGGCGGCAGCTTGTCCACCGGTATATCGCACCGGTAAACGTGTGCCTGGCGGGCCAGTTCACCTGGCTGGGAAACCGCCAGCAAGCCCGGGGCCGGATTCACCTGGCCATTGGGAAAGAAGACCTGGGGTTCGCCTCCGCTGCCTTTGATGGGATCGAAAACATCCAATAACGGCGCCCGGAGTCCGGCTGCGGTTGATCCCAGCAGCAACGGCCCGCGGAACCACCGGGTGGCGCCGGGCGCCTCGCCAGGATGCAGCGCCGGGCGTGGTCCGGATGCTTGTTGGAACGAAACCTCAACCACCATTCCCGCCACCGGCTTCAGCAGGATCTCCGCGAATGATCCGCCAGGACGCGGCGCCACACGGCTCCCATTGATAGCCACCTGGAGACTGCCCGGCACGGCCCAGGAAGGAACAAAGAACCGGAAACGCACCGCCTTTGAAACCTGGCTCTCAAGGATTTCAAGGCGGACCGTGCCTTCATGGGGATACCCCGTGGTCTCACGCACCTTGCAGATCCCGCCGGATAACCGCAAGGTCGCGAGGTTGTCGGTGTAAAACGCAAGCACCACCGTGTCGTGGCCCATGAAATAGCTATGCTGGATGGCCCGGGCCAACCCCTCGCCGCCGCGCATTGAGCAGCAGAATGGCGCCTCCTGGTGGCCCTTCGCGCGGCAGATCCCCTCCGCCCCGACACACGGGCCGGTGCCAAAGCCGCCATTGCGCAATTGCCCGGGCAAAAGGCCGTTGAACAGAATCAGATGGGCGTCTTCGAGGAAGGAAGCCTCCCCGGTGATGCGCCAGAGGTTTGCTGCGAGCAGGTAGGAATCAACGACCGCGCAGGCTTCCGTCCACTGCGGCCGGTTAAACCAGTTGAAATTCTCGTAGGTTTGCGTCATCGCCAGGCGGCGGTATTGCCGGTAAAGCGCCCCGGCAAAAGCCAGGTCTTCCGGCCGGCCCTGCAGCTCGTGCCAGCGCAGGATGCCGGCCGCCGCGGAAAGCATCGCATGCGTCTGGGCGCTGATCTTGACCAGGTCCAGCGCACGGTATCTGGCGATCATGGTTTCGATCGCCGCCTTGAGTTCCGGGGACGGAACCTGGGAATAGCTCCGGGTGATGCCGTCCAGCAGAAGGAAGAGTTGCCCGATGTCACCTCCGGAAAGGCGCCAGTTCACCCGGAGCGCCGCCTCAGAATCCTGCCGGTAGAGCGAAATAGCTTCCCGGCACGGCACAAACAGGTTCGCCGACATTCTCCGCAGGGTGGCGATGGCGGTGGTATCCTGCGTCCACCCGGCGTATTCGCTCAAGCCGCAGAAGTAGCCGTTGTGCCCGGCCAGAGTGTCCTCGTTGGCACGGGATTCGGGCAGTATGGGGCCGAGGTAACCATCGCGATTCTGCAGTCCGGGGCTGAGCTTCAGCATCTCCTGGAGATTGGCTGGCGCCTTTTGGTGCAGGGCCCGGGAGAGCAGCGTCAGCGCATTGATGCAACGGCCGATGGCGTCGCCAGGGAATGCCTCAAAATTTACTTTTGAAATATTGCCCCACTGGAAATACCCCTCCTGAAGGCGCCCGAACGCAAGCTCCGCACGCGCCTTCAACAATCCGCCGGGAAGCACATCCTCGAAGGCGATGCTCCCAATGGCGGGGTCATCCATCTCCAGGACGGGACCGGCAAAACTGGCGGAAACCAGAACCGCCAAGGCCGCAATGGCTTCCCTCCAGATTCCCATATTTTCGCCTTAACTTCCGGCGCTGGTAGCTGGCCACCAGCCATACCGAACCACCCAGGATCCACCCGGGGTCTTTTGGACGAATACCCAATCCTCCCTGACTTGTATTTTCATTCCAAGGCCGGGACGGATCGTAGTTGATCTCGGGATGGTTGGAGATTTTCCGCTACGAACAGCCCAAGCTCTCGCCGCAGTTCAGGCACTTGTAGCAGGCGCCATTGCGCACGGTGACATGCCCGCAGGCGGGGCACGTGGGCGCGTCCTGCTGGAAATGGGCGATGGTGGCGCTCAAAGTGTGGTAGCCATGGCCATTGCCGCCATTGTTCTTCTGGGGGACCGGGCCGGGCACTTTGGCTTTCTCGCCGCCATTGGCCGCCAATTCCGGGCGGTCGGCCAAAGGAAGATCCGGAACCGGTCGGTTCACCTTTTTCTCGATCTCCTCCTGGAGGCCGGGAATGGACAGTTCAGCCTGATAGGAGGACTGGGAATTGCTCTCCCGGTAGCCGGGCACAAACTGGAGGGCCATCCAGCGGAACACGTAGTCGATGATGGAGGAAGCGTTGCGGATTTCCGGATTGCGCGTGAAACCGGACGGCTCAAAACGCTGGTGGGCGAACTTGCGCACCAAGGTTTCCATGGGCACCCCGTATTGCAGGGCGATGCTGGTAAGCGTGGCGATGCAATCCATGAGGCCGCCGATGGTGGAGCCTTCTTTGGCCATGGTGATGAACAATTCGCCGGGCTGGCCATCCTCGAACAGGCCGACCGTCAAATAACCCTCGTGCCCCGCGATATCGAATTTATGGGTGACCGCCGTGCGGGTTTCCGGCAGGCGCCGGCGGACAGGTATGCCCACTTTTTCGCGCAGCTTGCCCACGGTTTTCTCCAGCTCCTGGATCTTATCCTGGAGCGCCTTCAGTTCGCCGCTGGGATCGGTCCCCGGCCCGCTTTCCTGGGTTTTCCTGGTGTTCAGGGGCTGCGAGCGCTTGGATCCATCCCGGTAAATGGCCACACATTTCAAGCCCATTTTCCAAGCCTGCACGTAGGCATCCATGATGTCCTCCACGGAACAATCATGGGGCAGGTTGACGGTCTTGGAGATGGCTCCGCTGATGAACGGCTGGGCGGCGCCCATCATGCGCAGATGGGCCAGGTAATGGATGCTGCGCTGGCCGCGATCCGGCCGGAAGGCACAATCGAAAACCGGCAAGTGCTCCGGTTTCAGGCCGCTGGCGACCGGCTGGCCATTCTCCACCACGTCCTCGATGGTGTCATATTTGGCAATGTGGCCGGTGATTTTCTGAACGTCCGCCTCCGAATAGCCGAGCGACTTCAGCGCCTCCGGCACCGTGCGGTTGACAATCTTGAGCATCCCCCCGCCCGCCAGGAGCTTGTATTTGACCAAGGCGATGTCCGGCTCGATGCCGGTGGTGTCGCAATCCATCATGAAAGCGATGGTGCCGGTGGGAGCCAGCACGGATACCTGGGCATTGCGGTAACCGTTTTTACGGCCCAAATCCATGGCCCGGTTCCAGCAAGCCCGGGCTTCGTCCTTGAGATATTCAAATCGCGGCTCGGGATGGATGCCTTCCACGGCCTCGCGATGCATGCGGATGACGCCCAGCATGGATTCCACATTGTTCTTCAGAACCGGCTTTGAAACACCCCGGCAACGGGAATCGTGGTAGCCTTGGAACGGCGCCATGATGCCGGACAAAAGGGCGGATTGCTCGTAAGCGGCGCCGGTCAGCATGGCCGTGATGGCGCCGGCCAGCGACCGCCCGGCATCGGAATCGTAGGCGAGGCCATAGCTCATGATCAACGAACCCAGGTTGGCATAGCCGAGGCCCAAAGTGCGGAACACGTGGGAATTTTCCGCGATTTCCTCCGTCGGGTAGGAGGCGTTATCCACGAGGATCTCCTGGGCCGTGATGAAAATCCGGATGGCGGCTTGGAAACGCTCCACCTCGAATATGCCGTCCGCCTTTTTGAACTTCATCAGGTTCAAAGAAGCGAGATTGCACGCCGTGTTGTCGAGGAACACGTATTCCGAGCAAGGATTGGTGGAGTGGATGGGAGCCGTGCCTTTGCAGGTGTGCCATTTCTGGATGGTGCCATCGTATTGCATGCCCGGATCACCGCAGATGTAGGTGCCTTCGGCGATTTTCCGGAGCAGCCTGGCGGCGTCCTTGGTCTCCAGCGGCCGGCCGGTGGTCACCGAACGGGTCACCCACTCCTGGCCGGCGAGGGCGGCCTGCATGAACTCGTCGCTGGCGCGCACCGAGAGATTCTCGTTCTGATACATGACGCTGCCGTAAGCATCGCCATTATACGAACCGCTGTAGCCCTGTTCGATCAGCGCCCACGCTTTCTTCTCCTCAATTTGCTTGGCATCGATGAACTCTTCGATATCCCCATGCCAGTCGAACAAGGTGTTCATTTTGGCGGCCCGCCGGGTTTTCCCGCCGGATTTGACCACATTGGCCACCTGGTCGTATACCTTGAGGAAGGAAAGCGGCCCGCTGGGGTGCCCGCCACCGCTCAACTTCTCCTTGTTGGAGCGGATGGGGGACAAATCGGTGCCCGTGCCCGAGCCGAATTTGAACAGCATAGCCTCGCTGTGGGCCAGCCGCATGATGGATTCCATGTTGTCCTCCACCGATTGGATGAAACAGGCGCTGCATTGGGGCTTGATGTACTGCGAGGGAGCCCGCTCACAGGCTTTCTTATCCCCGTTGAAATACCAATTGCCCAGCGCGGAGGTGTTCCCCACCCCATATTCGTGGTACAAACCCACATTGAACCAAACCGGGGAATTGAAGGATCCATGCTGGTTGACACAAAGCCAGACCAGCTCGGAATAAAAGACTTCGCCATCCTCCTGGCTGAAATACCCGTCCTGCACCCCCCAGTCGGCGATGGTCCGGCAGACCCGGTGGATCAGCTGGCGCGCCGAAGTCTCGCGCTCCGGGGTGTTTTGCTCGCCGTAAAAATATTTGGAAACCACCACCTTGGAGGCCAGGTAGGACCAACTTTTCGGCACTTCCACATTTTCCTGCTTGAACACCACCTTGCCGCTGTCGTCGGTGATTTCAGCGAGGCGCCGATCCCAATCCACTTGCTCAAATGGACTCTGCCTGGCATCGCTGAACACCCGCTGGATTTTCAACGCCTTGGGTTCCAAACGTCCGTTGGAACGTTTTTTGGGAACCATGCCCCGGCTTGAGCGCCCCCGGGTGGGAACCGGAATGCTCACATCTTCACGACTATCGATCATAAACGCACCCTTCAATCTGTAAAAAATCGAAACGGATGCACATCGCCTGCCACAGGCAATACCCATCCGTTCAAAAACTCGTCAAAACCGAGGTTGAATCAGGCCAAAACCAAAAATCATCAATTCGACAAATAACCCCATTTAGTGGGGCTTTTCCAAAAACATACCACTACCCATTGTGGCAGCAAGAGGATTTTAAAAATTAATTTCAGCCGCCGTTTCTGGTTGGAAATCAAGCAGTTCCAGAAGGAAAAAAAGGCGGTCGGATGGGGGGCAAAACCGCCCGCCCCGGCGGGAGAATCGAGGTTACCCACCCATGACACTCGCTATCAGGGGGTTATAAAAACTTCAAAACCGGCCTGCCCGGCGGCTTAAAATCCGAAGCATCACTCCGCCAGGCGGACTCGGTAATACAGCCCGGAATAGGGATTGTTGTCCACAAATTCCATGCTGCTGCCCGTGCCGATGAGGTTGGAAGCAAGGGGTTTCCAATTGGGATCGCTCAACGAATCGGTGCGCTCAATCACGTAAACTTTGCCCTCCACCGAAGGCCAGCGCAGTTTCACCCCCTGGCTGCCGGTGGGCAATTTCGTGCGCAGGGAATGAACCTTCAAGGTGGATTTCCAGTCGGATGGGTTGGTGCCAGCCTTGAATTCCGCCCAATTGGGCACTCCATCACCATCGGCATCCGCTTGGGCATCCCCCAGCAAATTGCCAAGGCTGCCAAAGTAACGCAGCCGCCAGGCGTCGGGAATGCCATCCTTCCAGGAGGATTTCAAACGGTCACCCAGGGAAACCAATCCCGGGCTGACATCCGTGGGAAACAGGCCCAAACCATTGGGGGAACCGGAGAAATACTTGATGGCCACCCGGTAGTTGGCAGCTTCGGAAGCGCTGGCGGGAATGGAGAGCGAGATGGCGCCAATGATCGAGTCCCCCAACAATCCCGCAATGGAATCGTCCAACCAGACCGCAGCATAATTGCCATGGTTTTTGGACATGCTGTAAGTTGGGTTGCCCAACCCCGGAGAGGGATTAAAGACGATGGCTTTGGCTAGAGCGGGAGCATTATCGAGCGGCTCGACTTCCAGGTTGAACATGAGTACCTTGAGGGGAAGGCTCCCTTGGATCCGGGCATGAACAGGCACCAGGATATCCTTGCCGGGCTGGACTTGGAAATCCTCGGCATAAATTTTCACAAAGGGCTCCGCCTGGGGATTGAGCGGTTTACTGGGCGGCGTGAAGGATGACTTGCGGATGTTTCTGTTTGCGGGACGGGGTTCCATGCGCCCAGCCAGGGGGCTATTAATATAGAACCAAGTGCGCGCTCCATTCGCATAGGTCCGGGCGATCCATTTTAAAGAGGGATCCAAGGAACGCCGGAAGGTGACGAATATATCATCAATCGCCAATTGGCCATCGCCAGACACGATATTGTCGATGTTGGCAGCAGGTCCATTAAGAGCACCACTGCCATCGGAGGAATCCATGGCATCGAAGAAGTCACTGTTCAACACCGGTGTGTTCAATCCATAAACAGCCGATTGAAAAGTCTCCATGACATCGTTGTTCCGCAAATCCCGATCACCAAAGTCACCCGCATTATACCACCTGAATCCCCGCACATCGCCGACAATATAATTGGTGTAAGCAATGGCCAGACTTCTCACTGCCAAAGGTTTATTCGTTCCAGTGTAAGGCGCATCGATATAGGCATCCCTTGAAACCCCATCCGAAGTCGCGGATGGCAGGCCAATTTTGACCTGGTAGGTCTGCCCTTCCACAGCCGTGAAAGGCACCTTGAATTTGAAAGACCCCACCACAACTTTTTGGTCTGAAGCACTTAAAAACATCCGGTCCTGGGCGATGGAATAAGTAATCAAGTCTTGTAATTTTGTGTCGTAAAGATTAGTGCTGCCAGCCCGTTCCAGCCAACCGATGGCCAACAGGTTGCCATTGGATGAGATCAGGGAAGAATACAAACCAGAAGAGCTATTATACATAGCTGGGGGTATGATAAAAAATGTGGATTCGATCTTTTTGAGCAATAGGGAACTGAAACCTAACAAGTTACTATCGACTGGTGGGGCCCCGTTCAGATTGGTAACCGAAATATTGAATTGCAACGAGTACATTTTCTCCGCAGGCCCCAAAAGAGTCAGCGCTACGGGGGCCATAAAATTCTGGCCTGGCATGCCAACGAATGCGCTGGAAGCCTCGATACCTGGATCGAAACCCAGGGAAATCTGGTTGGCTTGAATCCGGTTGAAAAAGAAGGTTTTGGGAATTGGATCACTATCAATGAAATTATCCTTGCGCGCTTGGACCCAAATCTTGAGGTCGGAGGTAATATTGGTGCTGAGGCTTTCATTATTAATATAGGGGCCGCGAAGCATATCAGCCGGGAATTGGGTGAAAATATTCGTCACCTTATTGGCAAAATCCAGTGGCACCGGAACGAAATAAACCTTGGCGCCCAACGTCGAACAATTAAGAGAAAAAGACGCTGCGTTATCCCCTTGGACAATTGGGGATGCCACTTGATACTGAATGCGCGCATCCACCAACGGACTCGGCCGCCGGCCATCAGCCTGGCCCACCGCGGTGATGGTCAAGGCCCCATTAGTGGCTTTGCCTGAATCCACCAGGGAAGCGGGCATGGTACTTGCCTCAGCCCCATCCTCGAAGTAAGGAGCCGGGTAGCCATTGATGCCGACTACCGGCGGTTGACCGTCGAAAGAATAATAAGCGTCCGTTTTGGCTTCAGCCGAAATGGCAATCACCACTTCATTATTAAATGTTTCCTGGGCAGCCAGAGGGACCAGCTTAAACAGACTTTTTCCGGAGTCTTTGTCGAAAACAATAGTGACTACTCCAATGATCGGCGCAGAGACTGGCGGCTTGGGTTCGCCAGCCTGAATTTGACGGATCGCATGGTTGGCCGAATCCACCACCAGCAACTTTAATTCCCCTGGCAAACTGAGGTCGATGGCATTGATAGGCCCATTAAAACGAGCAATCGTTGGTTTGCCATCCACCATGCCTGGCACTCCAGCCAATCCCGCATAGGTGCTCACAGTCCAGACGTTCGATCCGAAAAACGCGCTCAAATCAGGATCCTTGAATACTTTCCGAATGGTCTGGTTGCCGTAGTCGCAAACCAGCAGCCAGGGATTGGATGGATCATTATTGACCATGGAAAGACCGAATGGGGAATTAAACTTGGCCGCAGTCCCGAAAAAGTTGTCATTCGCTCCGGGCATTCCAGAGGTGCTGCCAGCCAAATACTCCGGAGTATAAAGGCCATTGGCCAAAACCAGCCTCTTGATGGAATGCGTGCGCGACTCTGATACAAAGATGCTTCCGTCCCGGCCCAAGGCCAGCCCAACCGGCTGTTCCACGGCTGTGGAAATGGTTCGAATAAAATCGGTTCCGTTTAGGTTATATATCATGCGAACCGCATTGTTCCGGGTATCGGCCACAAAAATATTGGCGCCATCGGTTGCCATCGCCGTCGGATAATTAAAAAAGGCGCCAAGAGCAGGCCCCTCAGAAACAACATCCGACTTCTCGGGTGTGCCAGCAAAAAGCGAGACTATGGGAATACGGCTATTCTGGCCGGAAATGAACCTCAGGACATGATTTGCCGAGTCCGCCACCACCAACCCACCACGAAACGAAACAATCCCCTTGGGCGAGGAAAACATGGCCAGCATTCCGGGTCCCTCTGAATAACCTTGGACATTCAGCAATCCCGCAATGTCGGTTAAGAGCCCGGTATCAGGCACGTATCGAAAAACACGATGGCTGCCATCCGTTAAAAAATAATTCTGGTTGGCATCGATGGTGACACCATAGGGTTCAAACAATCCACTGGTGATCAGGGAAACCACATTGGGATCGGCGGCGGCAGCTTTTTGAATCCAAACGGCTGCGACAAAGGCAACCAGAATTCTCATCGTTTTCATGGTCTTAAGCATAGCAAGAAATGCGCCTAAATACGTTAAACACTTTACTCCAGGCCCTTAGGCCAACTGACTGCAGACTAAGCCATCCACCGGCAGGGAAACAACGACTGACTACATGCAAAGGGAGGAAGGCCTGCCAGCCTTCCTCCCGTGTTTCTAAAACCTGACTGCCGGCCCACTAAAAAACACGCGTGACCGGAAGGGCATGAATTTACGCCTTGCGAATCCGGTAATACACCGTGTTACCGCTGCTCTTGGCGTCGGCAAACTCCTGGATCAGATCAGCCCCGGTTTGAGCGCTGACTTTTTCCCACTTGAGCAGATCAGTCGAGCGCTCAACGATGTAGTTCTGTCCGTTCTCGGCAAACCAGCGCATGATGAACTTCCCATCGCTCATCTTGAAGCGCCAGGCAAACTGGGTGGGGTTCATGCCGGACAGGTATTTTTGCAGGTTGGTGAAGCCATCATCGGCGGCGCTGACGTTTTCGCCAGCCTTGGGGCTATTGTAGCTGCCGAAGAACCGGGCCTTCCAACCATCGGGGCAAACCCGACCGGTTGAGGGTGCGGTCCCAACATTCACCCGGCAAGGCATGGCCTCAATATCGAACTGGGCGGTGAAGTCATTGGCCCCATCCGCATTCGCGAAATGGACGGTATAGTATTGGCCGGATTGAGCGTCGGCTGGAATGGTCATTTGGACATGGCCAATCAACTGGGTGTCTTTGATGTTGAGCGGATTCTGGAAGAAGGACCAGCCAGCCGCGACTTCATTTTTGGGCAATCCCTGTACTCCCATGGGGGCGGGCAGATTGGCGTCGGCAACGAATTTGGCAGGCAGTTCCAAATCAGGCGCCCCTGCTTCCGGAACCACCACAGCCCGGAATTGCAGGCCGCTGATTTTCATGCCAGCAGTGCCGCGGGCAAAAACCGGAACATTGATGGTCGATCCCGGCACCACGTTGCCCATGGGCCTGGCTTCAATGGTCCCCTGCACATTCCAACCGGTATTGTTGGGGTCAATAGCCAGCAATTGCGCCACAGAAGAAGGCGTGCCGCTGGTAGTGGTCTCTGACACTCTTCGCCCACCGATCCCCCAGTGACGCCGCCAGTTGTTGGTGTTATTGCCCAAGCCAAGGCTGCGCGCCAAATCGGCATTCTTATGAAGGCTCAAGGAGCGGAACAGGATAACCTGCCAGTCGAGGAAACGGATCTGGCCGTCGCCGCCTGCAGTAGTTCCATAATCCAGCGGATAAGCATCCATGGAATCAAAGACATCGGAGAAATTGAAAGGAACCCGGACCCCCAAGGATGCGGCGTAAATATTATTGACATCGTTGTTCTGCAATTGGTCATCCCCGTATCCACCGGCATTATACCAGCGCTTGGCGGACAGGTCGCAGTCACCAACCATGTAGGAAATATTTTTCACGTCCAGCTTACGCGGGAGATTAGGCTCCATGTTGACGGGAGTATGCAGGCCATCGGAGGTGGCGGATGGCGCCAAAATCTTGATTTCATATTGTTTCCCTTCAGTGGCTGTGGGTGGCACAGGCACGGCCACCAAAGCCACGGTGGCCCAGTCCTGGTTGACATAGAAATTGGCGTTGGTCGAGATGTAGGATATGGCCAAGCCCCGGGTAATCACGCCGGAGGCATCAGCAAACGAATAAGAGTTGGCATTGTAAGTGGACACCCCGGGATTGGCGTTGCCAGTAAAGGTGATATAGTCATTGGTGGCATTGTAGGACACTGGAACAAAACGGTCCAATATGGCCGGAGCACCAGCCAAGGGGGTAACCTCCACCCGGAATTGGAGGGACCGCAAACCAATATTATTCAACAACTTGATTTGAATCGGGACCAGCACTGTGGCGCCAATACCGCCGACGTAATCCGTTGTGACACCAATCAAACTGGCTTTAATGTCGGTCAGTTTGTAACTCCTTTCGGCAAGTTCGCTGTCCTGATAACCATTTTTGTAGGCTTGGACCTTCAAGGTAACGGTATCCTGATTCATCTGGATCTTGAACAAGCTGGAATCATCCCAGTCTGACCGGTTTCCGTTAACTCCATTGGCCGGATTGGAGCTGTCCGAAGTCCTGAATAAAACCGAATTGGTGGTGGTGCTGGTTACCTGGACTGAAGTGGGATCGTCCCCAAGAATGATTGGTTTGGCCACCTTGAAAGCCACCTTGGCGGTCGCCAAATCGCTGGAGATGCGCCCATTCGCCCGACTGTAAGCCTTGATATAGAGATTGGTTTTATAGGACTCAATGATGGTGAACTTCATCGGATCCGCCTTCATGCCGTCGGAATAATCAACGGCCGATTTGGCGTTGATGGATGAGCGCGGATCAATTGTATCATCCGTCGAGATGGTGTAAAGGGTTTCAACCCCGGAAACCTGGGGCATAACGGTGATCGACACATTGTTGAAATACAGCTCATTGGTGACGGGTATCAACTTGGTGATCATTTCATTGAATATATTGGAAACCAAAGTAACCTGCCCGATGATCGGGGTGGCGATTTTAGGCTGCGGCGGATATAGGGTCACGTTCTTGAGAGAACCTTTAAAAAGATCTGAACTAGGATTGAGCAGGTCCGTCAGGTAGAAATTCCCCCAGATGTCTGTCGCCAGGGAAATTGGCTCTCCCAGATTGGCGCTGGCGGAATTGGCGTAGTTGGTTACCGCAAAAGTGATGCTGTTCGTGGTTGGCAGATAAACGCGCCGAAGGACTTGGTTGCCGGTATCGCACACCAACAATCCAACTTTGCCACCGACCCACAACAAGCCCCGAGGTGCGTTGAACAAGGCGTTTGCGCCTTGTGCCGAATCCTTGTTTCCGTAAATGAAGCTATTGCCACTGCCGGCTATGATGGAAAGGTTGGAGGTGACCAAGCTATATGCCCGGATGGCGTGGTTGCCGGTATCCGCAATAAACACGCGATTGGCATCCGAATCAAAGGCCACCGCCGTTGGGCGGTAAAGAGCAGCCGAGGCAATCACCGTGGTGACGTTCCCCGCCAAATCTATTTTGCGGATTGCGTTGTTGCCCATGTCCGCCACGTAGACGGTCCCATTCGTGTCCGCAGCCAATCCGGCAGGAGAGTTAAAACCTGCCGCAGCACCGGCCCCATCCACCGGCCCATTGACAGACTGGTCTCCGCCCGCCAGCAAGGAAACCACGCCGTCGATGGTTACCGAGAAAATCTTATGCTGGCCGGCATCAGCAATCACCAATCCTTTGCGAGCGGCTACATAAACCAGTCCTTGGGGACTGATGAATCCGTTCGCAAACAGTGTCACCTGCCCGGTGTTGGCATCGTATTTCATGATTCGACCAGGCTCGGAATCCTGATCATAGATGCCTCCACTGTCGGTCACATAAACATTATTAGTGGCATCCACCGCCACCCCGTAAGGTTCAAAGAGACCGTTCGTGATTACGGTTCCGATGTTTTGAGCGGTTACATTCAGGGCCAGAATGCCTGAGAGGATAACTGCCAAGGCTATAAGTTTTTTCATACGCCAGTACTTGTTGTTCAACTATTTACTATAACTGCTGTGCTTTGACAAATCTAATTTTTCCACAATTCTACTCCAAACCGATCTTCCACCCGTTGTGGGCCATCCCTTGCCAACTCCACAACCGATGGAATTCCAACCTGAACTCAGCTTACCATCCCCTACCCCCCAACCGGCGGCGCCACCACCCGCAAACGATAAACTTTCGAGCTTTTTTCCTCGCTTGAATCCAGGAATTCCACCAAATCCCCCCTGCCATTCTCAGTGTAAACCTGGGTCCAAACGTTGAAATTCAAACTATCCGACCGCTCCAGGAGGTACTGGGTGCCAGGGGCGCCAAACCATTGGAGCTTGAAGCCATACTTGCGGCCATCCAGCGACCAGTCGCTGCCCAGCACATTCAGCCTGGGTTTGATCGGGCAGAGGCCGTCGCGGTAGGCCTGCCAATTGGCGATGCCATCGCCATCGGGATCGGCGTCATCCTGAGCCCAATTACTGGACACCGATCCAAAATAGAAGACACGCCATTCATCCGAAACGCGTTGCGCCGGCTTGAGCGCGGGCCCGTTCACCCAAGCCACACCCGGAATGGAGTCCAAGTTATACTGGGTGGTGAAATCCGGGGCTCCATCAACATAGGAGAAATGAACCAGATAAGATTGCGCTCCCCATATCACATTGGGAAGCAGGACGCGGATATGGCCCAGGAACACCCGGCCTTGCAGAGCCGGGCTGAAGGAAGGTGTGGGAACGATGGACCATCCGCACAAGAGTATGTTGGCAGCCATGGAGCTTTGGCTGGGGGCGGGCATCCCGGAAGCGGCAATAAAAATGGGCGGCTGGGCGATGGCGGGGCCATTGCCATTGGGATCAACAGTGGCCCGGAATTGCAGCCCGGCCAGGTGGCAGTTATTGGCGACCGTCACATACACGGGAATGTTGACCACACTCCCTGGCTGGGCATTTTCAACCACCCCGGCGGAAAGATTTGCCTCCCGAGACCAACTCGCCCCGGCGGTGGGGACACTCGAGCTGGTGATCCCCATGCGGGATATGGAACCTGGACGGATGGAATCCAACACCACTGGCTGGCCGGATGCGCCATGCCTGCGTTTGGGCCGCTGGGTGTCAATGTTCAGCGAGCGCTGCAAAACGGTCTGCCAATCCAGAAATCGGATCAGGCCATCGCCCCCGGCTGCAGTGGCCGTATCCGCAGGGTAGGCATCCATGGCATTGGCCAAGTCTGTGCCGGGGATGGGCATCCGGAATCCCAGCGAGGCATAATAAACCGAATTGACGTCGGCGTTATTCAATTTCTGGTCGCCAAAAGCACGGATTTGCCCGGAGCTGTCGAGCCTCTCCGCATTGAACCACGAGGCATAAGAGGCATCACCCACCAGGTATTCATCGTTTCGGACCAGGATTTCCCTGGCGGGCATGAGCTGCAAAGGAACATCGTCCTGCAGGCCATCAGCGGTTCCGGAAGCGTCCACCACGCGGATCAAAAACCGCGTGCCAGCGGAATTGGGGGGGATGCGCACCGCCAGCAAGGTGGCCACGGCGAATTTGGAAACTGAAAAATTGGCATTGGTCCCCAGGTAATAAGCCGACAAAATCCGGGTATCCTGATTGGTATAGGCCAGCCAATTCAGCACCGCCGGTTTATCGGGTGAAGATGAGGGCCCCACAAAAGAGACGGTGGTGTCATTGGTGAGCGACAGCACTGAAATGGCAATATTGGTAACGGCAGAGCCAGGCGGCGGACTCAGCTCCACCCGGAATTGAAGCGACTTCAAAGTCTGGCCGGCCAGGAGGTTGACCACCACGGGAACGATCACCAAAGCGCCTTCACCCGCAACCATGTCCCGGGCAATCCCGATTTCACTTTGTGCCACCGGCAACCCGGTGACGGTTTCACTCGCGTAGGCGCCAGCGAAAGCCTTCACCCGCAAGGCGGATAAGTCCTTGTCTTTTTCCCGCCAGTTGATGACGCCCACGTCTCCGGTCATTTCCAATTTCAAGCTGTTGGTGGCAGGTTCCGAGCCATCGGTCGTGTAATGGATTCCTGTGGCAAAAAACGCGCTTTGGTTGCGATTGGTCACGTAAACCATCGCCCCCATGGGGTGATATCCGGAAGTCAGGCCAAGCTGGGGAGGCACGACCGCTCCATTCGTGGAACCGCCCCCCGGCGACTGGGAAAAACCACCGCCACTAATTTCACGTATGATATGATAATAATCCTCGGTAGCATAAAGGGTGCCATTCTGTGCCAGCGCCAGCCCCACCGGCTCCCGCGACTCGACGAAGGCGACATCCCCATCCTCCCACCCCGGAAAATCCGACCACCAATAGGCGGGATCAACCCCGTAAAGGGTGATCACAAAACCAGCCGGGCTGACCTGCCGGACCCGGTTATTATAACGGTCCGCCACCAGGAACCCGCCATCGGGAGTTGCAACCACCCGCTGGGGATTGTTGAAACGAACGATATTGAAGGCTCCATCTTTGAAGCCAGGCACACCTACTGAGCCGATCTGTCCTTTGATGGTTTTGGTTTGAGGATCGACAATAAAAACAGTGTGCCGGAGGCTGTCGCTGACCGCCATGGCGCCATTCTGCAAAAAGGCAATGCCCGCAGGCAGGCCTAAACCTTCCAGGACGGGATAAACCTGGCCGTTGGTGGCGCTCAACATCCGAATCCGGCCGCGCTCCGCTTCGCCAATGAAAATGTTGCCATAGCGATCCAAACCCATGGCGGTGGGTTGCGCGAACGTGCCCAAGGTGTAAAGGTTGTTGAAGCGATCCAGCTTCAACAAGGTTCCGCTGCCCTGGTTCAGAACGAACAAATTACTATTGGTGTCACACGCCACCTCGATGGGTTTGCTCAATTGGTCCAAAACCGTGGTGGTCATCCCCAGGCGAAAATCCAGTTTCCGGACCCGGTTGTTGCCTTGGTCGGCCACAAAAAGATTGCCCGCCGTGTCCACCGCACAACCCGCTGGCGCAGAAAAGAGCGTTTCTATAATAGGCTTGCCATCCTGATATCCCGCCCAAGGCCCGCCGGCAATGGTGTTTACAGTGATAACCTGGGCTGAAACTTGCAGGCCGGCCAGGTTCAGCCCCAGGGCCAGAAGACCCAATGAAACACCGCTGAACCAGGATGAGCCAACCCCAGCCCGTGGTTCCCAGGCAACCTTGCTTGACGAATGACAACCTATGGCAGTGCAATTACGCATGGATCAGGAACGGCGTTTCTTGCTGGGTTTCGGGTTTAAGGTTTCTTCGATAATCGATTTGGGGCTGCTCTCGAAGAAACGATCGCTCTTGAATTCCTCAAGCAGCTTGAAGTTGTCCTGCTGGACAATGGTTGGAGTGATGAAAATCAACAGGTTCTGCTTTGAACGCTTTTTGGAATCATGGCGGAATAACTGGCCGAACAAGGGCAGGTCGCCCAAGCCAGGAACCTTGGTGGAACTTTTGGTGAGGCTGTCACTGATCAAGCCGCCCATGACCAAGGTATAACCGCTGGGTATCAGAACATGCGCTTCAATCCGGCGGATGGCGTAGATGTTGGCGACATTGACCTGGCCATTGATGGTCTGGGTGTCTTTGGAATCGATGTTCGACACTTCGGGTTCCACTTTAAGCGCGATGTTGTTGCTGCCGGAAATGCGCGGGGTGACCTTCAGGATGGTGCCCAAATTCGTGTATTGGATGTTGGCGCCGGCAGCCACATTGGCCGAACCGGGAGTGATCTGAAAAATAGGGAAGGCGCGGGTTACCGACAGGGTGGCCACTTCATTGTCCAAGGTCACCGCCCGCGGGGTGGAAACCACCTCCGTATCGGAGTCCTTGTTGAGGAAGGATAACACCGCGTTAACCCCGTCAGCGTTGAGGAAGGCGACACTCGGTGAGAATCCCTGCAAAGAGTTGGCTGAAATACCTCCCGGCCCAATCACGGTGCCGGAACTGGAGCCGCCGCTCCCCCCGCTGCTGCCCCCGCTGCTGCCGCCACTGGAGCTACTGCCGCTGCCAATGGTGGTGGAATACTCAGTTACCGTCTTGTCCGGGGTCGTAGTGGTTACGGTCCGGCCATTGGGCAAAGTGGTGGTGGTGGTGGATCCCGGTATCGTTGTGGTTGACCGGCCCGACGAATTGCCGTTCCCATAGGAGAAGCGTTGTGATTCCAAAGTCCCGGACCAATCGATGCCCCGCATGGATTCCGGCGTTTGCGAGGTTTCCAGCAACCGCGCTTCGATCAGGATCTGTTTGGTGGCGGTGTCCAGATTGGTGATCAGGTTTTCGATCTGCTCCATGTCCTTGGCGGTGGCGGAAACAAAAAGCTTGCTGGTCCGGGTGTCCGGATAGGTTTTCGTGCGGGGATCAGTCGTCATGCTGGTTTTGATGGCCTGCTGGATGTTGGTCGGGCTGGAGTAGTGCAGTGTAAAGACATTATTGGTCAATGGCTCCAAAGCATTGGGCGGCTTTTTGGAAATCAGGACAATGCCATTCTCAGGTTTGGACATGTCGTAGTCGTAAATCTTCATCAGCATGTTCATGACCACTTGCGGCGAGGCATTGCTCATCGTCAGGCTGACCAGCGGGCCATTCGTCAAAGTGCCCTCCGGAGTGGTGGTGATATCCCGGTGGAACATAACCTGCATTCCGGACATCTTGGCCAGATTTTGCAACAGGCTATTGAGCGGGATCTCGTAAAACTCCATGTCGCTGGTCTCGGTCAGATTAGTCAATCCACTGAAAGACGCATCAAAGGGGGCATTGGTTCCTGTCACTGCGGAGGTGCCCGGAATTTTGGGAGCTGAATTGGTCGAGGTGCTGGAAACCGGTTCCACAGCCACAGTAATAATTGCAGCACTGGCAACCTCATTGGTTGCCAAATCAGGGCTGAGCAGCACGCTGGCTGGTTGGGAAACAGCCTTGGTGGCTGGGGCGGAAACAGTGCCCGGCGGCATGGCAGACTGCGCCGGTGGTGGAACCTGGTTTTGCACCAATGGTGGATTATTGGTTCCTGGGGATTGTTCCTGAGCGCAAGCAAGGAACTGAAGATCGTTCAGCCCAATCCATAACAGCATGGCAAGAATCGCTTTCATGCTTTTGGTTTTTTTATTCAAGTTATTGGGTTCTAGCAAATCAGATTGTTAGGGTAAAGCTTCCCATCGATTTTTGCAACCAAATTAATTGCCGGCACGCGGCTTCAAATACAAAACCTGGGGAGTTCCTTCATTACCCACAGTGACAATCGCATATTTTTTCTTGGCGTTGATTTCGGTGCAGTGGACGGTGATGGTGTCCCCATTGGGCAGATCGTAAATTTTCGTTTCATTGGCGCTGAAGGATCGGATTCCGCTGCCAATGCCGCCGATCATGGCGACCGCATTCTCCCCGGACCCCAAAATCCCTTTGCAAACCAGTTTGGAAGCCGCCCCATTCCCGGAGGGTTTTTCGGCAGTGTTGGTTGGAACTGGCGGCTTGGGTCGGCGCCGATCCGAGGTCGGAAAGAACGGATCGCGAGCCGCCAGGTTGGACGGCGCGTTTGTGAAATAGGATTTGGGTATGGGTATGGGCGCTTCCAAAACCGCGGGCGCCGGGTTGGTAGCGGCCGCCGCTTTGGGCTGGGAGGCCGTCTTGACATCGGCGGCGGCGGCACACTGCCAGGCCAGCAGGCAAACCAGGGGCGCACAAGCAATCCAGGTTATTCTGAGCGTTAACTTCATGGCGATGGTGTGCACGGGGTCACGTTATTGCGCCGAATTTGCAACCAGCAACTCGATGTCCATTTTAAAGGTCAGGATCTCTTTTTCGTCGCCGGACTGGCTGGCAGCGGGTTCCAAGGTTATATTCTGCAAGCGAAAATACGTGAATTGATTCTCAAAATCCGCGACGAACCGGCCGATATCGTGATAATATCCGGTTCCGGAAATCGTGCAAACCTGGGCCTGATAGGGGAAATCAAGGAACATGGAACATACCGCGCTGACTGGTTTGTAGATTTCGACAATGTCAAAGTCCTTCTTTTTCGGTGCGAAAAGACTCAAGCGGCGGCGAATCCACTCATACGTGTCGCCGGAAGCGAGCGTGGCATCGAGGTTTTGAACCTCTTTCCGGGTGATATCACGCTGTTCTCCATTCCGCTGCGCCTGCGACTGCTCCTTTTTGCCTTCCGCCACCTTGCCTTCCGCCTCGGCGATCTTGGCCGCATAGTCCGCATAGGATTTAAGCTGGTAGCGTATCAAGCCAAAATAAAGGCCGACGACCACCGCCACCGCCCCGATGGCGATGGCGATGATGTTATCCCTTTTTTCTTTGCCAAGCTGTTTGAATTTCATTTCTGGCGGGATTTTTCTTTCTGCCGGACTTTATCTGGAATCTTGCACCTCAAATCGAAGGTGACCATGAAGCGATTATCTACCGTGTCGAACTGGGCTTTGCTGACCGGCCCGCCCAAGGAAATATTCCCGTCATTGGCCCCCATGGCCGCCGTCAAATAAGGCTGGTTGAATAAGTGGTCCTTGAAATCTTTTATTTTCGCATCCGGTGTCTGGGAAAAACATTTGGCGAAAACGGAAATGGCGTTGTGCTCCACCCGGCTGTACATCTTGATGGAAACCCGGTTGGTACTCGCCAAATCTTTCGGATCCGGCATGCTTTTGGTTTCCTCCAAGGTGTCGAAGGACTGCCTGGTTTCCAGTTTGGTGAGGCGCAAATCGTCATCGACGACCGCATATTGAAGAGAGTCCAGCGCCGGCCCCCAGAGGAAACGATTGGCGGCAAACGCCGCCAAACTGTTGGTGCGGAGCCGCAAGCTCTCATATTCTGCCTGGGTTTTCCGCACCGGCTTGAGAGCATCATCCAGGTTTTTCAATTGGTTTTGCAGGCCAGCCACCTTCGCAGCGGCTTTAAAGTTGCGCAGCATCAGGAACAGGACCGCCAGCACCACCAAGGCGACCACCGCCCCCGCCACCCAGGCCGTCCGCGTCACCGGATCGCGGCGCCGCAATTCCTCAAGGTGTTTTTGCTGGGCTAAAAGGTCAATCCGAATAGGCATAACTCGACGATCATAAAGCGCCAATGGCGGCCCCAATGGAAACCGCCAACTGCGGCGCAACCTGTTCGATTTCGTTCATTTTTTCCGGCGCCAAACTCAACTCAAAAACGGCGGCGGGATTCCAACTTTTGCAGGGAACCATCAGCTCATTTTGAAGTATTTGGATATAGGTTTCGGAGCTGCCAGCGGCGCCGCAGATAAAAACCTGGCTCACCGTCCGATCCTGCTGGTGTTCAAAAAAATCGATCGAAGCCCGCAGTTCCCGGCCCAGGGGCGCCAGGTGCGCGGCCAACTGGGCTTCCACATCCTGCGGCATGCCGATTTTGATGCCTTCAGCTTCAGCATAGGTGATGTTCATCGATTCCGCGATTCCAGAAGTTACTTTGTCCCCGCCGATATCGACCGTCCGGTGCAATTTTAATTCACCACGGTCCACGATGCAAATGGTTGTTTGCAGAAAACCCAAATCGACCAAGGCGACCGACTCTTTGGCGAACGCCTCAGGCTGGGCATGTTCCAAAGCATTGACCGGGCCAATCAAGGAAGGAACGATCTGATCGGATACCAAACCCGCCTCCTTGATTATATTCTGAACATCCTGCACAAGCTGGCGCCTGGCTCCGCCAACCAAAACGCGCACCTTGGCTTGCGCCTTGCCCGAATCTGGTTTGAAGGCATCCGGGGAAGCGGCACCCAGCAAAGCACAATCGAAAACATGATCGGACAGGTCCGCCTGCACATACAGTTTGGGGGCCAGATTGATCATCGACCGGATATCTTCCAAAGGCAGCATGGGCATTTCTGTTTGGCGCAGCATGGAATCGGCCACCCCCAAGGCATACACCACTGATTTGCAGCGATTGCCCATTTCCTGGGCCACCTTTTTAAGATGAGGCACCAATAGATCCTTGCCCAGCCTCTTTTCCGAAACCGGTGAAGCCAGCACTACAAAGTGCAGCAACCTGAATTGCCCGCCCTTCTTTTGCACTAGAACGGCCTTGGTGGTTCGAACCCCAATATCGATTGCCAGGATCTGATCCCGCTTTTTCGGCCTGCTGCTTGCGAAAGGAAGCGCCATACAAGCGATTTGTAATCGATTTTCCTTTCCCCTGCAAGCCTAAGTTGCTGAATTTGTCGGAAAAGGGTGCAAGACAGAAATCTTCATTTATTTCTACTTTGTTAGATTCGATCTAAAAATCTCGCGGACGGACGTGCGCCAAATCTTCGCACAAAAAACGATTGGCAGCGGTTTTTTCGCCAGCCGATCCGCACGGCGGAGGCAAAAAATGGACCGGTTTGGCAGGTTATCCCGCCCTTTCAGGGCTGGGAAGAATGTATTTCCGTTGACAACAACCCAGGGCGATGCCCTGGGCTGGATTAACGCCGCGCCTTTGGCGCTAAACACCTGCGCCTGAACGCCATGAGGATTTTTCGCTTACTTCCGCAGCCCCAACGGGGCGGCTTTAATAAAGCCCTGGGCAGCGCCCAGGGTAACGCCCCATACCCCCCCCCACCCCAGCCCTGAAAGGGCGGGATAACCCCTCCGACCCTCTCTGTGGCGGCGGCAGAATCAACAATCCCAGAGGGAAATGGAAATTGCCGAGAGCAGGCGCAAGGGACGTAAAAAGGGCGGTAAACCACGGATCACAGGATTACACAGAAAAGGGAAAACTTAAACCGTGGAGGAAACAATTTGAGAAACGCAAACGCTTTTGGCTAGCTGGTGGCCAACGGCCAGCAAAAGGCCAGGAATCCAAAGCGGCGCAGCGGCGTTTTCCAGGTTGGAATTGCCTGCGACGGCGACATAACTTCCTGGTGCTGGGGCGGGCAGGTTCAAAACATCCCCAACCCAGGTTCCAAAACGTGGGAATGCTCAGAGGCCAATTGCAGGAAAGTTTTCCACGGAATAGGACATAGGTGTCTCATTCCTGACCATGACAACTCCCAAGGAAATCCTGAATCAAAAGCACCGGTCCGAATTCTTATTCTTATTGTCCACTGCGGCCAGGCGCCAACTCCATGGCTGATTTGATATTCCTGCCCAAAACCTGCCTGGTTTGGCGCTTGCCCCGGACCAACTGGGACTATCTGCGCCCTCTTATCAGAACCGTGTTCCGGAAATCTGGTTGTAAGTGGTTGCTCCGCAGACTTTTACGCCAGTAGGCAAGCAAGCAATGAGTCCCGATTTGGTCGGGATAAATGACGAGCGACCCAAATGCCTGGCCACACCGGCTCAATTGGCTTACTCATCAAGCCTGGCCACACCGGCTCAATTGGCTTACTCATCAAGCCTGGCCACCGCCGGCACCTCGAGGCGAATCATTTTTCCTGGCGGCCAGGCGGTTCTTAGGTTCTTAGATTCTTTGCTGGCCCCGCTTCACGATTGACACTGGCCCAGGAATTGCTATGTTTGAATCTGTGGTCAGTTGGTCGGGCAACCAGTGAACAACGGACTAATAAATAAACCTAAACCATCGCCCGCTCAAGTTCACGCTGGCCTCGTCAAAGCGAAAGAAAGAAAAGTTATGACAATCAAGAACACGCAGCAATCGGGATTCACCTTGGTGGAAATTATGATTGTGGTGGCTATCATCGGCTTGCTGGCGGCCATTGCCATCCCCAACTTTGTGCGCGCCCGCGCCAAAGCCCAAACCAATAGCTGCATCGCCAATATGAAGCAACTGGATGGGGCCATCGAGGTCTGGGCCACTGAAAACAAAAAATCAAGTGGCGCTACCGTAACCTTGGCCAATCTATGCCCTGACTATGTAAAGAACACCCCGGTTTGTCCGGCAGGCAGTGGTGCTTATGGGCTTGGCACCGTAGGTTCCACTAACACGGTAACCTGCCCGAACGTTGGCACTGTAGCAGACCACAAGCTGCCGTAAGTAGCCGGTCGGCATCTTCTTGAGCATTAATTCATGAAAAAGCTTGGGGATAAAACCCCGAGCTTTTTTTGCGCCCGGAACAATCATACAGATAATCAGGAATTCCAAAGCCCGTGAATAGCCACCAGATGAACCAAAAGGGATCGCATTTCAGGTTGGTCCTTCAATCATACTCCGAATGTCTTAATTATAACTTAAATCACTCCGGATGAGAAAGTTAATTGAATCGACCGGGTTTGCTGGTTTCGATATCCTCGCAAGTTCCCACGACTGGGAAAGGCCGCAGAAATCTTGATCAGGTGATTGTTTTGGTTGATTAATGATGAGAAACACTGTAGATTGAGTAACCTTCTAAAGAGGAGTCAGGAGTTCTGTATGCGCAGCGTTCCAAAAGCGGTTTCTGCCTTCACACTGGTGGAAATCATGATCGTAGTGGCTATAATCGGCCTGATTAGCGCCATTGCCATACCCAATTACATAAACACGAGCATACGCGCCAAAGTCCGCGTATGCTGCGAGAATCTATCCCAAATAGAAAACGCCAAGGAAATTTGGGCCATCCAAACACACAAAACGAATGGCCAAATCCCCAGCGATGACGATCTATTCGGCCCTAATGGCTACGTTAAATTCAAACCGCAATGTCCCTCAGGGGGAGTTTACGAACTGCAACCAATCGGCACCAACGCGACTTGCACCATATCTGGCCACACTCTAACGCCATGATGATGTGATGTTACCATGGCGCAACATAATCCAGTGTGCGCCCGGATACTCATTGGCGAGTGAAAGCAGCTTGGTTCAACGAATAAGCTTGAGACACATCCTCAAGCTTATTTTCTTGTTAATCGCCTTCAAATGAGCAATTTAGATCTATGCACTTGGTTGCTGATCGAGACCCTGGCATCCTGTTTTGGGATGAAGGACTATTCTTTAACCACCGGCCCGCAATTCGCTAGGGTTTCGGAATCAAGGTGATGCCACTTTGGCGAATAAGCTTGATTCTTGGGGCGGCGATTTTGGCCACCTTTCCATTGGTTCTCCTTGATTATCAGACTTTTATCGCGCGTGATTTTGGTGTTTTCGGTTACCCATTGGCGCATTACCTAAAGGACTCGTGGCAGCAAGGCGAGATGCCTTTGTGGAACCCATATAATCAATGTGGGGTTCCTTTCCTGGCGCAATGGAACACCTTGTCCCTTTACCCCGGCTCAATCATCTTCCTGGTTTTTCCACTCCCTGGATCGCTGACGGTTTTTTGCCTCCTGCACTTATGGCTGGGGGGCTTGGGGATGCATCAATTGGCGCGGCAATGGCTGGGGGCCACGGATTTTGCCGCCGCCGCCGCTGGTTTGGTTTATGCCTTCAACGGATTCACTTTAAGCTGCCTGGTTTGGCCGCATTACCTGGCCGCCGTTGGCTGGGCACCATGGATTCTCTACGCCATGGGTGCTATCGGCAAAGGCTCAAGGAAAAACATCGCACTGGCTGCAATGGCAGGGGCAATGCAAATGCTTACCGGCGCACCTGAATTAATCCTGATGACTTGGTTTTTTGCGGGATTGTTGCTGTTGTGGGAAAACCTGGAAAAACCCCTAAAAGCCATCGGCCGTTTTCTGCTGGCCACCCTGCTTACGGCGGGCCTGGCCGCCGTTCAACTTTTTCCATTTTTTCAATTATTGATTTATTCGGACCGAACCTCCGCTCTGGCGGATGACCGGTGGCCCATGCCCGCGGCCGGCCTGGCAAATTTCCTCGTTCCGCTATTCCAGTGCTTTTCCAGGCAAACGGGAATTTATGTTCAGTATGATCAGCAGTTCGTCCCATCTTATTATCTGGGCATTTGTGTGCCGGCCTTCGCCATCCTGGCGCTCTGGCGCAGATCCGGCCGGCGTGCCTGGCTCCTGGGCCTCTTGTCCATTATTTCACTAGTGCTTGCGCTGGGGAATCAAGGCTGCCTCTACCCTTTGCTTGCGAAATTCCTCCCTTTTTTCAAAACCGTGCGGTTTCCAGTTAAATTTTTGTTTTTGCTGGTGCTGGCTGCTCCATTGCTGGCCGCCATGGCTTTGAAATGCCTGACATTCTCCTCCCCCGCAGCCAACCGAAAGGAACGCCGATCCATCTTATTCACATGGCTGGGCTGCCTGGCCTTGATTTTTTTGACATGCGGTGTCGCCTATTTCTTTCCTCGCTATCAACCACCGTATCATGGCTGGCCGGCCACCTGGCGCAGCGCGGCATGGGCGGCCCTGTGGCTTACTTTGGGGCTGGGTACCGTATATGGCTGCCTGGCCCTCAGGGCAAAATCGCCTTCCACCACACCGTTTTTTTTCCAAGCAGCCATCCTGGCCATCTTATGGCTGGATTGCTATTCCCATATGCCGGGGATGAACCCCACCGCCAGCGGACAAGTGTTTGCGCCCGGCATACCCGGACTCAACCCCAAGCCTGCCTTGGGGATCTCACGGGCCATGATGAGCTCCCAGGCGCACTTTGAGCTTTGGCAAAACTCCATCACCGATCCCCTTACCAACTTGATCTGCGACCGCCTGGCTTTGAATGGGAATCTGAACCTTCTCGAACAAATCCCTAAGGTGGACGGTTTTTTTGCCCTTAATATCCGCGAATCACAGCAAGTCCACGACCTGCTTTATGCCACCAACGCCCCGCGTTTTCCTGCCTTGGAACAATTCCTGGGCGTAAGCCAGTCCACCACACACGGACAATTATTCCGGTGGACGACATCCACCAAATTCTCCCCGTGGATAACTGGTGGGCAGAAACCGGTATTTGTGAATGGTGACACATCCCTGCGCTGGCTGGCGAATCCCATCCGTGACCTCACGCGCGAAGTATCCTTGCCGGAAAACCTCAAAGGCATGGTCCAAGCAACGGAAGCCGCTCCAGTGCAAATCACCCGAAGCCAGATCCAAGCAAACCACATGAAAGCGGAAGTCGCGTGCGCAACCAATGCGATAATCGTGATAGCGCAATCCTATTACCCGATGTGGAAAGCATACGTGGATGGCCAGCCAGTGCCGCTTTGGAGGGCCAACCATGGCTTCCAAGCCTTGGAAGCGCCGGCGGGCCGGCATCAGGTTGTGGTGCAATACGAGGATGGAAGCTTCCGCCTCGGCCTGGTCATCAGCTTGGGCACAGGTCTCTTCCTGGTTTTGGCAACGGCCTATAAACCATTGCGTGCCAGATGGATGGCCCGCCAAGGTGGAGGTCCGGCTGAAGCGGTCGCTTGAATGTCCTTTAACGGCGTTCCTGCAATTGGCCCAATTGTGCTGGCTGAATCTTTTTGGGCCAGACCTTCGTCGTGCGCCACTGATCCCGATCAGATCGGATTCCGCGGCACCCTTCCTGTCTTGCGCAAAAATCTGCGACGCAATCACTTCCCTCCCCAAGGCAGGGACACGGTTTAGTGGCAGGCCCCAAACGCCTCATAGCGGCCTAAAAACAACCTTGCGACCTGCCCAAAACCACTTGCGTGGCAACGAAAATTCGTCATTGCACCGGCGGCGGCAATCGCATAAATTGCGGCCAAATTTTCCAGCTAACGGCATGGTATCCGGGGAGATCCCGGAGTTCGGCGGGTGGTTGGGCCCGTTTCATGAAACACCGTTAGCCGGTTAACTTTTGATTTCGACGCGGCCCAGGATGGAAATAATCAAAAATTTTCAGAATTCTTTTAAAGGGGTGAGCAGGGGCGCGCCAGCATGGACCTCTCCCACCATGGCATATTTCCCCGCGTATCCAGACCAAACGTAACCCGCGCCGATTTTGATCGTTTTGGCCTGATGAAAGTCTCCCGTCGATCCACATCAGCGATTAAGATTCTTGGTTAAATATCCAGAAACGCAGGTGAGGTGATGGTTGGCGGCCAACCCGCCGGGGCGGAGGATTCCCATGCCTCGAAATGGAATTTCTACCATATTTTCAGGGATCGCTGGCCACTGCCGGGATCTTCAAATGGACCCGCAGTGGGCGTCGTTTCGCTCCGTTGCTTGCTGAAATAGTCCTCGTCTATGATCAGGGGCGAACCATCGGAATCCTCAAAGGGCAGATTGGGAATCTTTGCTTTCCCTAACCGCTCAGTGGTCACCCTATGGGCCGTGGTTTTCAACGCGGCGCCACCCAGAGCAAAGTTCAGGAATAAGCCCTCCCGGTTTTCCTCCAGCTTGAGGTTGGGATTGAGCCTGGTTAAGGCCTTGCTGTGCGTTTCGTTTTTATAAGGCCGGGCACCATGATAGTAAACATTGCCTTCCGCTTGGGATTGCATATCGCGCAGGTCGTAAACCCACAATCCGTAACCTTCCTTCAGGATGGTGTATTTATCATCCTTATCCAAACCCGTGGCGCCGCCACCCACAAAAATGTTGTTATAAAACCGGTTGTCTCCGCCGGCGATATTCGTCCGCCCCGCCAGCGCCGTGGAATGCGCTTGGTGAAAAGGGGTGCTGCGGCGCAGTTCCGGCCTGCAAATGATTTTCCCAGCCATCAAATTATGAGCGAAACTGCCCCCCTGGGATCTGTCCCGCAGACTGACGGCGGACAGCAACAGGTTGTTGTCAACCTGGTATGGGCCATGGTTCACCTCCACAAAAAGATCGTCGGTGGTGTTATGGTAACATATATTGCCGGTGATCCGGACGCCTTGGGCCATCCAGTCCATCCACAGGCCCCGATCGGTGTTGTGCACGCGGTTACTCTTGATTAGCGTATCAATCGCGCCATGGATTTTGATCCCGGCGATTTCGGCCCCCGTGAACAGTCGCTTGGTCCAGATGTTGTAGATATGGTTGCCGGTGATCTGGCTGAAGGCCCCCCCAAGGCTCCCGCAAATGCCCGCCTGTTCGCAATTGAAGATCGTGTTATTCCGCACCACATGCGACCCAATCTTGTCCTTCGACCAGCCATCCTTCAGCGCTCGTTCAATCACCTCCAAGTAATGCACCGTGCCATCCTTGCCCGGATCACTGGTCCAAACGTTGTGCCCGGTCTGGCGGTCTTTGCCCAAGGTGATACCCGCGCATTTGGAGTCGCTGATCACGTTATTCTCAATGATCCATCCCTTGCTCCAATGCGTGCCCAGGAGGCCGATCTGCTCAGCGGTGGGAGCCGCCCATTGCGTGGCCGCCTGGCACATCCGGAAGCCGCGCACCGTCAGGTAATTCCGGCCGGGCTGATCGGGGTAAAAACAGCTATCCCGCACATTGATTTCCACCAGATCCGCGTTGGGATTGCGATCATGGAAATTGGCATATAGACAGGTGCTTTGCTGATCGTTTTCAGCATGCCAGGTGAAAGTAGAGCCTGTGGGATCGAAAGCCCCGGGGGTGGCTTTGGGCTTCAGCACATCCTCCAGCCGATGGCTTTCATAAAGGGATTTGCCGTTCAAATATATCTCTCCCGTGTGCGGGCGAGTGCCCCGGCCGTCGAACCAATCGCCCGTGATTAAATCCCGGAAAGGGTTGTATTTGCCGAAGAACGAGTCGGGCAAAACCACTTTCCAGACCCCGGGCATAAACGGCTGCCAGCCCTGGACCACTTCCGAGCCTTTGATCACAACGGCCTCACCGGGCGCTGCCCGGTAGGTGATCCGCCGGGTGTCGGATTCCCCTCCCCGGGGCGGAGTCACCCGCTCACGGTAGATCCCCGCGTGAACGGTGACCACGTCTCCCGCCTGCGCCAGCGTAGCGCCGCGCTGGATGGTCCGCAACGGCTGGGCTTCCGTGCCGGAATTCTCATCGTTGCCCACTTGGGAAACGTGGTATTCTGTTCCGGGCAGAGCCGGAATCCCAAGCCAGTGCAAAACCACGGCAAGGATGATTGTGGTAATCCCGGTGCGGTTCCTGGTTTTCGCTTTATTCATAGTCGCACAAAAGTGCTAAGTTCTGTATTTAATGGTATTCTATATCAATTTTTTATCAAGTATTAATAATATAAAAACGAAGCCGCCACCTAAATTGATCGATCTTTTCCTATATGGTTTCCGCCCGCCCACTTCGCCCCCCGCCGCGCATGCATACGGCTGAATCAGCAGGATTATTCCTGAGCAGGTTCCGACTGGAAACCTCCAGCCTGTTCCCAAGCGGAATCCCGCAAAAACAATAAAGTCTTTCCCTCTGGCTTCCGGATCCTATACTACGTTCCATGTTACCCGGCGAGCCAGTCAACCATGACCAGTTGTTCAAGGAACTGTTGCGGCAGTTCTTTGGCGATTTTGTCGATGCTTTCCTGCCCGAGGCGGCCCAATACCTGGATCAAAAGTCGGTCCAATTCCTCGACAAGGAGATCCTCGACCTGCCGCAGCAGGGCGAGCGGCACGAGGTGGATCTGGTGGCCAAATGCCAGTTCCAGGGGAAACCATCCTATTTCCTGGTGCACATCGAAAACCAGGCGCAGAAACAGGCGGAGTTTGGCCGGCGGATGCACCACTATTTTTCCCTGCTGTTGCAGAAGCACGGCCTGCCGGTTTACCCGGTGGTGGTTTTCTCCCATCCCAGCCAGGCAGCCGAAACGGATCTCTTTCAAGTCGCCCTGCCGGACCTCACGGTCCTGCAGTTCCGGTTCAAGGTGATCCAGCTGGCGCGGCTTTCCTGGAAGGATTTCGTGAGCCGGAAGAATCCGGCGGTGTGCGCCTTGATGTCCAAAATGGGCATCAGCAAAGCGGAGCGGGTGCCGGTGAAGCTGGAATGCCTGCGGATGCTGCTGAACTTGAAGGTGGACAAGGTGAAGCAGCATTTCCTGGGGGTGTTCATTGACACCTACCTGCGGTTGAACGCGGCGGAGGCATTGCTTTTTAAGGAGGCGGCGGGTAAATTACCGGAAGTTCAGGAAGGTGAGAAGATTATGAAACTGATGACATCCTGGGAAGAAAAGGGCATGGCCAGAGGCTTGGAGCAAGGCTTGGAGCAAGGGCTTGAGCAGGGCTTGGAACGTGGCTTGGTCAAAGGCCAGTTGGCCGTGGTGAGCCGATTGCTGGAGCGGCGGTTTGGGGTGTTGGCGCCGCGGACAAAGGCCAGGCTGAAGAAGCTTTCCAGCCCGCAGCTGAACGGGCTGGCGGATGCCCTGCTGGATTTCGGCTCCAAGGCGGATTTGGAGGCCTGGCTGCTCCAAAACGGTTAAAGCCGCCGGGGGTGCGGATTATTTCTCCGACGGAATGTTCCCGCTTGCGGCCGATTAAGAACCCAGCAACGGTCTTCAGCCAAGCCTCGAAACCGGCGGGCAATCCGGCCGTGGGCTGTTCATGCCCTTGGGCGGCAAGACGGATCTGGTTATTCAATAACTGGCCGGCTTTCGGACGCGCTACCCGGCACGCCTCAACCGTGTCCCTGGATTTGGGAGGGAAGGGATTGCGCCGCAGATATTTGGGCAAGACGAAAACTAATCCACGAGTCCCGATCAGATCGGGATCAGTGGCGAATGACGTAGATCCTGCCCAGAAAGATCCAGCCAGCACGACTGAGCCATTTGCAGGAACACGGCTTAATCTTGCGGCCAGGGCGGGCTGAAAATCTGCGTCGGCCAGCAGCCAGTGGGGAGGCCGCCACGGAGCGCAAACTTCAAGCCAGGGCTGAAAACTGGCTGTCGGGCGGCGGCGGCGGTTTCGGGACGCCATCCGCGCCATAGCCGGAGCTGCTGGCCGGCTCCGCCTGGCCGGCTTGGCTGGTTTGGCCGGTTTGGCCCGCTGGGGATTTGGGCCGCATCTCCTCCAGCGCCTTTTTCAGCGCATCCACCAGCTCGGTTTTGGTGATGGCGCCATCGTTATCGGTGTCCACCACCTTGAAGACGTCCTCCGCACTCGGCCCGTTTTTAACCTTCTCCAGCGCCTTCGCCATTTCGCTCTGGGTGATTTTGCCGTCCTCATCCCCGTCCGCCTTCTGGAGCACCCGGTCCGCCATTTTGGTGGCGTCGGGCGGGGGGCGCTGCGGGCCGTGGGCCCGGTGCTGTTGCACCTTGGCGAAGGCCGCCTGGTCTTCCGCCTGGTCGATGCTCCCATCCTGGTTCGTGTCCACCTTGGCGAAGATCTTATCGATATTGGCGCCCTTGCCGTTGCCCGGAGCCGCGGCCTGCAGCTCTTCCTTGGAGAGCTTGCTGTCCCCGTTCTGATCCAACCGGTTGAACCGAGCCTGCCGCATCGCGGCCAGGTCTTGCGCGTTAAAACCGCCATTGATTCCTGAGATCATAATTATTCCTTGATTGGCCTGGTTTGTATCCCACCAGCCCATTTTCCCGGCGAAAAGAGCGCCCGCCCGATGTGGTTTTCACGCCCGTTCCGCGCGTTTCATCTCCCGGTACTCCTATCGGCTCTTTCCGGAAATACTTGAGCGCCGCAGCCCTCACCGGCTGGCCGCCGCCAAACTGGCCCCGGGGCCAAAAAACCGGGCCGCGGGATTGACAACCGGCGCCGATTGCCGAACATACCAGCGCACACAATGATGAATCGTCGGCTGGGAATGCATTTATGAAAAAAATCTGGCACGCAAGTTGGCTGGTGGTTTCCTCCGTCCTGAGCCTGGGGGCGGCGGAACCTGCCATGGATATCCTGGAGAAACAATTCCGCGAATTGCCGGGGGAGGCCCGGCAGTGGACCGGGCCGCTGTTCTGGCTGCACGGGGACGAGAGCCAGGAACGGCTGGAGATGTACGTGGGCAAGGTCGCCGAAGGCGGCAATGGCACGTTCACCGCGGAGTCGCGCCCGCACAAGGATTGGCTGGGCGAAACGTGGTTCCGGGATCTGGCCATCTGCCTGGAAGCGGCGAAGAAAAACGGGCTGAAGATGTGGATTTTCGACGAGAAATGGTGGCCCAGCGGCGAAATGGGCGGGAAGGTGCCGCAGGCTTACGGCAGCAAGCGGCTGGTGGCCTCGGCCACGAACGTGAAGGGCCCGGCGAAATTCCAGGCCCCCGGCTGCGGCGGGGCGCAATTCATCGGGGTGGTGGCGGGGCGGACCACCGCGGCGGGCCTCGACGGGGCCAGCCTGGTGGACCTCCGCGGCCAGGTGCGCGATGGAACCCTCACCTGGGAAGCCCCGGCCGGGGACTGGCAGATCCTCAATTTTTCCTGGGCCAGCCGGATCAGCGGCAGCCGCTACCTGGTGGATGGCGCCAGCCGGGAAAGCGTGGATTGGTATATCCGCACCGTTTACCAGCCACACTATGACCGCTTCAAGGAGGAGTTCGGCCGGAACATCCTCGGCTTTTTCTACGATGAGCCGGAGACCCACGGCGACTGGGGCGCCGAGGTGCTGGCCGTGCTGGCGGAGCGGCAGGTGGATTGGAAGCGGGCGCTGGTGGCCTGGAAGGCGAAGCTGGCCGGGGAGGAACAGGCCGCGGCGCGCTACCAATACCAGCAAGCGCTGGCGGAAGCCTGGGGCCGCACCCTCTATGGCGGCCTCACGCGGTGGTGCGAGGAGCGCGGGGTGAAATCCATCGGCCACTGGCTGGAGCACCGCAATGAATACCTGAGCCAGGATCTGTGCGCCGGGGATATGTTCCCGCTGCAGAAATACAGCAGCATGGGTGGCATCGACGCCGTGTTCGCCCAGTTCAGGATGGGCCAGCGCGTGGCCAACGACCCCCCCTGCTGGCAGACGCCCAAGCTCGGCAGCTCCATCACCCACGCCTACGGCAAGCCGGATGACATCACGATGGTGGAAATCTTCGGCGCCCGCGGCCAGGATCTCACCTACCCGGAGATGAAATGGTGGACGGATCACATGCACGTCTCCGGGGTGAATTTCCACATCCCGCACTCCTTCAATCCCCGTTCCCCTTACGACACGGATTGCCCGCCCTATTTCTACAACGGCGGCTTCGAGCCCCGCTGGCCGCTCTACCGCGTGTATGCGGATTACACGAGCCGCCTCAGCGTCATGCTCACGGGCGGCCGGCACGTTTGCCCGGTGGCCCTGCTCTACCTGGGCGGCAGCGCGCACTTCGGGAAGGTGATCCTGCCGGATCAAATGAGCGAGGCGCTGCAGGACGCCCTCTATGATTGCGATTGGCTGCCTTACGACGTGTTTGAGCAGGACATGCGGGTGGAGGGCAAAAGCCTCCGGCTGCGCAACGAGAATTATCCCATCCTGGTGGTGCCGGCGGTGGAGGTCATCCCCTATGCCGCGCTGGCGAAGGTGAAGGCATTCTACGAGAGCGGCGGCACCGTGGTGGCCCATGGCTGGCTGCCTACGCAATCCGCCACCCTGGGCAAAACCGCGGCGGACATCGCCGCCCTGCGGGAAGCGGTCTGGGGCGCGCCGCAGCCGGGTTTGCGGGTGTGCCGGGAGAACGCTGCCGGGGGCCGCTCCTACCTGCTGCCCGCCCGGCCCACGCCGGAGCAGCTGCAGCAGGTGCTGGCGGGCGGCGCCGGCCTCCACCCCACACTGGAGGTGCTGGAGGGGCGCACCGACCACTGGCTCCATGTGCTGCACCGCGTGAAAGCGGGCCGCGACCTCTTCTTCATCGCCAACCAGAACCACCAGGGGGCCGCCCGGAATTTCCGTTTCCGCATCCAGGCCGCCGGAGTGCCGGAGCTGTGGGACGCCATGCGCAATGAAATCACCACGCTGCCTTTCACCCGCCAGGGCCAGGCCGTGGAGCTGACCCTCAATATGCAGCCCAACGAGAGCGCCCTGCTGGTGTTCCAGCCGGAAGCGCGTTCCGTTCCCGCCCACCTGGAGGCCGGCTCCGGCACCCCCTCCCAGGTGATCCCGATCGCCCGCCAGGCGGCGCCGCCGCCGGTGGAGCCCAGGTTGGAAAAAACATCGGCGCTGGGCGACTTGTTCGAAGGCGGCGCCTGGGTGTGGTATCCGGAAGGCAATCCGGGGCAAAGCGCGCCGCCCGGAGCCTGTTATTTCCGGAAAACGATCAACCTGCCGGGCGGGGCCATCACCAAGGCGGACTTCGCGGGCACCGCCGACAACAGCTTCCACCTGTTCATCAACGGCCGCGACGCCGGCCACGGCGACGAAAGCAGCGAGGGCTGGCGCAACCCGGTTCAATTGCCGGTGGCCAGCCTGCTCAAGCCGGGCGTGAACCAGCTGGCGATCGAGGCCGTCAACGCCACCGACCAGGCCAGCCCGGCGGGGCTGCTGGGGCGCCTGCAGATCCAGTTCGATAACGGCGGGACCCAGCAGGTGCGGGTGGACCACACCTGGAAAGCCTCCCGCACCGGCGGGCGCGGGTGGAACCTGGCCGATTTCGATGACACCGCCTGGCCCGCGGCCAAAGTAGCCGCCCGGTTTGGCGGCAGCCCGTGGGGACGCCTCACGGCCGGCCAATTGACCCTGAGCCCGGTGAAGGCCGATCCGTTCGTGGGCCGGTGCGAATGGCCGGCCGGCGCCAGCCTGGACCAAAAGCGCGTTTACCTGGAGGTGGAAGACCTCGCGCCGGAAGCCGCGGCCCGCGTCACGGTCAATGGCCGGTATGCGGGTGGATTCATCGGCCTGCCGCTCCGGCTGGACGTGACGGCGCACCTGAAACCCGGCGCCAATGCGCTGCTGATTGAACCCTTCGCCCCCAAAACCGCGCGCCTGGCGGTTTACCCGGTGAAATAACCGCGAAGCCACACCATGAAAACGATCCCTGCCTGGCTCGGCCTGGGCGCCCTGGCGCTGGCCACCGGTTTGGCCCCCGCCGCTGCAACCGCTTCGGAAACCCAGCCGGCGGCCGATTTGCGCGCCGCCTTCGCCGCGCCGCCGCGCGCGGCGCGGCCCTGGGTCTATTGGTTCTGGATGGATGGCAACCTGAGCCGCGAGGGCATCACCGCGGACCTGGAGGCCATGGCGCGGGCGGGCCTGGGCGGGGTGATCATCATGGAGGTGGACGTGGGCGTGCCCAAGGGGCCGGTCAAATTCATGAGCCCCGAGTGGCGGCAGCTGTTCAAGCACGTGGTGCGCGAAGCCGAGCGGCTGGGGCTGCAGATCACGCTCAACGCCGGGCCGGGCTGGACCGGCAGCGGCGGCCCGTGGGTGAAGCCGGAGCAGTCGATGCAGCACCTGGTGGCCAGCGCGGTGGAGGTGGCGGGCCCGGGCCAATTCCGCGACCGCCTGCCGCAGCCCAAACGCCGCCCGGCCTTTTTCGGCGATGGCAATCTGCCGGCCGCGCTGGAAAAAGCGAAGAACGAGTTCTACCGCGACGTGGTGGTGCTGGCCTGCCCCACGCCGGACCAGCCGGCCACCATCGGCGATATCGATGAAAAGGCCAATTACGTGCGCGCCCCCTATTCCTCGCAGCCCGGGGTCCGGCCCTGTTTCACTTCCCCGGCCCAATATCCGGAGCTGCCGGCAGGCGCGGTCATCCCCTCGGCCCGCATCCTGGACCTGACCAGCCGGATGGACCAGGAGGGCCGGCTGGATTGGGAAATCCCGGCGGGGAAGTGGACGATCCTGCGGTTTGGCCGCACCAGCACCGGCGCCAACACCCGCCCCGCCCCGGCCCCCGGCGTGGGCCTGGAGTGCGACAAGCTCGACCCGGCCGCCCTGGACGCGCATTACGAGGCGTTCATCGGCGCCTTGCTGCGCGAGATCGGCCCGCGCGAAAGCTCCGCCGATGCGGGCTGGAACTCCCTGCACATCGACAGCTGGGAGATGGGGGCGCAAAACTGGACCGCCGCCTTCCGCGAAGAATTCCAGCGCCGCCGGGGCTACGACCTGCTGCGGTACCTGCCCACCCTGACCGGCCGGGTGGTGGACAGCCTGGAAGTGTCTGAGCGGTTTCTGTGGGACCTCCGGCAAACCGTCTCGGAAATGATCATCGCCAACCATGCCACCCACCTCAAGAACCTGGGCCGGGAAGATTGGTTCAAACTGTCCATCGAGCCGTACGACATGACGCCGTGCGCCGACGTCAGCCTGGGCGGGGTGGCGGATGTGCCGATGTGCGAGTTCTGGATGTATGGTTTCAACACTTTCTTCAGCGTGTTCGAATCCGCCTCGGCGGCCCACACCCTGGGCCGGCCCATCGTGGCGGCGGAGGCTTTCACCTCCGGCGACGCGGAGCGCTGGCTGGCCCATCCCGCGTCGATGAAGCCGCTGGGCGATTGGGCGCTGAGCGCCGGCATCAACCGGATCGTCTTCCACCGCTACCAGCACCAGCCCTGGCTGGACCGCCGGCCCGGCATGACCATGGGCTCCATTGGCATCCATTGGGAGCGCACCCAAACCTGGTGGGACATGGTCCCGGCCTACCACAGCTACCTGGCCCGCTGCCAGCACCTGCTGCGCCAGGGATTGCCCGTGGCCGATATCTGCTACCTCGTGGCGGAGGGCGCCCCCCAGGTGTTCCGCCCGCCCAGCTCCGCCATCCCGGGCAATCCGCCCGAGCGCCCCGGCTATAATTTCGACGGCTGCGCGCCCGAGGTGCTGCTGGCCGGCATGTCGGTGGCGGATGGCCGGCTGGTGCTGCCCGGCGGCATGAGCTACCGGGTGCTGGTCCTGCCCGAGCGCGAGACGATCACCCCCGCCCTGCTGCGCAAGGTGCGGGATCTGGTGGCGGCGGGCGCCACCGTGGTGGGCCCCCGGCCGCTCAAATCCCCCAGCCTCGGGGATTTTCCCCGGTGCGACACGGAAATCCAGCAGCTGGCCGGCGAGCTTTGGGGCGATTGCGACGGGCAAAAAATCACCGGACACCGCCTGGGCGCGGGCTGCGTGGTGTGGGAGCGCGGCCCAGTGGCGGAAGCCCGCCCGGAACCCCGGAATCCCCTCGCCTCCGCCCGGTGGGTCTGGCACGCGGAGGGCAATCCCGCCGCCAGCGCGCCGGTGGGCAAACGCTATTTCCGCCGCTCCTTCAGCCTGCCCGGGGGCGCCCCGGTGGCGGCCGCCGTGCTCCACCTGACAGCGGATAATTCCTTCGAAGCGTGGGTCAACGGCCACCGCGCCGGCGTGGGCGACAACTTCCATGAGACGTTCCCGCTGGACGTGAAAGCGATGCTGAAGCCGGGCACCAACCAGCTAACCATCCTGGGGGAAAACGGCGGTGAGGCCCCCAATCCCGCCGGCTTGATCGCCTGCCTGGAGATCCGCTTCCAGGACGGCAGCACCCGTCAAATCGTCACCGACCGCCAATGGGTATCCACCACCACGGCCCCCGCATCCTGGCTGGGGGACGCTGCGCCCCCGGGCCAATGGACGGCCGCGCTGGAGTTGGGCGCGCAGGACATGCCCCCCTGGAACCGGGGCGGCAACCCGGCGCCACCGCCGCCGGAGCAATATTGCAGCTACCCGGTGGTGGCGGGAATCCTGGGCCGCCTGGGCCTGGCCCCCGATTTCGAGTCGGACGGACCGCTCCGCTGCGCCCACCGCCGCGTGGGGGAGGCCGATTTCTACTTCGTCGCCAGCCGGGCGGACCAGGGCATCCAGGCTAGCTGCACCTTCCGCGTGTCCGGCAAAACGCCCGAATTATGGGATCCGGTGAATGGCTCGGTTCGCCCGCTGCCGGAATTCCAAACCCGGGACGGCCGCACCACGATCCCGCTGCGGTTCGCGCCGCACCAATCGTTCTTCGTGGTGTTCCAGCCCGGAGCCACGACGGCCGCCACCGGGTTGGGCCGGAATTTCCCGGAGGCCGCGCCGCTGGCCACCCTGGCCGGGCCCTGGGAGGTCGCCTTCGATCCCCAGTGGGGTGGCCCGGCAAAGGTCCAGTTCCAGGCGCTGGATGACTGGAGCCAGCGGCCCGAGGAGGGGATTCGCTATTACTCCGGCGTGGCGGTTTACCGCCAAAGCTTCAGCTTGGCGGCGGATCTCCTGGAGCCCAAGACGGATCCCGCCAGCCGGCTCTTCCTCGATCTCGGCACCGTCCGGAACCTGGCGCGGGTGCGCCTCAACGGGCGGGATCTGGGCGTGGTGTGGTGCGCGCCGTGGCGGGTGGAGATCACCGGGGTGGTCCAGCCCACGGACAACCGGCTGGAGATCGAGGTGGCCAACCTGTGGCCCAACCGCCTGATCGGGGACCAATTCCTGCCCCCGGAAAAGCGCCTCACCTGGTCCACTTGGAATCCCTATACGAAGCGCTCCCCGCTGCTCGAATCCGGCTTGCGCGGGCCGGTGACCGTCACGGTCCTGCGTTAGCCGGGCCCCGATCCGGGAGCCGGCTGCCCCGCCCACCCGCGGCCCGCCGCGAATGTCTTGCGCCGGGCCGCTGAAGCAGGTAAGACAGGCCGCCTGAAGGGAGCAAATGCGCGAAAAAAATTTCCATCTCCGCCAGGGATTGGCGGCCAGCATCCTCGCCTGCCTGTTGCCAGCCATCGCGCCGGCCCGGGGGGACAGCGTCGTCGTATTCAACGAGGTCATGTACCATCCCGGGAGCGGGGATCTCCGGGGGGAATGGGTGGAACTCTACAACCAGCTGGCGGTCAATGTGGACCTGTCCGGCTGGTCCATTTCCGGCGGCATCCAATACCGGTTCGCCGAGGGCACGGTCATTCCCGGGGGCGGATATCTGGTCCTGGCCCTGCTGCCCGCCGAGCTGAAGGCCGCGGCCGGGGTGACGAATATTTGGGGGCCGTTCACCGGCCGGCTGGCCAACGGCGGCGACACCCTGCGGCTGCGCAACAACAACGACCGCCTCATGGATGAGCTGGCCTACGGCGTGGAAGGCGACTGGCCCGTGGGCCCGGATGGCTCGGGCGTGTCGCTGGCCAAGCTCGACGAGGAGAGGGCCAGCGGCCCGGCCCGCAGTTGGACCGTCAGCGCCGCGGCCGGCGGCACCCCGGGCCGGCGGAATTTCCCCCTGAAAACCTGCGAAACCACCACCACCACCCCGGTTTCCCTGAACAGCGCCTGGAGCTATGAGAATACCGGCCTCCAGCCCCCGTCCAACTGGTGCGAGCCCGGCTTCGACGACCGCGCCTGGGCCGTGGGCCAGGGCCTGTTCCAATCCGGCGGCGCCACCCCGCCCATCGGCGATCCGCAGCGCATCCCCACGGTGTTCAGCACCGGGGTGGGCGCCGATGGCGTGGCCCTGGCGCCGGGCGCCGCTGATCCCCACTACCTGCTCACCCAATCCGCGCAGCCCATCACCCCGGCGCCACCGGTCCCGGCCACGGTGATCCAGGGCCATCCCGCCTGGGCTGCGGCCGATGCCGTTTCCGGCTGGATCGGCCCGGTGAATCCCGGCGCCACCAGCATCGCCGCCGGCAGCTATCGCTACCGCACCACCTTTGTGCTGGACGGGTTCGATGCGGCCACGGCGTCGCTCACGATCAACGTCTGGGCGGACAACCGCCTGAACAGCGTGCTGTTCAACGGGGTCTCCAAAGCCTTCAGCTATGTGGGCTTCGCCACCATGAGCGGCGACTTCATCCTCAACAGCGGGTTTGTGGCCGGAACCAACACCCTCGAATTCCTGGCCAACAACGATGATTCCGGGGCGAATCCTGGCGGCTTCCGCGCCAAGGTGACCGGCACCGCCCGCCAGCGCATGACGGTGAACACCCAATTGCCCGGCAGCCAGCCGACCCGCTATTTCCGCAGCCGGTTTGTGCTCAACAGCCAGCCCCAGGTGGCCGCCGTGCAGCTGGGCGCAGTCGTCGCGGACGGCGCCGTGTTTTACCTGAACGGGACGGAGGTCCGCCGGTGGAACCTGCCGGAGGGGCCGGTGGATGCCGCCACGCCCGCCCTATCGAACGTGGCCAGCGCCACGCTGGTGGGCCCGTTCCTGCTGCCCGGATCCGCGCTGCGGCTGGGAACCAACGTGCTGGCGGTGGAAGTCCATACCGCGGGCGCCACCCCGGATTGCCTGTTTGGGGCGGAGGTGTCGCTCACCACCACGAACCTCCTGGCGCCGCCGCCCATCACCCTGGCCTTGAATGAGTGCGCCTCCGCCACCAACGGCGATTTCTGGGTGGAGCTGATCAACTACGGGACGGATGCGCTGGAGCTGGAAGGGTGCGAATTGAGCGTGGCCGGCGGCCTCCCGGAGCGGCGGTTTGTGCTGCCCGCCCAAAGCCTGGCGCCCGGCGCCCTGGCGCAGCTCAGCCAGGCCGCCCTTGGCTTTGGCGCCGCCCCGGGCGACCGGGTTTTCCTCCACCGCCCGGGCCGGCTCAGCCTCCTGGATGCCGTGGTGGCCAAGCGCAAGCTGCGCGGCCGGTGGCCCGATGGCACCGGGCCATGGTGGTATCCGGCGCGGCCCACCCCCGGGGCGTCGAATGCCTTCGAGCTCCAGCGGGAGGTGGTCTTCAACGAAATCATGTACCATGCGCCGGTGCCGGTGCCGGTGCCGGTGGCCACCGTGGCCGAGCCCCATGAAACCACGCTGCTGCCGGCCACCGCCCGCTGGCGCTACAACCAGACAGGATCCAACCTCGGGAATGGCTGGAGCGCCCCGGCTTACGATGACCACGCCTGGCCGGAAGGGGCGGCCCTGCTCTACGTGGAAGACGCCGCCCTGCCCGAGCCCAAAAACACTGCCCTGGCGCTCGGCCCGCTGACTTTTTATTTCCGCACGGCCTTTGTCTTCGACGGCAACACCAATGGCCTGGAGCTCCGGCTGCGCACCGTCCTGGATGATGGCGCGGTGTTTTACCTCAACGGCGCGGAAGCCTGCCGGGTGAACATGGCCGAGGGGGCCGTGGATTATTCGACCCTGGCTTCCACCGGGGTTGGGGACGCTGTGTACCTGGGGCCATTCACGCTCCCCATCACCAACCTGGTCCGCGGCACGAACCTCCTGGCCGTGGAAGTCCACCAGGCCGCGGCCGCCAGCAGCGACGTGGTCCTCGGCGCCGAGCTGGTGGCCAGCTATTCGGCCACCACCAACGCCCCCGTGGCCCAGGATGCGGAAGCGTGGGTCGAATTGTTCAACCGCGGCGCCCAGCCAGTCGACCTGGCGGGCTGGCAATTGGCCCATGACATCGATTTCCCGTTCCCGGCGGGGACCGTGCTTCCCCCCGGCGGCTTCCTGGTGGTGGCCAGGGATCCCAGCCTCCTGCAGGCCAAATATCCCGGGCTCGCGGTGCTGGGCCCCCTCGGCGGTTCCTTGCGGCATCGCGGCGGCCACTTGCAGCTGCTGGATGCCAGTGGCAACCCGGCCAATGAACTCCGCTATTATGATGCCAAGCCCTGGCCCGCCTATGCCGATGGCGGCGGCTCCAGCCTGGAGCTGCGCGATCCCTGGGCGGACAACTCCCGGCCGGAGGCCTGGGCCGCCAGCCTGAATGCCAGCCGCTCCGCCTGGAGCAATTACACCTGCCGGGCGGTCGCCAGCAATGTCCTCGGCCCCACCCAATGGAAGGAATTCGTGATCGGCCTGCTGGAGGCCGGCGAGTGTTTGATCGACAATTTATCCGTGGTGGAGAATCCCACCGGCACCCGGGTGGCCATGCTGCAGAATGGCGGGTTCGAGACCGGCCTCACCGCCTGGCGCGCCCTGGGCAATCACAGCGCCAGCCGGGTGGAGGTGGACCCGGACAATCCCACCAACCACGTTTTGCACCTGGTGTCCACCGGGCCCACCGAGCACCTGCATAACCACCTGGAAACCACCCTCGCCAGCGGGCGCTCCGTGGTGGATGGCCGGGAATACGAAGTGTCTTTCCGGGCCAAATGGCTCGCGGGCAACAACCGCCTGAACACCCGGCTGTATTTCAACCGGGTGGCCAGGACCTTTTCCCTGGCCTTGCCCGGCCGCTATGGCACGCCCGGGGCCGCCAATTCCACCAGCAGCACCAACCTCGGGCCGGCCTTCTTCGGCCTTGCCCACAGCCCCTTGGTGCCCAAGGCCGGCGAGCCGGTCACCATCAAGGTGAGCGCCTGGGATCCCCAGGGGGTGGCGGCCATGGACCTCCGGTGGGTGGTGAACCGTTCGGCCGGCGGCCCCCTGCCCATGGCGGCGGGGGCGTTCTCCACCTCCCATCCCGGCTACCGGGAATATGCCGCCACCATCCCGGGCCAGACCGCAGGCACGGTGGTCCAGTTCCATGTGCAGGCCACCGACAGCCTGGGCGCCTCCGCCATGTTCCCCGCCGCCGGGCCGCAATCCCGCGCTTTGTTCAAGGTGGACGAAGGCAAGGCGGCCATGCCCCTGGTCCACCGGTTCCGACTCCTGTTGACCGCGGCCGATACCAGCCTGCTGCACGCCCTGACCAACGTGATGAGCAATGACCGCCTCGGCGCCACCGTGATCTACGACGATCGGGAGGCATTTTACGATGCCGGCATCCACCTGCAGAGCAGCGAGCGCGGGCGCGATCAAACGACGCGCGTCGGGTTTTCCGTGCAATTCCCCGCGGACCAGCTTTTCCGCGGGGCGCAGAATGTGCTCACCTTCGACCGTTCCGGGGGTTATGCGGGCGTGGGCGGGCGCCAGGGGGAAATCCTCCTCTGGCAGGCGATCAACCACGCCGGCGGCATTCCCGGCTTCCAGTGCGACCTTGCCCAGGTGTTCGCCCCGCGCACCCAGGAGGATGGCCCCTGCCTGCTGCGCATGTCCGCCTACGATGCGGACTGGCTGGACAGCCAGTATCCGAACGGCGCCGAGGGCAGCGTCCACACCGTGGAGCTGATCTACTATCCCACCACCACCCTGACCGGAAACGCCCAGGCGCCCAAGCTGCCGGAGCCGGATGAGGTCATCAACGTGGAGATCCAAAACTGGGGCAATGACCCGGAGAATTACCGCTGGATTTTCCTGCAGGAAAACCATGCCGAGGTGGACGATTACCGGCCCATGATCGCCCTGGCCAAGGCGTTCAGCCTCACCGGCGCCGCTTTGGAGACCCAGACCCGCCAGCTGATGGACCTCGATGAATGGATGCGCACCCTGGCGTTCAAGGCCTTCACCGGCGACGGCGATAACTTCACTTATGGCTATACCCACAATTGGAAGATTTATTTCCGGCCCGGGGATGGCAAAGCCTTGGGCTTCCCGTGGGACATGGATTACGCCTTCGCGCAGGGCACCGACGCGGCCTTCCCCGGCTCCGGTTCACCGAACACCTATAAGATCGTGAAGCTGCCGGACAATTTCCGCCGCTACAACCACCATCTGCTGGATATCCTCACCACCACGGTCAATGCCACTTACCTGAAGCCCTGGGCCACGCACTTTGCGAAGCTCGTGGGGGAAGATTGGACGAGCGAGGTGAATTACCTCCAGCAGCGCGCCACCTTCATCCGGAATTCGCTGCCTTCCAATGTCGCCTTCGCCATCACCAGCAACAGCGGCAAGGACTTCGCCACCGCCAAGGACCAGGTCACCCTCACCGGCACCGCGCCCCTCACGGTGGGCGGCATCACCGTCAACGGCCTCCGGGCGGCGGTCACCTGGACCAGCCTGAGCAATTGGTCGCTCTCCGTCCCGTTGCCGGGCAATGTCAACCTGCTGGCGCTCCAGGGATTGGATGCCCGCGGCAACCCGCTCACCAATTACCTCGACACCATCACCGTGACCAACACCGTCCAGCCCGCGCTGCTCTCCGTGGTCTTCAATGAATGGATGGCCGCCAATGCCGGGCCCGGCGGCGTGGCCGATCCCGCCAGCGGCCACTTCCCGGATTGGTTTGAATTGTACAATCCGAACCCCGCGCCGGTGAACCTCGCCGGGTATCTGCTGGCGGATTCCCTGTCCCTGGCGGCCCCCTGGGTGATCCCCACCAACACGGTCATCGGCTCCAATGGTTTCCTGCTGGTCTGGGCGGATGGCGCCACCAACCTCAACACCCTTTCCAACCGGCTCGACCTGCACGCCGGATTCCGCCTGAACAAAAACGGCGATGCCCTCAGCCTGCTGGCGCCCAATGGCGCGGTCCAGCACTCGGTCGCCTTCGGGCCGCAGCTTCCGAATATCAGCCAGGGCTTTTATCCCGACGGCAACACCAATGCCATCCTGAGCCTGGCCAACTGGACGCCGGGGGCGGCGAACCAGCTGGGCTTGCCGCCGCTGCAAATCGGGAAAGCGAGCCTGGATGCGGCGGGCGTTTTTTCCTTTGAGTTCGGCGCCATCCCGGGCCGCGCCTATATGGTGGAATACAAGGAGGCGCTGGATGCCCCGGCCTGGACGCCCCTCGGCGGCTACCGCACCGCGGCGGGCCCAACCCTCGCCATCACCGACGTCGTGGCTGGTTCCAACCGGCGTTTCTACCGGGTGGTGTTGGCGCCCTGATGCCCAAAATGAGCAGCCGCACGGTGGGATGGCAGGTGAACCTGTGCCTGCGGATGTCCAGGCCTGGGAAAGAGCAGCCGCCTTCAAGAGGAATCCGGCGGCGCAGCAATTTGGCCGCTGACGGGGCGCGCGAGGCGCATACCGGCAGCGGCCTGCAACAAACGGACAAGCGGTCCAGTGGTCAGATAAACCAGCGGGCCACTGCGAAGCCGGTTGGCTGGGATCAGTTTTTGCCGCTCACATCCAAACCGACCAAATTCTCCAGGCTGCGGCAATAGAGTTTGCCGTTGGCCAGCACCGGGTAGGCCCAGGTGTCCCGGCCTTCCAGCGCCTGAAATCCGGATATTTCCCGGCAGCCTTCCGGGGACAGGCTGGCCACAGCGATGCGCCCGCTGCCGCTGTAAACCAGGAACTTGCCGTCCGCCAGCATCAGGGAGCCTTTGCCATATTTCTTTTCGGCCCACTTGGTCTGGCCGGTCTTCCAATCCAGGCAGCGCAGCTCGTTCTCATCGAAACCATAGAGGCATCCTTTCCACAGGATGCAGCTATTGACGTGGTTGCGCATGTTCTTGTTTTGCCAGACCACCTTGGGGGCGGAACCAGCGCCGAATTCCAGCAGCGCACAACCGGTGTTGTAGCCGGAGGAGATGAACACCTGGTTGCCTTCGATGACCGGCGTGGCGGCGTTGACGTTCCAGCTGGTTTTCCAGGGATGCCGCCACAGTTCCTTGCCGTCTTTCATGGAATGGGCCACCAGGCCGAAGGCGTTGAAAATCATCAACGCGCGCTGGCCCTCCTGGTCGAAGGGGATGATTGAGCTGTAGGAGGCGGCGTCATCGCCCGCCTTCCACACCACCTCGCCCGTTTTTTTGTTCATGGCCACCACGTTGGCTCCGGGGCCGCCAGCCTCCACCAGCACCAGATCCTTTTCGATCAAGGGCGATCCTGCAAAGCCCCACTGGGGCACCTTGCCCTGGAAATCCTCCTTGAAATTCTTTTTCCACACCACGGCGCCCTTTTGGGCGTCGAGGCAGAACAGGTGGCCCTCCCGGCTGACCGTGTAAACCAGCCCGTCGTCCACCGTGGGGGTGCAGCGGGTGCCGTGGTAGCCATTGGGATCCTTGGCGTTGCAGGCATAGGAGTGCTTCCAGACTTCCAGACCGGTGCCGGCCTCCAGGCAATAAACGGAGTCCTGGTTGTCCGTATTACCCATGGTGTAGAGGCGCCCCTGGCTGACCGCCACCGTGGAGTAACCCACGCCCACGCTGGCCTTCCAAAGCTGCTTGGGGCCGCTGGCCGGCCACCCGGTCTGCCAGCCGGCCTCGGTGGAAATGTTATCCAGCTTGGGCCCCCGCCAGCGCGGCCAGTCTCCCGCCTCCACCGGCATGGCCCACGCCGCGAGCAAGGCGGCGGCAGCCAAGGCCGACGATCGGGATGCAACTCCGGGTTTTGAACAAAGTAAAGCAGTCAAAGTATTTTGCATGGCGCACGAATAACGCATGGCCAAAACCAAGTCAATGCCAAGTCTCGGATTGGGTTCAAGCCGCCGCCTGGAGGAGAATCCGCTGTTCACGTCCGGCAAAACCTTCCTTCAGGGCTCAGCAGTGTCCCTGCTTTTTGGAAGGAAGTGATTGCGCCCCAGATTTTTACGCAAGCGGCGAAGGGAGTCATGAGTTCCGATCTGATCCGGATAAATGACACGACAAAGGCTCAACCTCCAATCCGGCCTCTTTGGCAATAAAGTGGCCGGGCCTGGAAGGCTTGAACTCGCCCCAGGCCCGCGCAGTGGACAAAATCCGGAAATTCCATCACGGCCTGTAACTTTTTCGCTGCGGATGGCTCCATGAGTAGCAGATGGACAACTTGAAATCAAAAAATGGTGAAGATCTCGTTTCCGGCTCCGGCAGCTGCGGGAGTGGCATGGATAAACCGAAGGGCCGCTGGAATCCCTACCTGGTTGGCATTGGCATTGGCGTCCTGAGCTGGCTGGCCTTTGCCATCGTGAACGAGCCGATCGGCATTTCCACGTCGCTTTCATCCGTGTCCAGCCTTTGTGCCACGCCGGTCATGGGTGGCGAAGCTGTGGCCAAAAACGCTTATTGGGCCAAATTCCCGTTCAAATGGAACGGCGGGATGCTGTTCCTCGTGGGCACGTTCCTCGGCAGCCTGGTCAGCGTCCTGGCCAGCGGCGCCTTCCGCCTGGAAAAAGTTCCCGCAACCTGGGCGGCACATCACGGCGGTTCGGCTGCCAAGCGGCTCTTCGCGGCCTTCCTCGGCGGGGTGATCATCATGTATGGCGCGCGCATGGCTGGCGGTTGCACGAGCGGCCATGGCATCAGCGGTTCGCTCCAGCTGGCACTGAGCGGTTGGACCTTCTTCCTGACGCTGTTCGCCTTCGGGGCTTTGACGGCGCTCATTCTGTTTCGCCAACCAGCCCGGCAGGCCAGGTAATCTCAACCCTTATTTTAATATGAACTTACCAGTATCCGCTGAAACTGCCCGCTGGCTGGCCATCCCCATGGGCATCCTGTTTGGCCTGCTGCTGCACCGGGGCGGGGTGGCGAACTACAATGTGATCGTCAACCAGTTCCGATTCAAAGACTTCACCGTCCTCAAGATCATGTTCACCGCCATCATTGTGGGCGGGCTGGGGGTGCTGGTGTTGCATAACACGGGCCACGCCCAATATCATATCAAACCCGCCAACATGCTCGGTGTGGTCTTGGGCGCCGCCATTTTCGGGGTGGGCATGGTGCTTTACGGTTATTGCCCAGGGACCGGCATCGCCGCCATCGCCACGGGCAGCCTGCACGCCGTGGCGGGCTTCGCCGGCATGCTGGTGGGCGGCATCCTCTACGCCTTGAGCTTCTCCTGGGTTGAGGCCCATATTCAGAAGGTCGCCGCCCTGGGCAAGGTGCGGCTGCCCGACGTCACGGGCATCCCTGACTGGGGCTGGTTTGGCATCCTCATCGCCATTGCCGCCGTGGTGTTCTGGCTGCTGGAAACGAAGGTTAAACCGGCCGTGTAGGGCGGGGGGTGGACCTATTGGCCAAACACCCTTGGCCAGACCGGGAAGAAACGGGCCTCCCCAAGACTTGGGCGGCCACCGCCTTCCACCCGGCGCCTTCCGTCTGGCGGAAGCTGGACAAAGCGGCAGGAGGGAGGGTAATTTTTCAGGATGAAGCATGCACCACTGGCCCGCTGGGTCATCCTCGCGATCGCCGCCATCCCGGCCCTGGCCGCCACCCACGCCGCAGCGGCGCCCAACCCGGAGACCTTTGCCATCGAAACCTTCGTGGGGCGCACCTATAACTACCTGGACAACCTGGTGGACCAGGATGGGCTCCCGTATTTCAACGTATTCTGGACCGATCCCGCCGAGGCCGCGCATGATTGGCCGGATTTCGGGGACGTCATGAGCCGGCAGCTCCAGGCGGCCATCATGGCCCGGCACTTGACCGGCCAGGAGGCCCGCAATGAAAAGCGGTGGCTGCAAAAAATCCGCTCCTGGCTGGATCCTCAAACCGGGCTCCTGATGCGGCCCAAGACCTCCTTCTCCGAGCCGGCGGCTGACCTGGGCGACCAGGCCCTGACCTTGTTTGCCCTGGCCACCGCCTACGCCGACCAACCGGAGCCGCGCCTCAAGGACGAAATCGACCGCCTGGTGGAACACCTGCCCCGGCTTTACGAGCCGAACCATTGGCTGCGGGGATTCATCGTCAAAAGCCTGATGACGTGGACGCGGCTCACCGGTTCGCAGCCCGCCCTGGAACAGGCCGGCCAGCTGATCCGCAGCTGCTTCGAGGAGAATCCGCTGTTCACTCCCGACAACACCTTCCGCCAGGGCGGGCACATGCACGGCAACCTGCGCACGCTGGTGGGGGCGGCCGATTACGCCCTGTATGTGAAGGATCCGGTGCTGTTCAGCCGGGTGGATGCCCTCTACCGGTATGTCCGCTCCGAAGGCACCCGCTTTGGGTTCCTCCCGGAAGTCATCGGGCGCAAGGGAGACATTGTTTCCTGCGAAAGCTGCGCGCTGATGGATTTCCTGGGCCTGGCGGTGACGCTGGCCAATCATGGCCACCCCGAATATTGGGGCGACGTCGAACGAATGGTGCGCAACCAGCTGGTGGAAAGCCAGGTGGCGGACACCTCCTGGCTGAAGCCCGGGAACCAGCCGGACACCGCCCAATTCACCTGCCGTGAGGTTGGCCGGCGGCTGGTGGGCGCCTATTCCGGCTGGACGTCGCCCACGCACATCCTGGCCGCCCGCGAGGAGCTCCACTGGGGCGGCCCGGAATTGCGCGGCAAGACCCGGGCCATCCAGAACTGCTGTGGAGGCTCGGGCACCCACGGCCTGTTCATCGTCTGGAAGAACGCCGCCCGTTTTGAAAATGGCACGCTGTCGGTTCACCTCCATATCGACAAACTTTTGCCGCAGGCGGAGATCCGCTGCCGCCAGCCTTACGAAGGGCTGCTGGCCATCGAGCTCAAGCAGGGCTGCCGCGTGCGGGTCCGCCTCCCCGAGTGGGTGGAGCCGAAGGATATCCAGGCCACGTCCAGCCAGGGCGAGGTCAAAGCCCGGGTGTGGGGCAACTACCTGGAGCTTGGCCCGCGCCAGGCGGGCGAAAAACTGGTGGTGCGCTACCCCGTCCCGGTGCGGGAGGAAAACTTCCACATCGGCAACCCGGGCTTCCGGCAATACCACTATACCGCCACCTGGAAAGGCGACACCGTCGTGCGCATGACCCCCACCGGCGAACAGGCCGCCAAAGGCTTTTCCGATTTCGATGGCAAGCCCGTCGAGATTTATTACGGGCAGGATGGCCCCGGGCCCCTTTACCAACGGGAGCACCTGCTGAACGCGGCCCAACCCACGCTGGCGCCACTGCATCTGGACGACGGCAAGCTCGATTTCTGGCACTTGCAGACGCCCGCGCCACCGAAATCCTGATCCGGTTAATCTCACCATGACCTTGTGCAAAACCACCCTACAGAAATCTCCCATCCCACCATCCCTATGAAATGGCCTGTCCTCCTGCTGCTGTGGCCGTTGACGGCCGCCTTGGGCGCCGAAACCAATTCGTGGACGCTGGCCGCGCCGGATGCCCGCTGCGCGATCACCGTTTTTCTCGATGGCGAAGGCCGCCCGGGCTACCGGGCCGCCTGCCAGGGGCAGCCGGTGATCCTGGATTCGCCGCTGGGGGTGCGGCGCGACGACCAGGCATTCGAGCGGGACTTGCGGCTGGTGCAGGCGGGGGAAGTGGAGAGCCGCCGGGAAACCTACGAGTTGTTCACCGGCCCCCAGCCACGGGTGGACCACCTCCTGAACCACCGCACGCTCGTATTCAGCAATCCCGGCCAGGCCCGATTGGAGCTGGATCTCGCCGCCAGCCATGAAGGGGTGGCGTTCCGCTACCGGTTCTCCGCCGCGGACACCAATGTCCACGTCCTGGCCTGCGAATCCACGGGATTCCGCGTTCTGCCCGCCACCCGTGCCTGGCTGCAGCCTTACCACGCCGCCAGCGACTACACCCCCGCCTACGAGGATTTCTTCTTCCACGTCTCCCCCGGTGATCCCCCGCCGCAGTCGCGCGGCAAGCCGCTGGGCTGGTGTTTCCCGGCCCTGTTCCACGTGGCGGAAGCGGGCGTCTGGGCCTTGGTGACCGAAAGCGGCACCGGCGAATCCTATTGCGGCTGCCACCTGGGCCCCGAATCGTCCGGGGGATTATACCGCATCGCCTTCCCCGCCGCCAATGAGCGGACCAAGCGCCAGCCGTTGCTGCCCAATCCCGAACCCCGCAGCTCGCTGCCCTGGGCCCTGCCCTGGCGGGTCATCATGCTCGGGCCGGACGCAGGCTCTCTGGCCACCTCCACGCTGGTCACGGATTTGGCGCCTCCGTCGCGCATCCCGGACACCTCCTGGATCCGCCCCGGCCGGGCCTCCTGGTCCTGGTGGTCCTACCCGGAAGGCCCCGTCACCGAGGCCCGCTTCAATCAATTCACCGACCTCGCCGCGGAGATGCAGTGGGAATACACCCTGTTCGACGCCGGCTGGTGGAAGCTGGGGCTCACAGGGATTGTGGCGCATGCCCAAATGCGGGGTGTCAAAACGCTGGCCTGGTGTGCCGCGGGCGATTTTTACCAGCCGCAGCCACGGGAACGCAAATTGCGGGAGCTGGCCTCCGCCGGGGTCAGCGGCGCCAAGGTGGATTTCTGGTGCTCCGACCGCCAGGAAGCCATCGCCGCGATGCAGGCCCTCTTGGCGGAGGCCGCCGCCCGCCGCCTGGTCGTGAACCTCCATGGCTGCACCCTCCCGCGCGGCTGGCAGCGCACCTGGCCTAATTTCCTGGCGGCCGAGGCGGTGCTGGGGACCGAGTCCTACTTCTACGAATCGCGCTACCCGGGAAAAGCCGCGGAGCTGAACACTGTGCTGCCGTTCACCCGCAACGTCGCCGGGCCGATGGACTACACCCCCATCGCCTGCTCGCTCAAAAAATACCGGCGCACCACCACCGCGGCCCATGAGCTGGCCACCTCCATCGTGTTCACCTCCGGCCTGATCCATTTCGCGGACAAGCCCGAATACTTCAGCACCCTCCCCGCGGAAGCCCGCCAGGTGCTCCGCGAGGCGCCGGCCCGGTGGGACGAAACCCGCTGCCTCATCGGCGAGCCTGGCCAGCTCGCCGTCTTCGCCCGGCGCTCGGGCGGCGTGTGGTTCATCGCCGGGCTCAATGGCACAGGCGTGGTGCGGCAGTTGAGCCTCGATTTATCCCGGTTTGCGGGTTTTCCGAAGCGCCAGCTCATAGCCGAGGGTGCTGATTCCACCCTGGAAGTGGCGGCTGCAACTATTCCCGCTGCCGCTCAGTGGAGCCATTCCCTGCCGCCGCGCGGCGGATTCATCCTGCGGCTGGCGGAGTAGGGAGCGAAAGAAAATCCGCGATTGCAAGCCAGGCGTGGTCAGGGGGCCAGCCGTTCAATTCTGGTAAACCGACTGCTTGGGAGACCAGCGATCCGGCAACCGCGACTGGGCATTGGTCACAGTCTGGTTCCGCCGATGCAAGGTGTAGGTTTCCTTCACCCACTGGAAGGTCACCGCCGGCGATCCATTGCGGAAGAAAACGGCCCGTTGTGAGTTGGTGTCGAGCGCCACCCGGCTGCCGGCCCAATAATCATCCTGGTGGTCGTAGTAAAACCGCCCCCACGGCCCGCCCGGTTTCCGATAGACAAAGCTCGTCGTGAACGGCTCGGCGCCCCAATTGAATTCCTGGACCACGCACATTTCGGTGCCGTCCGGCGCGGTGGCGCGCCCCACCACGCGCGGTTCGCTGACATGGTGCGCCAAAACGCCGATCCAGGCCGTGAGCAATACCGCGGTGAGAACCAGAATAATGCGGTTAATAAACTGCATAATGGCACATTATTACCACGGCGCCCGACGCAAGGCAAGTTATTTCAGATGTCAGTGTAGCCAGAGGGCTTTTGGCGTTCCTCCTCGCCCTCGCCGGGATTCCCGTTTTTTTGGGACCGGAATGGGGGAAGTTTTTAACCTCCACTCTTAAAAAAACGGCCGATCCAATGGCCCGGACACGGCTTAATATTCGTAGCCGCGCGCAACCCAATAATGCCAATCGGCGATGGCCTGCCGGGGCATGTCGGCAATTTCAATTCCCTCCAGCTGGGACAATGGCACCGCCAGGGTATCCGCTTCCCATTGGATGGTTACCTTGATTTCGTGGGCGCATTCCTCGGTATCCGCGAGGCCCAGCACCTCGACCTCCTGCCCCACTTTCAACGGGGAACTGGCCTGCTTGCCGATGCATCTGGCTTTAAAAGGAAATTGGATGGCTTCGTCCAGATAATAATACCAGCCCATGGCGCGTTCGGATTCATCGCAGGCATCCACGACAATCTCCATTTCGATGCGGTCTTCCCGTTCTTGAACGATGCGTTGGCGTTTCACAGCCTCAGATTTAGCACTCAACCGGATCGCCGTCACCAAAAACCTCAGGATTTGCGGCCCGCATAGGCGCACGAATGGCCCAGATCCTCACGGCGGCGGCTACCCGGCATGGGTTGGCGGGCACTCAAAGCACTGCCGGGGGCATCCGGTTTTTCAAGGCCGGGCTTTGGACCGATGGAGGCGGCCGGGCCGCGAGGGACCAAAGGGCAGCCTGGCCACCATTCCGGGCAGCAAAAAGGCGGACCCGGAAACCGGGCCCGCCTGTGGGTCAATTCCTTGAAACCGGCGTTATTTGGCGCGCTGCAGAGCGTCGGCCGCTTTTTTCCGGGTGGCTTCGTTTTTCGTGTTATCGATCACGGTTTGCAGGGCTTTCCGGCGCAGATCCCCGGCCACGCCACGCTTGGTGGCGATGCCCGCCAGCGAGAGGCAGGCTTCTTCCGTCACGCTGGCATCCCTGGCAAAAGCCTCCAGGAGGTCCACGGCGCCCGCCGCGGGTATGGCGCCCAGCACCGAGATGGCCTGGCGTTTTTCCTCGGTCCGCGTCACCAGCGGCAGGGCTTCCTTGAGACTGGCCACTTTCTCGGCGTCCTTGAGCTTGGTGTCGCCCTGGATGCATTCCAGGTAGCCGCGCAAAGCCAGCAGCTTGTGGGAGGTTTTCTTGCCGGATTTGGCGAGGGCCAGGAGGCTGTCCGCCAAACCGGCGTCATCGGGCCAGTTGTTGGCCCAGGTGGAGAGCATGTTCACGGCTTCGTCCTGCAGGGCGTCATCGGCATCGCTGGCGGTGGCTTTGACGATCCCCAGGGCCTCCGGCCCGCCCACGCCCGCCAGGGCGTGCAGCGCGATCACCCGCAGCTCAGCGCTGGTGCTTTTCACCAGCGGCGCGAGGCTGGCGACCGCCTTGGCTCCGGCCCGGCTGCTGACTGCCACCAGGGCTTTCTCCAGGTCGGACCGATCCTTGGCGCTGCCCGCTTTTTGCAGCAGGCCGACCAGGACGGGGATGTGGGAGTCGCTGCCCAGGGAGCCGATGGCCGCCGCCGCGGCCGAACGCACCACCGCCTCCGAATCTTCGGCGCAGGGCAGAATCCGCGGGAGGGCGGCTTCCAGCCGGCGCTGCGCCGCCAGCTCGATCAGGGCCGCGCGCATTTTGCCCGCGGTGTCCGCCAGGCGGGCGATGATTTCGGCGTCCACTTCCTGGCCGGAAAGCCGGGCCACGGCCCCCTTGCCGGCGGCCGCCAGCTCGGCGTCGGCTTCCGCCATGGCCTGCAGCAGCAGCGGCAGGGTGGAAACCTGGCCGGCGCGATCCAGGGCGCTGATGGCGATCAGCCGCAGGCTCTTCGGGCCGCTTTGGGCCATGGCAGCCACCAGCGGTGCCACAGCTTCGTCTTTCCGGTCCGTCAGGGCCATGAACAGGACCGCCTGGCGCTCGGGGATGAATTTGTCCAGCTGCGCCGCCAGCGCGCGGGTCACCTGGCCCCCGGGCAATTCCCGTGCGGTGCGCAGGCCGATGCTGAAGAAGGATTTGTCCGCGGACCGCAGCTGCTCGAGCAGCAGGGGGATCCCGTCGTTCTTGCGGGCCAGGATGGCGCCGCGCATGGCTTCGAGCAGGCGCTGTTTGGAGGCGTTGGAGGCGCGCACGGTGTCATACAGGCGGGCGGCGGCGGTGAAATCACCTCCGGCCAGGTATTTCTCGGCGCAGAGGATGCAGCCCTCCGCCACGGCCTCGCGGGTGCCCGCGGGGGCGGTGGCCAGCAGCTGTTCCAAAGCGCGGGCGGGAGCTTGCCCGCCGATCCGGCCCAGGGCGGCCGCGGCCGCGGAGGCCACTTCGGCATCCGCGTCCTGGAGCAGCGGCAGCAGCGGCTGGACCGCCCCGGCGTCGTGCCGGAAGCCGATGGAATTGATCACGCCCACCAAGTTGAGCCCGCGCACCTTGCCCAGGGCGGCCCGCAGCGCCTCACTGGCATCGGCATCGGGAATGGCTTCGAGGGCGATGCGCGCCCAGGAATTCAGGTTTTCATCCGGCAGCAGGGCGGCCAGGGCGGGGACGGCTTCCCGGCCGCCGTAGATGGCCAGCTGCTTGCAGGCGAGAGCCTTTTCCGGGTAGCCGGCTTCCGATTGCACCACGCGGATCAGCCGGATTTGTTTTTCGGCCGGGCTTTCGGCGGCCAGGGAGGTGGCGGCGGCCACGAGCAGGGCGCCCAGCGTCAACGATTGAAGGTAAAGTCTCATATTTATAAGGTGTTGTTTTTTCAATTAATGATATTTATCAGACTTTAGATCCTCCACGGTTCGCGCAGCGCCTCCGAGCGCATGCGGTTGGCCTCTTCGTCGCCGATGAACTCGTTTTTCACCGGATCGTAATAGACCTTGCGGTTCAGGTACAGGGCGATGTTGGCCGCATGGCAGGCGATGTGCGCTTCACAGGCCACATCCGCGTTGGCCCGGGGCTGGCTCCGGGATTTGACGCTGTCCAGGAAGTCGCGCACGTGGAAGTTGGCGGGATAGCCGGAAATCTTGGCGAGCTTGCCGGCCAGCAGGCCGGGGTCACTGGCCACGAGGTCGCCGTTGTCGGCCGTCTCCACCCAGCCGGTTTCGCCCTCGAAACGGACGGGGCAGGAGCCTAAGGGCAGCCAGCCATCGTTGCGGAGGATGAGCTTGACGCCGTTGCCGTAGCGGGCGTGCAGCTCGTTGCGGATAGGCTCATACTCCACCGGGGCGGTGTCGTCGGCGTCGTTGGCCCACTGGCAAAGGTCCACGCAGTGGGAACCCCACTCGAGGCATCCGCCGCCGGTGAGGCCGCCGCCTTTTTCAAAATTGAAGCCGTCCAGCATGCGCTTGTTGAAAGGCCGCCAGGCAGTGGGGCCGAGGTACAGGTTCCAATCGACTTCCTCCCGGTTCGGCTCCGTCTCGGCGGGGAGCCAGCCGCTCTGGCCGGTGCCCAGGCCGCCGGGGTGCGCATAAAGCGTATGGAGCTTGCCCAGCTTCCCGCGGCGGGCCAGGTCAATGGCATACATGAAATTGGGGAGGCTGCGCCGCTGGGTGCCCGCCTGGAAGACCCGGCCGGTGCGCCGGAAGGTCTCGGCCAGGGCGAGGCTTTGGGCAATCGTTTTCGAGCACGGTTTCTCGCAATACACATCCTTGCCCGCCTTGGCGGTGAGGATGGAGGCCATGGCGTGCCAGTTGGGCCCGGTGGCGATCAGCAGGGCGTCGATGTCCTCCCGCGCCAGCAATTCGCGGAAGTCGCGGTAGGTGGCGCAATCCTGGTTGCCATATTTGGCGTCCGCCATTTTCTTGACGGCCTGGCGGCGGGCGGCCTTCACTTCGGCCACGGCCACGAACCGCACATCGGGCTCCTGGAGGAAGCAGCCCAGCACATAGCTGCCCCGGCCGCCGATGCCCATGGCGCCCAGCACAATGCGCTCGCTGGGCGGCACGCCGCCATCCCGCCCGAGGACGGTCGCGGGGATGATCTGCGGAGCGGCCAGCAGCGCGCCGGCCTGGCCGAGGGCTTTCAGGAAGCCGCGCCGGTTGAAGCTTGGTTCAGGATTGGGGGAAGGAGCCTTGCCGGAGGGCAAACGCTCCCGAGTTGGAGATGTCGCTTTATTCATTTTATCGTTGGCTTTCCAAACACACACTATTCTTTTCGCCGCCTGGCCCGGCACATCCGGGACTGCCGGCCGGGAAAAGGGACGCTGCATCTGCGCGGTCTCCCTGTTGCACGGCCACGGCTTTGACCGGAATACTACGGTGGGCCGTGGGGTGTGTCGATAAGCAAAAAACGAAAAGAAGTGCGATCAGCCACGGGGATCTTCGAGCGCTTTGGGCGGGCTGAAAACCAGGGAGGCGATAAACGCCTTGCGCAGGGAGGCCCGGTCGCTGGCGAACCGTGAAAAAACGGTCCGCGGCCCGGTTTTCGGCGGCGGGATCCGCTTGGCGGACACGGCGGTGCGCACCAGGGCGGGATGCTGCATCGCCACCCCGCCCGCCGTGGCCTGCTCCAAAGCCACCGGCACGGCCGGTTTGGGGGCGATCAAGGGCGGGGGGCTTATCACCACCGGAACGGGCGCCCGCGGTGCGGAAGGCATCGGCGCCGGCATTTCTTCCACCAACACCGGGGCGGATTCCTTGCCGCCTTCGCCGGTCAGCCAGCGTTTGAGTTCAGCCTCCCAGTCGAAGGCCGGCTCCGGGGAGGACGCGGGCTGCGGCTCGGGCGGGCTGGGCGGCCGGGGCCCGGGCGGAGCGTCCGGAGGCGAATCCGGATGCCGCCCCCGCTTCTGCAGCCAGGAGGACAGCCCCGACAGCGCCACAAAGACCACCAATATCAGCAGGTTCTCCATGCGATCACGGCCCGGATGGCCGGTTAGCTGGATTTGGTTTCCGAGGCGCCGGGCGGGGTATTTCCGGCGATGCTGTCGCGCATCGAGGTGTCCGCCTGCATATTCTTATAGCGCACGTAATCCATGACCCCCAGGTTCCCGTGCCGGAACGCGTCCGCGATGGCCAGGGGCACCTGGGATTCGGCCTCCACCACCCGGGAGCGCATTTCCTGGGTGCGCGCGATCATTTCCTGTTCCAAGGCCACGGCCGCGGCGCGGCGCATTTCCGCCTCGGCCTGGGCCACCAGTTTCTTGGCTTCAGCCTGGGCGGACTGCAGTTTGGCGCCGATATTGTCGCCCACATCCACATCCGCGATGTCGATGGAGAGGATTTCGAACGCGGTGTTGCTGTCCAAAGCCTTGTCGAGCACCGTCTTGGAGATCCGGTCGGGCTTTTCCAGGACGATCTTATAGGAATCGGAGGATCCGATCGTCGTCACGATGCCTTCGCCCACGCGTGCGATGATCGTCTCCTCGGTGGCGCCGCCCACAAACCGGTCGAGGTTTGTGCGCACGGTCACCCGGGCCTTGACCTTCACCACAATGCCGTCCTTGGCGACACCATCGATGGTGACCCGCCCGGAGACCGGGTTGGGGCAATCGATGACCTTGGGATTGACCGAAGTGCGCACCGCCTCGAAAACCGTCTTGCCGGTGCCTTTGGTGGCCAGGTCGATGGCACAGGCTTTGTCGAATTCGAGGTGGATCTGGGCTTTCTTGGCGGCGATCAGGGCCTGCACCACCATCTCCACGTTGCCCCCCGCCTGGAAATGGGCGGAAAGCTGGTCGATCGACACGGTGAGGCCCGACTTCACGGCGGTGATGCGGCTGTCCACGATGAGGCTCACCGGCACTTTGCGCAGGCTCAGGCCGATCAGCTCGATGAACTTCACATTGGCCTTGGAAACCAGGGCGCGGATATACACCTGCAGGAAGTTGATCACGACCAGCACCGCCACAAAAACCACCAGGCCGAGGATGGCCAGCAGGAAATAAACCAAGGTATTCATAGTTAGACCCAGTAAAAAATGGAGTTCGTTCATAGGTATCATTGTTTAAACCGACCGGGAATCACTGCTTTCCGGCCCGCCGGAGATCGGCCGCACCACCACCCGCAACCCTTCCACGGCCACCACTTTGATCGCGGTGCCGGCCTCCACCAGGCCATTTTCCGCCACCACATCCACCCGGTGGCCATCGATGGTGGCGCTGCCGGAGGGGCGCAGGATGGTCAGGGCCACACCGGTTTGATGGAGCAGTTCCGGTTTTTCGACCCCCAGCTCGCCAACGGTGCCATGGGAAGTCAGGATATCCGCGGCGCGGGTTTGGGGGAAAAACCGCACGTAGCAGGCCGTTCCGGCCAGGAGCAGCACAAAAACGGCGAGCAGCACCACGTTCCCCGTTTCCACTCCGAAACGGATGTATCCGAGCGCCACGCCACCCGCCAGGCAGCCGAAACCCACCACGCCAGCCACCATGCCGGGCAGCAAGGTTTCCAGCAGCAGCAATACGGCTCCGACTATGATAAGCAGGACCACCGTTGTCATGCTGGAATTCTACGGAAAGGATTTTGCAAAGTCAACCATGGTCATCGGCCGCCGACCGGGCCGGATAGCCGCTGGCGGAACCAAAACCACCTGCGGTTTAAAGCGCCACCGAGCGGAGGAACCGGGGCGGTTTCCGGATTTTCGTGGCCTGCTCAAAAGCATAGGCCAGCTTGAGCAGCGTGGGCTCGCTCCAGGCTTGGCCAAAAAACGACAGCCCCACCGGCAGCCCGCGCACGAACCCGGCCGGAACCGTCAGGCTGGGATAGCCCGCCACGGCCGCCAGCGTGGTGCTGCCGCCGGTGTCGCGATCACCATAAACCGGGTCCGTCAAGTGGGCGGGTCCGGTGGTGGGGGCCACCAGGGCGTCCAATTGGTGTTTGGCCAGCACGGCGTCAATGCCTTCGGCCCGGGCAAGCCGGTGGTTTTTCGCCAGCGCATCCCGGTAGGCTTGGTCCGTCAGCGGCCCTTTGGCTTGGGCCTTCACCAGGATGTCCTGGCCGAAGCAGGGCATTTCCTGCTCGCGATGGCGTTCGTTGAAATCGATGATCTCCGCCAGGGAATGCACGGGAGCCGGGGGGCCCAGCCCCGCCAGGTAGGCGTTCAGATCCGCCTTGAATTCGTAGAGCAGCACCTCGAATTCGGAGCCGCCCAGCTGGCCGCTCGACGGGATCTCCACCGGATCGATCACGATGGCCCCCAGCTTTTTCATCTCCGCGAGCGCCTGCTCCATGATCTGATCCACCGCGCTGGAAATGCCAAAGTAGCACCTGGCCACCCCCAGGCGGGCGCCGCGCAGCCCGTTCGGATCCAAAAAGCGCGTATAATCGCCGGCCGCCCAGCCGGCGGCGGGGCGCGTGGCTTCATCGCGCGGGTCAGGGCCGGCCACGCAGCCGAGCAGGATGGCGGCATCGCGCACGCAGCGGGCCATGGGCCCCGCGGTGTCCTGGCTGTGGGCGATGGGGATGATGCCGGACCGGCTCACCAGCCCCAGGGTCGGCTTGAGGCCCACCACGCCATTGAACGAGGAGGGCGAAAGGATCGAGCCGTCCGTTTCCGTGCCGATCGCCGCGGCGCAGAAGTTCGCCGCCACCGCCACCCCGGAGCCGGAGCTGGATCCGGAGGGGTTGCGGTCCAGGGCGTAGGGATTGCGCGTCTGGCCACCCCTTCCGCTCCAGCCGCTGATGGAATGGGATGACCGGAAATTGGCCCATTCGCTGAGATTGGTTTTGCCGAGGATCACCGCGCCCGCCTCGCGCAGCCGCTGGACCACGAACGAATCCACGGGGGGCACCGACCCCGCCAGCGCCAGGGAACCCGCCGTGGTGGACATGCGGTCATGCGTGCCCAGGTTGTCCTTGATCAGCACCGGGATGCCGTGCAGCGGCCCGCGTGGCCCTTTGGTTTGGCGTTCCCGGTCCATGGCCCGGGCGATGGCCAGGGCGTCCGGATTCAGCTCGATCACGGAATTCAAAGCCGGCCCGGCCTGGTCGATCTCCCGGATGGCGGCCAAATAACGCCGGGTAATGCCTTCCGAGCGATATTGGCTGGCGGCCATGGCCGCCTGGAGGCCGGGGATGGTGATTTCCTCCAGGCCGTGCGACCGGATCTTGAAGGGGCGCGAGGACGCCCCGGGTGGGACCACCGCCGAGGCGGACCGGGGCGTGGCCAAAGCCCCGGCCCCGGCCCAAAACGTGACCCCCAGGAAAGTCCGGCGGTTCATGCGGCGCGGCCGGGAAACTTACTTCAAGGATTTGATCCGCACGTTCTTGAACTGGATCTTCATGGGGGGGCCGGCATGGATCTGGAATGCCAGGATGCCCGATTTGGCGGCCTTTGACTCCTGCTCATCGGTGATGTCGGCGGTCTTTTTGCCATTGATGAAATGCTGGAGGTGGTTGCCTTTGGCGATGATCACGTAATCGTTCCAGCCGTTCACATTGATGGCCTGCTGGATCGCCTTGGAATCGCCCACCGATCCCGTGACTTCGACCTTGTGCGCGCCCGGTTTGGTGGAATCCTCTTTGATCGTCACTTTTTTGCCGCGCTCGCACAGGATGCCCCGGCCGCCTTCCTCGTAGAGGATGCCCGAATAGGTCGTCCCCACCTCAAAATCCCCCTGGTAGCCATGCACCACGAAATTGCCGCGGTTCTTGCTGCGGTATTGCAGCCCGGAGTTGCCGAAATCGCCGGTGAATTTGTAGGAAAACCGCAATTCAAAATCGTCCACCACAAGATCCTTGCCGTCTTCCTGGGCGATCAGGAAGTTGTTGCCTTGGGCCGGATTTTCCTTGGTGGTGACACCGGTGATGATGCCCTCTTCGACCGACCAATGATTCAGCCGGCCGGCCCAGCCGGCCAGGTCTTTCCCGTTGAACAGGCTCTTGAAGCCCGGCTCCGGCGCCTGCGCCTGGATGGTGGTGGGTGAAAACAGGCAAACGCCCAGTGCCAAGGCGGCCAAGGTTTGGATGGTATTCTTCATAAATGTCTTTGAGCTGGCTCCATCTAACCAAATGCCCCGGGGACAGGCAATTTATTTTGACGGCGGCGTGATATCCTCTCCCGCCCCGCGGCTGAAGCGCCGGAGTGCGCCACGGCGGCTCAGGCCTCAGAGGCGGGCGAGCGCGGCCGCCTTGGCGCGGTAGGCCAGGTATCCTTCCGCGGCGAAGAGGACCAAGGCCGTCCACACCAGGCCGTAGCCGGCGAGCTGGGTGCGGGTGAAAGGCTCCCGGTAAACCAGCACCCCCAGGAGGAATTGCAGGGTGGGCGCGATGTATTGCAGAAAGCCCATCAGCGTGAGCGGAATGCGCTTGGCCCCGGAGGCGAACATCAGCAATGGGATGGTGGTCACCAGGCCGGCCCCGGCCAGCAAAAAATCCGAGCGCCAGCCCAGCTTCAGAAACGCCCCCTGGCCGGCCAGCCCGGTGTGGCCCAGGTAGAGCATGGCGGGCAGCAACAGAATGCCGGTCTCCAGGGCCAGGCCGTGGAAGGAGCCGAGCGGCGCGGTTTTCTTGACCAGCCCGTAAAAGCCGAAGGAAAACGCCAGGGTCAGGGCAATCCACGGCAAGGCGCCGTAGGCCAGCGCGAGATACAGCACTCCGGCGGCCGCCAGCCCGATCGGCAGCCATTGCCAGGGGCGCAAGCGCTCGCGCAGGAACACCACGCCCAGCAGCACGCTGATGAGCGGGTTGATGAAGTAGCCCAGGCTGGTTTCAACGATGAATCCGGCGTTGACCGCCCACACATAAGTCAGCCAGTTGGCGGCGATCAACAAGGAGGCGGCCAGGTAAACCCGCCATACGCGGGGATCCTTCAGGGCCGCCCACAGGCTCTTGAATTCCTTCCGCAGCCCGATGACCGCCATCAAGGCCAGCCAGGACCAGAATATCCGGTGGCTGAGCAGCTGCGGGGCCGGAACCTGGTGGAGCTGCTTCCAATAAACCGGCAAAAAACCCCAGGCCACATAAGCGCCCACCACCAGCCAGATGCCCCGGCTCATGCCTCAGGAAAAGAACAGCCACCACACCAGGACCAGCACTGGCAGCAAATAGGGCAGGGCGAACCGGACCAGGTAGCCCAGGAAAGAGGGGGTGTGGACTTTGGCCTGGTCGGCGATGGATTTGACCATGAAATTGGGGCCGTTGCCGATGTAGGTCATGGCGCCAAAGAAGACCGAGCCCACGCTGATGGCCATGAGGTAGTTGTTGAACAAGGTGTTGCCGATCAGGAAGGCGATTTCAATCTGCTCCACGCTGACGGTGTGCGCCTTCAACTGGGTGCCGAAATAGGTCTGCAGGGCCTGCAAGGTGTTCAGGATTTCGGGCGTGCGCTGGATGAGGGCCGCGGAGCGGCCGGCGCCACCGGATTCGATCAGCGCCTGGACCCGGCGGACGATTTCCGGATCGATCACCGACCCGAAGATGGCGCTCAGGAAGCTCAGGTAGGTGGGGGCGTTATCGAGGATGCTCGAAAGGCCGCCGCAGGCCCAGTAAAAGAACGCAGGCGTGGGCCGGCCCATGGCGCCGGCGTGGGTTTGCAGGTAATCCAAAGCGGGGATCATGGTGGCGAAAATGCCGATGAACAACAAGGCCACCTCCCGGATGGGCTCGAAGTTGAAATCGTTGGCCTCGTGGACGCTCCGCCGGGTGGTGAAATAGGATCCCAGCGCGGCGCCCAGCATGATGGCTTCGCGCAGGAAGACCGGTTCGTTGATGAACACCGCCCCCAGGATGAGGACCAGGAACCCCAGGTTGCCCAACCCTTCAAACCGCCATTGATCGGCCGGCCCGGCCACCGTATCGCGCACCTGTTTGGGGGCGCGCCAGTAATTCCGGTAATCCAGGGCCAGGAAGATGGCCAGCAAGGCGCCGACGCCCGCCAGCCACATGGGCCAGCAGTGGTGCAGCACCCACCAGAACGGCACCCCCTTGAGATACCCCAGGAACAAGGGCGGATCCCCAATGGGCGTGAGCCCGCCACCCACATTGGAAACCAGGAAGATGAAAAAGACGATGTGGTGCGCCGTGATGCGGTATTTGTTCATGCGCAGCCAGGGCCGGATGAGCAGCATCGAAGCGCCCGTGGTGCCCAGGAGATTGGCCACCACCGCCCCCACCAGGAGGAAAACCGCGTTGGCCAGCGGCGTGGCCTCCCCTTTGACCTTGATATGGATGCCCCCGGAAACCACGAAGAGCGAGCCGATCAGCGCGATGAAGCTCACATATTCGTGGGCCACTTCCAGGATCCGCCCATACTCCCGCAGGACCGGGCCGTAATAGGCCAGCGTGACCAATCCGAGGCCGATGGCCACTTTGGGGTAATGCTTGTGCCACCAATGCGGAAAAGCCAGCGGCGCCAGCGCAATCGTGCCCAGCAGGGCCGCGAAGGGCAGGATCATCCAGGGATTGGGCGATATGACATGTCCCATCGGCGCAGCATATTAAACCGCGCCACGCTAAAGCAAGATGAATAGGCCGGGCGATCCGCGGCAAGCGGAAGTATTGCATGACTGACTTCAAATATCCGGACTTTTCAGACCAGGCAATCAGCCAGCAGCGTCCGGGCGCGCTCGTTGTCGTTGGTGGAAAGAATCACCGTGGCCCAACCGCCGTCGCGCCGCACGAAGCGCATCGAGTGGATGTTGATCTGCGGCTCGCGGAATCGCGCCGCAACTTTTGCCAGGGCGCCGGGTTCGTCCTTGAGGCGGATGGCGATCAGATCTTCGCTGATGGCGTGATAGCCCGCATCGGCCAGCGCGCGCAAGGCTTCGTCATAAGGTTCCGCCTCCAGAAAAATGACGCCGTGAACATGGTCGTCACTGGCCTGCATCTCGACAATGTTCACGTTGCGGGCGGCGAGCCGCTCGGCGATGTCGGCCACGGTTCCCGGGCGATCCGCCGGCGTGATAATGGTGATTTGTTTCATCGGCTTGGTTCTTTCGGTTGGTTGAGCGATGCAGCCACCTCGCTCACGACCGCGTCAATCATCGCGTGCGTGACCTGGGGCATGGTGATGATGTGCGCGATGTCATGGCTCGGGGCCATCTGCCAGCGCGCGAGGACTTCCGCGCCTGGACGGGGAAAAACCACGGTGTTGGAATTGAGGTGGCGCCAGGCGTGAATTCCGGCGGCTTGGAACCTTTGAATCGCGTAATCCGCCGATGCCAGACAGTCGGCAACCCGCTGCCGAAAACCCGCTTCGCCCCAGCGCTGGATGGCGCTCCATAAAATCAACGGGCTGAGGCCATTCCGGCTGCCGGCGATGGTCGTGTCCATGCAGCCGACATATTCCACGCTGCGGGCCACCCGGTCCACATGGCTGCGCCGCGCCAGCGCCACGCCACACGGCATGGGGGAACCGATGAACTTGTGGCCGGAAACGGAAATGGAATCAAGGCCCGCATCAAACCCATACGGTTGCGGATTGCTTACCCACGGCAGGATCATGCCGGAAAGCGCCGCGTCGGCGTGGATGAAAAAACGGCGGATCGCGAGCTCCTTCAACAGCGCGTGGATTTTCCGCAGGTCATCCACCGCGCCGTGCATGGTCGTGCCGATATTGGCCATGATGATGGGCGGGACATCGCGGTGGATTTTTATCGTCTCCCGCAAATCGTCGTAATCAATTTCGCCATCCTCGTGGCCGCGGATCATGATACTCCGCGCCCCCAGCACGCGGACGATTTTCGCCGCCGAATAATGCGTGTGCTCCGAATAATAAACGACGCCATCGGGATAGAGTTCACGCGCCAGATAGAGGCCGTAAAGATTCCCCTCCGTGCCGCCCGCCGTGGTGTAGCCCCACGTTTGGCCCGCGGGAGCGCGCAGATGTTTTTGAAAAAACGCAATGACTTCGCGCTCGAAGGCGAACGTGTTCTCCCGGTAGATGGACTCGCCAAACGGATCGCCGACATTGTTCAGGGAAAAGCGCAACAGCGGCTGGATCTCCGAATAATCATAATCCTGGGTGCACGGATAACCCACAAACGTGGCGGTTTGTTTTTCCATCTCCGCCTGAAATTCTGCGATGCGGGCCGCTGCCGCTGCTGGCAACGGCGGCATGGGCGAAATGCTGGGGCGCAACTGGTTAGGAGGAAGTGGATCCATAATTCATTTTCCGGAGGACGCCTGCGCAGCTTCTTCGGCGATCAGGCGATAACCTTCACGAACGACCTTGGCCGCGCGTGAATAATTCAGGCGCAAACATTCCAATACTGGCCGGAATTGGGTTTTGCGGTGCCAGCCGTTGCCGCCGCCGGTGGCCGGACCGGAGGACGGGAAAAGGGGTATGGCTCGAAAGTCCATTCAGCGCGGCCCCGGCGGCAGGTGTTCAATGAGATACCGGGCAATCAACATGCGCACGTGAGCGAGTGACCCTTTACCCTCAGAGAGCCCGTGATCGCGATTGGGATACACAAAGTAGTCGAAGCGTTTACCCAGAGCGATGAGCCGGTCCACCAGCCCTTCGGTAATCTCGATGTGCGTGTTCGTTTCGCCCGAGCCGGTGATGATCAGCAGGTCGCCGCGCAGCCCGTCGGCGTAAGTGATCGGCGCACAGGTGCGATAGCCCTCGGGATTGTCCTGCGGCGTGCGCATGTAAATCTCCTGATACCCGGCGTTGTAGTACTGCGGCTGCGGCTTCGGCACGACGGCGATGCCCACGTGATAAACGTCCGGCTGGCGGAACATCGCGTTCAGCGTATTCGAGCCACCGCCGCTCCAGCCCCAGATGGCCACCCGCGAGAGATCCACGAACGGGCAAAGGCGTGCCAGCGCCTTCAGGCCCGCGGCCTGCTCCTCGGTCGAGAGCGGCCCGAGGCTGCCAAACACCGCCCGACGCCATGCCGCCCCCTTGGGCGCAGGCGTGCCCCGATTGTCCATTGTCACCACGATATAGCCCAGGTCGGCCACCGCCCGGTGAAAGAGGGCTTGCCCGCTGCCCCAGTCGTCCAGCACTGTTTGTCCGGCGGGCTCGCCATAAACGTACACCAGGACGGGGTACTTTTTCATGGGGTCAAAATCCCGCGGTTTGATCATCCAGGCGTCCATCACCACGCCGCCGCCGATGTCGAGCTGGAGGAACTCGGTGGGCCGCGCGATCAGTGGCTTGACCCGGGCGGCCGGCGCGGCGTTGTCCTCCAGCACGCGCACGCTCCGGTGTTCCGGCAGTTGCACCAGCTCGGTCACCGGCGGCTGGTCGAAGGTGGACCAGGTGTGGAACGCCCAACGGCTGTCCGGAGAGAAAACGTAACGGTGCGAGCCGGGCTGATCCATCGGCGTCAACCGTTCGGGCGTGCCGGTTCCGTCCAGGCGCCCGCGGTAGAGATAGCGTTGCGTCGCGTTGGCCGGCGAGGCGTAATAATAAAACCATCCGTTCTGGTCATCCACCTGGCCGCGCGCGATGAGGTCGCTGCCGGCCGCGGTGATTGGGTTCAGTTTCGAACCGTCCCGCGCCACGACATAGGCGCGCCGCCAGCCATCCCGCTCACTGATGATGACCAAGGCCTGGCCGCCGCGAATCCACTCCAGCCCTTCGTTGGCCGAAGGCTCCATATCCACCCAGGCAGGATCGGTTTCTCCGTAAGCCTTGGTGATCGCGCCCGTGCGATGGTTGGCCAGCAGGAACTCCCGCGCGTCCCGGGAACGGCTCAATTTCTCGACGAGCAATTCCTCGGAATTCCCGGCCCAGCTCACTTGGTTCAGGTAAAATGTCCCCGGCTTGCCGGCCAGCTCGATCCAGCGCGTGGGGCCGCCTTCCGCACCCACGACGCCGATGCGCAGCGCGGCAATCGGCCCGCCGATCCGTTCATATCTCGTTTCCCGGAACGTGCGATAGGTCGGGTCGCCGGGTATAAGGACCGCCCGCTTGGGGACGGCCGAGGAATCGGTCCGGACATAGGCGATCCATTTGCCGTCGGGACTCCAACTGGCGAGGCCGTTTTCGATGGTGTCGGGATCGCCGTCTTTGGTCAGCGGCATCGCCTGGCCACTGGCCAGGTCGAACACGATCAAGTCCGCGCCGCGCGAACCCAAAAGCTGCTGGCCATCCGGGGAAAAGGCATTCGACTCAAACCGCGCTCCGCGGCCTGCGTCCACCGGACGCAAGGATCCCGACGCCGGTTCATGCAGCCAATGATCGCTCCCGCGTTCGCCGCCGGTGTTGTCCGTGTGCAGCAGAAAACAGTTGCCCGATGGCGCACGGATGAACCCCCGGATCCGCAGGCGCTGCGAGGTGGCGGGGACAAGGAGTTTCCCGCTGGCCACCACGACCGTGCGCTGGCCGCTGGCGGAATCGTAGCGGGCGATCTCCGCTCCCGCCGCGCCATCCGGCGTCTCCAACTTCAGATAGCCCGAGCCGTCCGGCAGCCAGGTGGCGCCAAAAGAGCGCATGCAAAACTCGTTCGTTTCGTAAATCGCCTTGATCCGCGGCTCGACCTGCGCCAGCAGGCGGGCGCTGGCTTCCGCTGCGGGGCTGGCCGCTGGCGTTGGCCGGGCGAGCGCCGCCACCACCAGGAGCGTCCATGCGCACCGCCTGGCCACAGCGCGGCAGAGACGCCATTCACGCTTGGAATTACTGCCGGCGCAGCCCGTCAACACGGTGTCGAGGGTTTCGGTTCTATGGGTCATTTTATTTCTCATGGATCTCGTATCATTACTGTTAGCGGGGTGGTTGCTATCACTGGCGCCGCGCGGGAAAGGGCAACGGAAACGCAGGGCTGCCCGGCTCACCGCGAAAGCGTTTGGTGATTTCGCCGGACAGCTTGAGATACCAACCGGAGGGCAGGTCTTCGCCGTCAGCGTCGAGGATGAGCCAGCAGCCTTGCTCGGGGGCATCCTGGAGCGGCCCTCAGCGGGGCAGTTGAACCAGCCCTGATAGCCCAGCAGGACTTTGCCGTCCAGGGTGGTGAAATCGACAGCTCGCGCCGCAGCGGCGGCAGCAAGCACGCCAGGTAACGTGATGGGGATCTTCATGGTTTCTTTGGCGGTGGGGATTTTCCCGGACTGCCTGATTCCTTGCCTGCCTCGGGCCGCAGGATCTGTCGGGCGCCTTCCAGCTTTTCACGAAGGGCCGGATAGGGGACGTCCTGCACGCTGACGTTCTTGTCGATGGCCATGCCCGCCGCGATCGCCGAGCTTTGCGCGAGGGCCATGAACACCGGCTCCATGCGGATCGAGCCATGCGCGACGTGGGAAGCCGAGACGCAGATCGGCGAGAGGAGGTTTTCGCACTCGCCTTGGCGCGGGATGATCGACCGATAGGAGATGCCATACGGCTTCGGCGGGACGCGCCAGATCACGCCGTCGCTGTTCGCGTGACCGCTCTCGGTGACGAAATGCTGGACGACGTGTGAGTCCATGCCGAATGAGCCAAGGCCCACCGGATCAGGCGCGGCGCGCTTGCCTTCGCAATCGTGCTGCGTCATCACATAATCGCCCACCATCCGGCGGGCCTCGCGGATGTAGATCAGCCAGGGCCACCCGCCGTTGTCGGCGAATTCATCCCTGGCCAACCCGTAAGCCGCCGTCTTCCTGCGGACGGCCTCGGGCACTCGTGGATTGTTCGCCAGGGTCCAGAGGAAGCCGCGGATATAGGTCTCATGCTCTTGCTCGATCTCGCGGCGCCGCTCGTAGCTGGCCTCCGGATAATCCCAGTTCGCTCCGGGCAGATCCGAGCCGATGGCGTGCATGTTGTTCCAATCCACTTTCTGTTTCCTGCCCGCCAGCGGCTCGATGAGCGCCGGCAACCGTTCATCGCCGCCGTCGAAATTGCGCAACAGCAGCTCGTGATCCAGCTCGCGATAGCCCGCGGGCTTCTCGATGGGAATGCGGAGTGCCGAATCGGTCGTCAGGCAGACGCGATAGGTGTACGCCTGAATCTTCTGGTCGCCTTGACCGTTGGCGAGGCCCTCGATGCGGAACACATACGGCAGCAGTCCGCTCTTGGGGTCGCCCGGCTTGACATAGGGATCCACTTCCTTGATGAAATGATCCTTGTCGCCCTGGGTGTAATGGACGCGCGGTTTGGTATCGCCACGCCGCACGCCCGCCAGGTCCTCGCCGTATTGACTCTCCGGCTCGCGCCCCACCGTGCAGGCAACTCCCGCCGCCGCCATGAGGTCGCCAACGCAGGTGGCGTCGATGAACATCTTTCCGCGATAGGTCTTGCCGCTGAGCGTGGTGATGGACTCGATGCGCCGGCCACTCATCTTCACACCTTTACCGGGAGCGCGATCGAGCTTTTCGTTGTAGACGGCCTTCAGTCCTGCTTCCGCGATCATCTTCTCGAACACCTGCCGGCCCACGTGCGGCTCGAAGCTGCGAATGTAGTTTGTCCCGTAAGCCGCCGCGATCGCGTCATAGAACTCCGAGGCGATACCGCCAAAAGTGTGGCGCCGGCCGAGAAAATCCGTCGCGCCGAGCCCGCTCGCGCTCATGCCGCCGGGAAAGCCGGTGGGATTGACCAGAACGACCGAGCGTCCCTCGCGTTTGGCAGCGACCGCCGCCATGACAGCCCCGGACGAATCGCCATAGACAACGACATCATGCACGAGCTGCTCGCCTGGCCCTTGGATGTCCGGCGCCGCCGGCGAAGCATGACCCGCGAAACAGGCAGCCAGGAACACCACGACGACGAGCGGCAGCATGCAATCTTTGAAAGCGTTCGCTTTCATGGAAACCCGTTTTGGGTTGGCGCGAGGATGCGTCATGGCTGGGGCCGGGGTTCGAGGCGGAATGTGAGCGAGGCTTGGCTTTCGGTTTCGATCCAGACAATCAAATCCGTGCCCTCCAGTGTTTGTCGATGGCCGTAACGGAAGTCCTTTCCTCGCGGAATGGATTTTCCATCGAGCGTCAGCGTGACGCTGGCGTTGCCCCACTTCTTGACGATGAAAGCGGGATTCAGCACCGGCGACTGCGGGTTGCCGGCGAGTGTGAATTCCAATGGCACACTTTCGGCTGCGGGTTTGTGGGCCAGCACATAGGCTCGCTGGTTCTTGTCGTAGCCGGAGCTCTCGAATGCAGGGCCGGCCAGTTTCAACTCCGCCGGGAAGTTCCACGAGCGCGCCAGCACGGCGAGTTCTTTGGCCGGCTTGCCGGTCAGGCCATAGAGGTTCCGGCCCAGCATCAGGTCCGGGCGATCGGTCTTGTGTTTCACCGGGAAGAGCGTGCCGAGGCACGTCGAACTGGGACGATCCACCGCCGGTGTCACGCGGCCGTCGTTGGGCAACTGCGCCACCGGCCAGTGGTTCCAGCAGGGCATGGTGGAAAAGCCGTCGCGGGCGCCAAAGCTGAAGGGTTTCCAGTGCGCCCCGGCCTCGCCGATGACGAAATGGCGCTGTTTCGACTTGAGGTTCATCACCTGGATGTTGCCGTTCTTGATCGGCTGGCTGCCAGGCGCGCGTGCTCCGTAGGGCTTCTCCCACGACCAGGTCTCCGTCTCGCCGTCCATGTTGACGACGGTCATCGCCTCCAATTCCACGTTGTCCTGCGGGCGCGTGCCTGGCTGGTTGATCAATTCGGTCTGTTGCCATTCCATTTTCCCGGCCTCCGTGCTGCGGATCTCCTGATAGCGCACCGCCACGGCATCGGGGTAGATGGAGTAACACTCGTCGGTCCATTCGCCCCAACCCGTGTCGGGATCCACGTGGTTGAAGCCGTATGTGATGTCCGGGCTGGCAGTGCGCCAATGCACCACCACCCGGGCATCCGTATTCTCGAGAATCCGCACATGGGCGTAATGGCACCGTTTATCCGACATCTGTTCGCAGCAGCCATATTGGTTCCAGCTCTCCGGACCCTGATCGCTCACCCACTTCCCTTTTTCCGTCACCCAGGCCGGGCAGTAACCAGTGCCGCGCCAAAAGACCATGCGCACGGGAAGCGCATCGAAACATACGAGCACGTCTGCGAAATCACCGACGCGCCAGATCCGGTCCCATTCCGGGCAGTAATTGAGCCGCGTGTAGAAAGCACCGAAAGGCCGCGGCCCTGGCGGGCCAGAAGGCAGGACGCGGAACTGCAGCGGCCGGGAATTGGCCGGCGCGTTGGCCGTGAAGCTCGCCTTGATTTCCTCGCCGGTGAGGGCGCGGTTGAAGATGCGCACCTCGTCCATCAATCCGTCGAAAACCATATTCGATAAGATCTTCTTGCTGGGTTCCCGTTCCGTCAGCGCGGGAAATTGTTTGCGGTGCGCCATGCCGATAAACAGGTCCAGCCCTTCGGCCGGTTTGAAGTTGCCTTTGGCTGCCTTGGCCCCGACACGCTGGGCGTTCACGTAGAGCGTGACGCCGGAGGCCGGATCGAAGGTGCCCGCGACGTGTGCCCACTTCAGGAGCGCCAAAGGCTCCTGCGAATCGCATCCGAGCCATTTGCCGTCCACCGAAGCGTGGAAGCCCGCCTGGCCCAGATGATTGATGCCGAGAAAGAATCCCGCCCGCGCGTCCTGGTCATGATCCACAATCCCCGTCCAAGCCCAAGAATATTCCTGCGGTGCAACCCAGGCTTCCACCGTCAGTGCCGGCCCGAACTGGGGCAGATCTTTGGCCGCGCGAACCAGCCGCGAGGTAAAGCCGTCGAACTTCAACCCGCTGCCGCGCACGCCGGGCGCTAATTCAATCGCTCCCTGCAACGAATCCAGCCGCTCTCTCGCGGGTTGAACGGCGCCGGTCTCGCGTGCCTCGTCAAACGTCCAGCAAGCAACCGGCGGCGCAGCGGCGGGCAGGGCGGCCAGCGGCGCGAGCAGCAGGGTCAGCATGGCGATGAACAATGCTGTGGCAAGCCGGCGCATCATTTTCGGGGTGCTTTCCTGCCCGGATACACAAGAACGGGTTCGCCTTGAAGACCGGCTTTCTGCAGTTTCTCGAGCCAGTCTGCCCGGGAAAAACCCCGCTCGATGGTGCCGGCGGGGATGAAGACCGCATAGCCGCCCGGCGGAGGATCCCCCTCGTTGCAAGCCGTCAGCAGCAGAGACGACAGGGCGAAAATGAGGAGTGTTCGTGATTTCATAGGCGTGAGTGTTGGTTCGGCTCGTCATGGTTGTGGCTGGGATCCATCATATCGCCAGGATCGGCACCTCGGTCGGACCATCGCCAGAGATGTGGAGCACCTTGCCGCCGGCATCGAGGATCACCATCCGTTCCTTCTGAAAATGCATCCCCTCGGTCGCGGTGGCGGCGAAGTTCTGGTCGAAGGTGAGCTTGAGGGCGACCACGTGGACGTCATTGAAGGTTTTGTCACCGAGCTTGAACTCCTTGTGGAACTTGACGCCGGCGCGATAGTCGAGGCGGCTGGAAGGCTCCGTATAGCGCTTGAAGGCTTGGCTGCCATATTTCCTCACCAAATCCGAGTAATAGGCGATGGCGTCGGTGGTGATCGCGCAGGGAATTCGGATGCCGAGTTGCTCTTTATACCACCAAACCTTGTCACCGGCAGGGGCCTTCGCATCTTTCGGCTGGGCCAAGCCGGGCGGGTCGTTGCGGTCGCGGGCTTCCGCGGCCTGGCGCAGTGTCTCCTTCGACGGTTGAGCCGCCTCGGCGGCAGCGATCACGTTGGACTGTTGGTTATCCGTAGTTTCGCGGCGGATTACAACTTGATGCTTCGCCGGGTTGGCCGGCCATTCTTTTGGCTGGGAGTCCGGCTTTATGCCCGCCTTGGCGGCTCCAAACAACGCGGCCCACGCCAGGAGCGTTACCGTGAGCAGAGAAGCAACGGATGGAATGAGCGGCCCGAATCGTCTCTTGATGCTAGTCCGACTGCCATTCAGTTCTGTTTTCATTGTCTTGTTTGAATTCCCTGCGAATTTGTTTTCACAGGGATTTGTTTCTCATGGCAATCTACTTCCGATTGCCTTGGCGGAGGCAGCGCATGAATTACCGGTTTCCTTTGGGAATCTCTGGAAACTTGATGTTCCCGTCATAGTCGAGTTGCACCATCACCTGCTGCCGGCCGGCCTGGTCGGGCTTCTGCGTCTGAGGGTTGATTGTGTAGCGCATGAACATGATGTCCCATGTCCCCTGCCCGCCTCCCGCCGTGGGTCCGCCTTTCACCGTGTTTTTGCCGTTGTCTTTCTTCCATCCGCACTTCTCAGCCGCCGCCTTCCAGGCGATCTCGGGAATACCCAACTGCACCGCGATGGCCGAGTAAAACTGGTCCGGGTCGGGATACTCACTCTTCGGTTTCACACCGGTGATCCTCTTCTGATATTTCTTTTCGAAGAACGCCACGTCTTCTTCCGGGATCAGCTTTTGCGTCTCGCCGGGAGTTTTTACCGTGTTCTTCAGCAGTTCAACCATCGCCTTGCCCATGGCTTCACCGACGTCCATATAAACTTCGGCCTTGCCGCCGTAGTGGCCGTTGCCGCTGCCGCCTTGTGCCATGGGATGCGTGTAGATGGTCGCGACGCTGCCCTTGAACTCGGGATACTTGCCGGTGCTGCCGTCCACGGCGAGATGGGCCTCGAGCACCTGACCGCCCGGTCCGCTGCTGCCTTTCACAGCTTCGCCCAACGTGCCGCAGGCGAACTTCGCGTCGGGGGCGTTGAATTCCTTCCGCAACGCCTTGATGAAAGCCACCAGGTTCTTCTCGTAATGGGCGGCGTGACCGGCGTTGCCGGCGTCTCTCTCGCCCTGCCAGAAGAAGAAGCCGGCGACCTCATAGCCTTTTGCCCCCGGGTAGTGTCTTTCGAGATCGGCCAGAGCCTTTTTGGCATCGCCAGTGTCGTCGTCCCACTGCTTGCCGGCATGCCAGTTGATCGGCTTGCCCGCTTTGTCCAGCCAGGGCGGAGGTTCGGTCTTGAGGCCCTTGGCCGGGTCCATTTCCCAGAACTCGGGTTTGTCTTGGTAGCCGGCATAGACCAGCTTTTTTTCCACTCCCGCCTTGTCCTTGGTGACAAACTCGGAGCGCTCACTGCCCGGCGGCAAGAGATCCCAGCCCAAAGCCCGGTTACCGATGCAGCACTTGAGAATCATCACGGGCGCATCAATGGCATTGCCCAGCACATGGCCAATCCCGAATTCCGGGCCCAGCGTGTTGCCCTTCACGGCCATCCATTCGTTGTTCAGCGGGCCTTTGCCGGACATGTATCGCACAAAGCGGACATCCTGGCGCTCCGTCCACTTGCCATCATCCTGCATGAGGTAGGGGTACTTCTTCTTTTCCTTCACAGCGAACTCCAGCGAGCCGTCACCGCCTTTCACCTTGCCGGCGCCGACCATGTTGGACTGGCCCAGCAGGATGAAGACTTTGACCTTTTGGGTCATGTCCGCGGGCTGGCCGTCCGGTCGGGGCATCGTCGCGTCTGCGGCTGGGAGGGCAAGCTGCGCCAGGAGCGTGGCGGTAATCAATACGCTTGGGATTGGATTTCGTGTTTTCAAGTTTTGGTTTTGTCGCTGTTTTTATTGCTGGTTTCTCTGGTCAGTCCGGTTTCGCGGGTTACCCAAAGTCGTGTTTGTTCAGTTCGGTTTTGATCGTGGCGCGAATCCGGGAAGCGGACCCCAGATCTCGGCGAGCAGCGCGAATGCAGCTGGCTCCGCCTGCTTCAGCTCGCCGCTGACAAACGGGTAGAAATCATTCGATCCAAAGTAGCACTCGGTCATTTCGGCGAAGAACTCCTTCGGATCCGCCAGCCCGTAGTGCCCGCCCATTTTGCCGGAGGTCGTGAGGACGGATTTGTATTTCCCGCTGTCGCAAAACTTTTTCCACACGGCGATCACACGGGCATCTTCGAAGCCGATCATCTGATCGTGAAAGCCATGCGCAAGCTCATGCAGCACGACCCACGGCTGGCTGTGAATTCCCGTCGGTTCGAGAAAATCCTCCACCTCGGGAATGGGCACGCACTTCACCAGCTTCCCGCTGCAGCCATGCTCCTTCAGCCAGCCGGCATCGGGGTGATACTGCATGGGGACCAGGCCCCCATAATTGAGGTCCAGCTGGATGGTGACGGCGCGCAGCTTTGCCAGCGACTTCTCCGGAACAACAAACGTGATGGCGACGAGTCGTGATTCGAGCAGCTTCAGCGCGCGTTCGCCAACCGCGGCGTGCTGGTCTTTCAGCAGGCGGTCATCCACGCGCACGGTCCAGCCTTCGATGTTGCGTGTGGTGTGAGCCGTGGGCAGTGGTTTCTTCTCCGCCGCGAAAGCGGTGAGGCACAGCAAGGCGAGGAACGGGAAGAGGGTGACTTTCATTCTCGGAGCCATTTCGGGTTGAGCCATGGAGGGCTCGCCACGGGCCGATGCAGGTTTTCGATGGCGGCGGCTTTCATGGGTATTTGCGGAGCGCTCGGCATGGTTTTGGGAATTGCGTGAAGGCCTTATTGTTCCGTCACGGGGACAGGGAGCTCAGTTCAAAGCCCATCTCCTCGTCGTTCATCAGGCTGGACTGATCGTAGAAGCCAGAGACCGGATACCCCAAAACAGGGTCGAATGTGACCCGGATGACCTCTGGATGCAGAGCCAGCTTTCCTTCGATCCAATCGAACAATCCCTCAACCGTGTAGTGGATCCATTGGTCCCGTGGCAGGGCCTCTCCGGTGGCAACCGAAGTCACGCCGGCGATCGATCGGTCGCGAACATCCACCCGGACCAAATCCTTAAAGCTGGGGTGACAGATGATACACCGCCAATAAAATTGGAAGTGGTAGGTGACAAGACCGTTCGCGCGCCAATGCTGGCGGGCCGCCTGCAGTTCAGCCCTCAATTCCTCCCAGTCGAAAAGGGACGCCCTGAAGAATTGCGGCGTTGCGGCCGGGGCTTTGACCACAACTGGCAGGAAGGCCCCCAGCGACGCCTCTGTCACCAGCCTCGTCTCCCAGGAAACCAGATTGGTCGATGCTTCAATCCTGTAACGCCTGCCGAACTCGGTTGGAAAGGCGAGACGAAGTTCCATTTCAGAATTGCGTCGAGTCCAAGCCTCGATGCGCAGCCCCGCACTACCCTGGGCCTGTAATCCATCGACAACCGCCATCGAGGCCACCCCCAGCGCGGCCGCACGGAGGAGGCGAGGGCCGCTCAGAAAGCGTGCCGCCTGGACGAGAAAGGCGGCAATCCTGTGTGTCCAGAAGGGGCCATTCAAGGTGAATATTGATGCAGCAAGGGTCATTCGCGATGTCGTTTTCATGACGGTGGGCGCCATTTCGGCTGAGTTGCCGGTTTCTGGGGGCGTGGATTGGAGCCGATCGTGCCGGGATCGCCTTCTTTGGTCAGCGGAATCGTCCGGCCGCTGGCCATGTCGTACACGATCAAGTCGGCGCCGCACGAACCCAGCAACCGGCGCTCATCGGGCGAGAACGCATGGGCATCAAACTGCTCTCCGCGCCCTGCGTCCACCGGGCGCTCCGCGCCCAACTCCGGCTCATACAGCCAATGATCGCGCCCGCGCCCGCCGCCGGTGTTGTCCGTGTGCAGCAGAAAACGGTTGCCCGACGGCGCACGGATGACCCCCCGGATCCGCAGGCGCTGCGAGGTGGCGGGGACAAGGAGTTTCCCGCTGGCCATCACGACCGTGCGCTGGCCGCTGGCGGAATCGTAGCGGGTGATCTCCGCTCCCGCCGCCCCATCGGGCGTCTCCAACTTCAGATCGCCCGAGCCGTCCGGCAACCAGGTGGCGCTAAAAGAGCGCAGGCGAAACTCGTTCGTTTCATAAATCGCCTTGATCCGCGGTTCCGCTTGTGCCAGCAAGCGGGTGCCTGTTTCCGCCGTGGGGCTGGCCGCTGGCACCGGCCGGGCGAATGATGCCACCACCAGACCGATTACTCCGATTGCTTTCACGCTATTCATAACATGGCTTTTCTGTGTTTCCGGGCACAACGCCGCCGGGCCTCTCGCCGGGCTTGGATCACACCGTCAGCCGCCCGGCAGGGGTGTACCCTTTTTACAAGCTGTCTGAAGCAGCAGGGACAAAAGGATAAGGGCAGGTGTTGTCATGGTTTGAGTCGTTCGAGCACCAGAATCCAATCCTGGGGCGAAGGCACGTTGGGCGTACGGTATTCGCCGGTCCTGATGACTCCCGGCACGCTTGCTTCGGCAAGACCTTGCGGCGGATCGAACGGGGTCGCGGAAACCGCGAACCGGCCGAACTCCTGCCGCTCCCCGATCTGGAACAGCCACAGGCCGGTTTTGCCAGCCGCCGTATTGCCGACCTTGACGACCGGCGTGGCGTAGGTGCGCTGGCCGTCGGTCAGCACCAGGGCCGCAAATTCACCGCAGGCCGCCGCCAGGAGATGGATTTTCGCCCCCACCTCCGGGACGTCCACCCTGCCCAGCATTTCGCCCCACTGCCCGTTCTTGCGGTCATGCCAGAAGATGGCCTTGAGCAACGGGCTGTACAGCGCGACCAGATAATTCTGCGTGTCGTGGAAGCGCAGGATGAGGCCGGCCTCCGCCTCGCTGTGGGCGTCCACGCTGGCCATCAAATCCAGTTCGTTGATTCTTTCCGCGATGGTGACCATGCCTTTGCCGCCAGCCAAACGGGCGTTCTCGCGTCGCGCCGGCGTGCCGTAATCCTTCCAGGCCCCGGCGTCGGGGCCCTCAAAACGGTCTTCAAACAGCATCGGCTTCGTGTGGCCCGCGAAAGGCGGAGCGGTGGGGCCGGCATACATCACCGTTCCTTGATCAAAGCGCCGGCCGGTGGCCGGATCGAAATAGAAGACATGATAGGTCACACCCCGTTCCAGGCGCTTCACCACCGTCCCATCCCAATTGTAAATGCCGCGGCGTGGCTGGTAGATGAAACGTACTTCGCCCGGAATGCCGGCCGCGATGCAGTTCGTCCCGGTCCATTCCGGATGCGGCTCGAAGCGTGACCAAGGATATTGCTCCAGCAACTTCTTGCCGATCCCGAGCTGGGTGGCGCCCGGGTAGCGCATGCCTTCCTTCCAGGTGGTCCAATCATACACCTTGCTGCCTCCGAACGCTGCCGATGCGCAGCCAGGATCGCCTTCCACGCTGGCATGCCAGATGCCCGCCGCGCCGTAGGTGTGGCCCGCGGCGCCGCTGAGCATGTTCCCCCAGAACATCCGGCGCTGCACATCCCCGAAGCCCTGCTGCATGTGCCCCTCATAGCAGGTCTCCCCAACCAGCACCGGCATGGGCGGGTCTTTCGCATAGGCGGTGGCGACAATCGCAAGCGTTTTCGCCTCCACGGCGACCCGTTCGTCGTGATTTCCGCCGACCATGTCGAAGTCAATCACATGGCTGTCCCCTTTGGCGCCGCGCCGCCCATGGCCCGTGTGGCAGGTCACCAGGCGGTGATAGGGATCGAGGCTGCGAAGATACCTCGCCACTTCGGCCCAGGGGCCCTGTCCCCATTTGGTTTCCTCCGGAATCTCACCCGCCAGAATCCAGAAAACCGGATAGGCGCTGTAGCGAGCCACGAGATACCTCCAGTGCCGCTTCAGGCCGGCCGCTCCAATCGCCTCCATGCTGTTGCAGTCGCCACGCCCCCAGGCGCCAACAATCGCCGGGGCAATGCCCGCATCGACCAGATGCTTCAGGCGGCGGTCTGCGTAATCAAAATATTTCGGATTCACCCGGTCGAACTTGATGGATTCATAAGGAAGCCCGCCCTCATTAGCGAGGCGCGGTTCGAGAAATCCTTCGTCGGGATAAGGGCCGCAGACGATCTGCACCACGGAAAAACCCTTGGCCCTGCGGTCCGCGGTCAGTTCCTGAAAACCTTCCCAGGTCATCCGCTGGCACAGATTCTTCCACCAGGTATCGCCCAGCCATAGAAACGGCGTGCCGTCAGCGTGCTCAAAATGCCGCTGGTCCGCCGCGACCCGGATAAAACCATGTTTGAGCAGCGGGTTGTCGCCGGTGCAGGCCGTGACGTGCAGGGCTTGAGCGGCCCCGTTTACCATCTGGTTCGCCGGGTCCGAACACCTGGCTTCGAACGTGTAATCGCCCGGCGCCGGCGGGGCGAAGCGAACCGTCCACTGGCCGCCCCCGGCCCAGAAAGCGGGAACCAGCCATTGCTGATCTCCGCTGCGAAAGACCACGTCCACCTGCACGTCTACGAAAGGATTGTCGTATCTTTTCTCCGAGGTGAACGTGCTCTCAAACACGCTCCATTGCTCCGCAGCAGGCGCACGGGAAGCGAGCCCCAGGCTCCCCAGGAAAACCAGGAAGCCTGCGGCGAGGAAATTCCCGCCCCCCGGGCGGTTGCTGAACCGCCTTCGTGTGGCGTTCACGCTCTTGGATAAAATCGAGTTCATGGGGTGATGTTCAGAAGGGCTGCCATCGCCCAGCCGTTATCTCCGCAGCGGCTGGCATGAACAGCGTTCATATGGTCTTTATGGCCCTGCCACCAGACGAATCTGCTGAAAGGTTACGGCTTGGGCGTCAACAGCGGCTTCATGGCCTCGGCCAGGCTGTAACCCACCATGCAGTACACCCGGGCGCTTCCCTGATAATGGCAATACCAGTTGCACACGTGCCGGTCGGATTCCGTTTTGGCTTTCTGGTACGCGGCATCATCGATCAGGGCTTTGTCACCGGCTTCTCTGGTGAGCTTTTCCATCTTCTTGGGCTCCTTGCTTTCCGGCTGGTCTTTCAGCTGCTCCTTAAGCTGGGCCGCCACGGCCTTCCTCACACGATGTTCTTCAGATTCCATTTTCCGGGGCAATTCATCCAGCTCAGGATACCAGAAGGGGGCCGTGCGCACATATCCAACCGTGCCTTTCAATTCCGGACACGTGGCGATCTTCGCCTGGCCGGCCCTGAAATCGGCCATATTCTTGTCGGCTTTTTCGCCGCCCACACCGAGTTCGCCCACGACTGCCGGCAGGTTCGGCACTTTGAACTCGGCACGCAGATCCTGGACCAGGTGAACAAAATTCGGGCAATATTCATCATACACCTGCTGCCTGATCTTATCGCCGGGCTGACACATGTCATTCCAGCCCTGGAACCAGACGAATCCGCAGAGTTCGGTCTTGAGCCCCTTGAGCTGGGGGAAATCGGTGTCCAGATTGGCCAGGCACTCACGCACCTCTTTCACCATTTTGTGATATGACGCACCGATCTCCTCCGGCTTGTAACCGGTCTCATAAGCCGCTTTGCCGGCGCTGGGCGGCCGGAAATTCCCATACAGGCTGTGCCCGCCCCAGCAGGTCTTGATCAGCAG
>CAYPCQ010000016.1:0-33143 GCA_964409245.1 uncultured Verrucomicrobiota bacterium
ACCATACCACCCACCTGGTTTATCTGTATATCTTTTAATGAAACGTTGTACTAGTCATGATGGCCATGCTCTTTATGCTGATGGAACGAGACTCACAGCAGGAGGTGAATCCCCTGTTGAGTTGCGCGGATATCGAAAGGTTGCTGGTGCTTTACTTGCCGCGGCGTGACCTCGATGAGGCGGAAGTGCTTCGGCAGGTGAGAGCGAGCCATCGACTGCGAGCGCGCGCAATCCGCTCCCACACAAAACGCGCGAAAAAACGGAAAAATAAGCGCGTTTAAAATTACGAAGTCAAAATAAATCCATGCGGGGTGCTTGCTTTGCCTTCCTTGGGAGGGTAGGATTCCCGCCCAGAATCGGGCCATCGTCGGCTGCCCATTGGCGGTCCGCGGTGCGGTTCGCGCCGGATGATCCGCGGTGATTTGAATGAAAAACAAACACACTTATTGGTGGCGCTGGATGCCGTGCCTCGCGGCCGCCAGCCTGGCCATGGCCGGCGCCGCGCCCAGCGCGGGAAGGCCGGAAACACGCGCCGTGCCTGAAGGGATGTGGGCGGGGGCCGCCGTGCTGGGCCTCCTGTCCGTGTGCGGCTGGACCTGGGGCCTGTATATGAGGCGGCGGCTGTCGCTCCAGGCGGCGGAATTGAAGTTCGAGCTGGAGCGCGAGGCGGCGCTGAAGGCGCGCCACGAGGATCTATTCGAAAACGCCAGCGAACTCATCTTCACCACCAATGCCCAGGGCAGCATAACCTCCTTCAACCGGGCCGGCGAGCGCATCACCGGCTTCCCGCGGGAAGAGGTGCTGCGGATGAGCCTGGAGGATTGGGCGGGCGCCGAAAACTGGGCCAGCATGAAAAAATTCCTGGCCGGAGCCGCCACCGCGGAAACGGTGCTGCCGCAGAGCTGGCTGATCCGGGGGCGCGATGGCCGCCCGATCTCCCTCGAAACCAACCTGCGGATCCACCGCCAGCCCGGCCGGCCAGCCGAAATCCAGGGCATCGCCCGCGACACCACCGAACGGGAGCGGATGGAAGCGGCCCTCCGCGAGAGCGAAGCCAACTTGAAAACCCTGTTCGGTTCCATCCGGGATTTCCTGTTCGTGGCCGATCTGGACGGGCGGATCCTCGCGGTGAATTCCACCGTCACCGGGCGGCTGGGCTACCTGGAAAATGAGCTGGCGGGCGCCCACCTGGACATATTGCACCCCCGGGAGTTCCAGGAGGCGGCACGGGCCATCCCGGGCAGCATCCAGCCGGGCCAGGCGGCGGCCAGCGCCCTCCCGCTGCGGACCAAAGCGGGGCAATCCATCCCGGTGGAAACCCAGGTCACGCTGGGTTCCTGGAGCGGCCGGCCGGCCATTTTTGGCATCTCCCGGGACATCACCGAGCGCCAACAGGCCGCCGAGGAGTTGAAGGCCTCCCAGGAGCGGTTCGCCAAAGCTTTCAATTCCAACCCCAATCCGCTGGTGATACACCGGCAGCGGGACGGGCTGGTCCTGGAGGTCAATGACGCCTTTTTACGGCTGGCGGGCCAGAGCCGGGCCCAGACGGTGGGCAAACCGATCGGGGATCTTCCGCCGGCGGCCAACCCGGAGGACCGCGAGGCAGTGGACGCGCTCCTGGCCAGCCAGGGCAGCGTGCGGGATTACGAGTTCAAGTTCACCGGCTCCGCGGCGCGGCTGCGCTCGGGGCTGCTGTCGGTGGAAATCATCGAGCTGGCCGGGGAGCGGTGCCAGCTGTCGGCGGTCAACGACATCACGGAGCGCATTGAGGCGGAGGCCGCCTTGCGGCACAGCCAGGAGCGCCTGGAATTGGCCCTGGGAGCGGCGGGCATCGGGCTGTGGGAATGGGACGCCATCACGGACCGGATCCAGTTCGATCCCGGGTATGCGGCGATGCATGGGCAGGCCCTGGAGGAGCTGGACCCGAATTTCGCCGGCTGGAAGAAGCTGGTGCATCCCGAGGATCTGAACCACGTCCTGGCCCAGCTGCAATACCAGCAGCTGGAAGCCAAAGGCACTTTTGAAATCGAATACCGCATGCGGCACGCCTCGGGCGAATGGCGCTGGATGCTGGACCGGTGCCGGGTGCTGCAGCGCGATGGCGGCGGGCGCCCGCTCCGCACGGCGGGCATCCACCTGGATATTTCCGAGCGCAAGCAGGTGGACCAGAACAAACTGGCCATCCAGGACAAGATGCGGGAGCTGCAGCATTGGGAGAGCATGGGTTTGCTGGCGGGCGGCATCGCGCACGATTTCAACAACCTGCTCACCGCCATCCTGGGCAACGCGAGCCTGGCGCGCCTGGATCCGCTGTCCCCCGCCCTGGACACCCCGCTGGCGCAGATTGAAAAAGCCGCCCAACGCGCCGCCGAGCTTTGCCGCCAGATGCTGTCCTACGCCGGCATGGGGCAATTCGCCCTGGCCCGGATCAACCTGACCAGCCTGGCGGAGGAAGGCGCCCCGCTGCTCCACAGCACCATCTCCAAGAAGGCGAACCTCAAGCTGGAGCTGGACCCCGGGCTGCCCCACGTGGACGCCGATATCTCCCAGGTGCGCCAGGTGCTGCTGAACCTGGTCACCAATGCCGCGGAGGCCTTGGGCAACCAGGCCGGGGACATCACCATCACCACGGGGGTGATGGAGGCCGATGCCGGGTACCTGCGCAACACCAGCCTGGCCCCGGATTTGCCCGCCGGGAAATATGCCTATCTGCGGGTGCAGGATACCGGCTGCGGCATGGCGCCGGAAGTCCTCAGCCGGATTTTCGATCCCTTTTACACCACCAAATTCATGGGGCGCGGCCTGGGCCTGCCGGTGGTGCTGGGCATCGTGCGCGGCCACCAGGGCGCCCTGAAGGTGGAAAGCGCGCCCGGCAAAGGTTCCACGTTCACCGTCCTGCTGCCGGCCGCCATGGACGCCACCCAATGGCTGCAAGCGCCCGAGCAGCCGCCGCTCCCCTCCACGGAGCCGTGCACCGTGCTGCTGGTGGATGATGAGGACGCCGTGCGGTCCGTGGCCCGGTGCGTCCTGGAACGGGCCAACTTCACCATCCTGGAGGCCGCGAACGGGCGGGAAGGCCTCGAGCAATTCCACCGGCACGAGCGGGAGATCCAGATTATCCTGCTGGACCTCTCCATGCCGGAAATGAACGGCGAAGAATTCCTCCAGGAGCTGCGCCGCGTCAACCGGACCGTGCCGGTGGTGTTGTCCAGCGGCTACCTGGAGGAAGCGGCCACCGCGCGTTTCGCCGGACTCGGCCTGGCTGGTTTCGTCCCCAAACCATACCGGGCCTACGATCTGCCGGACCAGCTGCGCAAGGCCTTGGCGGGCGATGCCCAATCCAAAATCATCAAATAGCCCGAGCGGCGGCGTTTTTTTGAACCCCGCGGCCCCGGCCGGGGATTCATGAGCAAACGGCCCGCAGGCAATGGCCAATCCGGCCCTCGCGGGGCAAACCGGGCACGGCCCAGGACCGCCCGCGGAGGCCACCCAGGGGAAAACCCGCGGCCGGACTCATACTGCCATGACACAAACCAGCATCGGCGCCACTGACATGGGAGGGGGGGAAATCGACCCGCAGCCGCTGGTGGTCCAGTCGCAAGCGGGGGATCCGGAGGCCTTTGGACGGCTGATCGATCTCCATGCCACCCGCCTTTACCGCCAGGCCGTGGCTTTGTGTGGCGACGAAACCACCGCCGAAGACCTGGTCCAGCAAACCCTGGTTGCGGCGTGGCAGAGCATCGCCCGCTACCAGCCCACGTGCCGGTTTTCCACCTGGCTGTATTCCATATTGCTCCACCGGCATTGGAAATGGCTGCGCGCCGCCCGGAGCCGGCCCCAGGCCCGCGCCCCTCTGGAAACGCCCGGGAAGCCCGCCCCCCAGGAACAGCAGGCGGCCCCGGGGCCGTCCCCGGCGGAAACGGTCGAACAAGAGGAACAGCGGGCCGGGCTGCGGGACGAGGTGAACCAGCTGCCTGAAATCCACCGGCAGGTGATCGGGCTGCGTTTCTTCGAGGAGGCATCGCTGGAGGAAATGGCCGCGGTGCTGGGCTGCTCCACCGGAACCGTTAAATCCCGCCTGCACCATGCCTTGAAAAAACTGCGGAAACTCCATGACCGGGAGGGGGCGGCAGGATGAAATCTGGAACAATTTGAACCTGGAACCGAAAAAGGGGGATTCACAAGCATGAACTGGTTTGGACTCAAATGCCGCCGCTGCCGCCAACGGATTCATTGGCTGGCGGCGGATGTCCTGGAAGCTGCGGAAATCCCGAAACTGATGGCCCATCTGAATTCCTGCCCGCGCTGCGGGGAGTATCAGGCGAAAACCCTAAAAACCGCCGGCCAGCTGCATCAATACCGCCTCAGCCTGAACGAACTGGAACCGGGAGAAGCTGCCCGCCGGCGCTGGCAACAGGCCCTCCAAACCGGATCCGCCCTGCGGCTTCCCCGGCCGTTCGCAGGGTGGATTCCCGGGCTGGCCGGCGCGCGGCAGCGCTGGGGGCTGGCCGCCCTGGCTTCCGCCTGGCTGCTGGCTGCGGTGTTGCATTGGACCGGGCCTGAATGCCCCACCGCCGGGCAGGCCCCCGCTCTTTCGGGGCGGCAACTGCTGGCCACCTTGGTGGCCCGGGATTGCCCCCTATTCCGCAAGGGCTGGCTGTCATCCACCCCGGCGAAGGTGATCACCCATTTCCGGCTCAGTCCGTCCAGCCGCACAAACCATCAAACCACCCCCTGATTTTTCCATGAAACTGAACCTTAAAGGTATCAGCTCCCGGCTGATGGCAGGCGGCCGCCTGCTGGGTCTGGGCTTGCTGACCGGTATTTACCTGGTGGCCGCCGTCACCTGCCTCTGGTTTTTCCTGGGCCTGATCGTGCCGGGGATCACCATTGCCACCATCCATAATTATTATGGCTGGAGCCTGGCGGCCGCCCTGATCGCCCTGGCCGCCACCGTAGCCGCCACCGGAAAGTGGCGCCAATTGTTTTCGGGGCAGGCACGGACGCTTTACCTCTGGGCCGGGGCCGTCCTGGCCACCGCCATCGACCTCTTTTACTCGGTGGAGAACTGGCGCGGCCGGCGAGCCTGGGCAGCCTGCGCCGCCACCGCCGCCCAACAGGGATATCCCCTGAGGTTGGAAGCCATCTGGCCCAAACCGGCGCCCGCCGCGCAGGATTTCGCCCAAACGCCCGTCTTCGCCCCCCTGCTGGAAAAAGCCGCCCTGGCCCAAGCCGCGCCTGATGTGAAGCTGGAAGCGGAACTGGGAAATTGGCTGGGGCTTCCGCGGCCGGCCGGCCGGGATCTTTTTTACCCGTGGTGGATGGAGGGCGCCTTTTTCAATCCCTCGCCCTGGCTGGCGGCCTGCCAGCAGCAAACGGCCGGGCCGGGGTATCCGCCATCCAACCGGGCCGGAATGGTCTTCCCGGAAAACCTGGAAATCGCCTCCACCCGGGAATTGGCCCGGGGGATGACCTCCATTCTGGGGCAATGCCGCGTGGATTTGGATGGCGTGCGGGAGGCCTCGCAAAAACCGTGGGTGAGGTTTCCTATCCACCTGGAGCGGAGAGGGATGGGCGCGGCGGCTTTCCCGTCGATCATGGCGGATCTCGGCCATGCCTTGAGCTTGCGAGCCCTGGCCCGGCTCTATTTAAACCAAACCGAGGAAGCCCTGGCTGATTCCGCCGCCGCCCGCCGGCTGGCGGAGCTGAACCTGCAAATCCCGTGCCAATTCACCTATCACTATTCCTGCCGGATGGTCCTGGAATCGTTGCAGCCAGTTTGGGAAGGCCTGGCCAAAGAATCCTGGTCCGATGACCAGCTGGCCGCCTTGGAAAAACAACTGGAGGCCATGGATTGGATGCAGCATTATCCGGCTGCCTTCCGGAATGACCAGCTATTTTTCATCGATTTCTGGAACCAGCTTTTCCCAGCCACCCCGGCGCAGCCTGCGAAAACCAGCCTGGCCAGCGTCGATGAGGAGTGGGCGCTGAAGGTGGTGCGGCTGATTTATCCACGGGGATGGTCCTATCAAAACCAGGCGGGGATCGGCCGCCAACTTTATGCGGAGCTGGATAAACCGTGGGCAGCGGGCCAGCCTATTCGCCCTCCGGCGCCGCTCGGGAACCCCCGGTTTTTTTCCCTCGACCCGGTGTGGATGATCTTCATGGCCCCGAAAGTGAACGAGCACCGGGGGGATTGCCTGCGCAGCTTCGCCCTGGTTCAGACCGCCCTCAGCCAAGCCCGGCTGGCCTGCGCCCTGGAACGCCACCGCCACGCCAAAGGCAGCTATCCGGCGGATTTAACGGCCCTGCAACCCACTTATATGACCTCCCTCCCGGGGGATCCCTGCGCTGGCCAGCCCATGCGCTACCGGCTTTCCCAGACCAACCGGTTTGTGGTCTATGCCATCGGTTGGAACCAGCAGGATGACGGTGGAATCATCGCCACCAATGAATATCAGACGCACTTCAATCCGAATGAGGGGGATTGGGCCTGGCGCTATCCGGAGGCCGTCCTCACAAAGAAATACTGATGCCTTGGATGGGTATAAAAAGGCCTGGCAGAATTGACTTCTGCCAGGCCGCTAAACCAGGGTCCGCTTAAGAACGGGAGACCGAACCTGGTGACTGCCTTTCGGCAATGCTCAACCTAACCACAAACCGGGAGGCAATCAAGCCGGGATTTGCGGCACGCAACAGGCTTGCAAATGGCGGAGGGGGGCGTATGGTGAATTACAGACAGGATCGCGAGCATGAGCATGCCCGGGTTCTTTTTTAGGAGTGCGATTATGAAAACGCAAATTCGATGGCCCCATTGGGGGGCGGTATTCGGCGTCGGTTTAGCCTTGCTAACCCCGGTCCGTGCCAGCGATGACCCCCAGCCTGAAGCGGCCCAGCCGGCCGCGGCGGCGGAGGCCAAACCGGTGGAAACAGCAGTGGCGGCGCCGGTCGCAACTGCCAGCCTGCCGGTCTCAAAAACCACCACGAGCGTTTCCTATGAAATCGCCCAGATCGTCAAAATGGTGGAATCGGGCATGGATGCCCAGGTGATCAAGGCCTACGTTGAGAATTCAAAATTTGCCCGCCCCCCCTCGGCGGCCGAGCTGCTCTTCATGCGGGAACGCAACATACCATCGGACGTCATGGTGGCGTACATCAAACGCGGCAATGAGCTGGTGAAAACCAACGCCGCTACCGCCCTGGCTCCGAGCTTGAACACGGAGCCGGCGCAGATCCAAACCACCGCCCCCACCCAGGTGACGGCTGCTGCAACCCCGGTTTATACCTACGATACACCCAGCACAACTTATACTTACACCTATCCCGGCACAACCACCTATGCGCCTTCCACTTACTATTACGACTCCTATCCCGGCGGTGTAATCGTCGCGCCTCCTCCGCTGCCCCGTCCGCGGCCAATGATGCCCCCGGCCTTTCACCCGACACCCATGCCCATGCCCGGGGGTTACAGCTACGGTATTCATGGCAGCTGGGGTGGCGGCACACCGGCTCCGCGGCCCAACGCCTATGGAAACATCGGCAGCTGGGGTGGTGGCACCCCTCCTCCGCGAGGCGGAATCAGCCCCAGCCCGGGCTTCGGCCGCGGGCCAGGGATCGGCGGCGGCCCGGTGATGGGGCCAGCGTCAGGCCGGGCTCCGGGAGGGCCTGGGATTGGTGGAGGCCCGGGAGGAGGCCCAGGCGGCGGCCGCAGCGGTCCGGGTGGTCCCGGTGGCGGCCCCGGCGGTGGCCCGGGTGGCGGTCCCGGTGGCCGTCGTTGATTACTTTCCAACCCGCTGGGGAGCAATGACTTGGATGGCGGATGCTCCATCCCAGGCCGGTTCGTTTTGCAACCGTCCTCACCGCCGCTGGGCGGCGGGAGTGGCTGGTTGGACAGAGGCTGGCAGGGGAGCGTGAGGCTTCTCCGCCAACTTGAATCTACCACCCCGGCATAAACCCTGTGCGCCGGTTGCGCCCAACTCCTGACCGGCCTTCCAACCATCGAGAAAGCTAAGATATGGATCGCAAATATTATTTGGACCTCGCAGCTTCAGGCCTGCGGATGCCCATTGGCACAGACCTGGTGTTGCATGAGCATGCCGATCCGCAGGCGGTTCAACTGGATGGCCACCGCCTCGGCCAGGTCGTGGTGGAAACCGCCCGGCGCTTTCGCACTCCGCTGGCGCTGGCTCACATGAATCTGGAGGTGGAAAAGGCCGCCTTGCTCTGCGCCTTGGGTATCCCGGAAAGCCAGATCCCGGCCTATCATTTCCGCGAGTGCCCGGTGCCCGGCCATCTGGAAATCCTCCAAAAGAAGCCGGCGGCAGCGGATATCCCCCGCTTGCGCGCCCAAGTGGAGGCAGTCGCTCACGTGGCCAAAAAAACTGACCTGGTCCCGGTGGCCATGTGCATCGGCCCTTTTTCCCTGGCCACCAAACTGCTCGATGATCCGATCGGCGCCATCTTCATTTCCGGCAGCGGGGCCACCGCGCAGGACGACGAGGAAGTCCGGCGTTTGGAAAAGGTGTTGGAACTGGCGCTGGAAATGGTGTTGATTTCGGTCCGGTGGAAGATCGCCGCCGGGGCGAAAATAGTCTGCATCGCCGAACCGGCCGCCAACCAGGTTTACTTTTCCCCCCGGCAGCTCCATCAGGGTTCGGATATCTTCGACCGGTATGTCATGAACCTGCACCATAAGATCAAAGCGTTGTTGGACCAGCACGGGGTGGACCTGTTTTTCCATTGCTGCGGTGAATTAATCGAAGGCCAGGTGCGCCACTTTGCCAGCCTGGATCCGGCCATCCTCAGCCTGGGCAGTTCCCGCAAGTTATGGGAGGATGCCCGGCTGGTTCCCAAAAGAACGGTTCTATTCGGCAACCTGCCCTCCAAACGCTTTTATTCCGACCAATTGGTCACCCAAGCTGAAGTGGTTCAGCAGGCGCGGGAATTGGAGCGAAGGATGAAGGCGGCGGAGCACCCCTTCATCATGGGCAGCGAATGCGATGTGCTCAGTGTGGCCGGGTGCACTGAAACCATCCTGGCGAAAGTCCAGGCTTTCCAGGGCGCGGCCGGTTAAAATCATTGTTTCACCAGGTGGATCCATTAGAGTAAGGGCATGTCGAAAGTTGCCGAAAAGCTTCGCCAGTCGCGTGAAAGCCAGAATCTGACCGTTTACGCGGTGGCGGAAACAACCAAAATAAAGACGGATCACATCCGGGCTTTGGAGGAGGGCCGCTACCGGACATTTTCCGCGCCGGTTTACATCCGCGGCTTTGTGAAAGCTTACGCCACTTTCCTCAAAATCGACCCGGCGGCCCTCCTGCAGGATCTGGAGGCCGAACTGGCTGAAATCGAGCAATTCAAGGAACCGCCCAGCCTGGCGGCCGATTCCCACAACTGGGTCGATGCGCTGTTGCTGCAGGTGTCCAAGATCAACTGGCGGTTCGTGCTGCCCATTTTCATCCTGCTGCTGCTGGTCGGCCTCGGCATCTGGGGCCTGCGCTCCTGGCAAAAACGCCCCACCAAGGATCCGCTCGCAGGCTTGGGATCCGGGCTTTACCAACCACCGGCCAATCCCTCGTCCGGATCCATTTTGCCGCTTCCCGCACCCGCCACCAACGCCCCCCGGTCCAATCGATAGGGGGATGAATCGGCCGCCATCTGGCGGCTGGTGGCAAGGGTCAGCTCAGCCACCGGCTATGGCCCGGTCTCATCCTGGCTGAAGGCTGGCGGCCGAAAATCCACAAAAAGGCCCGTAATCAGCCCCCAGCCATGTCCAGGCCATGGGACCGGTGGTTTTTGCGGGATCGATTGGCGCAAAAACCGGCGGCGCCATCACTTTCCAAAGGGAGGGGCACCCACGGGCTAGGGCGGTATCATTCCGGGCCGCCGCCCATCCAAATGCTCCAGCACGCCACACAAAGCAGCCAGGCGCGGCGCCTCCACCCCGGCTTTTCGGGCCCGGCGCAAAGGTTCCAGGAACAGGCTTTCCAGCTCCAGCGGCAAGCCTTTTTCAAAGTCCAGCAGCGTGGAGGCTTTATAGCCGCCCATGATCCGGGTGCGATGGAGGTTTTCCTCCGCCAGGCTGGCGTCCAAGCCAAAGCCCAGGGCGCGGGCGATGGCAATCACCTCCAGCATCAGTTCCCGGGCCAGATCGGTCCAACGGGAATCCCCCAAAAGGAGGTCGGTGGGCAGGCAAGGCCCCAACGCCTGGCCGGCGGATACCCCGCCTTGGACCACCGAATCATAACCCGCGGTGGCGGCCACGCCCAAGCCATTGAAGGGCACATTCCAAACCAGCTTTTCCCAGTGGGCGGCCTCCAGGTTGCCAGCCAGGTCGCACCGGATACCCGACTGGCGGAACAAATCGGCGATGGCTTCCGTCCTTGGCGAAGGAGGCCGCAAATATTCCCCCAGCACAATTCTCCCATGCGCCAGGTGGCGGATCACTCCCGGGTTGATCCGGTTCAGGCATACGAAACACATTCCACCGAGGATTTGGCGGAAGTCGAAAAGGCGGGCCAGGCTCTCCTCGTTGCCCAATCCATTCTGCAAGGTAAGCAGGGCGGTGTGCTCCCCCACCAGAGGGGGCAGCAGGCTCGGGAAGGCGGGGTTGGCGGTGGTTTTCAGCGCGATCACCACCAGGTCGCAGACGCCGATTTCCGAAGGGTATCGGGCGGGACGCGGCCAGGCATGGAAGCCGCCATCAACACTCTCCACGTGAACGCCATTTTGGCGGACCGCCTCAAAATCCGAGCGCAGCAGAAAGCGCACCTCATGCTCCAGACGGCATAAACGCGCACCATAAAAACCGCCCACCGCCCCGCATCCAACCACTGCAATCTTCATAGGAGCCAATAAAAAAGGAGCCTGCCGGACCACCATGCCCGGCAAACTCCTTGGGAAAGACAATGAAGCGGATTACTTCTTGACGCCCAGAATGGCATCCTTGGCCGCCTTGGCGACGCGGAATTTGACCACCTGCTTGGCGGGGATCTTGATGGTTTCGCCAGTGGACGGGTTGCGGCCCATGCGCGCATTGCGCTTCACCAAGACCAGTTTGCCCAAGCCCGGCAGGGTGAAAGAGTTCTTGGCATTCTTATAAGCCAATTCGCAAATGAGATCCAGGATGTCAGCGGCGGTCTTTTTGGTGACGGCCGTTTTTTCGGAGATGGTGGCTGCGATCTGCGATTTGGTCAAAGGTTTGGCCGCCTTTGGCGCCTTCGCGGGTGCCTTCGCTGGCTTCGCTGGTTTCGATGGTTTTGCCATATTTTTTGCTTGTTAGGTTTGGTATAGTGTCACTGACTGTGATGAGTTTTAAGTCGTAACAAGACCAACAGCAAGTAAAAAATCGCGGTTTTTCGCGAAAATCGCCGTTTTTTTCGCGAAAATGCCCAAAAAAGGCCATTTGGAGGGCTCAATCCTCACACCGAGCTTGACTCGGATAGGCCAGCGCACAACATGGCGCCCGTGGGTAGTTTGTTTACCATACATAGTGATTTCCAGTACGAAATCATCCGCAAACTGGCTGAAGGCGGCATGGGGGTTGTCTATGAAGCAGAGCAGCGCGGGGCGCGGGATTTCGTGAAGCGCATCGCGATCAAGGTCGTGCGCCAATCCCTGGCCAGCGAGTCGCGCTTCGTCGATAATTTCATCGGCGAAGCCAAATTGGTGGCGGACTTGATCCATACGAACATTGTCCAAACCTACCACCTCGGGGAAGCGCGTGGGATTGTCTTCATCACCATGGAGTTGATCCGCGGGATCAATCTCGACCAGTTCCTCCGCCAGCTGGCCCTCACGCACTGTCAGCTCCCGGTCGAAATGGCGGTGTTCATTGCCAGCCGGGTCACCCGCGGCCTGGCCTATGCCCACGCCAAAACCGACCGCCAGGGGCAGCCTTTGGGAATTGTCCACCGGGACATCAACCCCAAGAATATTCTCATGGCTTTTGAGGGGGACGTAAAAGTGAGCGATTTCGGAGTGGCCAAGGCCCGGGGTTTCATGCCGATCAACGAAGGCGAATCGGTGGCCGGCAAAGCGGATTACATGAGCCCGGAGCAGGCGGATTTCAAAGTCACCGACCGGCGGTCGGACCTCTTTTCCACCGGGATTGTGCTCGCGCGTTTGTTATTGGGGCACAACATCTTCTGCGGGAAAACGCATGCGGATTCCATGCACAATATACTGAATCTGCCCATCCCGGATTTCACGCTGCTGAACCACCGGATCGACTACCGGTTGAATGAGATCCTCCACCGCGTGCTGGCCCGGGAAATTGACCTGCGGTATCAAACCGCTGAGGAACTGCTTTACGACTTGGAGTATTATATCTATCACCAGGGCTACGGCCCCACCAACGAGACCTTGGGCAAGTTTGTCCGGGATCTTTTCAAAGACTCCACCGAACCGCTATCCGCGGACGACCACGGCGGCACCCAGACCCTGGAACGATCCGCCCGGCTTTTCCGCACCCATACCAAGACCAAAGGCAGATAATGGCGCTCCCCATTCCCCGCACCCAAGTAAAGCTCGGCCTGCTGCAAAACCGTTGCGCCGCCGATCCCGAAGCCAACCTGGCCCAAACCCTGGCCACGGCCGGGCGCGCCGCCGAGGCCGGAGCTCAAATCATCTGCACCCAGGAGTTGTTCCGGTCCCAATACTTTTGCCAGTCGGAGAATCCGGCCTATTTCGACCTGGCCGAGCCGATTCCCGGCCCGAGCACGCTGGCCTTCCAGGAGTTCGCCCGCCGCCATGGAGTGGTGGTGATCGCCTCCCTTTTCGAGCGCCGGGCGCCCGGGCTTTACCATAATTCAGCGGCCATCATTGACGCGGATGGCGCCTTGCTCGGGATCTACCGCAAAATGCATATACCCGACGATCCCCTGTTTTATGAAAAATATTATTTCACCCCGGGGGATCTGGGATTCCGGGCCTGGAACACCCGTTTTGGCCGCCTGGGCGTGCTGATCTGCTGGGACCAATGGTACCCGGAGGCGGCCCGTCTGACGGCGATGCAGGGGGCGGAAATCCTTTTTTATCCCACCGCCATCGGCTGGCACCCCTCGGAAAAAGCCGTTTATGGCGCCCAGCAGCACGCCGCCTGGGAAACCATCCAGCGTTCGCACGCGGTGGCCAACGGCTGTTTTGTGGCGGCCATCAACCGGGTGGGCCGGGAGCAGCCGGTGGCCGGTGACGGTCTGGAATTTTGGGGCCAGAGCTTCGTGGCGGGCACCTATGGCCAGATCCTGGCCAAAGCCAGCCCCGCGGAGGAAACCCAGCTGCTGGTGGAAGTGGACCTCGCGGAAATCCAGCAAACCCGTGTCCAGTGGCCGTTCTGGCGGGATCGCCGGATCGACGCTTTCCAAGGCCTGACCCAGCGCTGGCTGGATTAAGGAATCGGCGCCCCATAAAGGGGGTCCATTCGCACGGGAGGCTGGGCAAGGGAAGACCTGGGTGAGGCGCCGATCCGTCCCCGGCCGGCCGGGATAACGGATGCGCAACCAAGCCTTCGCCCAAAAGAACCAGCGCGGTGGCGGCGGCTTTTTTCCCGGCCCCCAACGCCCGGCTATTTCTTCGCCAATTCACGCCGGCGCAGCTTGGCGCCCGCCCAGTTGGCCATGTCGTTACTGATGCCATCACCCGCATCCGTCACTTCCAATCGCAAAACCTGCCCGGTGGGGATGGGCAGATCCACGGTCCGGACCAGCCCGTTGCCCGGCAGCAGACCGCTGTCGTAAACCAGGGTGTCGTCCAGGTAAACCTGGAATACGGCGGTTCCCCCGGCCTCGGCCACCCCGGCCTGACTCCAAAACCGGTCAAAAGCGCCATCGAGGCGAAAAACGATCCGGGATGGGGCATGGGTGCCGAGGCCCTTGGCAAAAACCTGGCCCCCCAGACGCAGCGGCATGCCCTCGATGTCCCGATCCCGGCGCGGCAGGCCGTCGCCATTGGGGCTCCATCCGGCCCGGGCGGCCTGCCAGGACAGGTCGCTCAGGTAAACCCAGTTGCCAGGCGGCGGCAGGGCAGCCGCCGCGTGGCGGGGCGCGGGAGGCTCCGGAAACACCAGGCGCTGGCCAGCCACGGAAGTTCCGCGCAGGGATAATACATCTTCACGCGGGCGCTGCGCCAACTGATCCCCGAGCGTGCCCAAGGCCTGCAGCAGCAACTGGTAATCCGGATCATTGGTGCTGGCGAAGACCGTTTCCCCGCACCGCCCCCATCCGCCGGCCGGCCGGGCCAGGGGCGCCATCAAGGCGCGGCTGCGGGCAGGCTCCCGGTGGTTGAGGCTGAGCCACCAGGTATTTTGGCGGCCATCGCCCGCTCCGTGGCAGGAAGCACAGCGCCGGCCGAAGACGCCTTGGGTGGCCTCGGCCACCGGCTTGGTGAAAATGCTGCGCAAATCCCCGTAAACACTCTCATACCGGTCGTAATAGGGGGCATTGAGATCGATCCACGTGGCCAGGGCGATCCGCTCCGCCTCCGTCAAGGTGACGCCATTATGCCCCTGGGACAGCAGCTGCGCCAGCAAGGAGGCCTTGGAACCGTAGGTATAGGGGGGGCGGGCATAAACATCATCGGGATGATCCCAGCGCATGGAATTAGCCAGTTTCAAATACGGCAAAAGTTCCTCGTAGGCCACGGTGAACCGGTCGGTGAGGTCGCCCGTCAGGATCACCCGGTTGCGCTGGCGGTCGAAGGTATGGCAGCCGGCGCAGCGGGCGTTGAGGATGGGCTGGAGATCCCGCAAGAAGCTGAAAGCCGCCCGGCCCCAGGCGGGCGGGACGGGTTGGGCGGGCGCTTTCCGGCAGGCGCTGAAGGCGCGGTTGGGTGGCGCCATGGTGGCGTGTTCATGACAGCCCACACAGGTGCGGTTTTCACCGGGTTTAAGGCAGACGACACTCCGCATCCGCTGGATTTCCAGTTGATTGGCATCGAGCACCTCGAAGTAGAGGTTCCGGTTCGCGGGCACCTTGAAAAAGGCCGAGCCGTCCGGCTCGATGGGCACCGTGCCGATCACCCGTTTGACGGTGTAAATCTGGCTGCCCGAGGTGATGACCACCCCCCCCTCGTGCACCCCTTTGCGGGGAATATCCTCAATGATCCGCAGATACCGGGGCACTTCGCGCGGGATATCCGCCAGGCCTTTCTGGATGTCCGCCACGATGAGCGTGGCCTCGCTCTCGGAGGCATCTCCGCCTTCCGCATTGCGGGCCAATCCGGCGGGCGCCGGGCGCGGGACCAGGGGAACCGGCTCGGCGCAGGAAATGCCGGGATCCCGGTAAACGAGCGCCAGGTTTCCGTGGCGGTCCCCCAGGTAAATTGCCCAGCTCCGCGCCAGCCAGGGGACGACCGTGGGCGTGAAGGAACATAAATAGGTGTCCTCAGCCAGCGGCCAGGGATCGCTGAACCAGCCATGCTGGCTGTCCTCCGCCTTCTCACCCACTACTGGAATATCCGGCGTAAGCAATTGGATCGGTTTGGGGCCATCCACCCCCAGGTTGCGGTCGATCAGCCCGATCGGCCCGTGGGTCTGGCCATGGTGCCCGGTGAACAAGGCCATGACTTTGGTGCTTTCCGGCACCGGCCGGGAGAACATGACCACGTTGGGCCGGATGGTGGCATTGCCGTAATAAGGGGCCATCATGGTCCCATCCGGATGCACCGTGAACGGGTGGTGGAGGGAGGTGACCGACCGTTCATTGTATTCCCAGCGGCTGTATATGATGCGGCCATCGGGCAGCACGGAGGGATTGAAATCGTTGAAAGTATTGAAGCTCAGCTGCCGGATGGACGATCCATCCCGCTCCATCACATGGAGGTTCGCCACGTGGCGCGCCGCGCCGCACATCACAAAATGCTCCGACCGGTCGGAAGTGAAGCCAAGCTGGCCGTTCGGCAGGTAAAAAGGCTCGCAATCGTTCTTGGGGCCGAACGTGAGCTGCCGCGGGGCGCCGCCAGCGAGGTCCGCCTCATATAAATGATAACTTTGGGAGCCATCCCACAAGTCGGAACCATTGCCGAAAGAAAAGAGGATTTTCCGCCCCTCCCAGTGCAGGCACAAATCGCGGTAAACGCCCTCCCCCAGGGAATCCACCACGGGGGTCACCTGGCCATCCGGCCGGACGGGTGAAAGCCGGCAAAGGCTGCCTCCGGGCGGATTGCGCAAATGGTGGGCATCCATATAAGGCTGTTCCGAATCAAACGGTTTCCGCTTCAGGAACAGCAGGCTGCCAAACTGGATCCGCCGCAATAGAAGGCTGTCGCGCAGCTCGCTGGCGGCCTCAAACCATCCGCGCCAGCCAGGGCTGTTGGAATCCACCGTGGAGCCAGGCCATTTCCCGGCCTGGGCCTGGATGCGGGCCAGCGTGGCGGCGGCAGCCGGGTCCGGGGTGTCCTGCAGCACCTGGCCAATGCTGGCCAATACCCGGCTCGTGTTTTCCACATGGGCCAGCAAAGGAATCCGGCAGGTCACCCCCCCCGCCTTTACGGTAAATACCAGGAAGCTTCCCTCCTCGGACTGCAGTTCCACCGGCAGATGGACGCTTTGGGTGGCGTTCCCTGGCAAGGAGACGTCCTGCTCCCGAACCACCGGCCCGCCTTGTTTCCGGAAATGGGTCCAGCGCAAGGCCATAGGCAAAGGTTCGGCCGTGACGTTCCGCAAGGTGGCGGCCACGGAATTGGAACCACGCCGCAAATCCAGGGGCGCCTGGATCTCCAGAGCGAAAGGCGACGCCTTGGGGTAAAAGCGGCCCAGGGCATCAAACCGGCGGTGGTAAGCATGATACCAACGGTCCTTGGCGCCCCCGCCGGGATGCCAATACCCGGTCACCAGCTGGCCCGCAGCCACTTGGGCGGTGGCCGGAAGCCCGGGCTGGTTCGTGCGGGTGATTTCAAACCGTTCCCCCGCCCGGCGCACGGCCACGCTGCCCAGGGCGTCGCCACCGGGCAAGAGCAGGAGCGGGATGGGATTGGGCCAGGCCACCGGCGCGCCGTCTTGCGGCACCGGAAAAACAAAGGCCTGCTCCGCCTCCGGAGTGGTTTTGCTCCATTGCGCCAGGATGGCCTCCCAATCCCGGATGGCCACCAGCGATTCGCGGAAATACCAATCGGCGCGGACAATTTCCGCCGCTGCCCCCACCCGGATTGCCCCCCCGGCGGCCAGCCAGGCCAGCCCCGCTGCCAAAATGTATCGGTGCGTTTTCATGCGTTATTCCATTTTCCCCATTCTGGAACCATGACGGCTTTGTATGCAGCATAAAATTTGAGCGGTCAGGCGATCCTGATTCCCTGGCTGGGCCGGGGTCCACGGGTGGTGGCGCCCCATAAAACCGGGGGTGGAAATGAAAAATTCCGCGAGGCCTGCGCCCCGCGGAATCTTAACGTGCACCAGTTAAATCAGCTTCGCTTCCCCGATTACGGGAACCTAAGCCGATAGAAGCGTTTTTGAGCGTTCGTCCCATCGGGATCGACGAACTGATAGACCGGCTTGGCGGCGGTGGGCAAATTGGTCCAGTTCACCAGGTCGGTGGAAGCCTGCACCCCAAAATTCCAACCGACGGGGTCAGCGATCCCCAACTGGAAAGTGCCCTGGCCCAAGGACACCGGGTTGGCAATCACATTGGTGCTGTTGACGAAGTAATTTGCCAGGGCCGCGTTCACATCGTTGACATTGCAATTGCCACCACTGCTGCCGGGCTTGAGGTCGGCCATGGAAGCCTTGAGCAGGCCGACCGCGTAGGAGGGATTGTGGATCCCATAGCTCTTGTCCTCCATAACGAACAGCAGGTTGTAGACGGCTTTGCGCTGGGCAGCCGTGTAGTTGGTGTTGATCGAGCTGGACACTGCCGCCACGGTCAGCTTGGGCACGCCAACTGGCGGCAGCAATTGCGAAAGCTGGCTCATCAGGCCCCGGACCTCGGTTTGCAGGCCTTCAACCACTCCGTTGCCATCATAGTCAACCCGCGCCAGGTCGAAAGTGGTCAGGCCCGGGCCATGGCAGGTCTGGCAAACACCCACCAGTTCGGTGGGGGCATTGGTTCCGTTGGCGGCGGAAATCCAGAAGGTATGGCCGCCGGCGTGCGAGTAGACGGAATTGGTGTGATCCACCGACTGCATATGGCAGGTCACACAGGCATCACCGATGAGGGTCGTGTGGGCGGAGCTGGGGATGGTCTTCCCGTAGGTGACGGCATTCACCCCCATCAGCATGTCAGCCTGGGGGCCATGATGCGGACCAAAACGGTTGTTGGCGGTGGCGGTATTCACATAGGTGGCCGCATCGCGGCGCGACATATGGCACTGCATGCAGATGGCGCCTTTGCCCGCAGTCGTGATCACCGTGGGGCCACCCGGCTTGCTGGTGTCCTTCAAAGTGACTTTGCCAAGGCCCCGCAGTTGGTGCGATGCGTCGGCGGAATGCGGGTCGTGGCAGGTGACGCAGGTGACCGCCGCATAATTGGTCCGGATCGTGGTGGCGCCATCCATCCGGTCGATAAAGCCGATGCCGCTATGGCAGCCCGCGCAACTGGGTTCCTCCTCCCGCACCGCGACCGCGTGCTTTGAATTGAGCCATTCCTCGGGCTTGAAGTGATACGGCTCTTCCGAATGGCAGGAGGCGCAAACGCCGGCGCTGAAGCTCACGGAAATGTTGGAGGTCCGGCCACCGTGCTCGCTGCCCGGGCCATGGCAGTTTTCGCATTGGATATTGGAAACCTGCTTGATCGCCACCGGCAAGTTCCACCAGTTGCCATTCGTCAGGACGGTTGGGAAAGTCCAGCCCAACTGCTTGGCGATGTCGTCAAACCCGCCATTGGTGGCCGTCAGCGAGGTGTCATAGCCCAGAGTGTGGCAGGAAATGCAATTCGAGCTGTAATGGCTGCTCATCTGGCCGTCGATGGCTTGCGTGAAAAAGTGGCCATGGCCCGTTTTGGCCCACGGCGTCACCTTGTCCGGGGTGATCCCGCCATCGTGGCAGTTGCCGCATTGGCGGTTCACCGCAATATTGTTGCCGTCCACGACGCCCACTCCGGCGTAAGTGGCGGCGATCACCACGCAACTCAACACCATATCGGAGGTGCCATTGGTGTTCACGGAGGCCGTGATGGTGTAAGAACCTTTCTTGTCCGGCACCAGAAGCTGCCGGCCGGCAATGTCGTAGTCCAGGCGGTCCCTCGGCTCAAAGGAGGGGATATTGGAGCCCAAGGGGCTGGGTGTCAGGTCAATGGTGGATCCTGAAGGCCGGACCGTGATCGCCCAATTTATCCCCGCCACCGGGGCGCCTTTGACCACCAATGCTTCGAGATAGACGGAAGATCCGACGCCAACCGTAAGCAAGCCACCCGACAACTGAGTGTTGGCTGGAAGCTTGTAAACTTCCACATCATCAGGAGTCAGAGGCCGGTTGATGATTTGGGCCTTTTGGGCCTGGGCGGCCGAACCGGCCAGCATCACCAGCGCCGCCAGAGCCGAACCGACCAGGCGCCCGCATTTGTTCGAATGGTTTATTTTCATGATTTTATCGTTTTTGGCCAAGGATGCCGCCGCCGGTTGCCGGATTCTAGAAACACCCTGGTGTTTCCGCCTTCCGCAGCATTCAGCTTTCTGGCGATACCCTATAACCGTTCCTCATATTAAAGTTCATCAAACTGATTAACTGCCGAACCAGTCCGGATCGGGCCTCAAAATTAGCACGTTTGCAGAGACACCCCCACCCGTCCCGTATGCATCAAAGCATCTAATGGGTGAAGTTTATTGTCTAATCCAAAAAATCCCCGTTTATTGGCTAATGCTAACCGTTAATTGCGATAAAAGGCAAAAAATGACTGTCTGGGCGGGATCAAACCCAGGCCCGGGCGGCCTGGGATCACCGCCCTGCCCGGCCAATATCATTAGTATATTTAATTATTATCATAACCGCACCAAACACCACCCACCCGATTACAATAATATACCCTTATTATTATTGTTAAACGTTCTTAACTTTAACCCCAAAATGACGCTCGTTCAAAGCCCGGCGCCCATCTCCGACTTGGGGAATCGCCATTCCCAGGCGCTAATTGATTGGATCACGATTTCTAACCCGCTTTCCCCGGGCGGCCTGACGGGGGGCGGCCCCGAGGGGTTAGTCCTGGCGGGCCGTCAAGGCCCCGGGGACGAGACTTGGAGGATGGCTGCATCGGGGGCCTGGCATCAGGATTTATAAATTTGACAGTTAATTCCTGTTTTGCCATTCATGTAGATCAGCATCATGCGACGACGCCGATGAACCAATCGACAGAAAAGAAATGGCCGGATAGCGCCGTGCCGCCCCCCCCCAGCGAAGGCCGGCCAAACCTGGCAACCGCAGTGGGCGGCGGGCAAAAGGCATTATTTCACAGCGGCACTGCCGCCGCGCTGCTCCTCTTTTTGGCGCTGGCACTGACTCCCCCCGGCTCCCGCGGCGCCGACTCGGGCAACTGCCTGTTGTGCCACAAATATCCCGGCCTCAGCCAGGTGGCGGAGGACGGCACCCTGCGGTTGTGCTATGTGAACGAGGAGATTTTCAACAGCAGCGTGCACGGCAAGGTTACCTGCCAGGGCTGCCACGCGGACATCGTCAAGATCCCGCATGATCCGGCCAAGAAGGTGGACTGCCTCACGGAATGCCACATCGTCGAACCCACCAGCTCGAAGAATTTTTCGCACAAGCATGCGGCCACCTTCCTGGCGGGCAGCGTTCATAGCAAATACGACGAGAACGGAAAGCTGAAGAAATACGCCGAGGATTACCCGGAGTGCAAGGATTGCCATGACAATCCGCTGTGGCGGCCAATGGCCTTCGACAAGCACCAGAATGCGGGCATCTCGGAAAAAGCCCTGGGCCGGTGCCGCGTGTGCCACCAATCCGACGAGTTCATTGTCCGTTTTTACAACCACGTCACCACCCGTTTGCACAAGATCCGGAACCCCAAGAACCTGTCTGAAGCCTGCGGACGCTGCCACGACGACCCCGCGCTGGTGGCCCGCCACAACCTGAAGACCCAGGCGGGCCTTTCCTATAATGACAGTTTCCACGGCAAAGCCGCCTCGTTCCTGGATGAGCGCATCCCGGACTGCCTGGACTGCCATGTCCGCAAGGGCGAGTCGGTGCACCAGATGCTCAGCCGCAAGGATCCCCGCGCCATCACCCACCCGGCCAACAAGTCCCAGACCTGCTCCAGCACCGATTGCCACCCCAACGCCTCCGCCAAACTGGCCACCTACGATGTGCACGCGGAATTCGCGCTGGACCAAAGCCCCGGCCAGTTTTGGGTGACCGTGTTTTTCATTTTCCTCACGGGAACCACGCTGCTGCCGCTGATGGGGATCATTTTCCTCGATTTATTGCGGCGTTTGTTCCCGACCTTGGTCCTGCGCAGGAGGAGCTAAACCCATGGCCCACAGCTTTAAGATAAAAATCAAGAACGGTGAAAAGTTTTTCTACCGTTTCACCTTGAACCAACGAATCCAGCACATCGTCCTGGCGATCACCGTGATCCTGCTGGTGCTGACCGGCATGCCGCTCCGTTTCCACAAGGAGCCGTGGGCGAATTATTTCTACGCCCTTTTCGGCGGCATCGAATACGCCCCCATCGTCCACCGGGTGACTGGATCTGTACTCCTGGCCTTGTTCCTATACCACATTTTCTACCTGGCATATAATATCTACAAGCACGACTTCCTGCCGATGAAGAAGCGGGGCGAACTGACCCTCATGAACCTGGTCAAAATGCTGATCACGCAACCCTTGGTCCCCAACTTGAAGGACGCCAAGGATATCCGGGATCTCCTGAAATACCTGCTCTACCTGACTGACGAACGCCCCAAGGGCACCAAATGGACCTGGAAGGAAAAATTCGATTACTGGGCGCCGTTTTGGGGCATGTTCATCATCGGGACGTCCGGCCTCATTTTGTGGAACGAGACCTTTTTCTCGAACCTGCTGACCGGCCAGGTGATCAACTACGCGATCATCGCGCACAGCGATGAGGCGCTGCTGGCGGCGCTGTTCCTCTTCATCTGGCACTGGTACAACGTGCATTTCTCGGTGTCGGTTTTCCCCATGGGCACCGCCTTCATCAATGGCTATCTCTCCGAAGAACTCATGATCGAGGAGCATTACCAACATTACGTGGAAGTGATGACCGAGTGCGGCTACCACAGCGAAATCAAGCCTCCGCACGGCCATCATGCCGGTTCCGGAGCCATTCAAGGGGAGGCGATATGAAGCGATTCCTGAAAATCCTCCTCATAGTTTTCTCGATGGGGCTGACCATGATCTACATGGTCATCATTTGGAAGCTCACCTTCGGCCACCTGATCCACGCAGTGGTCAAACGCCATACGGCGGTCAAAACGGCCAGGGAACTGGCCGCCCAAAAGCGCCAGAACACCACCCAAACTTTGAAAAAAAGCCTCTTTGCGGGGGATGAGCGGGTCAAGCAATACCTGGGCTACCGCGTGTTGGATACGATCCGCCTCGAAGGCCACTTCCATCATATCGACTTCGACATCCTGCCCGACAAGCGTTCTTACTGCAACAAATGCCACGGGGACATGCCCCACAACAAGGTCAAGGAAGTCCGGGCCTTCTGGAACATGCACGCCTTCTTCATGGCGTGCGAAACCTGCCACATACGCTTTGACGATCCGGCCGCCAAGCCGGCCTATAAATGGTATGACCGGCAGACGGGGAAGATCGTGGACAGCCCGGTCCCCCATGCCCGCCCGGGTTTTTACACGGCCAAGATCATTCCCTTTGAGCAGGCCGGCGGCGGCAGCGCCCGGGTTGATTCCGACGAGCGGATCGCCTACGCCAGCGAATTCATCAAGAGCGGGGATACGCTCAGCGAATACCAGAAATCCAAAGCCGTCAAGGTCATCCACAGCGTGACCAGTAAAAAGCCCTACGTGTGCAACGACTGCCACCGGAAAGAAAAGCCCGTCTTGTCGCTCCGGGATCTGGGGTATCCACCGGAACGGATCAACTTCCTCGAGGGCAATGAAGTGGTCGGCATGGTGGATAAATACCGGACGTTCTTCCTGCCGGAATTCATGAAGCCTGGTCCTTGAATGGAAGCCACCCTTGCCACCCCAGCGCCCCCGCCCGTCCGCTCCGTATGCGCGCACTAAGTTTATGCCTGTGGCTGTTGGCAGCGGCGGCCCGCACCCAGGCCGCCGCAGTCGAGCACCTGTATGATCTGCCGGGCGATTTCGGCAGCCCCAGCGATGTCGCCATTGGCCCGAAAGATGCCGCCTACGTGATGGACGGGCTCAACCATTGCGTAAAGGCCTTCGATTCCGGCGGCCGCTTGCTGGGCAGCTTCGGCCAAAAGGGGAATACCAATGGCCAGTTCAACTTTCCTTTGGGCCTCACGGTGGGAACCTCGGGGCGGATTTATGTGGCCGATTCCGGCAACCACCGCATCCAGATCTTCGATCCCCCCGGCCAGTTCGTGGCCCGGATTGATCTGCCGCCCCGCAACGAGAAACCGGCTGACCCCACCGACCTGGTGGTGGATGAGGCAGCGCACGAATGTTTCATCGTGGACAACGACAACCACCGCCTGCTGCAGTATGACTTGGAGAGCTTGAAGCTTAAGAAAGTGCTGGGCACCCCTGGCACCAAGCGGCGCGAGTTCCATTATCCCTTCACCATCGCGCAAAACCAGGCCCGCGATCTCTATGTGGTGGAGGTGCTTAATACCCGCGTGCAGGTTTTGAATCCGGAAGGCCTGTTTGTCACGTTTTTAGGCGATTGGGGGGTGGATAAAGGCCAGTTTTACCGTCCCAAAGGCATCGCCATCGACCACCGCGACACCGTCTACGTCAGCGACGGCTACCTGGGTGTCGTGCAGCTTTTTGAATCCTCCGGCCGCTTTCAGGAGCTGATCACCGAGTCCGGCACCGGGAAGGCCAAGCGCTTCACCACTCCGATGGGGCTGGCCCTTGACTCCCAGCAGCGCCTGTACGTGGTGGAGATGACCCTCAACCGCGTGGGCGTGTTCCGGTTCCTGAAGGAGGAAAAGCCATGACGGCCGTGCGCCCTCCAATCGCAGTGGCGCACCGGCCCGCCCGCCTCGCCGGCCCTGCGCTCCTATGCATGTGGCTGCCGTTGCTGGCCGCCTGGACCTTATCCGCCGCGGAGCTGCATCAACGCCACGTTCCCCGCAATCCCAGCTCCGCCAAGGAATGCGCCATCTGCCATTACCGCTGGGTGGACACGTTTTTCATGGATGGCCGGGGCACCGACCTGGCGCCGCTGCAGACGGAGCAGGTGGAGGGCACCTCGGAGATGTGTTTTTCCTGCCACGATGGCAGCGTCCTGGACTCGCGCTGGGCTTTCGAGAAAGGGCGCGGGCACGAGTCCGGCGCCACCCCACCCCCGGGCATGCGGCCGCCGGCCACCTTTCCGCTGGACCCGCAGGGCAAAATGCAATGCGTCACCTGCCACAGCGCGCACGGGGTTTCCAGCGTGACCGGCGAGATGACCTCGACCTTCCTCCGGGTGTATAATACCAATTCATCCATCTGCCTGCTGTGCCATCCCACCATGGCCGGGGATCGCGCGGGAGCCAACCACCCGCTGGGTCCGGTCACCAATGCCATCCCCCGGCTGCTCTGGAGCAAGCACTCCCCCCCCGAATCCGCTGCCCATAATATTTCCTGCGAAACCTGCCACACCGCGCATGCGGGCCACGAGGAGCACCTGCTGAAACAATCCGTCAGCGATTCCGCCCTGTGCCTGACCTGCCATACCGAAAAGAATCCTCTGAACGCGGATGGCACCCGCAACTTTTCCCACGCCATCAACATGCTGCCGGCGAACGCCATCGTCCCCGCCACGCTGCTCACCAATGGCGCCCAGCTGGCGAAAAGCGGCGCCCTGACCTGCCTGACCTGCCATAAGATCCACCAGAACAAGATTGAGAAGCACCTGCTGGTGGCCAAGCTGGACAACCAATCCTCCTTTTGCTTCAACTGCCATGCCGACAAGCGGGGCCTCGTTGAAAACCAGCACAACCTGGCCGCCAAATTCCCCGGCGAGAAAAACCTGGCGGGCCAGACCGTGGCCCAAGGGGGCCCCTGCTCCGCCTGCCATCTGCCCCACAAGAACGCCCGGGCCCTGGCGGGCGGCGGCGATCCGAACGCGGCGCTCTGCCTGAGCTGCCATGGAGCCTCGGGTCTCAATGCCCGGACCAACCTGCTGGGCCGCGGCCACCCGATTGGCATCCCCTTGCCGGTGGTGCAGTCTTTCCCGGCTGCGGCCCGCCCCAGCTCGCTGCCTTTGTTCGACTCCGGGCGCCGGCCGGCCGCCAACGGGAACCTCACCTGCATCACCTGCCACGATCCCCATGGTTCGCCCGCGCAGGGTCCGCTGCGCCGCAGCGGGAATTTCCTGCGCGCCAGCCCGTCGGCGCTCTGCCAGGAGTGCCATGCCAACCAGGCCAGCGTGGCCGGAACCCGGCACGATTTATCCGGAGCGGCTCCCGCCGTCCTGAACCTCCAGGGGAAAGCCCCCACCGAGACGGGGGCCTGCGGAGCCTGCCACCTGGTGCACTCGGCCGGCAACTCCACCTGGGCCAGGCCTTGGGTGGCTTCTCCCAACCCCAGCGAGAAATGCCTGAGCTGCCACCGGCCGGGCGGTCCGGCGGAAAAGAAAGTCGCCGGCCCCCACTCCCATCCCCTGGATGTTTCACCGTTGCCGTCCGTTGCCGCCGCCGCCGCGCTGCCCCTTTGGGCAAATAGCCCGCAAGCCGGCGCCACCAACCAGATGTCGTGCCTGACGTGCCACAACCCGCATCGCTGGAATCCCACAGCCGCCGGCCCGGGGGATAAGCTGGCCGAGGGCGGCCCACGGGACAGTTTCCTCCGCCAGCCGGCGGCGCCCGCGCCCACCTTGTGCGCCACCTGCCATCCCGGGGAGACGGTGGTGATCGGAACCAAGCACGACCTCTCCATCAAGTTCCCGGACAATGCCAACCTCCGCGGCCAGCGCGCGGCCGACTCAGGGCCCTGCCTGGCCTGCCACCTGGCCCATAATTCGCCCACCGCTGCCAAGATATGGGCCCGGGATCTCAAGCGGCCGGCGGTTGGGCTCTGGATGGCGCCATCCCAGGCTCCTTCACACCGGGCGCCGCTGGTGGACCAGATGTGCATCTCCTGCCATTCGGAAAACGCCGTGGGCGCCAGCAAGGTCCCCACTTTCACCTATCACCCGCCGACGACCGTGGTGAATACCCCGGCCTCCCGCGGCACGAACCAGACGTTCTTTCCACTATTCGATCCGGTTTCGGGCAAGCTCGTCAACGAAGGCACGATCTCCTGTTCCTCCTGCCACAACGTGCACCAATGGAGCGCGAAAAATCCCGGCCCGGGACAAGGCCTGAACGAGGAAGGGGATTCCAACAACAGCTTCCTCCGCCACCGGTCGATGGAGCTCCCCTGCAAATATTGCCACGGGCCCGACTCGATCTATCGCTACCAGTATTTCCACAAATCAACCACCCACCGGGGGCAGGATGACCTGGGCGAAGAGGGTCTTGCCCCTTGATCCGGCGCCATGCATTCCACCACCTTTCCAAACCAAAAAGCGCGGCCGCTCCCCGGGGAGCCGGGGCTGGCACCCTGGGCCTGGGGCTGGCTGGCGGTGTGCCTGCTGAGCCTTTGGCCGCTGATTCCAGCCGCCGCGGAAAGCGCCGAAACCTCGCCCGCCACGGTGCTGCGGGAACTGCCCAATGGCACCGATCTCCACCATCAGCAACGTTACTGCCAGCTCTGCCACGAAACCGGCCCGGACGGCCCCCTCCCGGCCAAAATCCGGTTCGGAACCAATTTCCAGGCGGGCTGCCGGTGCCACTACGAGAATCCGGGTGATTTGCGGCATCCCACCGACGTGGCGCTGCCGGAGGAAATGCGGCCCAAAATCCCGGCCACCTTCCCCCATGCCGGCGATAAAATCAACTGTCTTACCTGCCATTCCTTCGCCGCGCTTTGCGCCCCCGAAAAAACCGGCCTTTCCTCTTTGCGCGACGCCCCCTACGCCAACCGCACGGCTTTCTGCTTCCGCTGCCATGAGGGCCGCCAATACGAGCGGCTGAACCCGCACAACCAGCTGGATGCCTCAGGGAAGATCGTCCCGGAAAAATGCCTCTATTGCCACCTCCAAAAACCGGATGAGCGGAGCGCCTCCTTCACCTCCGTCAAGCTGATCGGCAGCCTGGAGATGCTCTGCCTGGGCTGCCACAATACCGGCCCCCGGCATCCCGCCGGCAAGCCGCACCTGGTGAAACCCGGCGAGCAATACCTCTTGCGCATGCGCGCGCTGGAAAAGGAATACGGCATCGTCCTGCCTTTGAACGAAAACGGCTTGATCACCTGCATCACCTGCCACAATCCGCACGAGGCCGGGGTGATTCCCGGCGCCCGCGCCGGATCCAAGGGGGCGGGCGAAAAACTCCGCCACCGGCTGCCCAAGGTGCTGTGCGCCGAGTGCCACTGGCATTCGCTGCCAGCCCCCAGCCGTTAGCCTTGCCCTGCCATCGCCAGGCACGCCCGGGGAACCCTTGGTTTTGCGGCTTGATCTGGCCGCCCATATGCCTAAGGTGGGCACTGGAAGCGGGATGCTTCCGCTCATGATTTAGTATGGTGAACAAGGGCACAATCCTGCTGGTGGACGGCGATGCCATCGTGCGCGAGGGCTTGACCTTGCTGCTCAGCCAGCATGACCTGGGACGCATTGAATCGGCCGGCAGCCTCACGGAGGCCAGGGGGGCCATCCAACGGTGGCGGCCGGAGGTGGTGGTGCTGGAGCTCTTCCTGGGCCACCAAAGCAGCCTCAACCTGGTCAAAACCATCCGCCAGGAGCATCCGAAGATCAAAGTGCTGTTGCTTTCCATGCAGGACGAAGCGATCTACGCGGAGCGCAGTTTGCTCGCCGGGGCCATGGGCTATATCATGAAGAGCGCCGGCCACCTGCGGATTGTCGAGGGCATCCGCCAGGTCCGCGCCGGCAAGACGTTCGTCAGCGAGGCCATCCGCGAGCGCATGTGGCGCCACGCCATCTCCAAGCCCGAAGGCGGGCTCGCCCAGCCGGAGGAACGCCTCACCGACCGCGAGCTGGAGGTTTACCGGCTCATCGGCCAGGGTTTGACCACCAGGCAAATCGCCAAGACCTTCAGCGTCAGCTCCAAAACCATTCAAACCTACCGGAACTTCATCAAGAACAAGCTGGAGATCGCCACCGCCTCCGAGCTGGTCCACCGGGCAGTCCTCTGGGTCAAGGAACACCACCCTTGAACTTCGCCCGGCGCCGGCCGGTTGGCGGCCTCCCCCGCCAAACTCCATGAACAAAGCCCAGCAGAGGCACTTATTTGGCAGGCGCCGGGCGGACCGGGCCGGCAACCGGGCACCCATCAGCAAGCTTTGGTTATTATTTACATTATTATTACTAATTATGATAAAAACCCATGCCCGCCCGGTTGCGGCGCCGGCCAGCGAGGGGTTTGGGTTCCGTTTGGGGGCGGTGAGCCGGGAAATAAGCGCGGATCATCCCACGCATGTTAATCAATTTGATTAGCTATAAATCATCCATCGGATGATTAACTTTCCCGAGCGGTTTTGCTTTAATACGCACCATCGAACTAGTGACGGTGATAGCTGTTACAACAAAAACTTATAGCATGAGTGCAGTTGGATTAAAGCCAATGATGATGAGAAGGTCTTCAATTTTGATGACCTCCGCATCCTTTATCTGCCGTCCCGCGTTTCCGGGCTGGATTTCGGCGGGCAGGCGGCCCTTGGATGACCGCCCGTTTTCTCCGCCCACGGCGGACGCCCCTGCTGCGCCCTAAGTCAAGCCAAGCCAAACCATACCTAAACCATAACTCTCCGAGAAAGGCATCAATGAAAACAACCAACGTGATAAAAACCGCCCTGGCCGCCGGAATTGTGCTGGCGCTGCCTTCCCTCTCCCAAGCTGCGGGAATCACCGGCACCAAACACGATTTGTCCGGCTATGGCTGGGGTTCGTCCGAATTGTGCATCTTCTGCCATACCCCCCACAACGCCAAGACCACCGATGCCCCGCTGTGGAACCATGGCACCACCGCCACGGCCTCTTTCACGCTCTACACCAGCCCGACGTTGAACGCGGTTCCCAGCCAGCCCACGGCCACCTCGAAAGCCTGCATGAGCTGCCATGATGGCACGGTGGCCCTGGACACTTTCAGCACGCAAACGGGCACCCATTTTCTGGGCGGATTGTCCAAGCTCGGTTCAGACCTGAGCAACGACCATCCCATCTCCTTCACCTACGACTCGGCGCTGGCCTCCACCGATGGCGGGCTCAAAAACCCCTCCTCCGCCACTTTTGTGGATGCCGCCAAAACCATTCCCCTCTTTAACGCAAAGGTGGAATGCGCCTCCTGCCATAGCGTGCACGACAATACCTACGGGGCTTTCCTCCGGGTGAGCAATGCGGGCAGCGCCCTGTGCCTGAAGTGCCACAATAAATAGCTTTGGCCGCAGACGGGCGGGCCCAGTTCAATCCCATTAACCATGACGCTCCACAACCAGGCCCCGCAACGGGAATTGACTGCCTGCAGTTTGATTAGAGATTTTCATATTCATCATTTTGATTAAGAATAAAACATCCGGCGGATGATTGGTTTTTTCGGTGGATTATGATCTCCTGCCCGCCAGTCGATCCGGAAAAAAACAACCGCAAAAGCGATGCTAATACATGAAACCGATTAGGTTAAAACCAATGATGATGCCAGGGTCGTCAATTTTGATGATGCCCGCGTCCGGTATGCATTGCTCCCCCTTGGCCAAGCCATGTTAGCCCTCTCCCAAACCACCGGCTACGCGATCCTCGCCTTGAGCTGCCTCGAAGACAACCAGTCGCGGCCACGCTTGATCCGGGACATCGCTGAGCGCACGGGTTTGCGGAAGCCTTACCTGGCCAAGATTTTCAACCAGCTGGCCCATTATGGCTTGGTGGACACCAAGCGCGGATACCGGGGCGGCATTGTGCTGTCACGGCCACCAACCGCGATCACCCTGCTGCAGATTCTGGAGGCCGTCGAAGGCGATCAATGGCTCGGCCCCTGCCTGCTGGGCATGGATAAATGCGAATCGACCAACTGCTGCCCGACCCAGCACCTGTGGCAGGAAATCGCCAAAAGGATCACCCAGGTGTTGCGGAAAACGACCCTGGCGGACATGATCCAAACCGGCGCCCAGCGGAATCCGCTGTGCAAACCTGCAGTATGCGGAAGCCGCCCGGGAGGAGCCTCGCGAGTATGAGTGCTGCCATCCGCTCCCAATCACTTTCAACGAATCTATGGCAACCGGATCGTTGTCCGATTTCGTTGTCAAACCCGGCCATCCAATCAGGATCGGCCACCATCGCCCAAAAACCAAAACCATAAACAGGCAACCATCCAAGAAAGGTTAAAATGCAATACAACAAAATAGTAAAAATCGCTCTGGCCGCCAGCCTGTTGGTGGCGCTGTCAACCCAAGCCCAGGCGGCGGGCATCCTCGGCACCAAGCACGATTTATCGGGCAAAGGCTGGGGCTCCTCCGAGTTGTGCATCTTCTGCCACACGCCCCACAACGGCAATACCGCCAATGTGCCTCTGTGGAACCATGGCAACTCCACCGCCGCTACCTTCACCCTTTACACCAGCCCCACGCTGAACGCGGTCCCGGGGCAGCCGGCCGGAACCTCTAAAGCTTGCTTGAGCTGCCATGATGGCACGGTGGCCATCGACACCTTCGGCACCCAAACTGGCACGCACTTCATCACTGGGATTCCCCTGCTAGGCACGGATCTGAGCAACGACCACCCCGTGTCGTTCACGTATGATACCGCCTTGGCGACGGCCGATGGCAAGCTCGTGTCCCCCAATTCCGCCAGTTTCGTGGATGCGGGCAAAACGGTGCCGCTGTTCAGCGGCAAGCTCGAGTGCGCCTCCTGCCACAATGTGCATGACAACACCTACGGGAACTTCCTGCGCATCAGCAACGCCAGCAGCGCCCTGTGCTTGAAGTGCCATAACAAATAACCACTGGTTATTAGGCGCCACTTCCGACCCCTCCGGGGGGCCGCGAGATTGGCGGAGATCGGGGAAGAGGTTTGGCTGCCAGCCTCTTCCCTGATTTGTCAGGAAAGGAGATTTGGATTCCACCTGTCGCGGGATCTGCCAAGGCCGACGGCGCGCCACTGGGAAGGACGCTTTGAAATCTTTGACCCGGGAGCGGTTTTCCGCTCAGAAAGGCGATCATTCGTCTTGAAATGAGCCCGCAAACCGCTTATAGAAAAAGGCCAACGAAGATGAACCATTCTGCGAAATTTATTTGGGCGGTCGTATGCCTGTTGGCTTTCACCACGGAACCCGGCCAGGCAGCTTCCGAACGCGCCAAAAAACCGGCCGCCAAAACTGCCAAAACTGCCAAAAAAACGGCGCAGGAGTTCGTTTTTTTCCCCTCTGAACCCGCCCCGCCCCGCCTCCAATTCCTGATGAGTTTTCAGTGCGAAAACGACTTGGGGGGTGGCGCGGGCAAATTTGTCACCTTCCTGACCGGCAAGGAACCGCCGAAAAAGCCAATCCTGAAGCCTTATGGCGTGGCGGCCAGCCAAGGCCGGCTCTATGTCTGCGACACCGCCGCCCGGACCATTGCCATCACGGAATTGGATTCGCGGAAAATCGTCAATTTCACTCCTTCCGGAGCCGGCAAGTTGCGGGTGCCGGTCAACGTCGCAGTCGATGAGGATGGAACCATTTACGTGGCGGATACCGGGCGGAACCAAGTCCTGATTTTCGACCGCGACCAGCAATACCAGGGCGCCATCGGCGAGATGGACGAAATGAAGCCGACCGATGTGGCCATTTTCAAGGACCGGCTGTATCTGACAGACCTGAAAAACAACTGCCTGCGGGTGTATGATAAAACCAACCGCACGGAGTTGTTCAAAGTGCCGAAAGACCCGAAAGATCCCAAGGCAAAACTCTTTTCCCCCACCAACCTGGCCGTGGACAGCCAGGGGAAGATCTACGCCTCCGACCTGGGCGCCTCCCGGGTGCAGGTTTACGATTCCGAAGGGAACCATTTGCGGACCTTGGGGCAGATGGGTGACCGGCCAGGCGAATTCGCCCGGCCCAAGGGAATCGCGGTGGACCGCGAAGGGCGCATCTATGTCGTGGATGCCGCGGCCCAGGTGGTGCAGATTTTCGATGTGGATGGCCGGTTGCTGCTATATTTCGGGGAGGCGGATAAGAACAACCCGGTGGCCTTCGACTTGCCCGCCAAAGTGGCTGTCGATTACCAGAACGTGCGCCTTTTCCAAAAATATGCGGCGCCGAATTTCAAGCTGGAATACCTGGTCATCGTCACCAACCAACTGGGCGACAGGAAAGTCAGCGTCTTTGGTTTTGGCCAGAAAAAATCCTGATGCGGTGATGGAATGCTGACCGGGAAAAATGCGCCCTCCAAACATGAATTCCGTCCGCCGTGGCATCGGGTTGTTGCTGGGGGTGTGCTTTGGCTTTGCCTTGGGCGCCGGGTGTGCGACCAAATCCCGGCACCAATGGCTGGCCATCTTTTTCGACGGCGTGCCCGGCGAAGGGCCGAAGACCAATGCCGCCACGGCGGGGGCGGCATCGGCCAATCCCGGCACCAATAGCGGCTTGGTTGCCCGCCCAACCGCGACGGCAGCCCCGGTGATGGTGGTGCACAAACCGTATGCGGAGGTCCGCTGCCGGGAATGCCATGAATCCAGCTTTTCCCAGCGCTTGAAGATCCCGGTGCCCCAGCTCTGTTTCACCTGCCACAAGGACTTTTTCGGGCCGTTCAAATATACCCACGCCCCGGCTGCCGTGGGGGAATGCCTGCTCTGCCACGTGCCGCACCAGACGACGGAAAAAGCGCTGCTGGTCATGCCCGCCCGCAAGCTGTGTTTTGATTGCCACGAAGCCCAGCAGGTGATGCAATACAAGGCCCATGCCGAAGCGGACCGGAAGGAATGCACCGAATGCCACAATCCTCACCGTTCAGACCGGCGTTTCCTCCTGAAGTCTCCTGAATCTGAAAAAGCCACCAACGCTCCCAGCGCTGCCGTT